>NZ_JBHWVV010000018.1:0-165466 GCF_042736715.1 Streptomyces sp. NPDC060049
GCGCGCGTGCGCTGCGGGCCCTCCGTCCACGCCGGACCGGCGCGTATCAGCTCTCGCTGCGACGCAGCTTCGGCTTGAGGTCCTTGAAGCGGCCGAGCAGTCCGTTCACGAACGAGGGCGACTCGTCCGTGGAGAACTCCTTGGCCAGCTGGACGGCCTCATCGATCGCCACGGCGTCCGGGGTGCCGTCCACCCAGATCAGCTCGTAGGCGCCGAGGCGCACGATGTTCCGGTCCACGACCGGCATCCGGTCGAGGTCCCAGTCCACCGCGTAGGTGGCGATCAGATCGTCGATGCGGTCCACCTTGTCGGCGTACCCCTCGACGAGCTCCATGGTGAACTCGTTCACCGAAGGCTGTCGGTCGGTGTCCGACCGCGAGTGGCGGATCCAGTCCGCGAGGACCTCGCGCACGGACACCCCGCGCTGGTCGGCCTCGAACAGGATCTGGAAAGCGCGCTTGCGCGCGTTGCTCCGGGCAGCCACGGTTAGCCGTTCACCCGGCCGAGGTAGTCGCTGGTGCGGGTGTCGACCTTGACCTTCTCGCCGGTGTTGACGAAGAGGGGGACCTGGATCTCGTGGCCCGTCTCCAGCGTCGCCGGCTTGGTGCCGCCGGTGGAGCGGTCGCCCTGGACGCCCGGGTCGGTGTGCTGGATGACCAGCTCGACGGCGGCCGGGAGCTCGACGTAGAGCACCTCGCCCTCGTGGCGGGCCACGGAGGCGGTCATGCCCTCGATGAGGAAGTTGGCGGCGTCGGCGACGGCCTTCTTGTCGACCATGAGCTGGTCGAAGTCCTCCATGTCCATGAAGACGAAGTACTCGCCGTCCATGTACGAGAACTGCATGTCGCGGCGGTCGATGGTGGCGGTCTCGACCTTGGTGCCGGCGTTGAACGTCTTGTCGACGACCTTGCCGGACATGACGCTCTTCAGCTTGGTGCGCACGAAGGCCGGGCCCTTGCCGGGCTTGACGTGCTGGAACTCGACGACGGACCAGAGCTGGCCCCCGTCGAGCTTCAGCACCATGCCGTTCTTGAGGTCGTTCGTGGAAGCCACGGTGTGGGAATCTCCTGCACTGGAAGACCACGGGTGCGCGCACAGCCCGGCGGTACGGGCTAGAGCGCGAGCAGCTCCTTGGTCGTAATGGTGAGTAGCTCGGGACCGCCGTCCGCCTCGGGGCGTACGACGAGCGTGTCATCGATCCGGACACCGCCCCGGCCCGGGAGGTGAACCCCCGGTTCGACGGTGACCGGCACGCAAGCGTCCAGTTTACCCATGGCCGTAGGTGCAAGCTGCGGGTCCTCGTCGATTTCGAGACCGACTCCGTGTCCGGTCCACGCCGCGACGGCCTCGCCGTGACCAGCGGAGTCGAGCACGGAGCGGGCGGCGTGATCCACGTCTCGGTACGCGGCCCCCGGCAGCAGTGCCTCCCGGCCCGCCCGCTGGGCTGCGAAGACGAGGTCGTACAGCTCGATCTGCCACTCCGCGGGGGTCGTGCCGATCACGAAGGTGCGGCCGATCTCGCAGCGGTACCCGCGGTAGTTCGCGCCGAGGCAGACGGAGAGGAAGTCGCCCTCCTCCACCCGGCGGTCGGAGGGCCGGTGCCGGGAACGGCCGGAGTGGGGGCCCGTGCCTACGGAGGTCGGGAAGGCCGGGCCGTCGGCCCCGTGGTCCACGAGGCGGCGTTCCAGTTCGAGGGCGAGGTGCCGCTCGGTGCGGCCCACCAGGATCGATTCCAGCAGTTCGCCGAGGGCCTGGTCGGCGATCTCGGCGGCGATCCGCAGGCAGGCGATCTCCTGCTCGTCCTTGACGAGGCGCTGCTGCTCGACGGCGCTCCCCAGGTCGGCGAGGCGCAGTCGGGGGGCCACGGAGCGCAGCGCGCGGTGGCGGCCCACGGTGATGTGGTGCTCCTCGACGGCGAGGGAGTCGGCGTGCGCGCCGGCGGCCAGGTCGGCGGCCGCGACGGCGGGATCCGCGCCGGGGCCCGCCAGCACACAGAGCCGCAGGTTCCCGTCGAGCCGTCCCTCGTCGGCCTCCCCGGAGGGCTGCCCGGCGCAGAACAGCATGTCCTCGCCACCGGGTCCGACCAGCAGGACGGCGCCCGGCGGCGCGGCCCCGGAGAGGTAGCGGACGTTCGCCGGACGCGTGATGAGTGCGGCGGCGTTTCCGGCGGCCGCACAGCGGTCGCGAAGCAGGCCCCGGCGGGCCGCGTACACGTCTGACATGTTTCCGAGCCTACGAGCGCTTCGCGCATCCGGCCCGGCGAGCGGAGCCGTACGAGGTCGCGGGAGGGGTGGAGTCCCGGGCGCCCGGGACGGCTCAGTAGGCCGGGGCCGAGATGGCGCGGGCCAGGGTCTCGTCCAGGGCGCGGGCGGTGCCCTCGACGTCGAGGTGGGAGTTGTCGATGATCGGCAGCCCGGATCCGTACCAGCCGGCCATGCGGCCGTGGATGCGCGCGACCTCCTCGTCGGAGAGCCGCCGGTTCCCGGAGCGGGCCGCGTTGCGCTCCAGGACGATCTCCAGGCCGGGCAGCAGGACGACCGGCAGCAGCGCGGGACCGACGTGGCGCTTCCAGCCGCCGAGGCCCACGACCGGGCGGTCCGGGAACACGGCGTCGTCGAGGATGCAGGAGATGCCGTTGGCGAGGAAGTTGCGGGCGGCGAAGCCGCAGGTGCGGCGGGCGAGGCGGTACTGGGCCTCGGAGTGGTCGTTCCATCCGGCCTGCGGGTCCGCGAAGCCGGAGCACACCCATTCCCGCACGTCGTCGAGGCTGACGTGCGCGGTGGGGACGGGCCGGGTGCCCGCCCAGTGGCGGGCCACGGTGGTCTTGCCCGCGCCCGCGGGACCGATCAGCAGTACCGCGAGGGTGGCCCCGCCGGTGCCCGGGGCGGCGGGCGGCAGCGGTATGTGCCCGGTGGCGGCGTCCTGGGGCCCCGGCGCGGGCGCGGCCCCGGAGGGCGCGGCCGGTACGGGCCAGCCCTGCGCCGGGGGCGCCTGCGGGTGCGGGGGCGCCGCGGGGTGCCGGCTCCCCGGCGGCTCCCAGCTCCCGCCCGCCACTCCATGCTCCATCCGCTGCCACTCCGTCCCGTTCCAGCCCGACTGATGCGAGAACGTTATATGACCCGAGGGGCTGGTCGGGCACGCGGTCGCACGGTTGTCCGGGCGGTGACGTTCGGAGGTCACGACCTGGCCGGGCCCGGTCGTGACCTCACGGGACGGGTCAGGCCGTGACTTCCCCGAAGGCCGCCACGAGGACGGCCGGGTCCGGGCCCTCCAGGACGGTCGGCTTGGCCAGCCCGTCCAGGACGATGAAGCGCAGCAGGTCGCCACGGGACTTCTTGTCGAGCTTCATGGTCTCGAGCAGCTTGGGCCACTGGTCGCCGCGGTAGGTCAGCGGCAGCCCCACCGAGGCCAGGACCGCCTTGTGCCGGTCGGCCGTCGCGTCGTCGAGGCGGCCCGCCAGCCGGCCGAGCTCGGCCGCGAAGACCATGCCGACGGAGACGGCGGCGCCGTGCCGCCACTTGTAGCGCTCGTTCTTCTCGATGGCGTGCGCGAGGGTGTGCCCGTAGTTCAGGATCTCCCGCAGCCCCGACTCCTTGAGGTCGCTGGAGACCACGTCCGCCTTGACCTGGATGGAGCGGCAGATCAGCTCGGCCGTGTGCGGGCCGGCGGGCGTGCGGGCCGCCTCCGGGTCCGCCTCGATGAGGTCGAGGATCACCGGGTCGGAGATGAATCCGGCCTTGATGATCTCGGCGAGGCCGCTGACGTAGTCGTTGACGGGCAGCGACTCCAGCGCCGCCAGGTCGCAGAGCACGCCGGCCGGCGGGTGGAAGGCGCCGACGAGGTTCTTGCCCTCGGCGGTGTTGATGCCGGTCTTGCCGCCGACGGCCGCGTCCACCATCGCCAGGATGGTGGTCGGTACGGCGATCCAGCGCACCCCGCGCAGCCAGGAGGCGGCGACGAAGCCCGCGAGATCGGTGGTGGCTCCCCCGCCGACGCCGACGATGGCGTCGGTGCGGGTGAAGCCGGACTGGCCCAGGGCCTTCCAGCAGTACGCCGCCACCTCGGCCGTCTTGGCCTCCTCGGCGTTCGGCACCTGGATGGCGACGGCTTCGTAACCCTGGGCGGCGAGGTCGTCGCGCAGTGCCTCACCGGTCGAGGCGAGGGCCTCGGGGTGGATGACGGCCACCCGCCGGGCCTTCGTGCCGATCAGGGAGCCGAGCTCGCCCAGCAGCTGCCGGCCGACCAGCACCTCGTACGCGTCGTGTCCGGCGCTCGCGCCGACCTGGATCCGCGTCACCTGGTCTGTCATGCGTTCTTCAACTCCAGAGCGTCGAGGACCGCCTGTGCGACCTCTTCGGGGGTGCGGTCGTCGGTGGTCACCACGACACGCGCGACTTCGTTGTACAGGGGGCGCCTGGCCTCCATGAGCTCGCGCCACTGGCGGCGCGGATTGACGGCGAGCAGCGGGCGCGCGGCGCCGAGGCCCACGCGCCGGACGGCTTCCTCGACGTCCATCGAGAGGTAGGCGACGGGCAGCCCGGTCAGCAGCCGCCGGGTCTCCTCGTCGAGGACGGCGCCGCCGCCGAGTGCGAGCACTCCGTCGTGCCCGGCGACGGCGGCCGCGACCGCCTCCCGCTCCAGCTCGCGGAAGTACGTCTCGCCCTCGTCCACGAAGATGTCGGAGATCGCCCGGCCCTGGGCCGCCACGATGTCGGCGTCCGTGTCCCGGTAGGAGACGCCGAGGCGCCGTGCGATCAGCTCGCCCACGGTGGACTTGCCGGACCCCATGGGGCCGACGAGTACGACCAGGGGGCCGGCTGCGGGTGCGGGGGTCACCGGATCTGCAGGTTGTCGAGGTACGAGCGGACGTTGCGGCGGGTCTCCGGGACGGAGTCGCCGCCGAACTTCTCCACGACGGCGTCGGCCAGCACCAGGGCGACCATGGCCTCGGCGACGATGCCCGCGGCGGGCACGGCGCAGACGTCGGAGCGCTGGTGGTGGGCCACCGTCGCCTCGCCGGTGGCCACGTCCACGGTCGCGAGGGCCTTCGGCACGGTCGCGATCGGCTTCATCGCGGCCCGTACGCGCAGCAGCTCACCGGTCGTCAGACCGCCCTCGGTGCCGCCGGAGCGGCCGGAGGTGCGCTTGATGCCCTCGGGGGTGGAGACGATCTCGTCGTGCGCCTGCGAGCCGGGCACGCGGGCCAGGTCGAAGCCGTCACCGACCTCCACGCCCTTGATGGCCTGGATGCCCATGAGCGCGGCCGCGAGGCGCGCGTCGAGGCGGCGGTCCCAGTGCACGTGCGAACCGAGGCCGACGGGAACCCCGTAGGCGAGGACCTCGACGACGCCGCCGAGGGTGTCGCCGTCCTTGTGGGCCTGGTCGATCTCCGCGACCATCGCCTTCGACGCGTCGGCGTCGAGGCAGCGCACCGGGTCGGCGTCGAGCTTCTCGACGTCGGCGGGGGTCGGGTAGACGCCGTACGGGGCCTTGGCGGCCGCCAGCTCCACGACGTGGGAGACGATCTCGATGCCCGCGACCTCCTTGATGAAGGAGCGGGCGATGGCGCCGAGGGCCACGCGGGCGGCGGTCTCACGGGCGCTGGCGCGCTCCAGGATCGGCCGGGCCTCGGAGAAGCCGTACTTCTGCATGCCCGCGAGGTCGGCGTGGCCGGGGCGGGGGCGGGTCAGCGGCGCGTTGCGGCCGGTTTCCTTGAGCAGCGAGGGGTCGACCGGGTCGGCCGACATGACGGTCTCCCACTTGGGCCACTCGGTGTTGCCGATCATGACGGCGACCGGCGACCCCTGCGACAGCCCGTGGCGAACGCCGCCGAGGAAGGTGATCTCGTCCTGCTCGAACTTCATCCGGGCACCGCGGCCGTAGCCGAGTCGGCGCCGGGCCAGGTGTTCGGCCACCAGCTCCGTGGTGACCGGGACGCCGGCGGGAAGACCCTCCAGCGTCGCCACCAGCGCCGGGCCGTGCGATTCTCCGGCCGTCAGCCAACGCAACCTGCTCAACGATGCTCCTCATGCTCGCGCCTGATCCAGCGACGGCGCGATCGGGTGCGCGGCCCGGACCCGCCGTACCTGATCCTCCCATGTCCGGACGGGTATACCGGGCCCCGGTCCAGCTATCGGACGCCTTGTCCGTCAGGTGACCTGGTCACGGCGCTGCCGGAGCCGGGTGACCACTGCCCACAGGGCGACGGAGCCGAGGATTCCGAAGATGGTCGCCTTTGCCCAGACGGGCAGGCCGCCGAAAGCCACCCTGAGTGCGGTGACGACGGCGAAGGGGACGTCCCACTTCGACGCGAGTACCAGGCCCGCGACTGTCCCACCCATACCGCCCCCAAGATCAACTATGCGGGCGGAAAGCCTACCGGGCGGCCAGCGCCCTCTCTCCGGCGGCCCTCATGGCGGCGAGCGGGCCCGGGGTACGGCCGGTCATCTGCTCGACCTGGATCACCGCCTGGTGGACCAGCAGGTCCAGGCCGCCGAGGAGCTTGCCGCCGCGGCCCGACCACGCGGCGGCCAGCGCGGTGGGCCACGGGTCGTAGAGGACGTCGAAGAGCGTGCCCGGCCCGGCGGGCACGGAGCCGGCCAGCTCGTCGGTGGCACCGGCCGGGGTGGTCGCGATGACCAGCGGCGCGGCCAGCGCCTCGGCCGCCCGCGACCAGTCGGCCGTGCGGACGTCCACGCCGAGCCGCTCGCCCCACTCGCGCATCTCGGCGGCGCGGGCCGACGAGCGTACGTACGCGGTCACCTCACCGGAGCAGATCCGCGCGAGCGCGGCGAGCGCCGAGGAGGCGGTGGCGCCGGCGCCGAGGATGGCGGCCGACTCCACCTTGGCCACGCCCTGCTCACCGAGGGCGCAGAGCAGGCCCGGGATGTCGGTGTTGTCGCCGACGCGGCGGCCGTCCTCGGTGAGGACGACCGTGTTGACCGCCTCGACGGAGGCGGCGGTGTCGCTGATGCCGTCGAGCAGCGGGATGACCGCCCGCTTGAGCGGCATGGTCAGCGACAGCCCGGCCCACTCGGGGCCGAGCTGAGCCATGAACCCGGGGAGCGCGGCCTCGTCGATCTCGAAGCGGTCGTAGGACCAGTCGTCGAGGCCGAGCTCCTGGTACGCGGCGCGGTGCAGCACCGGCGAGAGGGAGTGCTCGATGGGCGAACCCAGCACCGCGGCCCGTATCCGTGACATGTCCTGCTACCCGCCGTTCTTCTGCTTCTGTCGTTCCTGGAACTCGGCGACGAGCTTCAGGTGCTCATCGTAGGTCTGGGTGAAGGTCGTCTTGTCACCGTCGACCGACACGAAGAACATCCAGCCGCCGTGGTCCGGGTCGAGCGTGGCGGTCAGCGCCTCCAGGCCCGGGTTCCCGATCGGGCCCGGGGGCAGTCCCGCAACGTTGTGCGTGTTGTACGGATGGACGAACGCCTTGGCCTCGGTGAGGTTGAAGTTGATATCGGTCGTGCCCTTGACGTAGTTGTACGTCGAGTCGAACTGCAGCTTCCGGTTCGTGACGTCATTGGTCTTCTTGAGGCGGTTGTAGACCACCTCGGCCATCTTCCGGAAGTCGTCGTGGTTCTTGCCCTCGGCGTTGACGAGGCTGGCGACCGTGATCACCTGGAGCGGGTTGCTCAGGCCCAGGTCCTTGGCCTTGCCCTCGACCCCGAGCTCCGTGTACTTGTCGGTGGCGTTCTTGACCATCTGCTTGAGCAGGGACTCCGGCGTGCTGTCCTTGGTCAGGTCGTAGCGCATCGGGTACAGGAAGCCCTCGAGCGGGTCCATGAGCTTCGGGTCGTTGTTCGCCCACGCCGGCAGGCCCAGGTTCTTGGCCTCCTTGAAGGCGATGTCCTTGGTGGTGCCCGCCGGTTTTTCGAGCTTCTTGTCGATCGCGTCGTAGACCTTGGTGTTGCGCATGCCCTCCGTGATGGTGAGCACGTGCAGCTTGGAGGGGTCGGTCATGACCTCGACCGCCGAGGCGGCCGACATCTTCTTCTTGAGCGGATAGACGCCGGGCTGGATCTTCTTGCCGTCGGGGTTGGCGTTCGCAGCGTCGACGAACGCCTGGGCGCTCGCGACGACGCCCTTCTCCTTCAGGATGCGGCCCATCTGGCCCAGGCCCGCACCCTTGGGGATCTCCACGTCGACGGTCTCGTCGATGCCGGAGCCCGCGAAGTCCGCGGCCGCGCCGAACTTGTCCTTCAGGTAGGTGTAGCCGTAGTAGCCGCCACCGCCGAGCACGCCCACGATGACCACGGCCGCGATGAGGCAGGCCATGCCGCTTCGCTTCTTCGGCTTGCCGCCGGAACGGCCCGAGCGTCCGCCGCCGGACTCGTCGTCGTCACCGTCGTCGCCGCCACCACCGAGGAAGGAGCCCCCGGCCTCGTCGGCCTCGACCTCTTCCTCCTGCACCCGCTCATCGGGTTCCAGGTGCCGCCGGCCCGGGGGGCGCGGCGGCGGGAAGGCGTCGGGAGTGCCGTAGAGGTCGGGGGCCTCGCCGGGGTAGCCGCCCGCGTGCTGTTGTGCGTACGGCTCCGCGCCCGCGTACGGGTCGGCGGTCTGCACGGCCTCCGCGTACGGGTCGGCGGTCTGCACGGCCTCCGCGTACTGGGGTGCGAATCCGGCGTTCGGGTCGAAACCGCGGTTCTGGTCCGGGCCGACCGGGATCTGGCCGGTGTCCCAGCCCTGGCCCCCGTACGTCTCCTGCTGCTGCTGGTACTGCTGCTGCGCCTGCTGCTGGTACTGGACCTGCTGCTGGTACTGCGGCTCCTGCTGGTACTGCGGATACGGCTGCTGCTCCTGGTACTGCTGGTACTGCTGCTGCTCCTGGTACTGCTGCTGGTACTGCGGCTGCTGCTGGTGCTGCGGCTGCTGCGGATACGGCTGCTGGCCATCGACGTAAGGCACATGACCCTGCTGGGCCTCGTGCCCGGTCCACCCCTGGTCCCCGTACTGGGGCTCCTCGGGGTGCCACGGTTCGGAGCCAGGGCCCCGGCCATACTCAGTCATCGATCCCCTAGCGCGCCGCAGGGCGTTGGCCGCGGCTCCGTCCGCCGCGACACCCGGTTCCGCCTCTTGGTGGGCGACGGCTGTTCGAATGCCGTCACTTCGCGCGGAACGTTACCGTATCGCGATCAGACAACCACTTCGACGCACTCGCCGGGCGGATTACCTGATACCCGTTCGGTCTCCAGAGCGTTCTGAAGGATCACCACGGCGGCCGCCTGGTCGATGACCGAACGGCCCTTCTTCGCGTTGCGTCCCGAGGCCCGCAGCCCCTGGGCGGCGGTGACCGTCGTCATCCGCTCGTCCACCAGACGCACCGTCACGGGCTTGATGCCCTTGGCGAGTTCCGTGGCGAAGGCGCGGCACTTGGCCGCGGCCGGCCCCTCCCGCCCGCTGAGCGAGCGGGGCAGGCCGACCACCACCTCGATGGGGTCGTACTCCTCGACGAGCTGCCGCAGCCGCCGGTGGGCGAAGGGAATGTCCCGGCCCGGCACCGTCTCCACCGGTGTGGCCAACACCCCGTCGGGGTCGCACGAGGCGACCCCGATCCGGGCGTCCCCGACATCGATGGCCAGGCGGCGGCCGCGGCGCAGTGTCATCGTCAGGCCGTCTCTACGACGAGGCGCTCGACGGCGCTGATGGCCTCCGGGATGGCGGCCGGGTTCTGGCCGCCGCCCTGGGCGACGTCCGGCTTGCCGCCACCGCCGCCGCCGAGGGTCTTGGCGGCCGTACGGACCAGGTCGCCGGCCTTGAGCCCGCGCTCGCGGGCCGCCTCGTTGGTGGCGATGACGGTCAGCGGGCGGTCGTTCGCCGTGGTGAACAGGGCCACGACGGCCGGGCGGTCTCCCTGGATGCGGCCGCGGACGTCGAGGACCAGCTTGCGCAGGTCGTCGGCGCCGGTGCCGTCCGGCACCGTGCCCACGACGAGGGCGATGCCGTGGATGTCCTGGGCGTTGGCGGCGAGGCCGGCGGCGGCCTGGAGGACCTTCTCCGCGCGGAACTTCTCGATCTCCTTCTCGGCGTCCTTCAGCTTGCCGAGCATGGAGGCGATCTTCTCCGGCAGCTCCTCCGGGCGGCCCTTGACCAGCTCCTGGAGCTGGGCGACGACCGTGTGCTCCCTGGCGAGGAAGTTGTAGGCGTCCACACCGACGAGGGCCTCGACGCGGCGCACGCCGGAGCCGATGGAGGACTCGCCGAGCAGCTTCACCAGGCCCAGCTGGGCGGTGTTGCCGACGTGGGTGCCGCCGCACAGCTCCTTGGAGAAGTCGCCGATGGTCACGACGCGCACGCGCTCGCCGTACTTCTCGCCGAACTCGGCGATGGCGCCCTGCTTCTTCGCCTCGTCGATGCTCATGATCTCGGCGGTGACGTCGAGCTCGCGGGAGAGCACGTCGTTGATCTTCTGCTCGACATCGGTGAGGACCGTGCCGGGAACGGCGTTCGGCGAGCCGAAGTCGAAGCGGAAGCGGCCCGGCGAGTTCTCCGAACCGGCCTGGGCGGCCGTGGGGCCGAGCGCGTCGCGCAGCGCCTGGTGGGTCAGGTGGGTGGCCGAGTGGGCGCGGGCGATGGCCCGGCGGCGGCTCACGTCGATGGCGGCGTACGCGGAGGCGCCCACCGTCACCTCGCCGACCTGGACGGATCCCTTGTGCACGGAGACGCCCGGGACCGGCTGCTGCACGTCGCGGACGACGATGACGGCGCCCGAGTCGAGCTTGATGCGGCCCTGGTCGGCGAGCTGGCCGCCGCCCTCGGCGTAGAAGGGGGTGCGGTCCAGGACGACCTCGACCTCGTCGCCCTCGGAGGCGGCGGGCGCGGAGAGGCCGTTGACCAGGAGGCCGACGATGGTGGACTCGCCCTGGTTGGTGGCGTAGCCGGTGAACTCGGTGGCGCCGGCGCCGTCGGCGATCTCCCGGTAGGCGGACATGTCCGCGTGGCCGGTCTTCTTGGCCTTGGCGTCGGCCTTGGCCTTGTCCCGCTGCTCCTGCATGAGGCGGCGGAAGCCGTCCTGGTCCACGGCGAGGCCCTGTTCGGCGGCCATCTCCAGGGTCAGGTCGATCGGGAAGCCCCAGGTGTCGTGGAGCAGGAACGCCTTGTCGCCGGCCAGGACCGTGCCACCGGTGGCCTTGGTCTCGGTGATGGCGGTGTCGAGGATGTTCGTGCCGCCGCGCAGGGCCTTCACGAAGGCGGCCTCTTCGGCGAGCGCGACGGTCTCGATGCGCTTGCGGTCGGTGACCAGCTCCGGGTACTGCTGCCCCATCGTGTCGATGACGACGTCGACGAGCTCCTGGATGACCGGCCCGGTGGCGCCCATGAGGCGCATGTTGCGGATGGCGCGGCGCATGATGCGGCGCAGCACGTAGCCGCGGCCCTCGTTGCCGGGGGTCACGCCGTCGCCGATGAGCATGGCGGAGGTGCGGATGTGGTCGGCGACGACGCGCAGCGAGACGTCCGTGCCCTGGGCGGCGCCGTACCGCACGCCGGTCAGCTCGGTGGCCTTGTCCATGACCACGCGCAGGGTGTCGGTCTCGTACATGTTCTGTACGCCCTGCAGGATCATGGCGAGGCGCTCGAGACCGAGACCGGTGTCGATGTTCTTCGACGGCAGGTCGCCGAGGATCGGGAAGTCTTCCTTCCCGTCGCCCGCGCCGCGCTCGTACTGCATGAAGACCAGGTTCCAGATCTCCACGTAGCGCTCGTCGTTGACGGCGGGGCCGCCCTCGACGCCGAACTCGGGACCGCGGTCGTAGTTGATCTCCGAGCAGGGGCCGCAGGGACCCGGGACGCCCATGGACCAGAAGTTGTCCTTCTTGCCCAGGCGCTGGATGCGCTCGGCCGGGACGCCGATCTTGTCGCGCCAGATGGCCTCGGCCTCGTCGTCGTCGAGGTAGACCGTGATCCAGAGCTTCTCCGGCTCCAGGCCGTAGCCGCCGTCCGCCACGGAGCTGGTGAGCAGCTCCCAGGCGTACTTGATGGCGCCTTCCTTGAAGTAGTCGCCGAAGGAGAAGTTGCCGCACATCTGGAAGAACGTGCCGTGGCGGGTGGTCTTGCCGACCTCTTCGATGTCCGGCGTACGGACGCACTTCTGCACGCTGGTGAGCGTGGGCGCCGGAGGCTTGACCTCACCGAGGAAGTACGGCTTGAACGGCACCATGCCGGCGGGCACCAGCAGCAGAGTCGGGTCGTCCGCGATGAGCGACGCCGAAGGGACAACGGTGTGACCGCGCTCCTCGAAGAAGCTCAGCCAGCGGCGGCGGATTTCAGCCGACTCCATCAGTGGTCCTCATTCCGGTTGTACGAATCCGCCGCCGGGCGCGAGCGGTACGTGGTGGTCTGGTCGTGCTTGTCGTGCGGGTCGTGCCCCAGGGACCGCAGCCGCCGCGGCCCGGGAAGGGCGGTGACGCTGCCGGGCCGGTCGGGGTCCTGGTGGAGGCCCAGTGCGTCGTTCAGCTCGTCCTCGCGCTGCGACATTCCCGCCTTGACGTCGAGGGCGAAGTCCTTGAGGCGGTGGCCCGCCTCGAGCGCCTTGTCGGCGGCTTGCGCGGCGAGGCTCTCCGGGGTCAGCTTCTTGAGCTGACGGTTGACCTTGGTGGTGGCCCACACGCCGGCGGCTGCGCCGGCGGTGAACCAGAAGGCTCGGCGGAACATCGGAGGTCTCAGCCCTTCTGCTTCCGGCGCCGGGGCGCCGGCACCGTACGGCCGACGATCACGGTTCGCCGGGTCGTCTTGCGCGGCGCGTCCTGTGCGGCGTCGCCCTTGCCCAGCGCCTTGCGGACGCCGTAGGCGAAGGCCGCGACCTTGACGAGCGGGCCGCCGAAGGTCGACGCCACGGTGGAGGACAGCGCGGAGGCGTTGGAGGTGACTTCCTGGACGTCGCTCGCGATGGCGTCGACCCGGTCCAGCTGGGTGCGCGCGGAGCGGACGGTGGTGGAGGCGTCCGCGAGCAGCGGAACTGCCTGGTCGGTCACCTCGGCCACCAGCTTGGTGGTCGCCTTGAGCACCTGGGCCAGCCTCACCAGCACCACGGCCAGGAAGGAGACCAGGATGGCCCAGAAGACGGCCACGAGGATCCCGGCCACCTCTCCACCGGTCACGTCACACCGCTCTCTACACATCGTTCATCAAGCGAAAAAGTCGTCCTCCGACCCTATCGCGCCGGAGATCCGCCGCAGTACCGGAATTCGGCGGCCGCGCTCGTGCGGGGCGGCCGGGCCGTGGCCCGCCTTGTACGCAGAGCATCCGGACCAGTACCCTCCGTGTCCCATGCGACAGAGACCCATTCCCCGAAGGACTCCGGGCAATCTTCCCTCGGACCTGAGCGGGTTCGTCGGGCGGGGTGTCGAACTGGCCGGGCTGGAGCGACTGCTGGGGTCCTCGCGGCTGGTCACCGTGACCGGCGCCGGCGGCGTCGGCAAGTCCCGGCTGGTCCTGGCCGCGGCCAGGGCCGCAGCGCGGGCGGCGGACCGCGCGGCGGATCAGACGGATCCCGCGGACCCCGCGTCGGCGGCCGAGACCGCCGGCCCGCCGCAGGAACGCTACTGCGACGGCGTGTGGCTGGCCGAGCTGTCCTGCGTACGGGATCCGGCGCTACTGGAACTGACCGTCGCCGAGGCGCTCGGGCTGACCGACCACACCACCCGGCCGACCCGGACGGTCCTCACCGAACATCTGGCCGAGAGGCGAATGCTGCTGGTCCTGGACGGTTTCGAGCAGCTGGTCGACGAGACCGCCGCCCTCGTACGGGACCTCCTGCGCGGCTCCCCCGGCCTGCGGGTGCTCGCCGCCGGCCGGCGCCCGCTGACCCTCGACGGCGAGCTGTCCTGGCCGCTGGCCCCGCTGGAACCGGACGAGGCCCTGGCCCTGCTGGTCGACCGGGCCGCGGCGGCCGATCCCTCCTTCACCGTGACGGAGGCCAACCGGAGGGTGCTGGCCGAGCTGTGCGCCCGGCTCGACGGGCTGCCCCTGGCGCTGGAGCTTGCTGCGGGCCGGCTGCGCGCACTGTCCCCTGCGCAGGTGCTGTCCCGACTGGAGGACCGCTTCGCCCTGCTGACGGGCGGCTCGCGCGGAGCGCTGCCCCGCCACCGCGCGCTGCGCACGGCGATCGGCTGGAGCCACGAGCTGTGCACCGCCGGGGAGCGGCTGCTGTGGGCGAGGCTGTCGGTCTTCGCGGGGCAGTTCGACCTGGAAGCCGCCGAGTACGTGTGCGCGGGCCCGGACCTGCCGGTGGAGTCGGTGCTGGACCTGGTCGGGGAGCTGCTGGCGCAGTCCCTGCTGGTCCGGGAGGAGACGGTCGCCGGGGTCCGCTACCGGATGCTGGAGACCGTACGGCTCTACGGGGCGGGCTGGCTGGAGTCGCTGGGCGACGCGGGGCGGCTGCGGCGCAGGCACCGGGACTGGTACATGGGCCTGGCCACCTGGTGCGAACTGGACTGGTTCAGCCCGCGCCAGCAGGAGGTCGCCTCGCTGGTGGAGGCGGAGCTGGCGAACCTGCGGCTCGCTCTGGAGTGCTGCCTCGACGATCCGGACGAGATCCACCTCGGCCAGTACCTGGCGGGGACGCTCTGGTTCTACTGGGCGGGCTGCGGCCGGCTCACCGAGGGTCGGCACTGGCTCGACCGCACCCTGGAGGGCGACCCCGCCGAGCCGGCGGGGTACGAGAGCTCCCGGCTGAAGGCGCTGTGGGTCCTCGGGTACGTCGCCGCCCTGCAGGGAGACGCGGTGGCTTCGATGAGCGCGCTGTACGAGTGCCGGGACGGGGCCGCGCAGAGCGGGAACAAGGTGGCGGGCGCGTACGCGGTGCACCGGATGGGCTGCCTGGCGCTGATCTCGGACGACATGGCGCGGGCCCGCGAGCTGCTGGGCTCGGCGCTGGAGCTCTACCGCGAGGCCGGGGAGCTGAACAGCAACGTCTTGATGTGCCAGGTCGAGCTGGCGATGGCACTGGCCTTCCAGGGCGAGCTTCCGGGGGCGGTCTCGCTGTGCGAGGAGGTCCGGGACATCTGCGCGGAGCGCGGGGAGCGATGGACCAAGGCGTACGCCCTGTACGTGCTGGCTTACGCGGCGCTGGACGCGGGAGGCACGGCCGAGGCGCGGCGGCTGTTGTCGGAGTGCGTGAGCGTCAACCACGTGTTCCGCGACCTGGTCGGGCTGGTTCTGGCGGTGGAGCTGCTGGCGCTGGTGACGGTCGCCGAGGGGCATCCGGCGGAAGCCGCGGTGCTCCAGGGCGCCGCGGAGCCGATGTGGGGCGCGGTGGGGATGCGGCTGTTCGGCTCGGGGTACTTCAACGCTCCGCGGCTGATGTGCCAGGAGCGGTCCGGCGAGCTGCTGGGCGCCGAGCGGTACGCCTCCTGCGCCCGGCACGGGCGGACGCTGGGGGTGGACGCGCTGGTGGAGCGGGCCCTTCGGGGGCCGGAGCCGGCGCCCGCGCCGGCGGGGCCGCTGCCGAGGCCCCGCGCCGACGCCGGCCGGACGATGGGCCGCCCGGGGGCGGAAAGCAGGAAGCCCGCCGGCTCCCCCAAGGGGGAGCCGGCGGGCTGACCAGCCTGTGAGGCTACGTCCGCTGGATCAGCGGGCGTAGTACTCGACGACGAGCTGCTCGTCGCAGATGACCGGGATTTCCTTGCGGTTCGGGTCGCGGTCCAGGCGGAAGGCCAGGGCCTTCAGGTTGACCTGCAGGTAACGGGGGGTCTCGCCCTCGCCTGCGTAGCCACCCTCACGGGCAACCTGGAACGGAACCTTCTCGCGGCTGCGCTCGCGCACCGTGATGACGTCGTCCGGGCGGACACGGAACGACGGCTTGTCGACCTTGTCACCGTTGACCTCGATGTGGCCGTGAACGACCATCTGGCGGGCCTGGTAGATGGTGCGGGCGATGCCCGAACGCAGAACCAGGGCGTCGAGGCGACGCTCGAGCTCGACGACCAGCGCCTCGCCCGTCTTGCCTTCGGCCTTCTTGGCGCGGTCGTACGCGCGGGCCATCTGACGCTCAGAGATGTCGTACTGAGCGCGCAGACGCTGCTTCTCCAGCAGACGAACCTTGTAGTCCGAGTTCTGCTTGCGGCCACGGCCGTGCTCGCCCGGCGGGTAGGGGCGGGCCTCGAAGTACTTGACGGCCTTCGGGGTCAGCGCAATGCCGAGGGCACGCGACTTCTTGACCTTGGGTCGCTTCTGGTTCACGTGGAACCTACCTCCATGTAAGTTAGGTGAGGCTTACCTTAGCGAGGAGGACGTAATGTCTCGACCACATGGGATCCCCCTGCCCAGTGCGCATCGAAGTTCAGATCCAAACGAAACAGGATCTGCTTTCGACGACGATAAGCAAGGTCAGCCGCGTCCCAGGGAAGGCGTTCGGCAGCTCACCGGAGCCGAACGCGTACGAACCCTCGTAGAGTCCAACGCCTCAGTATCCCTCACGATCCCGGGTGCTTTCGACACACTGCGGTCTCTTGACCAGGGAGAGCTCGGAACAGGCGCGCCGGCCGCAAGGACCGTCACACCGGACGGGGACGTGATTCTCCTGGTACCAGGAGAATCCGCGGCTGCCAGGGCAGCCGCTTACGCCCAGGACGACGACCTCACCGCCGTGATCGAGATCACGGATGTGGCGCCGGTGTCCGTGCCCCATCGTATCCGAGGCCGCGCGTGGCTCGCGGGGTGGCTCACTGCGGTGCGCGGGGCCGACGACCGGGCGGCCTGCGCGGCCCTGCTGGCGGAGCGCCACCCGGTCGGCGAGCTCCTCGCGCTGTCCGAGTCGCTCGAAGCCCCGTACTCCGGCCGGCCGGCCTGGACGCTGCTGCGCCTGGAGGTCGGGGAGATCTCCGTGGACGACCTGTGGGGCGCCGAGCACGTGGACCCGGAGCTGATGGCCGCGGCCGAACCCGACCCGCTGGCGGCGCACGAGACCGAGCTCCTCCAGCACCTGGCCACGGCGCACGGCGACCGGATGGCCGACCTCCGCGCGCTGCTCGGCACCCGGGAGGCGCAGGACCTGAAAGCGGTCCCCCTCGCCCTGGACCGCCTGGGCTTGCGGGTGCGCTTCACGCGCGTCGACACGGGGACGCGGCCGGGGCCGGCGTTCGACGCCCGTTTCGACTTCCCGGAGCCGGTGGGCGACGTCCGCGAGCTGCGCCGGGCGATGCGCACCCTGTTCGTCCAGGCTTAAGACCCGGCCCTGGACGGCCCAGGCGCGGGCGCGGGGCCCGGGCCGGCCGCCGGACGCCGGCCGCCGGACGCGGGTCCGCGGGTCAGGACCCCCCGCGCAGCCGCTCGCGCACCTTCTCCACCACGTCCGCGTACCGCGCCTCCGCCCCGTACCGCGTCGGCTCGTAGTACCGCTTGCCGTGCACCGCGTCCGGCGCGTACTGCTGCGCGGCGATCGCACCCGGCACGTCGTGCGGGTAGACGTACCCCACGGCGTGCCCCAGCTTCGCCGCCCCCTTGTAGTGCCCGTCCCTCAGGTGCGCGGGCACGGTGCCGGCCAGCCCGGCCCGCACGTCCGCCAGCGCGGCTCCGATCGCCGTCGTCGCGGTGTTCGACTTCGGGGCCAGGGCCAGCGCGATCGTCACGTGCGACAGGGTCAGCGCCGCCTCGGGGAAGCCGATCATCGCCACCGCCTGCGCCGCCGCCACCGCGAGCGGCAGGGCCGTCGGGTCGGCCAGCCCGATGTCCTCGCTCGCCGAGATCATCAGCCGCCGGGCGACGAACCGCGGGTCCTCGCCCGCTTCGATCATCCGCGCCAGATAGTGCAGCGCCGCGTCCACGTCCGAGCCGCGGATCGACTTGATCAGCGCGCTCGCCACGTCGTAGTGCTGGTCGCCGTCCCGGTCGTACTTGACCGCCGCCCGGTCCACCGCCTCCTCCACCGTCTGGAGGCTGATCTCGGGCTCGCCCTTGGCGATCGCGGAGCCCGCGCCGGCTTCGAGGGCCGTGAGGGCCCGCCGGGCGTCGCCGCCCGCGATCCGCAGCAGGTGCGCCTCGGCGTCGGCCGGCAGGGAGACGGCCCCGCCCAGCCCGCGCTCCTCCGTCAGCGCCCGGTGCATCAGCGCGCTCAGGTCCTCGTCCGTCAGCGGTTCCAGGGTCAGCAGCAGGGACCGCGAGAGCAGCGGGGAGATGATCGAGAAGTACGGGTTCTCCGTGGTCGCGGCGATCAGCGTGACCCAGCGGTTCTCCACGGCCGGCAGCAGCGAGTCCTGCTGCGCCTTGCTGAAGCGGTGGATCTCGTCGAGGAAGAGGACGGTGTCCCTGCCGTAGCCGCCGGCCGCCCGCTTGGCGCCCTCGATGACCGCCCGTACCTCTTTCACGCCGGCCGTGATAGCGGACAGCTCCACGAACCGCTTCTTCGTCGCCTGGCTCACCACGTAGGCGAGCGTGGTCTTGCCGGTGCCCGGCGGACCCCACAGGATCACCGAGGAGGCCCCTGCCGGACCGCCCGCCCCGTCCCCGACGAGCCGCCTGAGCGGCGAGCCGGGCTTCAGCAGGTGCTGCTGGCCCACGACCTCGTCCAGCGTGCGCGGGCGCATGCGGACGGCGAGCGGAGAACTGGAGGGGTCCTTCGCCTGGCGGTCTTCGGCAGCGGCGGTGAAGAGGTCTGGTTCCACACCGGAAGCCTAAGCGAGGCCACCGACAGGGCGGGCCGCGCGAGGACCGCCCTGTGCCGTGGCCGGGGCCCTAGGCCGTCTCTTTCGGATCTTGCCGGGCCCGCCAAGATCCGAAAGAGACGACCTAGCTGGTCCAGAAGTCCCACCAGCGGGTCAGGATCAGCATGCCGATGATCCCGATGTGCAGGACGGGCAGCACCCAGGTGAACTCGTCGAAGAAGGCGCGCAGCCAGCCGGGGGCCGGCAGCAGCCGGTTGCGGACGTTGTGCGAGGTCACGTACCAGAACATGACGATGGTGGCGGCCCAGGCGAGGCAGCACCACAGGCACAGGGAGTTGATGTTGTACAGCGACTGGTACATGAGCCAGGTGCAGAAGCCGACGCCGAAGAGCATCCCGGCATTGAGGGTCAGCCAGTACCAGCGCGGGAAGCGGGCCTGGGCGAGCAGGCTCACGCCGACGCAGACGACGATGCCGTAGGCGACCAGCCCCAGCATCGGGTTCGGGAAGCCGAAGGCGGCCGCCTGGTCGCTCGTCATGATGTTGCCGCAGGAGACGATCGGGTTGAGGCTGCACCCCGGCGTGAAGTTCGGGTCCTCCAGCAGCTTGAACTTGTCGATCGTGATGACCCAGGCGGCGAGCAGCCCCGCGGCCCCTGTGATCACCAGTAGCAGGGCGAGCGCCCGGCTGCCGCCGACCGCCGTCCGCGGCTGCGCGGTGTCCGTGCCGGTCCCTCGTGTCGTCATCCCGCCCGCTCCACATCTGCAAGGTCAACAAGCACCGGCCATTGTGCCGTACTCGACCGGCCGTCCACCGTTCGATGGACATAAGGAGGTGCGCACGGCGGGGCTTGACGGGCGGCCCGGGAAACGCAGGAGGGCGGGGCGGGGAGCGCTCCGCACCGCGGAACCCCCGCACCCGCCCCACCGGCGGTGAGCGTCAGACCAGGCGGGCCCGGACGGTGGCGACCACGTCGGCCAGGGCGACCGGGGACTGCTCCCCCGACTCCATGTCCTTCAGCTGGACCACGCCCTCTTCGAGGTCGCGGTCGCCCGCGACCAGCGCGAAGCGCGCCCCGCTGCGGTTCGCGTCCTTCATCGCGCCCTTGAGCCCCTTGCCCCCGTAACTGATGTCCGCCGCGACACCGGCCCGCCGCAGCTCGGTCACCAGACCGAAGAGCACCGGCTTCGCCCCGCCCAGCGCCACCGCGAAGACGGAGGTCGCCGAGGGGATGTCCAGTTCGATGCCCTCTGCTTCGAGCGCGAGCACCGTACGGTCCACTCCGAGCGCCCAGCCGACCGACGGGAGCGCCGGTCCGCCGATCATCTCGGACAGGCCGTCGTAGCGGCCGCCGCCGCCGACCGCCGACTGCGAGCCCAGGCCGTCGTGGACGAACTCGAAGGTGGTGCGCGTGTAGTAGTCCAGCCCGCGGACCAGCTTCTCGTCGTCCTCGAAGGCGACCCCGGCCGCCGTCACCAGCGCCCGCACCTCCTCGTGGTACGCCTTGCACGCGTCGCAGAGGTAGTCGCGCAGCATCGGCGCGCCGACCAGCTGCTTCTGTACGTCGTCCCGCTTGTCGTCGAGGACGCGCAGCGGGTTGATCTCGGCGCGGCGCACGGTGTCCGCGTCGAGGTCGAGGCCCCGCAGGAAGGACTGCAGGGCCTCCCGGTACACCGGGCGGCACTCCTTGTCTCCCAGCGAGTTCAGCAGGATGCGGAAGTCGCGCAGCCCCAGCGAGCGGTACGCCTGGTCGGCCAGGATGATCAGCTCGGCGTCCAGCGCCGGGTCCTCGGCGCCGATCGCCTCGGCGCCGACCTGGGAGAAGTGGCGGTAACGGCCCTTCTGCGCCCGCTCGTAGCGGTAGTAGGAGCCGGAGTACCAGAGCTTGACGGGGAGGCCGCCGAGCTTGTGCAGGTTGCCCTGGAGCGCCGCGCGCAGCACGGACGCGGTGCCCTCGGGGCGCAGGGCGAGCTCGTCGCCGCCCTTCGTGGTGAGGGTGTACATCTCCTTGCTGACGATGTCGGTGGACTCGCCGACACCGCGCGAGAACAGCTCGACGTTCTCGAAGCCGGGAGTCTCGATGTATCCGTAGCCGGAGTTCCTCAGGGGCGCCGAGATCGCCTCGCGCACCGCCAGGAACGTGGCGGAGCGGGGCGGCAGCAGGTCGTACGTGCCCTTGGGGGCCTGAAAAGTACTCACGAAACTCTCGTCACATTCCTCGTCGTGGAGCGGCTGTCGGGTCCGCTGCCAGGCCGGCGGCGACCTCCCGCAGGTACGGGTTGGTCGCGCGCTCGCGGCCGATGGTGGTCTGGGGACCGTGGCCGGACAGGACCACGGTCGAGTCGTCGAGCGGCAGGCACACGCGGCCCAGCGACTCGAGGATCTCGGCGTGGGAGCCGCCGGGCAGGTCGGTGCGTCCGATGGAGCCGGCGAAGAGCAGGTCGCCCGAGAAGAACACCGGCGGGATGTCCGCCAGCTCGGGCATCCGGAAGGTCACCGACCCCCTGGTATGGCCGGGCGCGTGCGCCACCGAGAAGTCCATGCCCGCCAGCTTCAGGCCCGCGCCGTCGGTGAGCTCGCGGACGTCGTCCGGCTCACCCACGGTCAGCTCGCCCATGAGCGGCATCCCGATGGAGCGGCCGAGGGCCTTCTCCGGGTCGCTCATCATGTAGCGGTCCTCGGGGTGGATCCAGGCCGGCACGTCGTGCGCTCCGCACACCGGGACCACGGAGGCCACGTGATCGATGTGACCGTGGGTCAGGACGACCGCGACGGGCTTGAGCCGGTGCTTCCTCAGCGTCTCCTCGACACCCTGGGTGGCCTGGTGGCCCGGGTCGATGATGACGCACTCCTCGCCGGCGGCGGGGGCGACCACGTAGCAGTTGGTGCCCCAGGCCCCGGCCGGGAATCCGGCAATCAGCACGTTCGTCCTCAATCGTCGTCCGGTGGGAGGCTGCAGATCGGAATGCTGCTGCTCAGAGCCTACCGGCGCCGCTCATTACACAGCGAACCCATATACGGTACGGCCTATCCCAGCCCGGACAGTGGTATCAAATACGCACAAGGAGACGACCCGGTGGTCACGAGCGATCAGCGGCGGCGCCAGCTCGCCAGGGAGAAGTACGAACGCCAGCAGAAGCGGCGTGCCGAGGCACGGCAGAAGTCGCGCAGGCGCGCGGCCGTGATCGGTGCGGCGGTGGCCGTGGTGGTCGCGACGCTGGTCGGCCTGGTGGTCGGCGGCGTCTTCGACAAGGACAAGAAGGACGAGGCGGCCGACCCGGCCGCGAACCCGTCGGCCTCGCCCACCCCGCAGCAGTCCCCCTCGCCCGCGATGGCGATCGACGCCAAGGCGAAGTACACCTTCGCCCTGAAGACCAGCGCGGGCGACATCGCGTTCGAGATGGACGCGGCGAAGACCCCGCAGACGGTCAACTCGTTCAAGTCGCTCGCCGACAAGAACTTCTTCGACAAGACCAAGTGCCACCGCCTGACGACGAACGGGATCTTCGTCCTGCAGTGCGGTGACCCGCAGGGCACCGGCATGGGCGGCCCCGGCTACACCATCGCCGACGAGAACCTCGACTCGCTCGGCAAGGCCAACGAGCAGGGCCAGGTGATCTACCCGGCGGGCACGGTGGCGATGGCGAACACCGGCCAGCCCGGCTCGGGCGGCAGCCAGTTCTTCCTGGTCTACAAGGACAGCCCGCTCGCCCCGTCGTACACGCCCTTCGGCAAGATCGACGCGGCCGGACTGAAGGTCCTCGAAGAGGTTGCCAAGGCCGGTACGGCCGACGGCGGCCAGGACGGGGCCCCCAAGACCCCCGTGACCATCGAGAAGGGCACCGTCACCCAGAACTGACCAGACCAGGCGCCCCGTGGCCGGCCGGCGTCCCGCCCGTACGTCGATATTCCGTCGTGCTGGATGCGGACAGCCGGCCCGGCGGTCGCCTATGTTGGCGTTGTGCAGGGCGGGCGCGGCCCGCCCCAGGAAACTGTGGACGATGCCCAGGGGGCGAACCCCTCGCAGGGCATCAGGTGGAGGAGGCGCTGTGAGCAGCGACCCGTGGGGCCGAGTCGACGAGACCGGCACCGTGTACGTGCGTACTGCCGATGGCGAGAAGGTCGTCGGCTCGTGGCAGGCCGGCACCCCGGAGGAGGCCCTGGCCTACTTCGAGCGCAAGTACGAGGGCCTGGTGGTCGAGATCGGCCTCCTCGAACGACGGGTGCGGACGACCGATCTGCCCGCCAAGGACGCCCAGACGGCCATCGACCACCTGCGCACGCAGGTGGACGAGCACCACGCCGTGGGCGACCTCGACGCGCTGCGCGTCCGGCTGGACAAGCTCGTGAAGACGGTGGACTCGCGGCGCGAGGAGCGCAAGGCCCAGAAGGCCAAGCAGACGGACGAGGCCCGTGCGGCCAAGGACGCGCTGGTCGTCGAGGCCGAGGAGCTGGCGCAGAGCGACCAGTGGCGCAGTGCCGGTGAGCGGCTGCGGGCGCTGGTGGACATCTGGAAGGGCCTCCCGCGCCTCGACCGCAAGTCGGACGACGAGCTGTGGCACCGCTTCTCGCACGCCCGCTCCGCCTTCTCCAAGCGCCGCAAGGCGCACTTCGCCTCGCTCGACGCGCAGCGCGAGGACGCCCGCAAGGTCAAGGAGAAGCTGGTCGCGGAGGCCGAGTCGCTGTCGAAGTCGACCGACTGGGGTCCGACGGCCGCCCGCTACCGCGAGCTGATGGAGAGCTGGAAGGCCGCGGGCCGCGCTCAGCGCGAGTCCGAGGACGACCTCTGGAACCGCTTCCGCGGCGCCCAGGACGTCTTCTTCGCGGCGCGCAGCGAGGTGTTCGCCGAGCGCGACGCCGAGCAGGTGGAGAACCTGAAGCTGAAGGAGGAGCTGGCCGACGAGGCCGAGAAGCTCGTCCCGATCACGGACCTGAAGGCGGCCCGAGCCGCCTTCCGCTCCCTGAACGAGCGCTGGGAGGCCATCGGCCACGTACCGCGGGACGCCCGTCCCAAGGTCGAGGGCCGCATGCACGCCGTCGAGCGGGCCATCCAGGAGGCCGAGGAGGGCGAGTGGCGCCGTACGAACCCGGAGGCGCGGGCCCGCGCCGCCGGTCTGACGGGCCAGCTGCAGGCGGCGGTCGACAAGCTGCGCGGCCAGATCGACGCCGCGCGCGCGGCGGGCAACGACGCGAAGGCCGACAAGCTGTCCCGGGAGCTGGAGGGCCGTGAGGCCCTGCTGGACCAGGCGCTGAAGGGCCTCGAGGAGTTCGGCGGCTGATACTCGGCCGCCCCCGAACGCGGAAGGGCCCCGGTACGGATTTCCGTACCGGGGCCCTTCCGCGTGTCCGGTGCGCCGGCCCTGTGCGTGCCGGCTACGGCCTGCGGGCCGAGGTCACGCGGTAGACGTCGTAGACGCCCTCGACACCCCGTACGGCCTTCAGGACGTGCCCCAGGTGCTTGGGGTCGCCCATCTCGAAGGTGAACCGGGAGGTGGCCACCCGGTCGCGGGAGGTCTGCACGGCCGCCGACAGGATGTTCACGTGCTGGTCGGACAGGACGCGCGTGACGTCCGACAGCAGCCGGGACCGGTCCAGCGCCTCGACCTGGATGGCGACGAGGAAGACGGAGGACTGGGTGGGCGCCCACTCGACCTCCAGCATCCGCTCGGGCTGCTGGGAGAGCGAGTCGACGTTGACGCAGTCCGCGCGGTGAACCGATACGCCGCTGCCCCGCGTGACGAACCCGATGATCGGGTCGCCCGGTACCGGGGTGCAGCAGCGCGCCAGCTTGACCCAGACGTCGTCGACGCCCTTGACGACCACACCGGGGTCGGCGTTGCCGCGGCGCTTGCTGCGGCCGCGGGCCGGCGGAATGCTGTCCTCGATGTCCTCGTTGGCCGCGTCCTCGCCACCGAGGGCCTGCACGAGCTTCTGGACGACGTTCTGCGCGGTCACATGGCCTTCGCCGATCGCCGCGTAGAGCGAGGAGATGTCGGGGTAGCGCATCTCGTGCGCGAGCGTGACGAGCGAGTCGCCGGTCAGGATGCGCTGGATCGGCAGGTTCTGCTTGCGCATGGCCCGCGCGATGGCGTCCTTGCCGTGCTCGATGGCCTCGTCGCGGCGCTCCTTGGAGAACCAGGCGCGGATCTTGTTCCGCGCCCTCGGGGACTTGACGAAGCCCAGCCAGTCGCGGGACGGGCCGGCGCCTTCGGCCTTGGAGGTGAAGACCTCGACCAGGTCGCCGTTGTCGAGGGTCGATTCGAGCGGGACGAGCCGCCCGTTGACGCGCGCCCCTATGGTGCGGTGGCCGACCTCGGTGTGGACGGCGTACGCGAAGTCCACCGGAGTGGCTCCGGCCGGCAGCGCTATGACATCGCCCTTGGGCGTGAAGACGAAGACCTCGTTGCGCGACAGGTCGAAGCGCAGCGAGTCGAGGAACTCGCCCGGGTCCTCGGTCTCCTTCTGCCAGTCCAGCAGCTGTCGCAGCCAGGCCATGTCGTTGACCGTGTCGTGGCCCGCGCTGCCCTTGGCTGCCTGCGGGACGTCGGTGCGGACCTTGGAGGTGCCGGCCACGGTCTGCTGCTTGTACTTCCAGTGCGCGGCGATGCCGTACTCGGCGCGGCGGTGCATGTCGAAGGTGCGGATCTGGAGCTCGACCGGCTTGCCGCTGGGTCCGATGACCGTCGTGTGGAGCGACTGGTACATGTTGAACTTGGGCATCGCGATGTAGTCCTTGAACCGGCCGGGGACCGGGTTCCACCGCGCGTGCACCGTACCGAGCGCGGCGTAGCAGTCCCGCACCGTGTCCACCAGGACGCGGATGCCGACCAGGTCGTAGATCTCGGCGAAGTCGCGGCCCCGCACGATCATCTTCTGGTAGACGCTGTAGTAGTGCTTGGGCCGTCCGGTGACGGTGGCCTTGATGCGGGCGGCCCGCAGGTCGACCTGCACCTCGTCGGTGACGACGGTGAGGTACTCGTCCCGCTTCGGCGCACGCTCGGCCACCAGGCGCACGATCTCGTCGTACATCTTGGGGTAGAGGATCGCGAAGGCGAGGTCCTCCAGCTCCCACTTGATCGTGTTCATGCCCAGCCGGTGCGCCAGGGGGGCGTAGATCTCGAGGGTCTCGCGGGCCTTCTTCTCCTGCTTCTCCCGCTTGAGGTAGCGCATGGTGCGCATGTTGTGCAGGCGGTCGGCCAGCTTGATGACCAGGACGCGTGGGTCCTTGGCCATGGCCACGACCATCTTGCGGACGGTCTCGGCCTGGGCCGCCTCGCCGAACTTGACCCGGTCGAGCTTGGTGACGCCGTCGACGAGGAGGGTCACCGCGTCGCCGAAGTCGCGCCGCAGGTCCTCCAGCCCGTACTCGGTGTCCTCGACGGTGTCGTGGAGCAGTCCCGCCATCAGGGTGGCCGGGTCCATGCCCAGCTCGGCGAGGATCGTGGTCACCGCCAGCGGGTGGGTGATGTACGGGTCGCCGCTCTTGCGCTTCTGGCCGCGGTGCCAGCGCTCGGCGACCTGGTAGGCCTGCTCGAGCTGGCGCAGCGTCGACGTCTCGATCTTCGGGTCGTTGCTGCGGACTATGCGGAGCAGCGGTTCCAGGACCGGGTTGTACGGGTTGGAGCGCTGGACGCCGAGGCGTGCCAGCCGGGCGCGCACCCGGTTGGAGGACCCCGCCGACTTCGCGGGCACGGGCTTGACCGGCGGCGCCGGCGGGGGCGTGGCGGCGGGCGTGGCGGCGGGCGCCGCGGCCGGCTCGGCCTGCGGGTCGGGCTGCGCGGCGGAGATTGGCTGGACCTCGTCTGGCAAGAGCGCTCCTCAGCGGATCCGGTGCCCGTGTCCGGTCCGGATAACCCATCGTAGCGAGGGTTGCGCCACCCCGTTCCCCGAGCCCGCGCCCCGACCCGTCCCCGCGCGGGTCCGGCCCCCGGACACCGCCCCGGGACCGCTGCCCGGGGGCCGGACCCGGGCTGCGGCGCCGCACACGAAAGCGGCGGGCACCCGGGTAGTCCCGGATGCCCGCCGCTCCACGCAGAAGGGTCAGACCACGATCAGCGCGTCCAGCGGGGCCCCGGCGAGGTGCCCGGCCAGCCGGTCACGGCCCGGGAGGAACGACAGTTCCAGCAGGACCGCCACGCCCGCCACCTGCGCGCCGGCCCGCCGGATCAGCTCCAGCGAGGCCGCGGCGGTACCGCCGGTGGCCAGCACGTCGTCGATGACCATGACCAGGTCCCCGGCGTCCAGCGCCTCGGCGTGGATCTCGATCTCCGCGGAGCCGTACTCCAGGTCGTAGGACTGCAGGAGCGTCGCCCCCGGCAGTTTTCCGGCCTTGCGTACCGGCACGAAGCCGATGCCCGCCTGGACGGCCACCGGAGCCGCCAGGATGAACCCCCGCGCCTCCAGCCCGACGATCTTCGTGGCCCCGTACGTCCGGGCCAGCTCCACCAGCGCGTCCGTCAGGGCGCCGAACGCCTTCGGGTCGGCCAGCAGGGGGGTGATGTCCTTGAACATCACGCCGGGCTTCGGGTAGTCCGCCACGTCCGTGATCCGGCCGAGCAGCAGGTCCCGTACGTCGGAGGAGAGCTCCACGGTCACCGGCGCCGTCCGGAACGGCCCTGGGCGACCACCTGCGGGCCGTCCTCGGACCCGGCACCGCCCTCGGGCCCCTCGCCCTTGGAATCGCCGGCCGCCCGCTTCGCGAGGACCCGCTTCCTCAGTGCCTTCATCGCCGGCTCGCGCTCCTTCAGGTCCACGACCAGCGGGGTCGCGATGAAGATCGACGAGTAGGCGCCGGCCGCGAGGCCGACGAACAGCGACAGCGAGATGTCGTTCAGCATGCCGGCGCCCAGGAAGCCGCCGCCGATGAACAGCAGCGCCCCGACCGGGAGCAGCGCGACGACGGTGGTGTTGATCGAGCGGACCAGCGTGCCGTTGATGCTGCGGTTGGCGACCTCGCTGAACGTCCAGCGGGTCTGCTTCGTGATGTCCTTCGACCCCTCCTTGAGACCGTCGAAGACGACGACGGTGTCGTAGAGGGAGTAACCGAGGATGGTCAGCAGACCGATGACCGTACCGGGGGTGACCTCGAAGCCGACCAGCGCGTACACGCCGACCGTGATCGTGAGGTCGTGGATCAGCGCGATGAGCGCCGCGATGGCCATCCGCCACTCGAAGGCGATGGCGAGGTAGATCACGACCAGGACCATGAAGACGCCGAGGCCGGTCCAGGCCTTGTTGGCGATCTGCTCGCCCCAGCTGGGGCCGACCAGGTCCGCGTTGATCTGGCCCGCTTCGACCTTGAGGTCGGCGGCGAGCTTGGTCTTCACCTCGGCGGCGGAGTCCGTGTCCAGACCAGAGATCTGGATGCGCAGGCCGCCGGTGCCGAGCTTCTGGACGATCGCGTCGTGGCCGGAGGCCTTCTCCGCGTCCTCGCGGGCCCGAGTCTCCGAGACGGACGTCTTCGGGGTGGTGAAGACGGCACCGCCCTTGAACTCGATGCCCATGTTGAGGCCCTGCACGGTCACGGCCACGATCGCCGTGATGGTGATCAGGATGGAAACGCCGTACCAGACGAAGCGCTTGCCGACGAAGTCGTAGCCGACCTCACCCCGGTACAGCTTGGCGCCGAGATCTCCGAGCTTCGACATCTCTCACGCCTCCTTTGCGTCGACGGGAACGGAGACGGTCGCGGCGGCCGCGCCGGAGCCGGTACGACGGGAGCGTCGCAGCGGCGGCTTCGCGCCCAGTCGCTTCGGGTCCAGCCCGGACCACGGGTGACCACTGGCGAAGAAGTTCGTACGGGCGAGCAGCGTCATGACGGGCTTGGTGAAGAGGAACACCACGACCACGTCGAGCAGGGTCGTCAGACCCAGGGTGAAGGCGAAGCCCTGCACCTTGCCGACGGTGACGATGAACAGCACCGCGGCCGCCAGGAACGACACGAAGTCGGAGACCAGGATGGTGCGCCGGGCACGCGGCCAGGCCCGCTCGACGGCCGGACGCAGGGTGCGGCCCTCGCGGATCTCGTCCCGGATGCGTTCGAAGTACACGATGAACGAGTCGGCGGTGATGCCGATCGCGACGATCGCACCGCAGACGGCGGGCAGGTTCAGCGCGAAGCCGATGCCCTTTCCGAGCAGCGCCATGATCGTGTAGGTGAGGACGCCGGAGACGATGAGGCTGATGATGGCGACGAAGGCCAGGCCCCGGTAGTACGCCAGCAGGTAGATCACGACGAGCGCGAGGCCGATGGCGCCGGCGATGAGGCCGGCCTTCAGCTGCTCGCCGCCGAGCGCGGCGGTGACGGTGGTGACGCTGTCCTCCTGGAAGGACAGCGGCAGGGCGCCGTACGAGAGCATGTTGCCCAGGTCCATCGCGGACTGCTGGGTGAAGCCGCCGGAGATCTCGGCGTTGCCGCCGGTCAGCGCCTGGCTGACGGACGGGTCGGAGATGACCTCGCCGTCGAGCACGATCGCGAACTGGTTCTGCGGGGACTGCTTGGCGGCGAGCTCACCGGTGATCTTGGCGAACTTGTCGGCGCCCTTGTCGGTGAACTGCATCGTGACGATCCACATGCCGCGCTGCGGGTCGATGACGCCCTTGGCGTCCTTCACGTCCTGGCCGTTGACCTGCGCCGGGCCGAGCACCCACTTGCCCCAGGCCTCGCCGCGCTTGCCACAGGCGAGCGTCGGGTCCTCGGGCTTGACGTTCTTGCCGACGGCGGCGCGCTGCTCCTCGTTGCTGCAGTCCAGCGCGGCGAACTTCGCCTGCAGGTCCGCGGCGGCGGCTTCGTCGGCGTTCGGCGCGGAGGGCGACGTGGACGGGGCGGCCTTGTCGTCTGCCTTCTTCGACTCGCCCGCCGAAGGCGAGGGAGAGGGGGCGTTCGGGGCCTTGAGGCCCTCACTGAGCGCACGGCCCTGGGAAGTGGCGCTGGACGACGGGGTGGGCGCACCGGCCGACGGAGAGCCCGAGCCGCTGGCAGACGGGCTCGGGGAACCGCTGGCGTTGGCCTCGGGGGCGACCGGGGCGCCGTCCGCAACCGCGAGCACGGGGCGGAAGAAGAGCTGGGCCGTGGTGCCGACCTGCTCGCGCGCCTGCTGCTCGTTCGTCCCCTTGGGGATGTTCACGATGATGTGGTCGCGGCCCTGCGTCTGGACCTCGGCCTCCGACACACCGAGACCGTTGACACGGCGTTCGATGATGCCGACCGCCGTGTTCATGTTGGTCTCGTTGATCGCGTCCGGCTTGCCGGGCTCGCTCTTGGCCTTGAGCGTGATGCTCGTACCGCCGGCGAGGTCGATGCCGAGTCGCGGAGTCGTCTGCTTCGTGAGGAACATCCCCGCGGTGAGCGCCACCATCGCGATCAGGATGAGGGCCAGGGAACGCCCCGGCCTCCCCTGAGCCCCCGTGGGCCGCCGGCCCTTCTTCGGTGCTGCCACCTTGTCGTATCTCCCTGTCCAACCGTCCCGCGCCGGGTCAGCGCGCGGACGGCCACGAAATGTGTGTGGGGACCCCTGCCCCCCGCAGAAGTGTCACAGGCGGGGACCGCGTGGGCGCCGGTCCGGCGTCCTGTGCGGCCCCCGGCCGGGCGCTACTTCGCGCCGGCCTCGCCGTCGGCCTTGCCGTCCTTCGGCTCGTCGCCCTCGGGCGCCTGCGCCTTGGGCTCGCCGGCCTGGGGCTCGTCCTTCTTGGGCTCGTCCTTCTTGCCCAGGTCGAGCTTGGGAGCCTCGTCCTCGGTGAGGGAGGACGCGTCGTCCGGGACGATCGGCGTGTCGATCGTCAGATCATCGGTGATGCCGTGGACGATGCGGTTGTACTCCTCGTCCTCGAGGACGGCGCCGATGGCGTTCTTCGCGTAGATCGCGTGGACGCCGGGGGCCACCTCGAGCGTGACGGTGTCGTCACCGATCTCCTTCACCGTGGCGTACATGCCGCCGATGGTGCGGACACCGGTGCCGGGCGACAGCTGGTCGCGCATCTGCACGGCCTGCTGCTGCTTCTTCTTCTGGCTGCGGGTCAGCAGGAACATCGCCCCGATGATCAGCAAGAACGGGAGGAGGGAGAGGATATTCACGGGACGCAGGTCCTTCGCATCGACCGCACGAATGGGCGGCCTTTTCTACGGGGGGTGGGTACGCCGACCGTAAGGGTCGGCATCGGCGGAGTCTAGGCGAGTCCGCACCGATGGAACAACGCCCAGCATGTCACCGCAGTTCCTGGCGGGGCCACCGTCCTCGCCGTCAGGCCCTGAACAAGCCCTGTTGTCCGCTTGATCCGCTCCCGCTCTGCTGCGGCGGGACAAGCCCCAGGTGAGCCCATGCGGCCGGGGTGGCGACCCGCCCCCGAGGTGTCCTGGCCAGGAGTCCCTCCCTCACGAGGAACGGCTCGGCCACCTCCTCCACCGTCTCGCGCTCCTCCCCGACGGCCACGGCCAGCGTCGAGAGGCCCACGGGTCCGCCGCCGAAGAGCTTGAGGAGCGCTTCCAGGACCGCGCGGTCGAGGCGGTCGAGGCCGCGCGCGTCGACCTCGTAGACCTGCAGGGCGGTCCCGGCGACCTCCCGGTTGATCACGCCGTCGGCCCTGACCTGCGCGTAGTCGCGCACGCGGCGCAGCAGCCGGTTGGCGATGCGCGGGGTACCGCGGGAGCGCCCGGCGATCTCGGCGGCCCCGGCGGTGTCGATCTCCACGTCGAGCAGGCGCGCGGAGCGGTGGATGACGCGCTCCAGCTCGTCGGGGGCGTAGAACTCCATGTGCCCGGTGAAGCCGAAGCGGTCGCGCAGCGGCGGGGGCAGCAGGCCGGCCCGGGTGGTGGCGCCGACGAGGGTGAAGGGCGGCAGCTCCAGCGGGATGGCGGTCGCGCCGGGCCCCTTGCCCACGATCACGTCGACCCGGAAGTCCTCCATGGCCATGTACAGCATCTCCTCGGCGGGCCGGGACATGCGGTGGATCTCGTCGAGGAAGAGGACCTCGCCCTCCTGGAGGGAGGAGAGGATCGCGGCCAGGTCGCCGGCGTGCTGGATGGCGGGGCCGGAGGTGATCCGGATGGGCGCGCCCATCTCGGCAGCGATGATCATGGACAGGGTGGTCTTCCCCAGTCCCGGAGCGCCGGACAGCAGCACGTGGTCGGCGGTCGCGCCGCGCTGGCGGGCCGCCTTGAGGACCAGGTCCAGCTGCTGGCGGACCTTCTCCTGGCCGACGAACTCGCCGAGGTCCTTGGGCCGCAGGGCCGCCTCGACGGCGGTGTCCTCGCCGTCCGCCGCCGCCGCGACGACCCGGTCGTCGCTCTCGTCATCCCAGTTCACGGTGTCAGTCTGCCTTCTCGGTCGTTCGTTCGGCCCCGCCCGGGGACCCCTCCCGGCGGTGGCCGGCGGAGTGTGACGCGCGGGGGTCCGGGGCGGCCGGCCCCCGGCGACCGCGCCGCACCGGCGGTCAGCGGGCGCGGTTCAGGGACTGCAGTGCCGCCCGCAGGAGCTGCGGAACGGGGGCGGAGCCGCCGGCGGCGATGGCTTCCTCCGCCTGCGGCGTGACGGCGGAGACCGCCTCCTCCGCGTCCCGGGAGGCGTAGCCGAGGCCGATCAGGGCCGCGGTCAGCTGCTCGGTCCACGGCGCCGGGCCGGTGGCGGCCGCGCGCTGCGCGCCGACCATCCCGCTCGAACCCAGCGGCGCGCCCAGCTTGTCCTTCAGATCCAGCAGCAGCTTCTGCGCGCCCTTCTTCCCGATGCCGGAGACCGCCATCAGCGCCTTCTCGTCCCCCACGGAGACGGCGACGCGCAGCGCGTCCGGGCTGTGCACGCCCAGCATCGCCTGCGCGAGCTTCGGCCCGACCCCGCTCGCGGTCTGGAGCAGTTCGAAGACCTGGCGCTCGTCGTCGTCGGCGAAGCCGTACAGCGTGAGGGAGTCCTCGCGCACGACCAGCGAGGTCGCCAGCCGGGCCGTCTCGCCCGTGCGCAGGCCGGCGATGGTGCCGGGCGTGCAGTGCACGGCCATGCCCACTCCCCCGACCTCGATCACGGCGAGGGTGGGGGCGAGCGCGGCGACGGGGCCGCTGACGAAGGCGATCATGAGGTGCGGCCTTTCAGGGCGGTGGCATGCAGGGCGACCGCCTGCTGGAGGCGGTTCTGTGCGGGGGCGCGCCAGATGTGGCAGATGGCGAGCGCCAGGGCGTCCGCGGCGTCCGCGGGCTTGGGCGGGGCGGACAGCCGCAGCAGCCTGGTCACCATGGCTCCGACCTGTGCCTTGTCGGCACGGCCGCTGCCGGTGACGGCGGCCTTGACCTCGCTCGGGGTGTGCAGTGCGACCGGCAGCCCGCGGCGGGCGGCGCACAGCATGGCGACGGCGCTGGCCTGGGCGGTGCCCATGACCGTGCTGACGTTGTGCTGGCTGAACACCCGTTCCACGGCGACGACTTCGGGCCGGTGCGTGTCGAGCCACTCCTCGATGCCCTGCTCGATCGCGACGAGCCGGTGGCCCAACTCCGCGTCCGCGGGCGTCCGCACGACGCCGACGCCGAGCATCGTCAGGGGGCGGCCCGCCACCCCCTCGACCACGCCGACACCGCATCGGGTCAGCCCCGGGTCAACGCCGAGTACGCGCACCTCACCCCTCCCTCGATCACCCGTCCGTGTCCGTGCAGGCTATCCGGCGCCACTGACAAAGCGACGGGCCGACAGGGTGTGTCCTGTCGGCCCGTCTTTACCGCGACCATCGGTGGGATGGGGGTGGACGCCGCTCAGGCGTCGACCTTCTCCATGACCTCGTCCGAGACGTCGAAGTTGGCGAAGACGTTCTGCACGTCGTCGCTGTCCTCGAGCGCGTCGATCAGCTTGAAGATCTTGCGCGCGCCCTCTTCGTCCAGCTCGACCTGCATGGTCGGCAGGAAGTTGGAGTCGGCCGAGTCGTAGTCGATGCCCGCCTCCTGGAGCGCGGTGCGGACCGCGACCATGTCGGTGGCCTCGCTGATGATCTCGAAGCTGTCCCCGAGGTCGTTGACCTCTTCGGCGCCCGCCTCGAGCACGGTCTCCAGGACGTCGTCCTCGGAGAGCTCGCCCTTGGGCAGGAGCACGACGCCCTTGCGGTTGAACAGGTACGAGACCGAGCCGGGGTCGGCCATCGAGCCGCCGTTGCGGGTCATGGCGACCCGCACGTCGGACGCGGCTCGGTTGCGGTTGTCGGTGAGGCACTCGATGAGCACCGCGACGCCGTTGGGCCCGTAGCCCTCGTACATGATCGTCTCGTAGTCGGCGCCGCCGGCCTCGAGGCCGCCGCCGCGCTTGACCGCGGAGTCGATGTTCTTGTTCGGGACCGAGCTCTTCTTGGCCTTCTGGATGGCGTCGAAGAGCGTCGGGTTGCCATCGATGTCGGCGCCGCCCATACGGGCCGCGACCTCGATGTTCTTGATCAGCTTCGCGAAGAGCTTGCCGCGCTTGGCGTCAACCACGGCCTTCTTGTGCTTCGTCGTAGCCCATTTAGAGTGGCCGGACATCTGCCTGTCTCCTTCGCGTCACCAACAGTGTTCGCCTCAGATCCTACCGGGACGCGCTCACAGCCCCGCGCGCACCATGTCGACGAAGTACGCGTGGACCCGGTCGTCCCCGGTCAGCTCGGGGTGGAACGAGGTGGCGAGCACGTTGCCCTGCCGCACGGCGACGGTGTGCCCGTCGTACGTGGCGAGCACTTCGGCGGCGCCGCCGACGGACTCGACCCAGGGGGCGCGGATGAAGACGCCCTCGACGGGGCCGCCCTCTATGCCGGCGAAGTCGACCTGCGCCTCGAAGGACTCGTTCTGCCGGCCGAAGGCGTTGCGGCGCACGATCATGTCGATGCCGCCCAGGGTCTCCTGGTCCTCACGGCCGTCCAGGAGCTTGTCCGCGAGCATGATCATGCCGGCGCAGGTGCCGTAGACCGGCATCCCGGCCCGCACGCGCTCGCGCAGCGGCTCCAGCATGCCGAACAGCACGGCGAGCTTCGACATGGTCGTGGACTCGCCGCCGGGGATCACGAGGGCGTCGACCTCGGCGAGCTCCTCGGGACGCCGGACCGGCCTGGCCACGGCGTCCGCCGAGGCCAGGGCGATCAGGTGTTCCCGTACATCGCCCTGGAGGGCCAGGACACCGATAACGGGGGTGGTCATGAGTGACTACCAGCCGCGGTTGGCGTAGCGCTCGGACTCGGGGAGGGTGTCGCAGTTGATGCCGACCATGGCCTCGCCCAGGTTGCGGGAGGCGTCCGCGATGATCTTCGGGTCGTCGTAGAAGGTGGTGGCCTTCACGATGGCGGCGGCGCGCTTGGCCGGGTCGCCCGACTTGAAGATGCCGGAGCCGACGAAGACGCCCTCGGCGCCGAGCTGGCGCATGAGCGCGGCATCGGCCGGGGTGGCGACGCCACCGGCGGAGAAGAGGACGACCGGGAGCTTGCCGAGCTCGGCGACTTCCTTGACCAGCTCGTACGGCGCGCGCAGCTCCTTGGCGGCGGCGAACAGCTCGTTGTTGTCGTAGCCGCGCAGGCGGGCGATCTCGTTCTTGATCTGGCGCAGGTGGCGGACGGCCTCGACCACGTTGCCGGTGCCGGCCTCGCCCTTCGAGCGGATCATGGCCGCGCCCTCGGCGATGCGGCGCAGGGCCTCGCCCAGGTTGGTGGCGCCACAGACGAAGGGGGTGGTGAACGCCCACTTGTCGGAGTGGTTGACCTCGTCGGCCGGGGTCAGGACCTCGGACTCGTCGATGTAGTCGACGCCGAGGGACTGGAGGACCTGGGCCTCGACGAAGTGGCCGATGCGCGACTTCGCCATGACCGGGATCGAAACGGCCTCGATGATCTCTTCGATCATGTTGGGGTCGGACATCCGGGCGACGCCGCCGTCCTTGCGGATGTCGGCGGGGACCCGCTCGAGGGCCATGACGGCCACGGCGCCGGCGTCCTCGGCGATCTTCGCCTGCTCGGCGTTGACCACATCCATGATCACGCCGCCCTTGAGCTGCTCGGCCATGCCGCGCTTGACGCGGGAGGTGCCGATCGCGGACTCAGCGGACTGCGGGGTGGAGGGAAGCGTGCTCACGGGTTGACCTCACTCGAAAGGAAGATTCAGGTGGTACTGGTGGTCTGGTGGTACTCGACCGAGGAAACCCTCTCGACCAGTCCACTGCAAGGGCCAATGTGCAGCCGGTGGCTCCTCGCGATTTGGCCATTGGGTACAAGTTACGGACGTTCCGCCAGATCCACCGGTGGCTCGTCGTCCATCTCGAAGGCCAGCGGGAAGGGCGCGTGGCCCGCCAGCCGGAACCAGCGGACCTTGCGGTGCCGGCGCAGGGCGCGGGCCGCCCGTACGGCGTCGTTGAGGAACCGCCGGGCCATGGGCACCCGCCGCACCGCCGCCGCGAGCTCCTCGGTGGCCTCCGCACCGCCCGGGGCGGCCTTCAGGGCGTCGACCTGCCCGGCGTCGGCGAACACCGCGCGCAGCGCCTGGCTGAGCTCGCTCTCGGCGACCTCGCGGTGCTCCTCCTCGGCCTGGCGGGCGGCGTGCGCGGCCTCGTAGAGGACGATGGCGGAGGCGGGGTCCAGCACCCCGGAGGCCGCGACCTCGATCACCACGGAGGCGCGGCGCACCAGCTGCGCGTCGAGCGCGGCGCGGGCGGCGTCCATCCGCGAGTGCAGCCGGTCGAGGCGGCCGGCCGTCCAGCTGAGGTAGACCCCGACGAGGCCGAGCGCGAGGGCAATCCAGACAAGGGTTTCGATCACGGGCGGCGACTCTACCTTTCACCGCGCCCCCTCCCCCGTCGCGGCCCCGCCGGGGCCGGGGCGGGCCTACGCGTCGCGGGTCAGGCCCAGGCGGGTGCGGAGCGGGACCCGTTCGTCCGGGGCGACCGCGGCCGCGCCGTCCGTCACCGTTTCGTAGACCGCGAGGATGTCCGCGCCGACCGTCGACCAGTCGAAGCGCCGTACGTGTGCCGAGCCGCGCGCGCTCAGCTCCGCGCGCCGGACCGGATCGCGCAGGAGGGCGATCGCCGAGCGCGCCAGGGACGCGGGGTCCTCGTTCGAGAAGAGCTCGCCGGCGCCGCCCTGGTCCAGGACCTGCGCGAAGGCGTCCAGGTCCGCGGCGAGGACGGCGGCTCCGGCCGACAGGGCCTCGACGAGGATGATGCCGAAGCTCTCACCGCCGGTGTTGGGGGCCACGTACACGTCGACGCTGCGCAGCAGCCGCGCCTTGTCCTCGTCCGAGACCATGCCCAGGAACTCGACGCGCGAGCGGAGCTCGGGCGGCAGGGAGGCGACCGCCTCCTGCTCGTCGCCCCGGCCCGCCACGAGGAGGCGTACGTCCGGGCACTCCTCCACGATGCGGGGGAAGGCGGCCATGAGGACGGGCAGGCCCTTGCGCGGTTCGTCGATGCGGCCGATGAAGCCGAGGGTCTGGCCCGACCAGGACGGATCCGGGTCGGCCTTGGCGAAGAAGTCGACGTCCACACCGTTGGGGATGACGACCGCGTCCCCGCCGAGGTGCTCCACGAGCGTGCGCCGCGCGTACTCGCTGACGGCGATCCGCGCGCTGATCTTCTCCAGCGCCGGCTGGAGGATCGGGTACGCCGCCAGCATCGCCCGGGAGCGCGGGTTGGAGGTGTGGAAGGTGGCCACGATCGGCCCCTGTGCCGCCCAGCAGGTCAACAGGCCCAGGGACGGCGCGGTCGGCTCGTGGATGTGGACCACGTCGAAGACCCCGTCGTTCAGCCAGCGCCGTACCCGGGCCGCCGACAGGAAGCCGAAGTTCAGCCGGGCGACCGACCCGTTGTACGGCACCGGCACCGCCCGCCCCGCCGAGACCACGTACGGGGGCAGCGGGGTCTCGTCGTCCGCCGGGGCCAGCACCGACACCTGGTGGCCGAGGCGGATGAGGTGTTCCGCGAGGTCGCGGATGTGGAACTGGACGCCGCCCGGTACGTCCCACGAGTAGGGGCACACGATGCCGATCTTCACGCGGAGCGCTCCTCCAGGTCTTCGAGCCACAGCCGCTGGAGCATGTGCCAGTCCTGCGGGTGTTCGGCGATGCCCTGCGCGAAGGCGTCGGCGAGCGCCTGCGTCATGGCGGAGGTCTTCTCCTGCCGGGTGCCGGTCCCGGGCACCTCCACGGGGGCGTGGATCCGGCCGTACATCTTCGGAGCGTCCCCGTAGTAGAGCGTGGCCGGCAGCAGCACCGCGCCCGTCTGCTGCGCCAGCAGCGCCGGGCCGGCCGGCATGCGGGCCGCGGAACCGAAGAAGTCCACTTCCACACCGGACGCCGACAGGTCGCGGTCGGCGACCAGGCAGACCAGGCCGCCCGAGCGCAGCCGGCGCGCGAGCGTGCCGAAGGCGGCGCCGCCGTTGTGCGGGAGCACCTCCATGCCGAGGCTCTCGCGGTAGGCGACGAAGCGGTCGTAGAGGGTCTCGGGCTTCAGCCGCTCGGCGACGGTGGTGAAGGGGACGCCGATGTGGGTGACGGCCCAGGCGCCCGCGAGGTCCCAGTTGGCCAGGTGCGGCAGGGCGACCACGACTCCGCGCCCGGAGGCCAGTGCCTCGCGCAGGATGTGGTCGTCCTTCATCTTCACGTCGGTGCCGAACCGCTCCTTGGCCATCGTCGGCAGCCGGAAGGACTCCATCCAGTACCGCATGTACGAGCGCATGCCCGCGTGCGACAGCTCGCGCAGCCGCTCCGGACCCGCGTCCGGCACCACCCGGGCCAGATTGGACTCCAGGCGCAGCACGCTCTTGCCGCGCCGCTTCCAGGCGAAGTCCGCGATCCGCCGGCCGAGGGCCGCGGCGGCCGGCTCGGGCAGCTTCTTGACCCCGGCCCAGCCGAGCCCGTACAGCCCGTCGACCACCTTGTCCTGCGCCGTGCCCATCAGACCGTGCCGCTTCCGGAAGGGGCGTCGGCCGCGGCTGCCGCGTCGGCCTCGGCCGACTCGCGCCGTACGGTCACCACGCGCTGGATCAGCGTCACGAGCGAGCCCGCCGCGACGACCCACAGCGCGACCGGCAGCAGCAGCCCGATCCACGAGGGCACCCCGAAGGTCTCCAGCCCGGACAGGCCGGCGGCGACGAGCGTGATCACCAGCCGTTCGGCGCGTTCGATGAGCCCGTTCACGGCCACCGGCAGTCCGATCGACTCGCCGCGCGCCTTGGTGTACGAGACCACCTGGCCGCTGGCCAGGCAGAAGATCGCGACCGCGCACAGGGCGTTGTCGTTCCCGGAGCCCGCGTACCAGAGCGCGAGGCCGCCGAAGATCGCCGCGTCCGCGACCCGGTCGAGCGTGGAGTCGAGGAACGCGCCCCACCTGCTGGAGACGCCGGCCTGGCGGGCCATGTTCCCGTCCACCAGGTCGGAGAAGACGAAGAGCGTGATGGTGATCGTGCCCCAGAAGAACTCGCCCATGGGGAAGAAGACCAGTGCTCCCGCCACCACTCCGGCCGTGCCGATGAGGGTGACCGCGTCGGGACTCACTCCCATCCGGAGCAGAAGAGCGGCGAATGGCGTGAGAACACGCGTGAAGAATGCACGCGCGTACTTGTTCAGCATGGCCTTCCCGGAGGGTCGCTGGGCCCCGTGGCCACTGCGGCCACCGGCTGGCCCATCGTAGCCAGCACCTCGCCCCCTCAGCGCCGCGCACCCACCGGTTCACACCGCGTGAGCCGTTCTTCGGCCATCGGCGCCCGTCGCGGACCGGCTCCCGTACGACGTATGGACGCGGTGTGAGGGCAGTGCAAAGCTCGAAGAGCCCCATTTCCCCTCCAACCGGGAGGCACGAGCACCATGGGAGCCACATCACACCAAGCCGGGGCCGCCGGCAGGGCACTGACGGCCGACCGCCCCAGCTCCGTAAGGAACGTCGTGCTGGTCGGCCACAGCGGATCCGGCAAAACCACCCTGGTCGAGGCCCTGGCCCTGACCGCCGGCGCGGTCAACCGGGCCGGCCGCGTCGAGGACGGCGCCACGGTCTCCGACTACGACGAGATCGAGCACCGGCGCCAGCGCTCGATCCAGCTCTCCCTGGTCCCCGTCGAGTGGGCGGGAATCAAGATCAACATCTTGGACACCCCCGGATACGCCGATTTCGTCGGAGAGCTCCGGGCGGGACTGCGCGCCGCCGACGCGGCCCTCTTCGTCGTCTCGGCCGCGGAGGACGGCGACGGAATGTCCGGCGCCACCCGCATGGTCTGGGACGAATGCGCCGCCGTCGGCATGCCGCGCGCCATCGTCGTCACCCACCTGGAAGCCGCCCGCGCCGACTACGACCAGATGACGGCCGTCTGCGGCGACGCCTTCGGCGCGCAGGACCCCGACGCCGTCCGCCCGCTCTACCTCCCCCTCCACGGCCCCACCGGACCCGACGGCCACGCCCCGGTCGCCGGCCTGCTCGGCCTGCTCTCCCAGCGCGTCTACGACTACTCCTCCGGCGACCGCGTCGAACGCGATCCGGACCCCGCCGAGCTCGCGCTCATCGCCGACGCCCGCGCCCGCCTGATCGAGGGGATCATCGCCGAGAGCGAGGACGAGACCCTCATGGACCGCTACCTCGGCGGCGAGGACATCGATCTGAAGACCCTCGTCGACGACCTGGAGCGGGCCGTAGCCCGCGGCACCTTCCACCCCGTCCTGATGGCCGCCCCCGCCGCCGACGGCGCCCGCAAGGGGCTCGGCACCGTGGAACTCCTCGAACTGGTCACCGGCGGCTTCCCCACCCCCCTGGAGCGCGGCCCGGTCGCCGTCACCGCCCCGGACGGCGCCGCCCGCCCGGCGGTCACCTGCGACCCCGACGGGCCCCTCGTGGCCGAGGTCGTCAAAACCTCCTCCGACCCCTACGTCGGCCGCGTCTCCCTCGTCCGCGTCTTCTCCGGCACCCTGCACCCCGACGAGACGGTCCACGTCAGCGGACACGGGCTGGCGGACCGCGGACACGAGGACCACGACGTGGACGAGCGCATCGGCGCCCTGACCTCCCCCTTCGGCAAGCAGCAGCGCACCCTCCCCCACTGCATCGCGGGCGACCTTGCCTGCGTGGCCAAACTCACCCGCGCCGAGACGGGCGACACCCTCTCCGGCAAGGACCGGCCCCTCCTGATGGAGGCCTGGTCCATGCCCGACCCGCTGCTCCCGCTCGCCATCGAGGCCCACAGCAAGGCCGACGAGGACAAGCTCTCGCAGGGCCTGTCCCGGCTCGTCGCCGAAGACCCCACCATGCGGCTCGAACAGAACCCGCACACCCGCCAGCTCGTCCTGTGGTGCCTCGGCGAAGCCCATCAGGACCTCGCCCTCGAACGGCTGCGCACCCGCTACGGGGTCCAGGTCGACCCCGTCCCCCACAAGGTCAGCCTGCGCGAGACCTTCGGCACCAAGGCCGCCGGCCGCGGCCGGCACGTCAAACAGTCCGGCGGCCACGGCCAGTTCGCCATCTGCGAGATCGAGGTCGAACCACTGGCGCCCGGCAGCGGCGTCGAGTTCGTCGACCGGGTGGTCGGCGGAGCGGTCCCCCGCCAGTTCATCCCGTCCGTCGAGAAGGGCGTCCGCGCGCAGGCCGCCCGGGGGCTCGCAGCCGGATATCCGCTGGTCGACGTACGCATCACCCTGCTGGACGGCAAGGCCCACTCGGTGGACTCCTCCGACGCCGCCTTCCAGACCGCCGGCGCCCTCGCCCTGCGCGAAGCCGCCGCCGAGGCCTCCATCCACCTCCTCGAACCGGTCGCCGAGCTCGCCGTCCTCGTCCCCGACGAATACGTCGGGCCCGTCATGAGCGACCTCGCCGGCCGCCGCGGCCGTGTCGTCGGCACCGACCAGGCCGGTTCCGGCCGCACCCGCGTCCTCGCCGAGATCCCCGAGATCGAGATCGGCCGGTACGCCGTCGAGCTGCGCTCGGTGTCGCACGGCACGGGCCTCTTCAGCCGGACGTACGCGCGCCACGAGCCGATGCCGCCACAGCTCGCGGACAAACTACGTGAACAGCAGGACAAGGGAGCAAGCTGACATAACGTCACTTCTGCCGCCCATCCAACCCACTTGCGATGGGCGGCATTTGGCAGTCCCATGACCATGGGGAGCAATCCGCCGATAAGCTCATCGGGGCGGTGGAACGGGCAGAACGACGGGTGGAGCGGTGACACCGCCCACGCGGCGGGCGGCCTCGCGGGCGGACCCGCACACGAGCACGACGCACAGCGATGGGGGCAGCGGTGGCGGACGACGGATTCGACTTCAGGCCGGGGGCACAGATCCCGCTCCAGGGATCCGGCGGCCAGACCGCCGCGACGAACGCACTCGCCTCCGCCGCCTACCGGGACGGCGGGCGGGACACCAAGCTGCCCTCCATACTCGCCGCCAACAACGAGTACCACGAGTCCGCCGTCAAACCGGGCAAGATCTCCCTCTTCGAACCCAACCTCGGCGAGGCCTTCTGCCGCGCCGTCGAGGCCCGCACCATCCCGTCCACGCGCAAACCCCTCATCCAGTCCTTCGGCGCCGACCCGCAGACCGTCGTCGAGCACTGCCTGGCCGCCTCCCGCATCCGCAAGGAGCGCGACCGCAAGCTCCGCTGGATCATGCTCGTCTGCGGGGTCGTGTTCCTCCCGGGGCTGCTCCTGTGGCTCGGCCTGTTCTGGGCCCGCAGGGCCCTGGCCGCCTCCGAGGGCAAGCGCGCCTCCTGGCTGGGCACCGCACTCCTCGTCGGCGTCGGCCTCGTGGTCGCCGTCCTGATGTTCCGGCTCCCCGTGACCGGCGTCTTCGGCCTGTACGTCCGCGCCATGGTCATCGCCCCGGCCCTCGGCTGGTTCTTCGCCCGCCGGCTCTGCGAGGCCACCGCCGGGGACCTGCGCTCCCGCTGGGACGGCCTCCTCGCCGGCGGCGGAGGCGTGGCCGCCAAGATCCCCGAGGCCGTCCCCGGCAACCCCGACGAGAAGGCCCGCGAGGACCTGCGCCACTCCCTCGCCAAGCTCACCGCCGAGGACCGCAGCAACTCCGTCTTCTACGCCGGCCCCAAGGGCATACTCGGCATGGGCACCCGCTGGGGCAGTTGGCAGATGGCCGAGGAGCTCGTCCCCAAGACCGAGGGGCACGAGATCCACCCCTTCCGCAGCTGGGACGTCGTACGCGCGATCGACACGCAGCTGCGCAAGCTGGAGCGCGGCCCCCTGCACACCGGCGGTCTGCCTCCGGCCTCGATCCAGCACTGGATCGTCACCCCGGTCGGCGAGGGCGCCAAGGAAGTGGCCCGCCCCACCGGAGCGGACGTCGACACCTTCCTGATCAAGTCGCACGAGATCACCCGGATCTGCAACGAGCAGCAGTTCAGCGCCGGCAACCGGCACTACCTCGGCATCCAGTACCCGCTCTGGGACGGCCAGCTCGTCATCACCATGCTGGTCACGGTCACCGTGCTCTACAAGACCCTGCGCGTGGAGGTCACCGGCCACGCGCTCGGCCCGGTGCACGGCCTGTTCACCACGAAGTCGGTGGCTCCGGTGGTCGAGGTGCCGAAGTCCGTGCGTTTCTGGGAGACCGTCGAGCGCCCGCTGCCCCTGGTCGACGCGGCCGAAGTCGTACGCCTCTCCGTGCGCGCCCCGTTCACCTGGTACCCGCCGCTCCTGGACTTCCTCGGCGGCAAGCTCGTCCTGCCCGAGCCCTTCGGCGTCCGCCACGTCTGGGCCGGCCAGCCGTGGCGCCACCGCTTCATGGCGGACGACGCGATGCGGGCCGCGACCCCGGTCCTGCGGGCGGTGCACGCCGCCGCGATGCGGGTCCTGGACGAGAACGGCGTCGACACCGACCGCTTCACCAACCGCTCGTCGATCGTCAGCGGCCTGATCCAGGACGCCGCACCGCGCAAGGCGGACGTCTACGACGCCTGACCGGTCGGGCGGGCGGCGCCGCCGCCCGCCCCCACCCGGACCCGGACCCGGCAGGATCCGAAGGAGACGGTCTAGTCGTTCGGCCAGGCGTCGGCGAGCATCTGACGGGTGTCCGCGAGGAGTTGGGGCAGCACCTTGGTGTGTCCCACGACCGGCATGAAGTTCGTGTCCCCGCCCCAGCGGGGCACGATGTGCTGGTGCAGGTGCGCGGCGATGCCGGCGCCGGCGGCCTGGCCCTGGTTCATGCCGATGTTGAACCCGTGCGCACCGGACGCCTTGCGCAGCGCGACCATCGCGCGCTTCGTGAGGTCCGCGAGCTCGGCGGTCTCGGCGGTGTCCAGGTCGGTGTAGTCGGCGACGTGCCGGTACGGGACGACCATGAGGTGGCCGCCGTTGTACGGGTACAGGTTCAGCACGGCGTAGACGTGCTTGCCCCGCGCCACGACCAGGCCGTCCTGATCGGACATGTCCGGAATCCCGCAGAAGGGACAGCCGTCCCCGGCCTCCGGCCCGGTCGGCTTGTTCTCCCCCTGGATGTAGGCCATCCGGTGGGGCGTCCACAGACGCTGGAACGCGTCCTGCGTGCCCACACCGATCTGCTGCTCCGGCTCAATCGTCATGTGATGCAGCATATGACCTTGCCCCCGCGCGGCGTGTCGCCGGGGCGAAGACCAGCGGCGGGACCGCTGCGGCGGCCGCCGGCCCTCCGGCGCCGGGACGCGCAGGAGCCCCCGGGAAGCGGAGTTCCCGGGGGCTCCTCCCGCACGGGTGCGGGGTACTGGGTCACACCTGGACGCGGCGCTCCACGACGTCGGCGATCTTGGCCAGCGCCTGGTCGCGCGGGACGCCGTTCTCCTGCGAACCGTCGCGGTAGCGGAAGGAGACGGTGCCCGCGGCCATGTCCTCGTCACCGACGATGATCATGAAGGGGACCTTCAGCTTCTGCTGGTTGCGGATCTTCTTCTGCATCCGGTCGGACGAGGCGTCCACCTCGACCCGCAGGCCCTTCTTCTTCGCCTCGGCGGCGAACTCCTGCAGGTACTCGACGTGCGAGTCGCCGATCGGGATGCCGACCGCCTGGACGGGGGCGAGCCACGGCGGCATGACGCCCGCGTAGTGCTCCAGCAGCACCGCGAAGAACCGCTCGATGGAACCGAAGAGCGCACGGTGGATCATGACCGGCCGCTGCTTGGTACCGTCCGGGCCGGTGTACTCCAGGTTGAAGCGCTCGGGCAGGTTGAAGTCGAGCTGGACGGTCGACATCTGCCAGGTGCGGCCGATCGCGTCGCGGCACTGGACCGAGATCTTCGGGCCGTAGAAGGCGGCGCCGCCCGGGTCCGGGACCAGCGGGAGGCCCTGCTTCTCGGCGACCTGCTGGAGGGTCGCGGTGGCCTCTTCCCAGATCTCGTCCGAGCCGACGAACTTCTCCGGGTCCTTGGTCGACAGCTCCAGGTAGAAGTCGGTCAGACCGTAGTCGCGGAGGAGGTTCAGCACGAAGGTCAGGGTGCGGTCGAGCTCCTCCGCCATCTGCTCCTTGGTGCAGTAGATGTGCGCGTCGTCCTGGGTGAAACCGCGCGAGCGCGTCAGGCCGTGCACGACGCCCGACTTCTCGTACCGGTACACGGTGCCGAACTCGAAGAGGCGCAGGGGCAGTTCACGGTAGGAGCGGCCGCGCGCGTCGAAGATCAGGTTGTGCATCGGGCAGTTCATGGGCTTGAGGTAGTAGTCGGTGCCACCGTCGAGCTGCATGGGGGGGTACATGCCCTCCGCGTACCAGTCCAGGTGGCCGCTCTTCTCGAAGAGCGTGCCCTTGGTGGCGTGCGGGGTGTAGACGAACTCGTAGCCCTCTTCCTCGTGCCGCTTGCGCGAGTAGTCCTCCATGGTGCGGCGGATGACGCCGCCGCGCGGGTGGAAGACGGCCAGGCCGGAGCCGATCTCGTCCTGAACGGAGAACAGGTCGAGCTCGGTGCCGAGCTTGCGGTGGTCGCGCTTCTCGGCCTCCACGAGGAAGTCGAGGTGGGCCTTCAGCTCCTCCTTCGACGGCCACGCGGTGCCGTAGATGCGCTGGAGCATCGGGTTCTTCTCGCTGCCGCGCCAGTAGGCGGCGGCGTTGCGCATGAGCTTGAACGCGGGGATGTTGCGGGTGGTGGGCAGGTGGGGACCGCGGCAGAGGTCCTTCCAGCACAGGTCGCCGGTCTTCGCGTCGAAGTTGTCGTAGATGGTCAGCTCGCCGCCGCCCACCTCGACGTTCGCGCCGTCGTCGGACGAGGCCGACCCCTTGATGCCGATGAGCTCCAGCTTGTACGGCTCGTCGGCGAGCTCCTCGCGGGCCTCCTCGTCGGTGACGACGCGGCGGGCGAAGCGCTGGCCGCGCTTCTGGATCTCCTGCATCTTCTTCTCGATGGCCTTGAGGTCATCGGGGGTGAAGGGCTTGGCCACGTCGAAGTCGTAGTAGAAGCCGTCCCGGACCGGCGGGCCGATGCCCAGCTTGGCCTCGGGGAAGAGCTCCTGCACGGCCTGCGCCATGACGTGCGCGGTCGAGTGGCGCAGGATGTCCAGGCCGTCCGGGGAGGAGATCTCCACCGGCTCGACGGTCTCGCCGTCCCGCACCTCGCGGCTGAGGTCCTTGAGCTCGCCCGCGATGCGCACGGCGACGATGGTGCGCTCGCCGGCGAAGAGCTCCGCCGCCGTAGTGCCCGTGGCCACCACGCGCTCGTCCCGCTCGGAATCGCGTTGGATGATCACACGGACGTCTGACACCGGTCTCTCCTGACTCAGGGGGTGCGCAAGCGAACACCGCGCGCCTGAATCGTACCGAGCCAATGGGCCGCGCCGCTAAACGGTTGTTCCGCCCCGGGGCCGGCGGGCCGCGCGGGTGCGTGTCCAGCCCCCGCGTGCCGTCGAGCCGCGGGCCCTGCAAGATCCGAAAGAGACGGCCTAGTCGTCCGACGGCAGCACCTCCGCGGGATCGAAGGCGTCGTCCAGCGACTTCATCAGCCGGTCCCGCTCGACCTCGTCCAGCGGCACCGGCGTCACGTCGGTGACGTCGGTGAGCCGACGGAACCCGCCCCGCCGCTGCAGCCGCCCGCTGACCCGGATCGGCAGGCCCGCCAGGTGCGCGTGGCCCGCCACGCGGTACGACTCCTCGTCGAGCGCGACCCGGACGTACGGGATCTCCGCCCCGGCGAAGACCCGCACCCGGACCGTGCCCCCGCCGCCGGACGCGGAGCGCCGCATGCGGACCACCGCGCCCGCCACCCTGACCGGGACGGCCGGCTCGTCCCGCGTGTAGCGCGCGGCCGCCTCCCGGAGCACCGGGAGGTCGCCGGGCGAGAACTCCACCGGCTCCGGCCGGGCCGCGCAGCCCGGCGGGGCGCCGGCCGCCGGGGCCCACGCGAGGGCGACCCGGGCCCCTTCCGAGCCGTGGACCAGCGCGATGAGCGCCTCGGCCAGCTCCCGGCTGACGCCGGCCGCGACCGCCGCGTCGAAGGCTTCCGTTCCGCCGGTGGCCCTCTGGTAGTCCACGGCCTCGCGGGCGGCGTGCAGCGCGTGGTGCAGCCGGGTCATGGTGCCGCGGCCGCCGTCCACGGGGACGTAGGCGGTGAGCCGCCGCCCTCCCGGAGCCGGCCCGACCAGTACCCCTTCCAGCGCCCGTTCGGCCTGGCCCCGGTGCCGGGCGCCGTGGTATCCCGCCCTCGCCCGGTCGGCCAGCGCTCCGGCGAGGAGCAGCTGGCGGGCGGCCGAGCGCAGCTGTTCCTGGACCGTCCAGTCGGCCTCGCCCGTGAGCCCGTGGGCCCCTCCCGGGATCTCGCGGTCCCAGCGGATCTCGTCGCTCGGCACGCTGAGCCCGTAGAGCACCTCGCGGGCCGACGGCAGCGCGCTGCGCGAGAGCGCGGTGAGTGCCTCCTCGAGGAGGTCGGCGCAGTCGGGGAAGGCGCGGCTCTCGGGGACGAGGAGGCTGGTGCCCCCGCCCGCCGCGTAGGGGGCGGGCGGCGTCCACCGCCCGTACCGGCCGGCGGCTCCGCCCCGGCGCAGCCAGCCGTGCCGGTGCAGCAGCGCCCCGAGCACGAGCGGATCGACCTGCGCGGGGTCGACGGCCGGGGCCGCGAACTCCGGGGGCGGGAGCGGTTCCAGGTGCGGTGACTGCCGGTTCATCAAGGTGTCCCTCCCGACCCGACCCGGGTCATGATCTCGCAGAGTGCCCGGTCGTCGAAGATCCGCGCGGTCGGGATCCTGACGGTGGTGCGGCGGCGGCCGGTCACGGGCTGTCCGGCGAGATTGGTCCAGTAGCAGCAGTGCCGCAGGTCGAGACGGTCGTGTCCGGCGCTCAGCCACTGTTCGCGCTCACGCGGTACGAGCATCACGACGAGGATCTTGTGCACGGCGACCGGGGTGCGGGCGAGCTTGACCAGGTGCTCGTTGTCGAGGGTGAAGCCGAAGGTGGGCCCCGCCGGTTCCGGCGGCACCTGGTAGGTCGCCTTCAGCTGCACCTTGATGGTCACCTCGTCGTCGACGACGTGCTCGGGGGCACCGTGGCTGACGTGCCAGTCGATGCCGTTGTCCGGAAAGGGTTGGGAGAGGGAGCAGCCGGCCGCGGCGGCGACGGCGTGCAGGTAGCCCACCTGGAGGGTCTCCATGCAGGCGGTGGTGGCGAGTGTGCCGCGCAGCGGTCCGATCCGCGGACCGGTCCGCGGATCCATCCGCCCCGCGAGCACCCCGCCCGGTTCGGGCTGCGCGAGCGCCATGGCCGGCCCCCCATGCCTTGCGGGCTCTGCCGTTTCGGGGTTGCGGGTTGACGGCCGGTCATGTGTACGGCCCCCCACTGGAGTTGTCTCCGCAGCCGGCTCGCCGCAAACGGCGTACGGGGCGAAGAGCCCGGGTATCACCGATGCGGGCGGGGGTGGCGGGTCCTGAGGCTGCGGTGCCCGGGTGCGCCCCATCTGCCGACGGGTGACGAGGAGTTCGCCATGACACGCTGGTACGAGGGCCCGCTGGCCGCATTCGACACGGAGACGACCGGGGTGGACGTGGAGCGGGACCGGATCGTGTCCGCCGCTCTCATCGTGCAGGAGTGCGCGGGCGGCCGGGTCCGCACGACGCGCTGGCTGGTCAACCCCGGCATCCCGGTGCCGCCGGGGGCCACGGAAGTGCACGGACTGACCGATGAGCACCTCCAGCGCAACGGCCGTTGGCCCGCGCCGGTGGTGGAGGAGATAGCCCGCGCGCTCGGGGAGCAGCAGGTCGCGGGCCGGCCGGTGGTGGTGATGAACGCGCCGTTCGATCTGACGCTGCTGGACCGGGAGTTGCGCCGGCACCGGGCGTCTTCGCTGGCGCGGTACCTGGACAACCGGCCGCTCACGGTGCTGGATCCGCGGGTGCTGGACAAGCATCTGGACCGCTACCGCAAGGGGCGGCGGACGCTGACGGACCTGTGCGCGCACTACGGGATAGACCTCGAGGCGGCGCACGACGCGGGTGCGGACGCGCTGGCCTCGCTGGAGCTCGTACGGGCGGTGGGGCGCCGCTTCGCGGGGCGCCTCGAGCGGCTGACGCCGGCGGAGCTGCACACCCTCCAGCAGGTGTGGCACGCCGCCCAGGCGCGGGGCCTGCAGGCGTGGTTCGCGCGCCAGGGGACGCCCGAGCCGGTGGATCCGCACTGGCCGCTGCGGCCGGAACTGCCGGCGGCGGCGTAGGCGGCTCGCCGGAGCGGCGCGACCGTGTCGCGCCACGCCCCGGGAATGCGGAAGGCCGGTCCGTCATCAGACGGACCGGCCTGTCCCGGTGGGCGATACTGGGATCGAACCAGTGACCCCTTCGGTGTGAACGAAGTGCTCTCCCGCTGAGCTAATCGCCCGGGAACGGACTGAACAATACAAGAGGCCCGGGGCTGGTTCAAACCGCTTCGGGCCCGGCCGCCAGATGCGCCGCGAGTCCGCGCCGGCCGGCCCGCATCATCAGGGCGTGGTTGAGCCGGAACACCGGCCGCCCGGGGAGCGACAGCCGGCGCATGAGGGGCCGGCGCACCTCGACCTCCTGCTCGTAGAGGGCTCGCGAACCGCCTGCCCGCGGCCGCACGGTCCAGCGCGCCCACCCCTCCAGGTCGCCGCGCAGGGCGACCTCCAGTACCCCGCGCACGGGGTCCCGCAGGAGTTCGTCGGCGCTCACGCGCAGGGTGAGGGGGAGGGCCGAGCGGATCAGGGCGGCGCCGCCGCGCTCGTCGCCGTCCACGGCGGCCGCGCGGATCTGGGGCCACCACAGGGGGTACGCCTCCGGGCGCCCGAGGGCCGCGAAGACGCGGGCGGGCGGGGCGTCGAGGTCCCACACGCTGCGGAAGCGGTAGTGGGTCCAGCGCTCGCGGGGGCCGTCGGCGCGGGGACCGCGCGGACCGCCGGGACTGCCGCTGCTTCGGTCCATGGATCCAGTGTGGCGCGCGGCGGGGGGCCGTACCCGTACTCAGGCGGAACCGGACCCGAGATGAGTACCCCCGCCCATGTCCCGACGGCGCACCTGGGGGCACAATCCGGCCATGGAGACACCCCTGCCGCCGGCCGAGGAGCTCGCGCTCATCGACCGCGAACTGTTCCAACTCGACGCCCGGCGCCACTACTTGCTGAGCCGCCGGGAGTGGCTGCTGCGCGGCCAGGCCCCCTTCGCCTGGGGTGCGCAGGTCCAGTCGGCCCGTCCGGGCCGGTCGGAGGGGGCCGCGGAGACCTCTGCGCCGAGCGCGCAGAACGTGCTGCTCACCCTCGGCGCGGTACTGCTGGCCGTGGCCGCCCTGGCGTTCACGCTGGTCAGCTGGGGCTCCCTGGGCATCGCCGGACGCGGAGCGGTACTCGCCGTGGTGACGGCGGCGGCGCTGGGCACCCCCGCGCCGCTGCTGCGGCGGGGGCTGCGCTCGACCGCCGAGGCGGTGGCCGCGGTCGGTCTACTGCTGACGGTGCTGGACGCGTACGCGCTGTACGCCGTCGGGATGCCGGAGGTGGACGGCCTGTCCTACGCGGCGGGGGCGGCCGCGGTGCTGGCGGCGCTGTGGGCCGGGTACGGGCGGCTGCTGGCGCGGCTGCGGATCCCGTCGCCCGCGGCGCTGCTGACGGCGCAGTTCCCGTTGCTCCTGGCGGCGCTGGCCGCCGGGGCGGCGGGGCCGACCCTGGGCTGGGCGCTGCTGGTGACGGCGGCGCTGGACGCGGCGCTCGCGCTGCTGCGGCCGGGGCGCCTGTCCCCCTGGGCCGCCGTCGCGGGCTCGGTGGCGGGCGGGGCGGCGCTGCTGACGGGCCTGGCGGAGTCGATGGCGGCGGGGTCGGCGGGCACGGCGCTGGGTTCTTCGGCGCTGCTGGCGGCGGCGGCCGCGCTGGGCGTGGCGGTGGCGTGGCGCGCGGCCCGGCCGGGGGCGGTGTTCGCCGCGGCGGGCGGTCTCGCGGCGGTGGCCGCGCTGGGCGGCCCGGTGACGCGGGAGCTGCGGCCGTCCTGGGCGGCGGTGGTGTACCTGGTGGTGGCGCTGGCCCTGCTCGGGGCCCTGCGGGTGCCCGCGCTTCCGGCAGCCGTCCGGCGCGGCCTCGCCTGGGCGGGCGCGGGGGTGGCCGCGCTGGAGGCGGTGTCGGCGTCGGCGTGGGTGGTGACGGTGCTCGCGGGCCGGCTGCGGGTGCTGGCGCAGGTGTGGTCGGCGACGACGCCCGCGCCGGCGGCCCCGGACGGCCCGGGGGCGGCGCCGGTGGTGGCCCTGCTGCTGACGGCGGGGGCCGCGTGGTGGCTGGCCCGGGCCCTGCCGGGGCGCCGGGAGCCCGGGGTCGCGGCGGTGGCCCTGGCCTGGGCGGCGCTGTTCGCGGGCCCGGTGGTGCTCGGTCTGCCGGCGGGCGCGGTGTTCGCGGCCCAGCTCGCGGTGACGCTGGCGGCGGGCGCGCTCGCGCTGCGCTCGGCGGCGGTCGGCGCCGGCCCCGGGATCGCGGCGGGCGTGTGCGCGCTGGGCGGGGCCCTGAGCGTGTCCGTGGCGGCGCTGGACGGCCGGCTGGCCACCTTCGCGGTGTTCGGGCTGCTGGGGGCCGCCTGCGCGGCAGCGGCGGCGTACGGGCCCGCTCCGGCCTGGGCCCGCGCGGGGGCGGCGGCGCTCGCCGTCGCGTACGCGGCGCTGCTGTCGGTGGCGCTGGGAGCCCTGCTGGAGCGGCCGGTGGCGTGGTGGGCTCCGCCGGTGCTGGCGGTCCCGGCGGCGGTGGCGGCCCTCGGGCCCCGGCTCGGGGCCGTCCGGGTTCCGGCGGAGGCCGCGGCGGCCGGCGCGGGTCTCCTGGCGGTGGCCCTGGCCACCGGGGACGCTCCGGTGCTCGCGTTGGTCCTGGCGCTGGCCGGGGTGGTGTGCGCGGGGGCGGCGGTGCGGCCCGAACGCCGCTCGGCGGCGGGGTGGCCGGCCGGGGTGCTGTTCCTGGCCGCGACCTGGGTGCGGCTCGCGGCCTCCGGGGTGACCGTGCCCGAGGCCTACACCCTCCCGGTGACGGCGGCGGCGCTGGCGGTGGGCTTCGTACGGCGGCGCCGGGATCCTGGCGCCGCCTCCTGGACCGCGTACGGGCCGGGGCTGGCGGCGACCCTGCTGCCGAGCACCCTCGCGGTGTGGGGCGACCCGCACTGGGCGCGGCCGCTGCTGCTGGGCGCGGGCGCGCTCGCGGTGACCCTGGCCGGCGCCCGGGGCCGGCTGCGGGCGCCGCTGCTGCTGGGCGGGGCGACGCTGGCCGCGGTGGCCCTGCACGAGCTGACCCCGTACGTCGTCCAGGTGGTGGACGCGCTGCCCCGCTGGCTGCCGCCGGCGCTGGCCGGCGTGCTGCTCCTCGCGGTGGGGGCGACGTACGAGAAGCGCCTGCGCGACGCCCGGCGGCTGCGGGACGCCATCGGCCGCCTGACGTAGGCCGGCCGCCCCCGGGCACCCGGCCCCGGACCGTGGGGCCCTGGGCCCTGAAACGCCGAGAGGCCCGGAGACTGTGAAGTCTCCGGGCCTCTGGTCCGGGTGGGCGATACTGGGTTCGAACCAGTGACCCCTTCGGTGTGAACGAAGTGCTCTCCCACTGAGCTAATCGCCCGGACGCACCGCAAACATTACCCCATGTCAGCGGTGCTCTTCGCCATGAGCGGCCGCGGGCGGCCGACCCGCGGCCGGGCTCACTGGTCCTTGATGTTCCAGGGCAGGACGATCCCGTACTTCCACAGGTAGAAGCCGATCAGGGCGCCCGCGACGACGAGGCCGACGCTGGTCAGGATGATGTTGCGGCGGCGGACCTTCGGGTCCAGCGCCTTCTGCGCGGCCTCGCTGACCTTGCGCTTTGTCCAGCGCAGGACGAGGTGGGCCCAGGCGAATTCGGTGGCCCAGATCGCCAGGCCGGCGAAGATCGCGACCCAGCCCGGGCCGGGCAGGACCAGCATGGCGACGCCCGCGCCGATGACGGCGAGGCCGACGACGAAGACGCCGACCTGCCAGCTCAGGTGCAGCCCCCGGCGGGCCTTGATGAAGGCCGGTGCCTTCGAGACGTGCGGCGCTTCTTCCGCGGCGGCGGACTCGTTTGCGGACCCATTGGTCTCGCGGTCACTCCCCGTGTTCATGGTGACGAATCTACCCGAGGTCGAAGCACACGCGAATGAACGTTTGGATCCGCCGTTCGAGGGACCCAGAGGTCCGCAAAACGGTCAGAGGGGTTTACAACGGCACCGTAGGTGGCATGTCGATTTCGCCGACGTGCGAATCCCCGAGCGCACACTGAGCGAAAGGCCCTGGCGCTTATGAACACCACGGTCAGCTGCGAGCTGCACCTGCGCCTCGTTGTGTCGAGCGAGTCCTCACTGCCTGTTCCCGCGGGCCTGCGGTATGACACGGCCGATCCCTACGCCGTGCACGCCACCTTCCACACCGGCGCCGAGGAGACGGTCGAATGGGTATTCGCCCGCGACCTCCTCGCCGAGGGCCTCCACCGGCCCACCGGTACCGGCGACGTCCGCGTATGGCCGTCCCGCAGTCACGGTCAGGGCGTCGTCTGCATCGCCCTGAGCTCACCGGAGGGAGAAGCACTGCTCGAAGCACCCGCCCGAGCACTCGAGTCGTTCCTCAAGCGGACGGACGCCGCGGTTCCACCAGGAACCGAGCACCGGCACTTCGACCTCGACAAGGAGCTCTCCCACATCCTGGCCGAATCCTGAGCCAGGCCTACAGAGGGAACCCTCTCCCGGCTGAAGCCGGGAGCCGCTCGACACCGTCCGACTCGGGGCGACGGTGTGCGGCGGACAACCACATAGACGAGTGCCGGCGCTGTTCACGCGGGAGCCACCCGCGCGGACGGCGCCGGTGTGCTTGGGGCGACCCGCTAGAGTCGGCCACCAGCGGCGGCAGCAGACCGTCACCGCAGGCCCGGCCCATGAGGGAGACCCCGTGCAGATCCCCCACGACACCCGTCGCGCGCTCGACGTCGTCGTCGCGCTGGTGAACACCTCGGCCGAGACGGAGCAGCCCGACGGGCTGTCGGACGTGAACGCGCTGCGCGCCTTCGTCCACGACTACGCGATCAGCGACGTCGGCGAGCTCAGTGCCCGCGACCTCGCGGGCGTCCGGACCGTGCGCGGCAAGTTCGCCCAGGTCTTCGCGGCGCCCAGCTCCCGCGCGGCCGCCGTACTGATCAACGAGCTGGTCGCGACGGCCGGCACCACTCCGCAGCTGACCGACCACGACGGCTACGACTGGCACGTGCACTACTTCGCGCCGGGCGCCTCGGTGGGCGACCACCTGGCGGCCGACGGCGGCATGGCGCTGGCGTTCATCGTGGTCTCCGGCGAGCAGGAGCGGCTGCGCCGCTGCGAGGCCCCGGACTGCCGGCGCGCTTTCGTGGACCTGTCCCGCAACCGCTCCCGGCGCTACTGCGACAGCCGTACCTGCGGGAACCGGCTGCACGTGGCGGCCTACCGGGCCCGGCGCAAGTCGGAGCAGGGGTCAGAGCAGGAAGAGGTCGTGCACGGCGGCGAGCAGCAGCAGACCGCCGATCACACCTAGGAAGATCATCAGGGGCGGCTGGGAGAGCGCGAAGAGGCAGCCTTTCGGCTCTTCGGCGGGGGCGGTGGCCGGCGGGGGTAGGGACGGCTCACCCTGCGATGTCTCGAGCATGTCGGGGCGATGATGGCGCAGCGCGCACCCGTCCGGTGCTCAACACGCCAAACCGCCCGCACGAGGTACCCGGATCCCGTCAGATCAGGTGGTTCCCGGCCCGAATCCGCCCGCGGACCGGGCCGATGTCATATGCCGTGCTTCTTCAGGATCGCCTCGATGTCGGAGAAGTCCTCGCCGGGAGCGGCGGCCTCGGCCGGCTTCGGGCGGGCACTGCCGCCCAGGGAGGGCGCGGAAGCGGCCGGGGCGACGGCCTCCCGGGCCGGGCGCCCCTTCGCTGCCTTCGGCTCCTTGGCGGGTGCCTCCTTCGCTCCGAGCCCGCGCCGCTCTATCGCGCGGGTGATCATGAAGAGCAGCCAGGCGAGCCCCAGCAGGGCGAAGCCGGCCCAGACGGTCGGCTTGAAGACGATCCCGGACACCCACTGCACGAGGCCCGTCATCACCAGGCCGACGGGCACCAGCGCGTACGCCGCGATCCGCGTGGCGGTGAGGAAGCGCCTGCGGTAGGCGGTCAGTGCGGCGATGCCCAGGCCCGCCGCGGACACCGCGGAGCAAATGGTCTCGGCGAGCATGCGGGGCCTCCAGGGGCGGTGCGTTCGGCGGGCCCGGCCTGCGGGCCGGGCGTTCTGTCCCTATCCATCCTGCACCGGCGACCGCCGCCCCGGCCACGGTCCCAGGCCGTCCCGGGCGGATCTCCGGGACATCTCCGGGTCGCGGCTCCTCCCCAGGTCCCGGTCCGTGCGCGCCGGCACGGACTGGGAGACTGTCCGTATGACCGATTCCGTGATCCTCGACGTCTGGTGCGAACTCCAGTGCCCGGACTGCCACAGCGCACTGGCCGACGTACGCGCCCTGCGGGCCCGCTACGGCGACCGGCTCGACATCCGGCTGCGCCACTTCCCGCTGGAGAAGCACAAGCACGCCTTCGCCGCCGCGCAGGCCGCCGAGGAGGCCGCCGAGCAGGGGCAGGGCTGGCCTTACGTGGAGGCCGTGCTCGACCGCACCGCGGAGCTCGGCAAGGACGGTGAGTCCGTACTCGTCGAGGTGGCGCGCGAACTCGGCCTGGACGCCGAGGAGTTCGACACCGCCCTGATCGACGGCCGGCACATCCTGATCGTTGACGCCGACCAGGCCGAGGGCAAGGCGATCGGCGTGAGCGGCACCCCGACGTACGTGATCGACGGACAGCGCCTCGACGGCGGCAAGAGCCAGGAGGGCCTGCGCGAGCGCATCGAGGAGATCGCCGACCGCCTGCTGGCCGCGGAAGGCCGGTAGCGGCCGGCACCGGGTGGACCTCCCCGGTCACGGGACTAGTGCCGCGACCAGGTGGACCTCCCCGGTCACAACACTAGATCAGGTCCTTGGCGTAGTTGAGGTTCGTCGGCAGGTAGCCGAGGGACTCGTAGAGCCGCAGGGCCGGGGTGTTGTCGGTGAAGACGTGCAGCCCGAGCACCCGGTGGCCGGCGGCGCGGGCCGTGTGCTCCGCGAGGAGCATCAGGTCCCGGCCGTAGCCGCGGCCCCGGTGCTCCTCGGCGACCGCCACGTCGAAGACGTACGACTCCTGGCCCTTGGTCGCGACCCACACGGTGCCGACGGGCGCGCCGGCCGCCTCCAGGACGGCGAAGCGGACGCCCTCGGTGGCCAGGCCCAGGGGCAGCAGGGACTCGTGGTCGGTCCGCGACTTCGCGTGCGCGGCCTCCGCCGGCATGCCGCGGCTGATCCAGCTCCGTGCGTAGTCCTCTCGCGCGCGGGCGAGCCAGCTCGCGAACTCTGCTTCCGTCATCGGGCGGCCGGTGACGCCCTCTCGCAGGGCGGGCGGCTCGACGGGGAGCTCCTTGGCCATGTTGCGGCTGTATTCGGCGTAGCCGAGGGATTCGGCCATGCGCAGGCCGCCCGCCGAGCCGGCCGGGACCGAGACGCGCACCCGCCGGCAGCCCCAGCCGCGCAGGATCTCCTCGGCCGCGAGCGCGGCGACCGTGGCGCGGCCGCGCCGACGGTCCGGCTCGTCGACCAGGAGGTCGCGGATCTCCGCGACCGTCGGCCCGAAGGGCGTGTCGCAGGCCAACAGCAGCGCGCCGACGCGCCTGCTGTTGACCCGGATCTCGTACGGGCGCGAGCGCGCCCCTCCGGCGGTCTGCTGAAGCGGCCCGCTCGGCCGCAGGGTGGTGGTCATCAATCGAGTTCTACCCGCCCCGCGGCCCGAATGACAGCGGTTTCCGCTCCGCCTCGTCCCGGATCAGGACCGGGGGTCGCCGTCCTCGGCGGAGCGGGCGTCGAAGATCCGCATGGCCTCGGCGGTGACGGGGCCGGGGGCGGTGCCCAGCTCGCGCCCGTCGATCCGTACGACGGCCTGGACGTCCCGCAGCGAGGAGGTCAGGAAGACCTCCTCCGCGCGCTCCAGCGCTTCGAAGGGCAGGTCGGTCTCCTTGGCCCCGGCCCACTCGGTGACGAGGGCGCGGGTGATCCCGCCGAGGCAGCCGGAGGCGACGGGCGGGGTGTGCAGCTGTCCGTCGAGGACCACGAACACATTGGAGCCCGTGCCCTCGCAGAGCCGCCCGACGGTGTTGGCGAACAGGGCCTCGGAGGCGCCGGCCCGGTGGGCGGCGGCGAGCGCGACGACGTTCTCGGCGTACGAGGTGGTCTTCAGGCCGGCCACGGCCGAGCGTTCGTTGCGCACCCACGGGACGGTGACGACGGCGGTGGTGTCGGGGCGCCGGCCGGACTCCGCGAGGGCGACGATCAACGTCGGTGCGGCGTCCCCGCGGTCGGAGCCCAGCGGGGAGACCCCTCCGGTGTAGGTGACGCGCAGCCGGCCGAGCGGGAGCGGGTTGGCCTCCAGTACGGCCGCGCAGGCGCGGCGGACCTCGTCCAGGTCCGGGTCGGGCAGGCCGAGCCCGCGGGCGGAGCGGGTCAGCCGCTCCAGGTGGCGGGTGAGCGCGAAGGTCGTGCCGCGCTCCGCCTTGAGCGTCTCGAAGACTCCGTCGCCGACGGTGAGACCGTGATCGAACACGGACACCCTCGCGTCGTCGGCGTCCCGAAGTTCTCCGTCGAGCCAGATCCTCACCGTACGGTCCTCCCGCTCTCGTTCGCGCCCGCCTCGTTCGCGTTCGCTTCGACGGCTCCTGACGCTACCCGCAGGAGGCGGGCGGCCTTCAGTTCGGTCTCCGCCCACTCGCGGTCGGGGTCGGAGCCCCAGGTGATCCCGGCTCCGGTACCGAAGAGCAGCCGGGGGCCGCCGGGGGTCTCGCGGTCGATCCAGAAGGTCCGGATGCCGACGGCGAGCTCGGCGGTGCCCTGGTCGGCGTCGACCCAGCCGATGCCCCCGCAGTAGGGGCCGCGCGGAGCGGTCTCCAGGGCCTCGATGATGCGCAGGGCGGAGGATTTCGGGGCGCCGGTGACGGATCCGGGCGGGAAGGTGGCGGCGAACAGCTCGGGCCAGCCGGCGCCGTCGGCCAGGTCGCCGGCGACGGTGGAGACGAGGTGGACGAGGCCGGGGTGCTCTTCGAGCGCGCACAGCGCGGGGACGGTGACGGATCCGGTGGCGCAGACCCGGCCGAGGTCGTTGCGCACGAGGTCCACGATCATCACGTTCTCGGCGTGGTCCTTGGGCAGCAGGTCGGCGGCGGTGCGGCCGGTGCCCTTGATGGGGCCGGACTCGACGCGCCGGCCCCTGCGGCGCAGGTAGAGCTCGGGGGAAGCGGTGGCGATCTCTACGCCGTGGGCCGGGAGCCGAATCGTTCCTGCATACGGGGCCGGATTGCCGCGCGCGAGGAGCGACGTCAGGGCGTCGACATCGGCCCCCGCCGGATCGGGAAGCGGCGCGGACATCACGCGGCAGAGGTTGGCCTGGTAGACCTCGCCCGCCTCGATGTGCTCGCGGACGCGGCGCACCCCCGCGACGTACGCGGCGCGGTCGAGCGAGGAGGTCCACTGGTCGGCGTCGGGGCCGCGCCAGGCACCGGGGACGGGCGCGGGCACCGGGTCGGGGCGTATGTCCCCGAAGCGCGCGCAGACGAGCCGACCCTCGAAGTCGGCGGTCACCGTCCAGAACCCGGTGGAGTCGAGGGCGGCGGCATCACTGGTGACATCTCGGAGGTCGGTCGCGAGAAGGCCGCCGAAGCGGGCCAGGGGAGGCAGGTCGTGCACGGCTGCGAGTCTATGGCCGGTGACGCGCGGGCGCCGGTGAGGAGTCGGCGGGGTGACCGGCGGTGATCGAGCGGCAGCACGCTGCGGAAACGCGTTTTTGAGCTGGCCCGGGAATCCGCTAGAGTTCAACACGTCGCCAGGGAGCGAAGGGGGAAACCCCCGGAGCGAACACGGTGACCTGCGGACGTAGCTCAGTTGGTAGAGCACCACCTTGCCAAGGTGGATGTCGCGAGTTCGAGTCTCGTCGTCCGCTCTGTGGTGGGGGATCATCTTCCCGAGGACCCCTGCTCTTGCTCCATGGTGGAGTGGCCGAGAGGCGAGGCAACGGCCTGCAAAGCCGTCTACACGGGTTCAAATCCCGTCTCCACCTCCAAGGACGATTAGCTCAGCGGGAGAGCGCTTCCCTGACACGGAAGAGGTCACTGGTTCAATCCCAGTATCGTCCACTGGTCCGCAAGGATCCCCGCGCGATTAGCTCAGCGGGAGAGCGCTTCCCTGACACGGAAGAGGTCACTGGTTCAATCCCAGTATCGCGCACGCAGTATGCTTGCCCCTTGCCACCTGCGGTGTTCGCACCGCGCTTGTGGTCCCGCGCGATTAGCTCAGCGGGAGAGCGCTTCCCTGACACGGAAGAGGTCACTGGTTCAATCCCAGTATCGCGCACTCGCATGAAAGCCCCGGCCGTCTCGACGGCCGGGGCTTTCGCGTTACCGGTGTGCGTGGCGGACCGCGCGGCCTTCGGTGTCGGGGAGCCGGGGCCCGGCCGGTGCCGGGCCCCCACCGCCCGGCCTCAGGAGGAGAAGAGCATCCGGCCGAAGCCGCCCTTGCGGTGGCCGTGGCCGTGGCCGTAGCCGCCGTGCTGCGGGGCGCCCCAGGCGGGCGCGGGGGCGGCGTGCTGGGCCGGGTAGGGCGCCGGGGCCGGCGGCGCGGCGGGCGGCGGGACCTGTCCGTACTGGGCGGTGTACTGGGACTCCAGGCGGGTCAGCGCCTCCAGCTCGCCGTAGTCGAGGAAGATGCCGCGGCAACCGCTGCACTGCTCTATCTGGACACCGTTGCGGTTGTAGGTGTGCATCATCGCGTGACACTTCGGACACTGCATGACCGGATCAACTCCTCGCCGTCTGCGTCGACACCGGATGCCTACCCGGTGGCGTGGGGCTCACCCTACGACGGAGCCGACGGCTCCAAGTCGGGCGGGAGGGCGGCAATTCGGGCACAGGCTTCCACCATCAACCGCTCCCCGCCGTCCAGTCGGCGCTCCTCACGGGCCGCCTTGGCCAGGGCGAGCGCGGCCGTCTGGACGGTGAGCGCGCGGGCGGCGACGTCGAGTTCCGGCCAGGGGTCGGCGCCGGGCGGACCCGCGGCGGGTCCGCCGGCGGCGCGGTAGGCGTCGAGGAAGCGCAGCCAGGTCCGCGTGTCGAGCAGCCCGGCGGCGTACCAGGCCGCGGGCCGGGCGAGGTCCCAGGAGGGTGCGCCGAGTCCGAGGTCGTCGACGTCGATCAGCCGCCACCGCCCCGCCGGGCCCCGGACCAGCTGGCCCAGGTGCAGGTCCCCGTGGCACAGCACCCCGCCGGGCGGCTGTTCCCCTTCCCCCCGGGCCCATCCGGGCAGCGTCGCCGCGGCGGACCGTACGCGCCGGGCCAGCGCGGGGGCGTCGGCGTCGACTTCGGCGTCGACTTCGGCGTCCGCCGCGCCCCGCCGGGCGGGCGCGGGAGCGGGGGCCGTGGGCGGGTGGGCCGCTGCGAGGCGGCGCAGGGCGCGGGCGAGCTTGGCGGGGCCGCGCATCGGCGGGAGCGGGGCGGGGAGGCGGTGGAGCGGGGTCCGGTGGAGGCCCGCCAGCAGCTCGGCCGCCTCCTCCCAGGGCGCTTCCTCTGGGCGGTCCGGGGCGACCGGAGCGCCGTAGGGCCACAGGGAGACGGCCCGGCCCCCGACCCGGCCGAGCCCGGTCCGCAGCGGAGGCAGCAGGATCCCGGCCAGCGCGGCGTCTCCGGCCACCCGGATGCGCACCGCCAGGGCACCGGGGTCGCTGTCCCTCGCGTGCGCCTTGGCCACGGTGTCCCCGCAGCGGACGACCGTGCCGTCGTCCCGGTCGGCGAGGAGCTCGTACCGCGTGGCGCCCGCGTACGCCGCGAGCGCGGCGCCGCTCAGCCGCTCCAGCGGAACCACGCCCCGGCGCCGTCGGTGTGCGGGGGGAACCGCCGCGCCGGCGCACCGGCGGGCGTGAGGAGGGGCGGCTCGTCGGCGACCGGCGCGCACACGGCGCCGAAAGGCTCTCCGCGAGGTTCGCCGTCGACCTTCCCGGCCCTCAGCGTCCGGACCCGTCCGGACCAGGGCCGGACCTGCTCGAAGCCGGGTTCCGGCGCGAAGCGGCCGTGCGGCCACGGGAAACCGGCCGACCCGACGGTGATCACATCCATCGGGTGGTCCTTCCGCGCGTGACGCCAGGCGCCGCACTCGGGGCCCGACCGCGTCATGACCACTCCCCCGCGTCCTCGCACCCCGGGCGGGTGCTCCTCGGGACGAGAGTACGGAACACCGGGAGCGCAGGATGGAGCGCGGGCATGAAAAAGGGTGCTGCCCGTCCGACTCCCCAGTCGTACGGGCAGCACCCTTCACCTGCCGTCCGTCGGCCGCGCCCCCGTCCCCACGGGGTGCGGCCGGTGAAGCCCCGGCCCAGGCCGCTCTCCTGGACCCGGGGCGCCGCTCAGCGCCCCAGCATCACGCTTACGGACGACGCTTGTGCCACCACCTGGTCGAAGCCTCCGAAGAGGAAGAGCAGGAGGGCGGCCAGGGGGAGCACCATCGCCGCCGCCACCAACGGATGGCGGTGGCCGGACTCATGGCCGTTGAACGCGAATGCCTTGCGTCCCTGCCGTGCGATGTCCGCCATGGTCCTCTCCCTGTCGTTTGGCAGCGGCGGGCTTGTGACCTCGGGGGACGAGTGCTCCACCCGCCGCTTGTCCTCAACACTAGGCGCGGGAACGGCCCCTGGCCTCATGCCCTCGTACCCATTGACGGGCCTCCGCGAGGATGACGAGGCCACCTCGCGCGTACTCCCCTGGGTGGAGACCGGCCCCCCGGCCTGAGGGTCATCCCGGAGGGGATGACCGGAGCGTGGTGACTTCGCTCACTTCCGTCACCGTCCGCACACGTACGGTCGACGACCAGGCAGTCCCAAGATCAACCGGCATGGGCCGGACCGCGTCCGGGGCTATTCCCCCCGGACACCTCTCCTCGCGCCCCAATTCCCCTGCGCCCGACCGCCTTTGGCCCGAGCACCTCTTCCCGCACATGCGTCCGAGCGGTGGCCTGAGGATCCCTCAAGTGGACCGCCCCGTACTGACAATCGAATCCCCCGGCGAGGGCGCGGCCTCTGAGCGCGCATGCCGGATGGTCCGTAAGCTGTGCCACGTCAACAGGACGACCGGTCAGCGGGGTGGACATGGCGATGATGCGGCTCCGGCGCGAGGACCCGCGTGTCGTCGGCTCGTTCAGGCTGCACCGGCGCCTCGGCGCCGGCGGCATGGGCGTCGTCTACCTGGGCTCCGACCGGCGCGGCCAGCGCGTCGCGCTCAAGGTGATCCGGCCCGATCTCGCCGAGGACCAGGAGTTCCGCTCGCGCTTCGCACGCGAGGTGTCCGCCGCCCGGCGGATCCGCGGCGGGTGCACCGCCCGCCTGGTCGCCGCGGACCTGGACGCGGAGCGCCCCTGGTTCGCCACGCAGTACGTGCCCGGCCCCTCCCTGCACGACAAGGTCGCCGAGGAGGGCCCGCTGACGGCCGCGCAGATCGCCGCCATCGGCGCGGCGCTCTCCGAGGGCCTGGTCGCGGTGCACGAGGCCGGGGTCGTCCACCGCGACCTCAAGCCCTCGAACATCCTGCTGTCGCCCAAGGGCCCGCGCATCATCGACTTCGGCATCGCCTGGGCGACGGGCGCGAGCACCCTCACCCACGTGGGAACCGCCGTCGGCTCCCCCGGTTTCCTGGCACCCGAGCAGGTGCGCGGCGCGGCCGTCACCCCCGCCACGGACGTCTTCTCGCTCGGCGCCACCCTCGCCTACGCGGCCACCGCCGACTCGCCCTTCGGGCACGGCAGTTCCGAGGTCATGCTGTACCGCGTGGTGCACGAGGAGCCGCACCTGCAGGGCGTCCCGGACGCGCTGGCGCCCCTCGTACGGGCCTGCCTGGCCAAGGACCCCGAGGAGCGGCCGAGCACGCTCCAGCTGTCGATGCGGCTCAAGGAGATCGCGGCCCGCGAGGCGCACGGGCTCGGCGAGAGCCGGCCACCGGCGCAGCGGGCGCGGACGGAGCGGCCCACGGGGCGGCTCGCCGAGGGGTACGGCGAGGAGCTCACGGAGCGTCGTACCGGCGGCACCCCCGTGCCCAGGGCCCAGGGACCCGGCGCGGCGCAGGGGCAGGGGCACGCTCAGGGGCAGGGGCACGCTCAGGGGCAGGGATCGCAGGGCGGACCGCATTCGCGGCCCTCGTCGGCGCGGGGCACCGGCTCCCGGGGCCCCGGCTCGACCGCGGGGCGCACGGGCGGGCGCCCCGCGCCCCGTACGACCGGGGCGGGACGGCGGCCGTCGCGGCCGGACCCGAGGCTGATGCGCCAGCGCCTGATCGTCTTCGTGCTGGTGACGCTGATCGTGGCGCTGGGCATCGCGGCGGCCCAGAAGCTGTAGCCGGAACCGGCGACGGCTCCTTACGGGCGGCCGCCGGCCACCGCGTAAAAGGCGACGGCCGCGGCCGCGCCCACGTTCAGCGAGTCCACGCCGTGCGCCATGGGGATCCGCACCCACTCGTCGGCGGCGACCAGCGCCTGCGTGGACAGGCCGTCCCCCTCCGCGCCCAGCATCAGCGCGACCCGCTCCAGCGTCTGCGGGACGGCCACGTCGATCGGCGAGGCCTTCTGGTGCGGGGTGAGGGCGAGCAGCTTGAAGCCGGCCTCGCGGACCGAGTCCAGGCTCTTGGGCCAGGCTTCCAGGCGGGCGTAGGGGACGGAGAACACCGCGCCCATGGAGACCTTGACGGAGCGCCGGTAGAGCGGGTCCGCGCAGTCCGGCGAGAGCAGCACCGCGTCCATGCCGAGGGCGGCCGCGCTGCGGAAGATGGCGCCGATGTTGGTGTGGTCGTTCACCGCTTCCATGACGACCACGCGCCGGGTGGTGGCGAGGAGGTCCTCGGCCGTGGGCAGCGGCTTGCGCTGCATCGAGGCGAGGGCGCCGCGGTGCACGTGGTAGCCGGTGACGCGCTCGGCGAGCTCGGGGCTGACGGCGTAGACCGGGGCCGGGAGCTCGTCGATGACGTCGCGCATGACGTCGACCCACTTGGCGGAGAGCAGCATCGAGCGCATCTCGTACCCGGCGTCCTTGGCGCGTCTGATCACCTTCTCGCCTTCGGCGATGAAGAGACCTTCCGCGGGCTCGCGCCTGCGCCGGAGTTCGACGTCGGTCAGGCCCGTGTAATCGCGCAGGCGCGGGTCGTCGGGGTCCTCGACGGTGATGAGATCAGCCACAGGGTGATACTGCCTTGTCCTGGGTTCGGTGCCAACGGCTCCGTTTGCGGGGGTTGTCCTGCCGGCCTCACGGCCCACTGCCGTCGCGCCCTACCGGGCGACGGGCCGGTTCACCTTCACCACGTCGCCGATGACGATGACGGCCGGGGGCCGCACCTCCTGGGCCAGGACGGTCTCGCCGACCGTGGCCAAGGTGGCGTCGACGCGGCGCTGCGAGGCGGTGGTGCCCTCCTGGATGACGGCGACCGCGGTGTCGGCGGGGCGGCCGTGCCGGACCAGCGCCTCGGCGATCAGGCCGATCTTGTCGACACCCATGAGGATGACCAGCGTGCCCGTGAGCTTGGCGAGGGAGGCCCAGTCCACCAGCGAGCGCGGGTCGTCGGGGCCGACGTGGCCGCTGACCACGGTGAACTCGTGCGCCACGCCCCGGTGCGTGACCGGGATGCCGGCCGCGCCCGGCACCGAGATGGAGCTGGAGATGCCGGGGACGACGGTGCAGGGGATGCCGGCCTCGGCGAGGGCCTGGAGCTCCTCCATGCCGCGCCCGAAGACGTACGGGTCCCCGCCCTTGAGCCGGACCACGGCCTTGCCGGCCTTGGCGTGCTCGATGAGGGCGTTGTTGATGGCCTCCTGGGCCATGAAGCGGCCGTACGGGATCTTCGCGGCGTCGATGACCTCGACGTGCGGCGGGAGCTCGTCGAGGAGGTCGCGGGGTCCGAGGCGGTCCGCGATGACGACGTCGGCCTCGGCGAGGAGGCGGCGCCCGCGGACCGTGATGAGGTCCGGGTCGCCGGGGCCGCCGCCGACGAGGGAGACGCCGGGGGTGCGGGGACGGGCAGCCGTGAGGGTGCCGTCGCGCAGGCCTTCGACGACCGCGTCGCGGACGGCGGCGGAGCGGCGGGGGTCGTTGCCGCTCAGGACGGCGACGGTCACGCCCTCGACGCGGCCGGTGGCCGGAGTCCAGGCGCTGGCGGCCTCGGCGTCGTCGGCACGGACGCACCAGACGCGGGCGCGTTCCGCCTCGGCGGACGCGGCGTCGTTGGCGGCCTTGTCGCGGGTTGCGATGAGCGCGTACCAGGCGTCGGTGAGGTCGCCGTCCTGGTAGCGGCGGCGCTCCCAGCGGATCTCGCCGGTCTCCGCCATGGCGTCCACGGAGGGGGTCGCGGAGGGCGAGATCAAGACGATGTCGGCGCCGGCCGCGATGAGCGCGGGCAGGCGGCGCTGGGCGACCTGGCCGCCGCCGACGACGACGACTCGGCGGCCGGCGAGTCGGAGACCGACGGGGTACGCGGGGTGTTCGGCCATGGCGGTGCGGCTCCTGATGCGGCGGTCGTCGTTCTGTCTTGCCGCTGCGGCATTGGAGCGGCGGTGTGCGTATGAGGTGTGCCGTGCTGACGTGCGGTTTCGCGTGCGGGTCCACGATACGGCCCGCCGGGGTCGGGGGCGCGGGGCGGTCCCCGCGGGCGCTCTGCCCGCCCCGCCCCTGCTCACGGCGCCGGACGGCGGCTTCGCCGCGGGCGGCCGGCCCGGACCCGCGCCCCGGTCGCCGGCGGGCTGACACCGCCCCGCGGGCGGTCCGGCCGCGCCGGCGGACACGGGGCGGAGTCCGGCCCCGCCCGCGTGCCGGGCGCCGGCCCTGGGCAGAGCCCCGGGGAGGCGGCCCCGGGGCTCCTCAGGGCTACTTCTCGGTCACGCCCGCCGAGTCGAAGGTGGCGACCTCGTGCATCGCGCGGGCCGCGCTCTGGACCAGGGGCAGGGCCAGCAGGGCGCCCGTACCCTCGCCGAGGCGGAGGTCGAGGTCCACCAGGGGGCGCAGACCGAGCTTGTTCAGGGCCGCCACGTGGCCCGGTTCGGCGCTGCGGTGGCCCGCGATGCACGCCGAGAGGGACTCGGGTGCGATGGCACGGGCCACCAGGGCGGCCGCGCCCGCGCTCACGCCGTCCAGGATGACCGGCGTACGCAGGGAGGCTCCGCCGAGGAGGAGGCCGACGATGGCCGCGTGCTCCAGGCCGCCGATGGCCGCCAGCACGCCGACCGGGTCCGCCGGGTCCGGCTGGTGGAGTTCGAGGGCACGGCGGACGACCTCGACCTTGCGGGCGTGGGTCTCGTCGTTGATGCCCGTGCCGCGGCCGGTGACCTCCGCGGGGTCGACGCCGGTGAAGACCGAGATCAGGGCCGCCGAGACGGTGGTGTTCGCGATGCCCATCTCGCCGGTGAGCAGCGCCTTGTTGCCCGCCGCCACCAGGTCGCGGGCCGTCTCGATGCCGACCTCGATGGCCGCGATCGCTTCCTCGCGGGTCATCGCCGGGCCGACGGAGAGGTCGGCCGTGCCCGGGCGGACCTTGCGCGGGAGCAGGCCCGGCGTGGCCGGGAGGTCCCCGGCGACGCCGACGTCGATCACGCAGACCTCGGCGCCCACCTGGTTGGCGAACGCGTTGCAGACCGCGCCGCCGCCCAGGAAGTTGGCGACCATCTGCATGGTGACCTCCTGGGGCCACGGAGTGACGCCCTGGGCGTGCACCCCGTGGTCGCCCGCGAAGATCGCGACCGCGGCCGGCTCCGGGATCGGCGGAGGACAGACCCGGGAGAGGCCGGCCAGCTGCGCCGAGATGATCTCCAGCATGCCGAGCGCGCCCGCCGGCTTGGTCATGCGCTTCTGCCGCTCCCACGCCTCGCCGAGCGCCTTCGCGTCGAGCGGGCGGATGCCGGCGACGGTCTCCGAGAGCAGGTCGTGCGGCTCCTCGCCGGGCAGCGCGCGGCGCCCGTACGTCTCCTCGTGCACGACCCAGGAGAGGGGGCGGCGCTGGGACCAGCCGGCCTGGGCCAGCTCGGGCTCCTCGGGGAACTCGTCCACGTAGCCGACGCACAGGTACGCGACGACCTCCAGGTGCTCCGGCAGGCCGAGCGCGCGGACCATCTCGCGCTCGTCGAAGAAGCTGACCCAGCCGACGCCGAGGCCCTCGGCGCGCGCGGCGAGCCAGAGGTTCTCGACGGCGAGGGCCGAGGAGTACGGGGCCATCTGCGGCTGGGTGTGCCGGCCGAGGGTGTGGCGGCCGCCGCGGGTGGGGTCGGCGGTGACGACGATGTTCACCGGGGTGTCGAGGATGGCCTCGATCTTGAGTTCCTTGAACTGCTTGGCCCGGCCCTTGGGCAGCGACTTCGCGTAGGCCTCGCGCTGGTGCTCGGCGAGCTCGTGCATCGTCCGGCGGGTCTCGGCGGACTTGATGACGACGAAGTCCCACGGCTGGGAGTGGCCGACGCTCGGCGCGGTGTGGGCCGCCTCCAGGACGCGCAGCAGCACCTCGTGCGGGATCGGGTCGCTGCGGAAGCCCTTGCGGATGTCGCGGCGCTCGCGCATGACGCGCAGGACGGCCTCGCGCTCGGCGTCGGCGTACGCGGGGGCGGGCTCGCCGGCCGCGGGCCCGGTCTCCGGCTCGGACGCGCCTTCCGGCTCGGCCTCCGGCGCGGGGGCGGCCGCGGGCTCGGGCCGGGCCTGGGGTGCGGTCGCGTCGTCGGAGGCCGTCCCGGCGTCCAGCGGTGCGGCGGCCACGGGCTCGGCAGCCGGCTCCGGCGCGGTCCCGGCGGCCTGGACCACCGCTTCCGCGGGCTGCGGTTGCGGCTCCGCGACCGGCTGGGGCTCGGGGGCCGGTACGACGACGGCCTCGGGAGCCCCGGCGGCGACGGGCTCGGCAACGGGCTCCGCCACGGCCGGCTCGGCGACGGCCACCGCGACCGGCTCCACGCCGGCCTCCGGCTCCGCGACGGCCACGAGGACCGGCTCGGGCTCGGCGACGGCCGGGGCGGCGGGCTGGGTCTCGTGTTCCGCGAGGGCGATCGGCTCGGGCTCGGCGGAGGCGTCGGGCCCGGCCTCGGGGTCCGGCGCCGTGAGCGCGACGGGCTGGGCCTCGGCCTGGGTCTCGGGCTGTGCCTCGGCCTGGGTCTCGGGCTCCGTGAACGCGACGGGCTGGACCTCGGGTCGGACGGGTTCGGCCTCGGGTTGCGCCTCCGGCTCGGCCGGGGCGGCGGGCTCGGGAGCCGCCACCGCCTCGGGAGCCTGCTCCGTCCACGGTGTGCCCGCCTGTACGGGGATCTCGGCCCGCGAGAGGTCCAGGTACTCGGGCTCCGCGGCCGGCGGCTCGGACCGGTGCACCGCAGCGGGCGGCACGGAGCCGAAGTGCTCGGCGGCGGGCTGGGCGGCCGGCACCTCGGCCGGCGCCTGCGCGGGGGCCGGAGCGGGCGCGGGGGGCGCGGCAGGGCCGCGGTCCGCGAGGGAGCGTACGACTCCGCCGCCGGCATCGGGCACGGGCGGGCCCATGTGCAGCGGCCGCCGCACCGGGGCCGGGGCGGCGGGGGCAGCCGGGGCCTGGGCCTGCGGGGCCACCAGGCCGCCGAGGTCCAGCGCGCCGGAATCCCGGCCTCCGGCCTCGTGCGCGCCCGCGCTGTAGGAGGCCGGGTCGGGGAAGGACGGCTGCGGCGGGAAGGGTTCGGAGAAGGACTGCTCCGGGAAGGACTGGGGCGCATAGCCCGCGGTCTCGTAGGAGACCGGAGCCGCCTGCTGCTGGTACTCGCCGACCGCCGGATATTCGGCGTAGGGCGCGTCCGCGTACGGGGCGGGCTCGGGGAAGGCGGGTACGGGCGGGACGACCTGGGGGTCGCTCCACGCGCCCTGGCTGCTGGGCATCAGCAGCAGTTCCTCGTCCTCCGGCCCGGCCGGGTCGTCCACGAGGTCCTGGAAGGCGTAGCCGCCGGGGGCGGGTACGGGAACCGGGGCGGGGAAGCCGGGCTGATCCACCACGCCCGTGCTGTCCGGGAGACCCTCGCCCGGAACCTGGCCGGTGTCAGTCATGCGTACCCCTCGCCCATCGGTATTGCCTCTTCGACCGCCCGGTCGCCCACGAGGCCGCCCAGCGGATTTCCGTGCGGGATCGCCGTGCGGAGGTTTCGCCCCGCGTACGACTGCACGACAACCAGTAAGTATTGTCGTGCCCGTTCGCCACCGTGGCGGCCATTACCCGCCATGGTCCTCTGTGGACTACGCCACGTCCCGTGTCCTACCGGTACCGCATGCCCGGATTCGGTCAGGGGCAGTGCGACGATCGGCCAGCCTACCCGGCCCCGCCGCCAGCGCTGTGGCCGGTGGACCTTCCCGGTCGCAGCGCTAGTGCTGTGACCGGTTGACGGGCCGTTCGGCTGCGAGCAGGAACACCACGGAGCGCTGTTGTTCGGTCCAGGTCCGGGTGTCCAGGCCGACGGACTGGAGCAGCGCGCACTCGACGGCGTACCCGCCCTCGCCCAGTACGCGGCCGATGGCCTCCGCCTCGTCGCGCGTCGAGGCGTGGCTGACGATCCGTTCGGGGCGGCGGTCGACGACCGCGGCGACGACCGCGGCTCCGCCGCCGCCGACGCGGACGACGTCCGGCTCGGGCAGGTCCTCCAGTACGTGCGGGGCGCGGCCGGCGACGACCTGGAGCTGTACGCCCCGGGCGCGTGCGGCGGCGGTCGTGCGTTCGAGGGCGCGCGGGTCGGCGTCGACGGCGATGACGGCGGCGCCGAGGGCGGCGGCGTCCACGGCGAGGGCTCCGGAGCCGGCGCCGATGTCCCAGACGAGGTCCCCGGTGCGCGGGCCGAGCCGGGCGAGCTGCGCCGCGCGCAACTGTGCGGACTCCCCTTCCCCCACGTCGCTCTGCGGGCGGGCCCAGCCGCGGCCGGCGCTCTGGGCGGCGCTCTGGCCCAGGAGCCACGCGGGGTCGGCGGCGGCGGGCTGGCCGCCGCCGATGACGATCACCACGTTCGGGTCGCGCCAACTGTGGTCGGCGGCCCTGTCGGAGGTGAGGACCGTCACCTGTTCCTTGTCGGTGCCGAGCTCCTCGCAGATGACGAAGGTGCGGTGGACACCTTCGAGGAGCAGGGCCAGTTCGGCGGGGCCCGCGCCGGGTGAGGTGAGGACGGCGACCTTGGAGTGGGCGCGGCAGACGTTGACGGCGCGGCGCAGGGTGCGGGGGTGGGCGACGACGACCTGGGCGTCGTCCCAGGGCATCCCGGCGCGGGCGAACGCGGCGGCGACGGCGGACACGGCGGGTACGACTTCGACTTCCAGGCCGTGTTCGGGGGCGCGCAGGGTGCGTACGGCGCCGAAGAAGCCGGGGTCGCCGTCGGCGAAGACGACGGCGGTGCCGCGGTGGCCGGCGATCCGGCGGGCGGCGAGGCCGAGGCTGCCGAGCCGGACGCGTTCGGCGGCGGGCGGCACTTCGGGGAGTGCGAGGTGGTGGGCGGCGCCGGCCACCAGGGTGGCCGCGGCGAGCGCGGACCGGGCGGAGGCGGTCAAGGGGGAGCCGTCCCAGCCGATCACCGTGACCCGGTCGGCCATCGTCAGTCTCCTGGTGTGGGGGCGGGCGGAGCTTCGTCGGGGGGGGGCGGGGGCGGGGGCACGGTGAGACTACCTGGTCATCGGGTCAGTTCCGGTCGGACGAGACCGCGTAACCGTTCGCGTCGGACGGGTGGTTCCCCAGGCCGCCGTACTCGCCGGAGTAGTGGGCGGAGTAGCCCGCCGAGTAGTCCTCGGAGTAGCCGTCGGCGTACCCGTCGTATCCGTCCGAGTAGCCGTCGCCGTCGTCGTCGAGGTCCTCGGGGACCAGGCCCCAGACGATGAGGTCGCTGCGGCCGGCCGCCCAGGAGCCGTCGGGGTTCTGCGTGCGCACTATGCACGCGCTGCGCAGGACGCCTTCACTGATGCAGCCGATCTTCTGGGCGACTTGCTGGGAGGCGGTGTTGTCGGCGGCGGTGCGCAGTTCGAGGCGTTCGAAGCCCTGCTCGCGGAAGAGCCAGTGGGCGACGGCGCGCACGGACTCGCTGGCGTAGCCCTCGCCGCGCGCCCAGGGGGCGGTGACGTAGCCGACTTCGGCGGCGCGCAGGCGCCAGTCGGTGCCCTGCAGGTGGACGACGCCGACCAGGCGGTGGGTGAGGAACTCGGTGACGGCGAAGACGATGCCGCGGCCCCCGGTGCGCTCCTCGTGCGCGGCTCTGGTGGCCCAGTCGAGCGCGTGGGCGTGGGTGTACGGGTGCGGGACCGAGGTCCAGGCGGTGACCTGCTCGTCGTTCATCATCTCGGTGAGCGCGGTGACGTCCTCTTCCTCGAAGGGGCGCAGCACCAGCCGGTCCGTGCTGATGGTGACGTCCGGGAAGGTGGTAGTCATGCGCAGCTCCAAGCCTGGGACCGTGGTGCGACCGTGATGCGAGGCGACCGTCGTGCGGAACCGTTCGTGCGGGCCGCGGCTGCGGGTCGTAGGCCACAGCATGCAGCATCGGCCTGGGGATGTGCAGGGCCGGGCTGCCCGGGAGCGGGCAGCGTCCGGCCCCGTGCACCGGCGGGGTGGACGGGGCCGGACGGCCTGGGCGGATTCCTACTGGATCAAGAGGTCGGCTTGCCGAAGGCCGGGATGACCGAGCCCTGGTACTCGCCCTCGATGAACTTCTTGACCTCGTCGGAGTTCAGGAGCTTGGCGAGCTTCTGGATCCGCGGGTCGTCCTGCTTGCCGCTCTTGACCGCGAGGATGTTGGCGTACGGGTTGCCGTCGGCCTTCTCCAGGACGAGCGCGTCCTTGGCCGGGACGAGCTTGGCCTCGATGGCGTAGTTGCCGTTGATGACGGCGGCGTCCACGTCGTTCAGGGCGCGCGGGACCGTGGCGGCCTCCAGCTCCTTGAACTCGAGGCCCTTCTTGTCCGTGATGTCGGCCAGCTTGGCGCCGGTGCCGACACCCTCCTTCAGGGTGATGAGGTTGTTCACGGCGAGGAGCTGGAGCGCGCGGCCCTCGTTGGTGGGGTCGTTGGGGACGGCGACGGTCTGGCCGGCCTTGATGTCCGTGAGGGCCTTGACCTTCTTGGAGTAGAGGCCCAGCGGCTCCAGGTGCACGTTGACGACGGGCACGATGTCGGTGCCGTTCTTCTTGTTGAAGTCGTCGAGGTACGGGACGTGCTGGAAGTAGTTGGCGTCGACCTGGCCCTGCTGGGTGGCGGTGTTCGGCAGGACGTAGTCCGTGAACTCCTTGACCTCCAGCTTGAGGCCCTCCTTGGCCGCCAGGTTGTCCTTGACGAACTTCAGGACGTCGGCGTGCGGGGTCGGCGACGCCGCGATGACCAGGGGCTTGCTCTCGTCGACCTTGCCGCCGTCGGCCTTGGTGGAGGACGGGTCCGAGGAGCTGCCGCAGGCGCTCAGGGAGAGGGTGAGCGCGGCTGCGGTGGCGGCGAGGGCGGTGAGCTTGATGTTCTTGCGCACGAAGAGTGCCTTTCTTGCTTCTTGCTGGTGAAGGACGGCCCAAGCACGACAAGTGCGGGCTTTCTGGGAAAAAGTTCGAAGTACGGCTCAGGCCCGGATCAGGCTGTCCGGCCCCGGCGCGCGAGGAGGCGTACCACGCCGTCGCCGATGAGCTGGATCACCGTGACGAGCACGATCAGGACGACGACGGTCGCGACCATGAAGCCGGTCTCGAAGCGCTGGAAGCCGTAGGTGATGGCCTTGGAGCCGAGCCCTTCGCCGCCGACCGCGCCGGCCATGGCCGAGTAGCCGATGAGCGTGATCACGGTGGTGGTGACGGCCGCGATCAGGGAGGGCAGGGCCTGCGGGAGCAGCACCTTGCCGACGAGGGTCGGGATGCCGCCGCCCATGGACTCGACGGCTTCGATCAGACCGTGGTCCACCTCGCGGAGGGCGGTCTCCACGAGCCGGGCGAAGAAGGGGATGGCGCCGATGGCGAGCGGGACGATCATGGCGGTGGGGCCGATGAAGGTGCCGACGACCGCCGTGGTGACCGGGATGAGGAAGATCAGCAGGATGATGAACGGCAGCGAGCGGCCCATGTTCACGATCACGCCGAGCACCTTGTTGACCGGGCGGCTCTGGAGCAGGCCGCCCTTGTCGGTGAGCACCAGCAGGATGCCGATGGGCAGGCCGCCCAGGACGGTCACCAGGGCCGACCAGAGCACCATGTAGAGGGTGTCGAAGGTGCCCTGCGTGAGCAGCGGCTGCATTTCGGACCAGGTCACTTGGCACCGTCCTTGACCAGCTCGGCGAGCTCGCCGTCCACGTTCACATTCAGGTCCGCCGGGTCCGCGTCCGCGTCCGGTTCCACCACGTCCACCTGCAGGCCCTGTTCGCGGAGGAATCCGACGGGCACGACGTTGTCCTCGTAGCGGCCGGGCAGCTCGATGCGCATGCGGCCGATCTGCCGGCCGGCGACGGTGTCCATCGCGGCCCCGAGGATCGAGATGTCGATGTTGTAGGTGCGGGCCAGCTGGGAGATCACCGGCCGGGTCGCGGTATCGCCGTGGAAGGTGACGTCGACGACCGTGTGCTCCGCGGTGGTCGCGGCCCCGGTCAGCGGGAACAGTTCGTGGGCGAGCTGGGAGCCGGGGGTGGCCAGGAGTTCGGAGACCGTGCCGGACTCGACGATCCGGCCCCGCTTCATCAGCGCGGCCGAGTCGCAGACGGACTTGACCACGTCCATTTCGTGCGTGATGAGCAGGACGGTCAGTCCGAGCTGGCGGTTGAGGTCGCGCAGCAGCTGCAGGATCTGGCGGGTGGTCTCGGGGTCGAGCGCGCTGGTGGCCTCGTCCGAGAGCAGCACCTTGGGGTCGCCGGCCAGGGCGCGGGCGATGCCGACGCGCTGCTTCTGGCCGCCGGAGAGCTGGCCGGGGTAGGCCTTGGCCTTGTCGGCGAGGCCTACGAGGTCGAGGAGTTCGGCGGCCTTGCGGGAGCGCTCGCCGCCGGAGATTCCGAGGATCTCCAGGGGCAGTTCGATGTTGCCCTGGACGGTGCGCGAGGACAGCAGGTTGAAGTGCTGGAAGACCATGCCGATGCGGCTGCGGGCCTCACGCAGCTCCTTGCCGGCTCGCCGGCCGCGGCCGGCGAGCGCGGTGAGGTCGACTCCGTCGACGCTCACGGTGCCGGTGGTCGGGCGCTCCAGCAGGTTCACGCAGCGGATCAGGGAGGACTTGCCGGCACCGCTCTGGCCGATGACTCCGTAGACCTCGCCCTGGCGGACGTGCAGGTCGACGCCGTCCAGGGCGGTGACCTCGCGGCCACGGGACTGGTAGACCTTCGTGAGGCCCGATGTGGTGATCACAGGAATTCCGTCGCTGTCGAGTGCGCGGCGCAGCGGGTGCCGGGCACGGGGCAAACATCAGGGGACGCGATACGGGTCGAACCGTCGGAAAACGGCGGTGTCGGCGCGTGTGCGGGGCAGGAGCGGTCCGGGTCGCACAGGAGTGCCGGAGGAAGCTCGGCCGGTCTCGCTTCGGGGCGCGAGACTGCGGGAAGGGGCCCTCAGAAGGCGCGCATTCGACACATACAACGAGCACCGGGCGTCATCGTCGCCTCGGTCGCAAGGGTGCGGCTGCTCGTCGTGGTCATGGGCCCCAGTAAACCAGACCTTCCCCGTCACCGATCAAAAGCGTCCGAATACCGGACGGATTTCGATCACATACCGGACGGCACCGGTCAAGGCAGATCGCTCGTCCCACCGTCATCCCGTCGGCCCTGCCCAGTAGCGACACGGCCGAGAGGTCCCTGACGACCACGTCCGCATCGCGCTCGGCAGCGGTGTGCGGTGTGGTCAAGGCCACGGTCCGCATCCCGGCGGCGCGGCCGTGCGGCTGCGGCGAAGCCCGGGGGCAGGGGTGAGCGCATCGGGTCTTTCGGCCCGTAATACCCTCGCTGCATGCTCGACGCCCTGACGGTCGCCATCGGCGTGGCCGCACTCGCCCTCGCCGCCTGGTGCGGTTTCGCCGCCTCGCGCGACCAGCCGACCAAGGACTGGCACTTCATCGGCATGGCGGTGGTGACCGTACTGGTCCTGGCCCAGCTGGTCGTCGGCCTGGTCCAGCTCGCCCGGGGCGAGGAAGCCGGACAGGGGACGGTGCTCTTCGTGGCCTACCTGCTGGGTGCTTTCGCCGCCGTGCCGGCCGCCGCGATGCTGTCGGTCACCGAACGGACCAAATGGGGTTCGGTGACGGTGGCCGCGGGCGCGGTCGTCCTCGCCGTGCTGGAAGTACGGCTCTACGACATCTGGGGAAACACCGGTGCCTGACACGGACGCGAACACGGGTGCGGACACCACCGGGCCGGCCGCCGAGCGGCGGCGCCTGGTCACCGGGCCGGGGGTACTGCTGGTCTGGCTCTACGGGGTGATCACGGTCGGCGCGGTCTCCCGGTCGCTCTACCAGATCTCCACCGAGTTCGACCGGGCACCACTGGCGTACTCGCTGTCTGCCGTGGCCGCCCTGGTCTACGCCTTCATCACGTACTCGCTCGTCCGCGGCGGGGAGACGGCCCGCAAGGCGGCGCGGATCTGCTGCGCCGCCGAGCTGGCCGGCGTCCTCACCGTCGGCACCTGGACCCTGCTGCGGCCCGAGGCGTTCCCCGACGCGACCGTGTGGTCGGACTTCGGGATGGGCTACCTGTTCATCCCGGTGATCCTGCCGGTCACCGGGATGCTCTGGCTGCGCGTCAAGCGCCCGGCGCCGGACGCCGGTCGCTAGGGGCTGCGGGGGCTGGGGGCTAGGCGCTCACCGCGAAGTCGGTGGCCTCCTTGGCCTCCTTCTCCAGGATCACCAGACGGACGCCGTCGGACGCGGTGCGCCCGCCGACCTGGGTGTAGCCGGCCTTGCGGTAGAGGCGCAGGTTCGACTCGCTCTTGTGGCCGGTGAGCAGCCGGAAGCGAATGGTCCCGTCGTGGCCGCCGAGGACCTCCTCGACCGCGGTGAGCAGCCGGGCGCCGAGGCCGTGGCCCTGGAGGCGGGGGTGGACGCAGAGCTTGGCGATCTTGCCGGTGCCCTCCGCGTCGACGTTGCCGCGCACGGCCCCGACGATCTCGTCGCCGAGCCGGGCCACCAGGACGGTGTCCGAGGCCAGCTCCTCCTTGAGGGAGTCGAGGGACTGGGTGAGCGGCTGGATGCGGTAGTTGCCGTACAGCTGGGCCTCGCTCTGGAACGCCAGATACTGCAGTTTGATGATCTGCTCGGCATCCTCGGCAGCTGCCGCCGAAATGGTCACGCTCATGCCCATGTGCGCATGCCTCCCGCTCACCTGGTGGCCTTTTGGTCTACCGCTCCATTCCCCGCAGGTCGGGAGCCGCAACCTTTACGGCCAGCATTCTGCGCAGACATCCCAGGCAACGGGAACGGACCGGCCCCAAACTTCCTTGTGAGATTCCCAACTCTCCTGCGATTTCACGGTAAGTGAGGTCCCTGGGCGAAAGAAGTGCCCTCATCAGCTCCGGACACCGTCCGGGCAATCGGGCGACCGCCGATCGCAGGGCCCGGTTCTCCTCCCCGTGCAGGAGGGCGTCTTCCGGTTCCGCGCCGCCACTGCTACGGGCGCCGCCGCCGGGCCCGCCGTACGGTACTTCGCGCCGGGCCCGGCGGCGTGCCTGGCGGGCTTCCGCGCGCACCGCCCGGCGCAGCCAGTCGGCGGGTTCCGCGGGGGTGCGCCGGTGCTCCAGCAGCCTGACCCAGACGGCTTGTTCCAGGTCGGCGGCGTCCACGCCGGTGCCCGCGGTCTCCGCGGCCGCTTCGGCGCGGAGCAGCGGGCGGAGCTTGTCGAAGAGGTCAGCCATCAGCAGGTCCATGCCGGGACGGACGAGTGGGCGGGGCCCGGCGGTTTCCCCGCCGGGCCCCGCCCACTCGTACGAGGGGCTGCGGCTAGGTGTTGACGCCCCGGCCCGGGCGGAAGGCCTCCGCCGCGAGCAGCCCGGTGTCGGGCTGGTCGGTGAAGATGCCGTCGATGCCCTGTTCGAAGTACTTCCGGAAGGCGCCGAAGGCATCGCCGTAGGCGGCGGGGTCGGTGCCCTTGCGGTACTCGGCGGGCAGGAAGCTGTTCTCGTTCCGCGCGGTGTAGGGGTGCAGGACGAGCCCCTGCGCATGGGCGTCCGCGACCAGGGTGGTCGGGGCGCCGAGCCTGCCCGCCGCGTCGCGCGGCAGGATCAGGTCCATGGTCGGCCCGATGCCCTGGGCGAAGCCGGCGATCCACTTCAGCCCCTCGGGCTTGACGAGGTCCGCGACCGTACGGGGGTCCCCGGCCGCTTCGAAGTCCCACGGGCGGGTGCTCGCGGCGGAGAGGAGGACCACGCGCGGGGCGGAGACCAGCCGGGAGAGCCGCTGGATGCTGGAGGGCTCGAAGGACTGCAGGAAGAGCGGGGCGCCGCGTCCGTCGCGCCCGTAGCGGCGCAGCAGCCGGGCGAGGGGCTCCTCCAGGCCGAGGCCCAGACCCCGGAAGTAGGTGGGGTGCTTGGTCTCCACGTGCAGCCAGACGCGCTTGCCGCGCCGCCGGCCCTCGCGATCGGCCCACCGCAGGACCTCTTCGAAGGTGGGCACCTCCCAGCGGCCGTCGTAGAGCGTGTTGCGCTGGCGGACGGCGGGGATGCGCTCCTTCGCACGCAGGGTCTTCAGTTCGGCGAGGGTGAAGTCCTCGGTGAACCAGCCCGTGACCGCCACGCCGTCGATGGTCTTGGTGGCCTTGCGCGCGGCGAACTCCGGGTGGTCGGCGACGTCGGTCGTGGCGCCGATCTCGTTCTCGTGGCGGCACACCAGGTGGCCGTCCTTGGTGGGCACGAGGTCCTGCTCCACCACGTCGGCGCCGAGGTCGAGAGCGAGTTGGTAGGAGCCGAGCGTGTGCTCGGGCCGGTAGCCGCTGGCGCCCCGGTGTCCGATGACCGTCGGCACGGGCAGGTCCCGGTACCCGCCGCCGTGGCCGTTCTGCGCCGCCGAAGCGGGCGCGGTGCCCATCGCCACCCCGCCGAAGGCCCCGCCCGCCGCCAGGACGGCCCCCAGTACCGTCCGCCGTGCTGCCCCACCCTGCGTCATGAGTGCCACTCCCCATCGGACAAGGGCCAGGCGCCCGGGATCTCCCGGTCCTACGGCCCGATTTCGCGTGCCGATGGTAGGCAAGCGGCGGTGGCGTGCGGGGGTGCGCGGGCCGAACTTGGCGCGAACGCGTGTCAACACTGCGTATCCGACTCGTGAACCCGATGTGCGATCAGAGCTGACCCGCGAGTATCGTCCTCACCTGCACCACCACCGTGTGGTGGGTGCGCGAACCGCTTTTCGATGCCGGAGGGCCCCACGTTGTTCCGTACTGCGCTCATCAAAGCCACCGTCGGACCCGTCATGCGCCTGATGTTCCGCACCCGCGTGGAGGGCATCGAGAACATCCCGGGTACCGGTCCGGTGATCCTGGCGGGCAACCACCTCACCTTCATCGACTCGATGATCCTGCCGCTGGTGTGCGACCGCACGGTCCACTTCATCGGCAAGGACGAGTACGTGACCGGCAAGGGCGTCAAGGGCCGGGCCATGGCTTGGTTCTTCACCGGCGCCGGAATGATCCCCGTGGACCGCGACGGGGCCAACGGCGGCGTCGCCGCCCTGATGACCGGCCGCCGGATCCTCGAAGAGGGCAAGATCTTCGGCATCTACCCCGAGGGCACCCGCTCCCCCGACGGCCGCCTCTACCGCGGCCGCACCGGCATCGCCCGCCTGACGCTGATGACCGGCGCGCCCGTCGTCCCCTTCGCGATGATCGGCACCGACAAGCTGCAGCCCGGCGGCGCCGGCATGCCGCGCCCGGGCCGGGTCACCGTCCGCTTCGGCGAGCCGATGGAGTTCTCCCGCTACGAGGGCATGGACCGCGACCGCTACGTGCTGCGCGCCGTCACCGACTCGGTGATGGCCGAAGTCATGCGGCTCTCGGGCCAGGAGTACGTGGACATGTACGCGACCAAGGCCAAGGAAGCCGCGTAGCGGCGCTACTGCCGGCGCAGTGACCGGCTGACGCCCGCCGCGGTCGTCGTGGCGAGGACCCAGCCGGTCACGATCAGCAGGTACGACAGCCACTGGTACCAGCCGTCCGGCGCGAAGGCCGCCTCCTGGCCGAAGCCGATGATCGGCAGCATCAGGTCGATCGTGTAGAAGACCGCGTTGAACTGCGGCGCCTCCCCCGCCTTCAGTTCCCTGGGGTGCTGGAACCAGTAGGCGACCGTGCCCGTCAGGAGCAGCGCCAGCAGCCAGCCCGCGGCGCGCAGCGGCCGGAAGCCGTAGCCGACGGTGGCGTCCTGGAGCAGTCCCCAGATCCTGGCGTGCCGCGGCAGTGTCCGGCGGTGGCGGCGCAGCTTGGCGAGTTGCACGGTCCGGGCTGCCGCCTCGTCGCCCGCCGTGCGGTAGGCGGCGGCGAGCTGTTCGTACGCGTACGGGAGGTAGCCCGACTCCTCGCGCTCCAGGGCGGGCAGCCGCTGCTCGGCCGGCAGGTGCGGGGCCAGGGTGCGGTAGGTCAGCCCGTCGATCCGGATCCTCTCCGGCCAGGTCTCGGGCGGCACGTGCAGCAGGTCGAACTGGGAGCGCCGCAGGTTGACCGTGCCCCGGACCGTCTCGCAGGAGCGCAGCCACACCTCGCCGATGGTGCAGCTGGAGGCGCGCAGGGCGAAGCCGTCCGGGTTCGCCAGGCGGGCGTAGGCGAGGTTGAGCTGGCCGGGGATCCGGGAGCCGCTGAGGTTGACCCTGCCGTTCGTCTCCAGCCGCATGGCACGCAGATCGGTGCCGACGGTGAGGGTCTCGGCGTGCAGGGCCGTTCCGCCGGGGGCGAGGAGGCGGGCGTCGTCGAGGTTGATCTGGCCTCCGACGATGGCGCCGTTGATGCGCGTCTGGCCGTGGACGGTCAGTCCGAAGGCGATGATGTCAGTGCCGATGGTGGCGTGATTGAGCTGGAGCGGCGGCTCCTGCGTCGTCGCCTCGGCGGGGTCTCCCGGGGTGCCGAGGACCGCGCCCTGGAGGAAGAGGCCGCCGGATATCTGGGCTCCGGCGAGGCGGATGGGCCCGGTGACCCGGCAGCAGGACATCCGGAGTACCACCTCGACGCGCACGGTGGCGGCGGTCAGGCCCGGCAGGAACGAGTCGGTGAGGACGAGGGCGCGCAGCCGCGCCCCGTACAGGCCCGGTTTGTGTTCGAACCAGCAGCCACGCATCCGCATCGGAGCCTCGATGGCGGCGTACTTGAGGTCGAGCCTGCCGGTGATCTTCGCACCCTTGATCTTGAGACCGGCGACCTGACCGGGCACGGAGGGGCTGTTGACGAGCAGGGCGCTGAGCACGTCGGCGCGGACGGTCCGCTCGGGCCCCCAGGAGGCACCGTCCGCCGGATCCTCGTCGCGGCCCTGCCTGAAGTCGACGCCTTCACCGCGCGGGAAGGCGTCCCATACGCGGCGTTCGGCCGGGGTCAGATCGGTGATCTCCATCGCCGGGATGGTGTCCCGCGGTTCCACGGACTGTCAACTCCGCGCGGGACACCACCCTCTGGCAGGGCGTCAGTGCTCGATGCCGTCCTGGAGCTCCTGGCCCTTCAACAGGAACCAGGCCGCCGCGGCGGTGGCCAGCAGGACGGCCGCGCCGACTCCGGAGGCCAGCCGCAGGCCGTCCACGAAGGCCTCCTGGGCGGCCCCGACCATCTGCTCCGCGGTCTGCGGGTCCAGGGACGCGGCCGCTTCCACGGCTCCGCCGAGGGATTCGTGGGCGGCGTCGGCGACCGGCCGGGTCACCGAGGCCGGGGCGTTGAAGCCCTGGTAGACGCCGGTGACGACCGAGCCGAGCAGGGCGATGCCGAGGGCGGCGCCCAGTTCGTAGGCGGTCTCCGAGACGGCCGAGGCCGAACCGGCCTGCTCCTTGGGCACGCTGGAGAGGATCACGTCGGCGGTGACGGTGAAGGAGAAGCCGGCGCCGAGGCCGACGATGAGCAGGGCCGCTCCGAGCAGCGGGTAGCCGGTCTCCTTGTGGATGACGGTGAGCGCGGCCAGCGCGACGCCGATGGCGGCGAGGCCTCCGGTCACGATGACCCGTACGCCGTACCTGCGGGCGTACTTGCCGGCGACCAGGCCGGTGGCCACCGCGCCGATCGCGGCGGGCAGTTCCGCCAGCCCGGCTTCCAGCGGCTCGCGGCCCTGGACGAGCTGGAGGAACTGGGAGAGGAAGAAGACCAGTCCGGACAGGCCGAAGACGGTGAGCAGGTCGGCGAGGACCGCGCCGGAGAAGCCGCGGTGCTTGAAGAGCCGCATGTCGAGGAGGGGGGCGGCCAGGGTGAACTGGCGGCGCACGAAGGTGTAGAGCGCGCCCGCTCCGATGGCGGCGGCCGCCCACGCCTCCCAGCCCATGCCGTGGGTGGCGACCTGCTTGACGGCGTATACGACGCCGATGATGCCGACGAGGGAGAGTCCGACGCTGAACAGGTCCCAGGGGCCGGCGACCGGATTCTTGGACTCGGGCAGCAGCTTGATGCCGACGATGACCAGGACGATCATCACGGGGACGTTGATGAGGAAGACGGAACCCCACCAGAAGTGCTGGAGCAGGGCTCCGCCGACGACCGGTCCGACGGCCGCGCCCGCGGAGGCGGTCGCGCCCCAGATGCCGATGGCGAGACTGCGTTCCTTGGGGTCGTGGAAGATGTTGCGGATCAGGGCGAGGGTGGAGGGCATCAGGGTCGCGCCGGCCACGCCGAGCAGGGCCCGGGCGAGGATCATCATCTCGGGGCTGGTCGCGTAGGCGTTGAGGACGGAGACGGCGCCGAAGGCCGCCGCGCCGACGAGGAGGAGCTTCTTGCGGCCGATCCGGTCTCCGAGGGAGCCCATGGAGACGAGCAGGCCGGCGATGACGAAGGAGTAGATGTCCCCGATCCACAGCAGCTGCGTGCCGGAGGGCTTGAGGTCCTCGCTGAGGGCCGGCGTCGCGAGACCGAGTACGGTGGCGTCGACCGCGACCAGCAGGACGGCCAGGACGAGCACGGAGAGCGCGATCCAGCGCCCGGAGCCCCTGCCCTCCGCCCCCTTCACCTGGGTCAGCTGTTCGGTTCGGCTCATTTCTCCACGCTCCGTCTTGCGCCACCGAGCAGCAGCTCGGTGATCATGTACTGAAAGTCCTTGGCCGCGACCCGGCCGTCCATGACGGCCCAGGCGCAGGTGCCGATGAGCCCGTAGAGGGCCTCGGTGAGCCATGCGGGGCTCAGGTCGATGCGGATGTCGCCCTCTTCCTGGCCGCGCCGGAAGAGCGCGCCGACGCGGGCGTCGAGCCGGGCCCAGCCCTCGTTGACCTGGTCGCCCTCGAAGAGCTGGTTCTCGGTGACGAGGAAGGCCAGCAGTTCGGCGTTGGGTTCGGCCTCGGCGACGAGGCGCCTGAGCCCGTCGATCGCCGTGCCCTCGTCGAGGCGGGCGTTGTCGAAGGCCACCTCGAACTCCCGGATACCGAGCTCTTCGAGCGCCCGCACGAGGGCGTCGCGCCCGGCGAAGTGCCGGTGGAGGGTCGCGCGGCCGATTCCGGCGGCGCGGGCGACCTCGTCCATCGTCGCGGTCGATTTGCGGGAGAGCAGGGCGGCCGCGTCGCGGAGCACCTGGTCACGATCCATGGCCATGAGACAAGCATACCCCAGGTGAGACATCAACGTCTCATTCGATCGACAAATGAGCTGCCGGAAGGCAGCCTGAGAGGAATCCTGCCGAGATGAAGCCGACGAAGCCCCTACTCCTGATCGATGTCGACGGCCCGCTCAACCCGTACGCGGCCAAACCCCAGAGCCGTCCGGCCGGGTACTCCACCCACCGGATGCGCCCGACGGGCTGGACGGCGGCCGAAAGCCCCAAGCCGCTGCGCGTCTGGCTGAACCACGGCCACGGGGCGCGGCTGCTCGCGCTCGCGGACTCCTACGAGCTCGTGTGGGCCACGACGTGGAAGGACGAGGCGAACGACTGGATAGGCCCGCACCTGGGCCTGCCCCGGCTCCCGTTCATCGACTGGCCGGTGATGCACGGCCGGGCGCCGCGCGGCACGTTCTGGAAGACGCAGTACGTCCTGGAGTACGCGGGGCACCGGCCCTTCGCGTGGATCGACGACGACATCACGGCCATGGACCACGAGTACGTCGACATGCGGCACCCGGCACGGGCGCTGCTGATGCGGATCGACGAGCGGATCGGCCTCGTCGCAGAGGACTTCGGGACGCTGGCCGCGTGGGCCGCGTAGCGAGCGGCGACGGTGCGCGGCGGGGTGCCGGGCACGCCGAGCGGGGTGAGTACGCCGAAGGGGCGGCGGGCGGGGCGGTACGCCGAACGGGGCGGGGTGCGCCGAACGGGCGTCGAGCACGCGGAAGGGGGCGGCCGGGGCCCGAAGGCTCCCGGCCGCCCCCTTCCGGGCGGGTACCGCTACTGCTTGTGCGCCGCCCAGGCGTGCTGGATGACCAGGTCGGCCTTCAGCTCCGTGAGCTGGACCGCGACCGCCGACGGCGCGGTGCCGCCGCGGCCGTCGCGGGAAGCCAGCGCCCCCTTGACGTTGAGGACCGTGCGGACCTCCGGCGTCAGGTGCTCCGAGATCTTCGCGAACTGCTCGTCGCTCAGCTCGTCGAGCTCGATGCCGAGCCCCTCGCACACCTTCACGCACTCGCCGGCGACCTCGTGCGCGACCCGGAAGGGCACGCCCTGCTTGACCAGCCATTCGGCGATGTCGGTGGCGAGCGAGAAGCCCGCCGGGGCCAGCTCCTCCATGCGCTCCCGGTTGACCGTGAGGGTCGCCATCATCCCGGTGAAGGCGGGCAGCAGGACTTCCAGGGTGTCGCAGGAGTCGAAGACGGGCTCCTTGTCCTCCTGGAGGTCGCGGTTGTAGGCCAGCGGCAGCGCCTTCAGTGTGGCGAGCAGGCCGGTCAGGTTGCCGATGAGACGGCCCGACTTGCCGCGCGCCAGCTCCGCGATGTCCGGGTTCTTCTTCTGCGGCATGATCGACGACCCGGTGGAGAAGGCGTCGTGCAGGGTCACGAAGGAGAACTCCTTCGTGTTCCAGATGATGATCTCCTCGGCGATCCGCGACAGGTTGATCCCGATCATCGCGGTGACGAAGGCGAACTCGGCGACGAAGTCGCGCGATGCCGTGCCGTCGATGGAGTTGCCGACCGAGCCGCGCTCGAAGCCGAGCTCGGCGGCGACCGCCTCCGGGTCCAGGCCGAGCGAGGAGCCGGCCAGCGCCCCCGAACCGTACGGGGAGACCGCCGTCCGGGTGTCCCACTGGCGCAGCCGCTCCGCGTCGCGGGACAGGGCCTGCACGTGGGCCAGTACGTGGTGGGCGAAGAGCACCGGCTGCGCGTGCTGCAGGTGGGTCCGGCCCGGCATCGCCACGTCCGCGTGGTGCTCGGCGAGGCCGACCAGCGCGTCCTGGAGGTCGGCGATCAGGCCGCCGATGGTCCGCGCGTGGTCGCGCAGGTACATCCGGAAGAGCGTGGCGACCTGGTCGTTGCGCGACCGGCCGGCGCGCAGCTTTCCGCCGAGGTCGGCGCCGAGGCGTTCCAGCAGGCCCCGCTCCAGGGCGGTGTGGACGTCCTCGTCGGCGATGGTTCCGGTCAAGGTGCCGTCCGCGACGTCGGCTTCGAGCTGGTCAAGGCCCGCGATCATGCGGCCGAGCTCGTCGGCCGTGAGCAGGCCGGCCTTGGCCAGCGCGCGGGCGTGGGCGCGCGATCCCGCGATGTCGTAGGGCGCGAGGCGCCAGTCGAAGTGGACCGACGCGGACAGTTTCGCGAGGGCCTCGGCGGGACCGTCGGCGAACCGGCCGCCCCAGAGCCGGACGTCACCACCGTTGTTGCTGCTCACAGCTACTGCTCCTCAAGATGCATGGCATGGCATGGGATACGCGTCGGCCTCCCCGCCGCGGAGGTAACGGGGAGGCCGTTTGTACAACGCGCGGGGTCGGGCGAGGTCGCGACGCGCGGCGGTCTTCGAGGACAGACCGACGGCGCCCACCAACCGGCATAACTATGCACTGCTCCGTATGTTTCGTCAATCGAGCTCGGCCGCAAGGCCCTGACCGGCCCGAATATGGGGAGGCCCCGCACACCGACGGCGGCCTACCATCGGCGGACGACTCGGGGAGGGCACATGGGAGCCGGTGTACAGCGGGATGTGCTGCTGGGGCGGGGGGTGGCCGTGGACCTGCTGCGGCAGCGCGAGCCCGCCGCCGTCGCCGGCGTGCTCAACCACAGCGGGCCGCAAGCCTGGACGGCTTTCGACGAGGAGGTGCGACGCATCGGCCGCCGCTCCTACGAGCCGGTGCGCGGCAAGCGGATCGAGGCCCGGATCTGCGACCCCGACGGGCGGATCCGCGCCTCCGCCCTCAGCCCGTGGCGGCTCACGCCGATGGAACTCTTCTTCCTCGACTACGTCGCCTGGATCCCGGCGGTGCGCCGACGCGCCCGCCGGGTGCTCCGCCGGGCCGGTGCCGCGCACCCGCCGCTCGAGCTCGTCCTGATCCGCTGCGCCGACTGGGCCCCGCCGGTACGCCAACGCGCCCGGCGGGTGCTGGCCTGGGGCATTTCCAAGGACCCCGTCGAGTCCCTGATCCGGCTGACCCCGCTCGCCCTTCGGCTGGGCCGGCGCGAGCACGGCGCCTGGGCACTGGAACAGCTGGAGGCCGCCTTCAGCGGCCGGTACTCACTCCTCGCCGCGTGGTGGCGCCCCGGACGGCCCTCGACCACGTGGAGCTGGAACTCGCTGACCCCCGCGCAGCGCGAGCACATCCTGGACCGCCTGCGCCGGCACGCCGACCGGCCGACCCGGCGCTTCGCCGCCCGGCTGTCCCTGGAGATCGGCGGGACCGGCGTACGGGAGCTCGCACGGCGGGCCGCCGCGGAGCCGGACCCGACAGCTGCCCGGCTGTGGACCGATGCCGCCCTGCGGGCCATGGCCGCCGACGGGCCGGACGACGGGGCGGTCAACGCCCTGCTCGGCGGACGCATCCCGATGGTCCGGGCCTCGGGGGTCATCGCGCTGCGCGGGGCCGGGCGGGCCACCGAGGCCGGGCGCTTCCTCGCCGACCGCTCGGGCCTCGTACGGGCCTGCGCGCGCTGGCTCGTCTCGCAGAGCGGCGGGGAACCGGTCGCGCGCTACCTCGCGCTGGTCACGGACCGCGAGCACGTCTCCCCGCACGCGGTGACCGGCTTCGCCGAATGCGCGGAGCGGGAGCACGCACCGCTGCTGCGCTCCCTGCTCGACCACCCCTCCGGCACGGTGCGGGCCGCCGTCGTGGCCGGGCTGCGCCGACTGGACGACGCCACCGACCACGCCGTCCTGCTCCGCCTGCTGGACGACCCGTCCGCGTCGGTGGCCCGCGAGGCCTCGGTGAGCCTGCTCCAGGTGGTGGAGCGGCTGGACCACCACCACCTCGCCGAGCGCCTCGAACCCGAACGGCCCCTGCACGTACGCCGGGCCGCCTTCCGGCTGCTGCGCGCACGGGGCGGGATCCACGAACTGCGGGCCGCGGTGACCCTGTCGAAGGACACCGACCCGTTGTTGCGCTCGGCGGCGCGGGCGATCGTGATCGGCTGGGACTGGCGGCTGACCTTGACCACGCAAGAGGCGGACCTGTCCGAACTCGCCGCGCTGCTCGAGCGGTCGGAACACCTGTTCCACCCCTACGACATGTGGAGGCGCCGCTCCCGCCTCGGTCTCGACCGCTGACATCCCCTGACCGGACGAGGGGCCGGGGGCGGTCATGCGGTCATGGGGGCACGGGGGCACCACGCACGCGTGGACGGCAGGCTGCGCGGGTCCGGACCGCCCCGTACGGAGAGGCCTAACGGGCTCTCGGAGACCATCGGAGTCATCGGAGCGAGTCGCGACGGCCTGCCTGCGCTGCCGCTGACCCCCGCGCCCCGTACCGTCTGACCTGTGCCGCGTACCGCTGTCGTCCTCGTCTCACTGATCGTCACCAGCCTGCTGCTGCAAGGCCCCGACGGCCCCCACGACGATCTGCCGCTGCCCGCCCGTCTCGCCGACACCGGCGGCGGCAGCCAGCTGATCACCGCCGTCGCCCCGGCCCCCGGATCCACGACCGGTCGCCTGACCTGGTGGGACCGGCGGGCGGGACGCTGGTACGAGGCGGGCGGCGCTCCCGCCCGCTTCGGCGCGAACGGCCTGACCGAGGGCGCGGCCCGCGCCCAGGGCACGAACACGACCCCGGCCGGCCTGTACGCCCTCCCGTACGCCTTCGGCATCGCGCACGCTCCGGCCGGGACGGCGTACCGCTACCGACGGGTGAGCCCCGCCTCGTGGTGGTGCCAGGACAACGCCTCGGGCAGCTACAACCGCTGGGTGGAGCCGCTGCCCGCGGACTGCGCGCCGGGCGAGGCGGAGCACCTGGTCTCGTACGCGAAGCAGTACGCGCACGCGCTGGTCATCGCCTTCAACTACGACCGGCCCGTACGGGGCCGGGGCGCGGGGATCTTCCTGCACGTCGACGGCAAGGGCGCGACGGCCGGCTGCGTCTCGGTCCCGAAGGGCGCGATGCGGGCGATCCTGCGCTGGGCGAACCCGCGCAGGCACCCTCACATCGCGATCGGCACGGAGTCGGGCCCCCTCGCGGTGACGCGGTACTGAAGGGACCGGGCCCGAACCCGCGCTCAGCTCTCCTTCTGGGCCAGCCTCAGCAGGTGGTCGGCGAGGGCCTGACCGCCCGCCGGGTCGCGGCTGATCAGCATCAGGGTGTCGTCGCCCGCGATCGTGCCGAGGATGGCCCGGAGCTCGGCCTGGTCGATCGCCGAGGCGAGGAACTGGGCCGCGCCGGGCGGGGTGCGCAGGACCACCAGGTTCGCGGAGGCCTCCGCCGAGATCAGCAGTTCCCCGGAGAGGCGCCGCATGCGCTCCTCCTTCGCCGACTCGCCGAGCGGTGCCTGCGGGGTGCGGAAGCCGCCCTCGCTGGGCACCGCGTAGATCAGTTCGCCACCGGTGTTGCGGATCTTCACGGCGCCGAGCTCGTCGAGGTCGCGGCTGAGCGTCGCCTGGGTGACGCTCAGCCCGTCGTCGGCGAGCAGCTTGGCCAGCTGGCTCTGGGAGCGGACCGGCTGCCGGTTCAGGATGTCCACGATCCGGCGGTGGCGGGCGGTGCGGGTCTGCGGAACGGACTGGCCGTTCTGCTCGTGTTCCTGCGCCTGACTCATCGTCGTCTCATTCCCCGGTTCATCATCCGTCCACGTCCGCGGCGGACTTCGCTGCGTCGAGCACGCCGGGCAGGGCCTGCAGGAACGCGTCCACCTCGGCCTCGGACAGCACGTACGGGGGCATCAGCCGTACGACGTCGGGGGCGGGCGCGTTGACCAGGAAGCCGGCGTCCTGAGCCGCGCGCTGCACCTGCGGTGCGAGCGGCTCCGTCAGCACGATACCCAGCAGGAGGCCCGCCCCGCGGACGTGGGAGACGAGCGGGTGTGCGAATCCTTCGATACCGCCGCGCAGCCGCTCGCCGCGGTCCTTGACCTGGTCGAGGAGCCCGTCGGCGGCGATCGTCTCGATGACGGCGAGGCCGGCGGCGCACGCGACGGGGTTCCCGCCGAAGGTGGTGCCGTGCTGGCCGGGCTGGAGCAGGTCGGCCACGGGGCCGAAGGCGGCCACGGCGCCGATCGGCAGACCGCCGCCGAGGCCCTTCGCGAGTGTGACGAGGTCGGGCTCGACACCTTCGTGGGCCTGGTGCTCGAACCACTGGCCGCAGCGCCCGACGCCGGTCTGCACCTCGTCGAGGACCAGCAGGGTGCCGGTCGCCCGGGTGATCTCGCGGGCGGCCGTCAGATAGCCGGCCGGGGGCACGACCACGCCGTTCTCGCCCTGGATCGGTTCGATGACGACGAGCGCGGTCTCCTCGGTGACGGCGGCCCGCAGGGCCTCCACGTCGCCGTACGGGACGTGCGTGACGTCTCCGGGCAGGGGCAGGAAGGGGTCCTGCTTCTTGGGCTGGCCGGTGAGCGCGAGGGCGCCCATGGTGCGGCCGTGGAAGCCGCCTTCGGTGGCGACCATGTGGGTCCGCCCGGTCAGCCGGCCGATCTTGAAGGCGGCTTCGATCGCCTCGGCGCCGGAGTTGCAGAAGAAAATCTTGCCGGAGCGGCCGAAGAGCTGGAGCAGCCGTTCGCCGAGCGCGAGGACCGGCTCGGAGGCGTACAGGTTGGAGACGTGGCCGAGGGTGGAGACCTGGGTGGTGACGGCCTCGACGATCGCGGGGTGGGCGTGGCCGAGGGCGTTGACCGCGATGCCGCCGACGAAGTCGGTGTACTGCTTGCCGTCCGCGTCCCAGACCTGGGCGCCCTCGCCGCGGACGAGGGCCAGCGCGGGGGTCCCGTAGTTGTCGGTCAGCACGCCCTGCCAGCGGGCGGCGTAGTCCTGGTTGCCGGTCACGCGGGTTCCCCTCCCTGTGCGTCGGGCACGACCATCGTGCCGATTCCCTCGTCCGTGAAGATCTCCAGCAGGATCGAGTGCTGGACCCGCCCGTCGATGACCCGGGCGGTGGTCACGCCGTTGCGGACGGCGTGCAGGCAGCCCTCCATCTTCGGGACCATGCCGCTGGACAGCTCGGGCAGCAGCTTCTCCAGCTCGCTGACGGTGAGCCGGCTGATGACCTCGTCGCTGCTCGGCCAGTCCGCGTAGAGGCCCTCGACGTCGGTGAGGACCATGAGCGTCTCGGCGCCGAGCGCGGCCGCGAGGGCCGCGGCCGCGGTGTCGGCGTTCACGTTGTAGACGTGGTGGTCGTCGGCGCTGCGCGCGATGGAGGAGATGACCGGGATCCGGCCGTCCGCCAGCAGCGCCTCGATCGCGCCCGTGTCGATGGCGGTGATCTCGCCGACCCGCCCGATGTCGACGCACTCGCCGTCGATCTCGGGGGTGTGCTTGGTGGCGGTGATGGTGTGGGCGTCCTCGCCGGTCATGCCGACGGCGAGCGGCCCGTGCTGGTTGAGCAGCCCGACCAGCTCGCGCTGGACCTGCCCGGCCAGGACCATCCGTACGACGTCCATCGCTTCCGGAGTGGTCACCCGCAGGCCCGCCTTGAACTCGCTGACCAGGCCCTGCTTGTCCAGCTGGGCGTTGATCTGCGGGCCGCCGCCGTGCACGACGACCGGCTTCAGCCCGGCCTGGCGCAGGAAGACGACGTCCTGGGCGAAGGCCGCCTTCAGGTTCTCGTCGATCATGGCGTTGCCGCCGAACTTGATGACGACGACCTTGCCGTTGTGGCGGGTCAGCCAGGGCAGGGCCTCGATGAGGATCTCGGCCTTGGGCAGCGCGGTGTGCTTGCGTGCGGTGCTCATGAGGAGTACGCGCTGTTCTCGTGGACGTACTCGGCCGTCAGGTCGTTGGCCCAGATGACCGCGGACTCGGAGCCGGTGGCCAGATCGGCGGTGATGCGGACCTCGCGGTCCTTCATCGAGACCAGGTCGCGGTCCTCGCCCACGGAGCCGTTCTTGCAGACCCAGACGCCGTTGATGGCGACGTTCAGACGGTCCGGGTCGAAGGCCGCCCGCGTGGTGCCGATCGCCGACAGGACCCGGCCCCAGTTCGGGTCCTCGCCGTGGATGGCGCACTTGAGCAGGTTGTTGCGGGCGATGGACCGGCCGACCTCGACCGCGTCGTCCTCGGTGGCCGCGCCGATCACCTCGATGCGGATGTCCTTGCTGGCGCCCTCGGCATCGCCGATCAGCTGGCGGGCCAGGTCGTCGCAGACCGTGCGCACGGTCTCGGCGAACGCCTCGTACGCCGGCACCTGGCCGGACGCGCCCGAGGCGAGCAGCAGCACCGTGTCGTTGGTGGACATGCAGCCGTCGGAGTCGACCCGGTCGAAGGTGGTGCGGGTCGCGGAGCGCAGCGCCTTGTCGAGGGTGGCGCTGTCCAGGTCGGCGTCGGTGGTGAGGACGACGAGCATGGTGGCCAGGCCGGGGGCGAGCATGCCCGCGCCCTTGGCCATACCGCCGACGGTCCAGCCGTCCTGGCCGGCCGTGGCCGTCTTGTGCACGGTGTCGGTGGTCTTGATGGCGATGGCGGCGGCCTCGCCGCCGTCGGCCGAGAGCGCCGCGGCGGCGGTCTCGATGCCGGGCAGCAGCTTGTCCATGGGGAGCAGGACGCCGATCAGGCCGGTGGACGCGACGGCGACCTCGCCGGCGTTGACCTCCGCGCCGCGGCCGGTCCGGTTCAAGACGTCGGCGGCCTTCTCGGCGGTGGCGTGCGTGTCCTGGAAGCCCTTGGGGCCGGTGCAGGCGTTGGCGCCGCCGGAGTTGAGGACCACCGCGCTCACGGAGCCGCCGCGCAGGACCTGCTCGGACCAGTGGACGGGCGCGGCCTTGACGCGGTTGGAGGTGAAGACGCCCGCGGCGGCCAGACGCGGCCCGTCGTTGACCACGAGGGCCAGATCCGGGTTGCCGTTCGCCTTGATCCCGGCGGCGATGCCCGCCGCCGTGAACCCCTGTGCTGCCGTGACGCTCACGGTGCGACTCCGATCGTGGAAAGACCCAGTGCCTCGGGGAGCCCGAGGGCGATGTTCATGCTCTGCACCGCGCCGCCGGCGGTGCCCTTGGTGAGGTTGTCGATGGCGCTGATCGCGATGATCCGCCGGGCGGCCTCGTCGAAGGCGACCTGCACCTGGACGGCGTTGGAACCGTAGACGGACGCGGTCGCCGGCCATTGGCCCTCGGGCAGCAGGTGCACGAAGGGCTCGTCCGCGTACGCCTTCTCGTACGCGGCGCGGACCGCCTCGGCGTCGGTTCCGGGCAGCGCCTTGGCGGTGCAGGTGGCGAGGATGCCGCGGGGCATGGGCGCCAGCGTCGGCGTGAAGGACACCGAGACCCGCGTTCCGGCGACGGGGCTGAGGTTTTGCACCATCTCGGGCGTGTGGCGGTGACCGCCGCCCACCCCGTACGGGCTCATGGAGCCCATGACCTCGGAGCCCAGCAGGTTCGGCTTGAGGGCCTTGCCGGCGCCGGAGGTTCCGGAGGCGGCGACGATCACGGCCTCGGGCTCGGCGAGCTGCGCGGCGTAGGCCGGGAAGAGCGCGAGGGAGACGGCGGTCGGGTAGCACCCGGGCACGGCGACGCGCTTGGAACCGGCGAGCGCGGCGCGGGCTCCCGGCAGCTCCGGGAGGCCGTAGGGCCAGGTCCCGGCGTGCGGGGCGCCGTAGAACCTGTCCCAGTCGGCGGAGTCCTGGAGCCGGTGGTCGGCGCCCATGTCGACGACGAGGACGTCGTCGCCGAGCTGGGCGGCGACGGCGGCGGACTGCCCGTGCGGCAGTGCGAGGAAGACGACGTCGTGACCGGCGAGCACCTCGGGCGTGGTCGCCTGCAGGGTGCGCCCGGCGAGCGGCACCAGGTGCGGCTGGAGCGAGCCGAGCAGCTGCCCGGCGTTGGAGTTCCCGGTCAGCGCGCCGATCTCGACCTCGGGGTGGGAGAGCAGCAGGCGCAGCACTTCCCCGCCCGCGTACCCGCTCGCACCGGCCACCGCTACACGTACCACCATCGGACCCTCCTCCTCGATGGCATGACTATACGTAGCTACGCACGTTTATGCAAAGCCACTATCCGGCCGAGCGGCGCGCCGCGCGACCGGCTCACCGCGTGACCGGCTCACCGCGAGGACTCACCCTTCTCTCGTCGCGCGGACTCACCCTTCTACTGAAGCACTCCGACCCACCCGCGGCGGCGCAGGTGCCCGAGGTACCGCGAAGACCCCCGCTACGAACCCATGGCGGGGCCCACGCGGGCCGACCTGGGCCGTCTCCTGCCGGGAAGGCGGCCGGGTCGCGGTGTCCGGTGCGGTGCATTGCACGGCGGAGCCGCGGTACGTACGGGACGTCGTCGTGCGGGAGACGGGGGCGGGCCGAACTCCTGCCCGCGCCCGCGCGCCCGTTCGAGCTGGACGACGGGCCCCCGCCCTTACTGTCCGCGCGAGCGCAGCCCGCACGGTTGCGGCCGTCCGGCCGCCCGGGGAGCGGGAGCACACAGCCGCCCGCCCGTGCGGGTGCGGCCTGGCGGCGGAGAGCGGGAGGCCTCGGCGGACGGCGGGCGCGGGCAGGTTCGGCTCCGGCGCTGCACGCCGCGCGGTCCGGTGCGGACACGGAGCGCGCTGGAGCGTGCGACGGGTTGCGGGGTGGAGGCTTACGGGGTGCTCGCGCGGGCGGTTTCGAGCGCGGTCGCGGTGGAGCGGCGTACGGCCCGCGCGGATCCGCGGTCTCGTCACGGCCGGAGGACGCCGATGCCCCGGCCGGAGCCGATGCCCGACGGCTACGACCGCGGCCGGGGCACCGACCTCAGTGCTCGCCCTGCCGACGGCGGAGCCGAAGCCCCTGGGCCTCACCCGCCCTGGGCGGGCGGATCAACCCGCCCGGTGAAGGGCCGCCCGGTGAAGGGCCGCCCGGTGAAAGGGCCGCCCGCGCCGACGCGTCAGGGGCCCGGTGCAGTTCCGGGCCGGGCGAGGGAACTGCCTGCACGGACGCGCGAGCCCTGAGCGCCGGTCCGGCGACAGGGCTGCTCGCGCCGGCGCGTGAACGGTCACAACCCTGGTGTGGGGCCGCGCAGGCCGCCGCCCGGGGCGGTAGGGCCGGGCGCGGAACCGGGGCCGGCCTCGCCGCACCGGTCGGGGCGGCGGGCCGGGGAGGTCAGGAGCGCTCTCGCTTCTCGGCCTTCTCCGCCTGCATCTGCTTGATGCGGACCGTCTCCTTGCGGACCTCCGCCTGGGTGGACCGTTCCTTCTCGAGCCACTCGGGCATTTCCTGCTTCAGGGCCTCGATCTGCTCGGTGGTGAGCGCCTCGGTGATACCGCCGCGGGCGAGGCCCGAGATGGAGATGCCCAGCTTCGCCGCCACCACCGGACGGGGGTGCGGACCGTTGTTCCGGAGGTCCTGCAGCCACTGGGGCGGCTCGGCCTGGAGGGCGGCCAGCTCGGTGCGCGAGACGACACCCTCCTGGAACTCTGCGGGGGTGGCCTCGAGGTACACACCCAGCTTCTTCGCCGCGGTCGCGGGCTTCATGGTCTGGGCGGTCTGGTGCGACGTCATGGGGTCAAGGGTATCGAGCGTGTGCGCCACCTCCGACCACGGCCGGTAATCTGGCCGGGTGACAGACTCCGAGACGCCCCCGTCGTTCCAGCTCGCGTACGTCCCCGGGGTGACTCCCACCAAGTGGGTCCGGATCTGGAAGGAACGGCTGCCCGACGTTCCGCTGACCCTCGTTCCGGTCACCCCCGCCGAGGCGCCCGCCCTGCTGCGCGCCAAGGGTGCCGACGCCGGGTTCGTCCGGCTGCCGATCGACCGGACGGACCTCAGCGCGATCCCGCTCTACACGGAGACCACGGTCGTGGTGATCCCCAAGGACCACCTCGCCGCGGCGGTCGAGGAGCTGTCGCTCGCGGATCTCGCCGACGACATCGTGCTCCACCCGCTCGACGACACCCTCGACTGGGAGCGGCTGCCGGGCAAGCCCGCGCGGGAACGGCCCGAGACGACGGCCGACGCGATCGAGCTGGTGGCGGCGGGCATCGGGGTCCTCGTCGTACCCCAGTCGCTCGCACGCCTGCACCACCGCAAGGACCTGACCTACCGGACGCTGCTGGACGCGCCGGAGTCACGCGTCGCGCTGTCGTGGCCCGAGGCCGACGAAACCCCCGACCTGGTCGAGGAGTTCATCGGGATCGTGCGCGGCCGGACCGTCAACAGCTCGCGCGGGCGCGGGCGTACGCAGCCCGAGCCCGAGCAGAAGAAGGCGAAGCCGCAGCGCAAGCCGGCTCCCCGCGGCGGCGGCAAGCCGGCCGCCAAGAACCCGCGCGCCGGCGCCCCCAAGAGCGGCAAGGCCGTCGCCAAGTCCAACAGCAAGCGCGGCAAGCCCCGCGGCCGGTAGTCCGCGGCGCCTGCGGGCGGCTCCGCACCGCCGACGTGCCGTGCCGTGCCGTGCCTGCTGAGCCTGTACGCCCTTCCCGATCACAGCACTAGGTCGAGCAGGCTCGCGAGGGATCCGCCGAAGAGGACGAGGGGGACCAGCGCGACGAGCGTGGCGAGGACCGTGGACACCGTGGCCGCGGTGCGGTAGGCGCGCGGGTCCGCGAAAGCGGCGCACAGCAGGAGCAGCGCCGGGGGCAGGAAGATCCACGCGCCCTCCGGCAGACCGTAGGCCGACCACCACAGCAGCAGGACCGCGAGGCCCACGCAGGCGGTCATGAACCACGCCCGGTTCGCCCGGAGGGCGGCCGGCACCGCGAGGAGCAGGACCGGGACGGTCAGGAGCGGGACCGGCAGGCCCGCCCTGAGCATGTCCACGACGACCGGCACCGGGAGGATCAGCGCGGCCGGCGCGATCCTGTGCTGCCACGGATGGACGGCTCGCGTTCGCCGGACCACCACCGCGGTGTCCACCGTGGCCGTCATCGCCGCTCCACCCCGCCCCCGTACCGCACCCATCGACTTGAACGCGTTCAAGCCAGCGGCTATTCGCACGCTTGGGCAGTCCCCGCAAAGCGTTGCGTCCGGCACCCGCCCATCCCTATAGTCACTTCGTATTCATTTCGTCACAGTGAGTGACAAGCGATCTGGGGGAAGCGGTGTCGTTACGCATCGGCAAGGGACTGGCCGCGCTGGCCGCCGGGGCGGTCGTCGCCCTGGGCATGACGGCGGCTCCCGCCACCGCCGCCGAGGGCTCGTGCGCCGGCGGCGTCACCGGGCGGCTGCCGAGGATGCAGGACCAGCGGTTCTACGTGCAGTGCGGGGGCGGGGTCGCCACCGTGACCGCCTGCCCCGTCGGCCAGGTCTACGCCCCCGCCCTCCAGGTCTGCGACGACCCCGGGCGGGTCCGGCCCGCCGTGGCCACCGCCGCGACGGCCGGTCCGGCCAAGCTCAACGGGCTGCTCTTCGGCGTGAAGAACCTCAGCACCACCGTGCGGATCGCGGACGCCCCGGCCGGGCTGGACGGCGTACCGGTCGTCTTCACCACCGTCGGCGGCCGCACCCTGTGCACCGCCGTCACCGACCAGTTCGGTGCCGCCCGCTGCGACACCCCGGCCCGGCTGACGATCCCGCTGGACGAGATCCTGCGCGGCTACCGGGCGCAGTACGCGGGCATCGGCGGGATCTACCTCCCGTCCTTCGCGACCGCCCCCGTCTCGCTCCTCTGAGGCGGCACGGCCCGTCAGACCAGCGCGTGCCGGACCCAGACGTTCGGCTCCACGTAGACCGCGTAGCCCTGCTCCGGTTCGCAGCGGACCGGGGACAGGGCGCCGGGCACGAGGACCGGGCCCGCCGCGTCGAAGGGGAGGCCGGTCCACTGCCGCCACTGCGGGAGGGAGCCGGTGATCGTCATCGACAGCGGGGCCACCGAGTCGATGACGGCGCCCGCGCGCACGTGGACCCGTAGCCACGGGTCGTAGGGGAGGCCGTCCTCGCGGGTGCGGTACGCGTACTCGTGGATCGAGGCCTCCGGCTCGGCCGGCTTTCCGCTCGGCCGGACCGGGGCCACCACCTCGGTGAAACCGCGCGCCCGGGCGGTCTCCCGCAGCGCGGCGAGCATCCTCCCCGACAGCCCCCGGCCCTGCCGGTCCGGCCGGACGCTGATCTCGATGGCGCTGACCGTGTCGGGGACCGCGCCGCGCCGCAGGTCGGAGAAGGCCCACATCAGGACCTGGTCCCAGCCCTGCGCGGGCAGCCGCCCGTCCCGTCCGGGCGCGTGCTGGACGAAGGGCACGCTGAACGCCTTGGCTACCACCTCGCCGGTGGCGTCGTCGGTCGCGACGAAGACGTACTGCGGGAGTTCCGCCACCATGCGCGGGTACAGCATCCAGGCGATCGAGTCCTGCGTGGCGAACTCGGGCCACGAGTCGTTCATGCCCCAGAGCGCGTCGGTCAGTTCGGGCCGCTCCGCGAGCGTGGTGATCCGGATGCCGGCTCCACGGGCTCCGCCGTCATCGCCGCCCGGGTCGTTCGAGGTGTTCGAGGAGTTCGAGGTGTCCGTCGCGTTCATGTCCGCAGGCTAGATCCGGTCGGGTCGCCGCTCAACGGGTTTACACCGGCGCCTGGAGGGAGAGGTGCCAGTGTCGCGGCCAGCCCGCCAGGGTGACCGTCGACAGGGGCCGGACGTCCACGTTCCAGTAGGTCAGCGGAGGCACGTTCAGCGCGTACACGAGGGCCGCGCGGACCACCGACGGTTCCGCCACCGCCACGATCGCTCCCCCGTCGTCCGCCGGCCGGGTGTCCAGCCAGCCGCCGATCCGGGTGATGAAAGCGAGCAGGGACTCCCCTCCGTGCGGGGCCGCGCACGGGTCCGCGAGCCAGAGGTCCACCGCCGCAGGCTCCCGGGCCGCCACCTCCCCCAGGGTCAGGCCGCGCCAGCGGCCCATGTCGCACTCCCGCAGCGCGGGCTGCGCCATCGGCGCGTAGCCGAGGGCCGCGCCGGTGGCCCGGCTGCGCGAGGTCGGCGAACAGTAGCGGAGGTCGGCCGAGCCCAGTGGTACGAGCCCGCGCGCGGCGGACTCCACCGCGCGCCAGCCGTCCACGTCGATGGGGCGGTCGTCGTCGAAGCGCTCGGCGAGCAGCGGGGTACTACGGGCTGCTGCGACTAGCGAAACCCGAACATGCATGCGGCGATGGTGAGCCGCGTGCCGCACGGGGTCAAGCGTCTGAACGAAGCCCGCCCCCGGGCCCTTCCCCGGGCCTCCCGCCGGGCACGCCCCCCGGCGCCGACCGCAGCCGCCGGACGGCCTCGGTCAGCTCGCCCGCGCCGGCGACCCCGGCGAAGCTCAGCCGCACGAACGGGCCGGGCGGTTCCGCGCAGAAGTAGGGCCTGCCGGGCGCGACCGCGACCCCGGCGCGCAGTGCGGAGGCCACGAAGGCGGCGTCGTCGCCCGTACCGGTCCGCGCCCACAACTGGTATCCGCCGCGCGGGAGTCGCGACACCTCCAGCGAGGGCAGCTCCCGGCGCAGCGCCCCCGCGAGGACGTCCCGCCGGTGGCGCAGCTCGGCGGCGACGGTCTTGAGGTGGCGGGGCCAGGCGGGTGCGCCGACCAGCTCCAGGGCGGCTTCCTGGAGCGGCCTGGGCACGAAGAAGCTGTCCACGACCTGGATGGCGCGCAGCCGGTCCAGGACCGGCCCGCGGGCGGCCAGCGCGCCCACCCGCAGGCTGGGCGAGGTGACTTTGGTCAGCGACCGGACGTGCACGACGACCCCGTCGGTGTCCTCGGCGGCGAGCGTCGCGGGCAGCGGGCCGGCGTCCTCGTGGGCCAAGGCGCGGGCGTAGTCGTCCTCCACCACGAACGCCCCGGCGGCGCGCGCGATGCGCAGCACCTCGCCGCGCCGTTCGTCCGCGAGGACCGCCCCGGTCGGATTCTGGAACAGCGGCTGGCATACGAACACCCGCGCCCCGGTCGCTTCGAAGGCCTCGGCCAACAGCTCGGGCCGGACCCCGTCGGCGTCCACCGGGACGGGCACGGGCCGGCACCCGGAGGCCCGGGCGATGGCCAGCAGTCCGGGGTAGGTCGGGGACTCGACGAGGATCGGCGCCCCGGGCGGGGCGAGCGCCCGCAGGGCCGTGGTGAGCGCGCTCTGCCCGCCGGCGGTGACCAGGACGTCCGCGGCCCCGACCGCCCCGCCGATCTCCCGCGCGAACCAGTCGCGCAGCTCCGCCAGCCCCTCCACGGGCGGGCGTCCCCACACTCCGGGCCGCCGTCCGGCGCGGGCGAGGGCGGCCGCCATGGCCCGCTCGGGCTGGAGCACGGGGTGGAGGTAGCCGCTGTGGAGCTCGATGACCCCGGCGGGCGGGGCGGCGAGGGTGACCAGCACCCCGGAGGCGTCGACGGAGCGCGGGACGACCTCGCCGGCGCCTTCCGCGCTGAGGGCGACGGCCTGCCAGGAGGTGTCGCCGGGCGCGGGGGCCGGCGTACGCGGCCGGGCGCGGAAGGCTCCGGCCCCCGGGCGGGTGACCACGAGGCCTTCGGCGGCCAGCTGGGCGATGGCCCGGGAGACGGTGACGGGACTGACCCGGAAGCGCTCGACCAGCGCGCGACTGGACGGCAGCTTTCCACCGGGCGAGTAGCGGTTCAACTCGGCCCGCAAGGATTCCGCCAGATCCGCGACGCTGCTACGCTCGTACATGACAGCAAAGAATAGCGCTACTCTCCCCGCCTCGGTAGCAGTTCGGGGCAGGGCGCAAGGCCCGACGCAGGGCTCGACGCGCGGTCCGGCGCAGGACCCGGCGCGAGCCGCGGCGCCGGACCCGGTAGCGGGCGGCGCGCGGGCGGGCCGGTTCGGCGGCGGCACCGTCCTCGCCTCCGCCGGCGTCGTCGCCTTCTCGCTGACCTTCCCCGCCACCGCCTGGGGGCTGGAGAGCTTCGGCCCCTGGTCGCTGTTCGCCCTGCGCTGCGTCCTCGCGGGGCTGACGGCCGGCGCCTGCCTGCTGGTCGGACGCGTACCGCTGCCCCACCGCGCGCACTGGCCGGGCCTGCTGGTCGTCGCGGGCGGCGTCGTCATCGGGTTCCCGCTGCTCACCACACTGGCGCTGCGCACCTCCACGACCTCGCACGCCGCCGTTGTGGTCGGCCTGCTGCCGCTGACCACCGCGGTCGTGTCCTCCCTGCGCACCGGCGCCCGCCCGCCGCTGCGGTTCTGGGCGGCGGCCGTCGCCGGGGCCGTGGTCGTCCTCGGCTTCACCCTGGCCCAGAGCGGCGGCTCCCTCTCCTTCGGCGACGGCCTGCTCTTCGCCGCCCTGCTGGTGTGCGCGGCCGGGTACACCGAGGGCGGGCGCCTGGCCCGGGAGCTGCCCGGCTGGCAGGTGATCGGCTGGGCGTTGGTGCTCTGCCTGCCGATCGGCCTGGCCGGTTCCGCGCTCGGGCTCGCGTACGAGCCGGTCCACCTCACGGGACACGGGCTGGCCGGGCTCGTCTGGGTGGCCGTCGGCTCCACCTTCCTCGGCCTCTACGTCTGGTACCGGGGCATGGCGGAGATCGGCGCCGCCCGCGCGAGCCAGCTCCAGCTCGCGCAGCCGATGCTGACCCTCGTGTGGTCGGTGGCGCTGCTCGGCGAGCACCTCTCCCCCGCCGCTCCTGTAGCCGCCGGTGCGGTGCTCGTCTGCATCGCGGTGACCCAACGGGTCAAATAGGGGTGGAACGACCTAAACTGCTAGCACCGGATCGGACCGCCACCGAGGAGGTCAGCTATGCGCGCGACCGAGGGCGACCAGCTGGTTCAGCACGGCAGGATCGTGGGCCAGCACGACAAGGTCGGTGAGATCACCCAGGTTCTCGGAGAGAACGGCACGCCTCCCTACCGGGTCCGCTTCACGGACGGGCACGAGGCCGTCATGTCCCCCGGCCCCGACTGCGTGGTGAAGCACCCCGCCGACCACGACCACTGAACCCGTGCGTTGCGCCGGTCAACGCGCCGCCGCCACCGCGGCGTAGTGGTCGGCGACCACCCGGGCCATCGCCCCGTTGGGGTCCGCGGCCACCTGCTTCGCCGAAAAGTAGGCGTGGCCGCGGACCTCCGGGTAGGCGCGGGCGAACCGCACGTGCCGCGACAGCTCCCGCGGATCGCGCCAGGCTGCGGTGGAGCTGTCCCGATCGCAGCGGTAGAGCGCCTCCCCCACGTACAGCCGGACGCCGGTGCCGGCGACGGTCTTCGCCCACCAGGGGACGATGTCCGCGTAGTCGGCGCTCGGATGGCCGATGTGCCAGTACGCCTGGGGCGCGATGTAGTCGATCCAACCCTGGCGCACCCACTTGCGGGTGTCCGCGTACAGATCGTCGTACGTGGCGACGCCCGCCCGCGTCGGCGAACCGAGCGGGTCGCGGTCGGAGTTGCGCCAGACCGCGAAAGGGCTGATGCCGAAGGCCACGGCGGGGCGCAGCGCCCGCAGCCGCGCCGACATCTCCTGGACCAGGGTGTCGGTGTTGTGGCGGCGCCAGTCCGCCCGGGTGGCGAAGGAGCCGCCGTACTCCTCGAAGGCGGCGTCGTCGTCGAAGTCCTCGCCCTCGACCGGGTAGGGATAGAAGTAGTCGTCCCAGTGGACCGCGTCGACGGGGTAGCGGGCCACGGCGTCGAGCATGGCCTCCTGCACGAAGCGCCGCACCTGGGGCAGCCCGGGGTTGTAGAACAGCTTGCCGCCGTACGCGACGGTCCAGCCCCGGTTGCGGCGGGCCGGATGCCCGGGGACGAGCCGGCTCAGGTCGGTGTGATTGGCCACCCGGTAGGGGTTGAACCAGGCGTGCAGCTCCAGCCCCCGGGCGTGCGCCTCGGCGACGGCCGTGCCGAGCGGGTCCCAGCCGGGGTCGACGCCCTGTTCCCCCGTCAGCCACTGGGACCACGGCTCGCGCGCCGAGGGCCACATCGCGTCGGCGGTGGGCCGGACCTGGAGGATCACGGCGTTGAGTCGGCGGGAGACGGCGGTGTCGAGGAGTGCGAGCAGCTCGGCGCGCTGCTCGGCGGCGGGGAGACCGCTTTCGGAGGGCCAGTCCACGTTCTGCACGGACGCGGCCCACATCCCGCGGAACTCCGCCGCGGCCGCCTTCGGCGCCATGGCCGCCCGCGCTCCCCGGACCGCCCCGGCGGGGGACGCGGTCGCCGCGGCGGCCAGCACCCCCGCCGCACAGGCCAGTACTCCCCGCCTCCCGATGTACGCCATGTGACGACTCCGTTCCGTTCCGTGACATTGTCCCGTGTCCGTCCAGCATGCCCGCCCCGGCCCGCCACGCCGGGCAAGGACGGGGGTAACGTCGGGGGGCGTGGCGGGCGCCGGAACGCAGTTACCACTGCACGAGTACGGGGGACCCGCGATGGATGAGCAGCGAAAGGCACGATGTGACGGACCTCCCAGACGACATCGCACGCGTCGGCGTAGTGGGCTGTGGCCAGATGGGCGCGGGCATCGCGGAGGTGTTCGCCCGCAGCGGTCTTGAGGTGATGGTCGCCGAGACCACCGGCGAGGCCCTCGAACTCGGGCGGACGCGCCTGCACTCCTCGCTGACGAGGGCCGCCGAACGCGGCAAGATCAGCGAGGAGGAGCGGGACGCGACCCTGGCCCGCCTGTCGTTCACCACCGACCTCGGCGAGTTCGCCGACCGCGACCTCGTCATCGAGGCGGTCGTCGAGAACGAGCAGGTCAAGACGGAGATCTTCCAGGTCCTCGACCAGGTGATCACCCGCCCGGACGCGATCCTCGCCTCCAACACCTCCTCGATCCCGCTGGTCAAGCTGGCCGTCGCGACCTCGCGGCCCGACCAGGTCATCGGCATCCACTTCTTCAACCCGGCCCCGGTGCAGCAGCTCGTGGAGCTGATCCCGGCGCTGACCACGAGCGACGAGACGGTCAAGCGGGCCGAGGCCCTGGTCGGGGGCGTGCTGGGCAAGCACGCGATCCGCGCCCAGGACCGTTCCGGCTTCGTGGTGAACGCGCTCCTCATCCCGTACCTGCTGTCCGCGATCCGGATGTTCGAGTCGGGCATCGCGAGCCGCGAGGACATCGACAACGGCATGGAGCTGGGCTGCGCCCACCCGATGGGCCCGCTGAAGCTCGCGGACCTCATCGGCCTGGACACGGTCGCCTCGGTGGCCGACTCGATGTACGCGGAGTTCAAGGAGCCCCTGTACGCGGCTCCCCCGCTGCTCCAGCGGATGGTCGACGCCGGCCGCCTCGGCCGCAAGACGGGCTCGGGGTTCTACCCGTACGGCTGACGGCTACGGACGGCCCTGGAGCCGGCCCAGCTTGAGATGGTGCAGCAGCAGCAGCCCGGCCGCCATGTTGGCGGCCGGGACCTCGCCGCGCGCGATCATGTCCGGCACCTTCTCGAGGGGCACCCACTCGCGGCGCGAGGACTCGAAGTCGTCCTCGGGGTGGCCCGTGTAGGTGGCCCCGTCCGCCCAGTAGAGGTGGTGGCGGGCGTCGGTCAGCCCGTTGGACGGCTCGACGGTCATCAGGTGGTGCAGGGGTCCGGGCCGCCAGCCCGACTCCTCCTCCATCTCCCGGGCGGCGGCGCTCTCCACGGACTCGCCGTCCTCGACGACCCCTGCGGGCAGCTCCCAGCCCCAGCTGTCCGTGATGAAGCGGTGGCGCCACAACAGCAGCACCTCATTGGCCTCGTTGACGGCCGTGGCCACGGCGACCGGGCGCAGCCGGATCACGAAGTGGTCCAGGTGCCGGCCGTCGGGGAGCTCCACATCGGCGAGATTCACATCGAACCAACGGTTCGCGTACACGGTCTGCTCACTCAAGTTCGTCCACTGCACGGTTGTGCCACCTTCCGATCGAGTAGGTGGCAACATGGCAGCAGTTCACCGTGTCACAGGGGAACGCGCAGCGCTCCGTCGATGAGCTCGGCCGTCTCCTCCGCCCCCGAACAACCGCTGGTCAGAAGCTGTTCGCGGACCGCCCGCAGCCGGTCGCGCAGCCGCAGCGACTCCATCCCCCTGGACCGCTCGGCCATTTCGGCCGCCGCCGCCACCGCCTGGTCGGCCTCTCCCTGGCGCAGCTGGATCTCGCACAGCATCGCGAGGCGGTGCACGCGACCCCGGTCGTGCGCGGGGGTTCCGACGGCTGCGGCCGCCTGTTCGTGGGCCGCCCGCAGGTCCCCCAGACCGAGCAGCGCCTCGGCCACCTGTACGTTGACCAGCCCGGGCTGTACGTACCCCGTCTCGTCCGGCTCTGTGCCCGGCCGGATCCGCTCGGCGGCCGCCTCTGCCTTGCGGATGCAGGCCAACGCCGCAGCCGTGTCCCCGAGTTGGGCGTAGGCCTTGGCCTGCATGGCGTACAGGTCGGCGGCCAGCGCCGGGGTGGTGTACCGGCCGGCCGCGCGCAGGGCCGCCTCGGCGAAGGCGACGGCCTGGCGGAACTCCCGTAGGTGCAGGCACTGGTTGACGATCAGCGCGATCACATAGGCGCCGAGCCCCCGGTCGCCGCTGGCCTTCGCCAGACGCAGGGCCTGGTGGAAGTAGCGCTGGGCCAGCCCGTGCGCGTCCGAGTCGTAAGCGCAGATCCCCGCCACCGCCACCAGGGATCCGCCGGCCCGGTACAGGCTGCGGCCGAGGCCGTCGGAGTAGCTGCCGCGCAGCATCGGGGCGGTCTCGGTGCCGAGGAAGCGCACGATCCGGTCACGCGTGGCCACGCCGCCCGCCCGGCGGTACATCAGCTCGTAGTGCGCGCGGGCGGCCCGCAGGATCTCGATGTGCTCCGGGCCCACCCGGGTCGGGCCCTCGCGGGACACGTCCGCGTCCTCCGGCGGGTTCTCCCACTCCCACACCGGTATGACGGCGGGCGTACCGGTGAGGGCGTCCGCGGCGAGGCACTGGCGGCCGTTGCCGTCGGAGCGCCACAGGGCGGCGGCCCGGTCGACGAAGCCGCTGAGCGGGGAGCCGTGCGGGTCGGCGGACTGGCCGGGCACGCCGAAGCCCGCGTCGTCGAGGGACAGCGGTCGCCGCAGCCGGCCCCCGATCACCTCGCAGATCAGGTCCGGGACCTGGCCGCGGGGGCGCTGGCCCTTCAACCACCGGGCGACGGCGGTGTGTTCGTAGCGCAGGGCGAGCCCCCGTCGGCGGCCCGCCTGGTTCACGTACGCGGCGAGACCCGCGTGGGACATGCCCGCCTCGGCGAGGAGGGCGTCGAGCAGGGCATTGGGCTGCATGGACCGCTCCAGGGCTCGTCGGACTCAGGCTAATGGGTGCGCGGTTCACACGGGGTGTGAACGCGGTACGCGCATAAATGCGATGCGCACCCTGCCGTCCGGGGCCCTGCGGGCGCTTCACTTAAGGGCCTCGCCAAGAGGTGGCTCGGGTCGTCGGCTCCCCCTCGTACAGTGCGACGACCCGTCAACCGCGCCGCCCGTCTGTTGTCTGCCCGACACTCCACGGCAGGCGGGCGGCGCGCTTCGGCTCCGCCGGGGACCTGGTTGGTCGCCGGGCCCCGGCCGGGCCGGACCGAACGCGCGCCGGGCCCACCCACCGGGCCCGGCCCGCGTGGTCCCCCGGGCGCGGACGCCCGCTTCCCAGCCGCACGGACGTCCGCCCCCGCCCCGCCGCGAAACCCCCATCGCCTGACGGTGCCCACGGCGACGCACGGCGCGCACCGGCCCGCAGCGTCACAGTCGGGTAGCAGACCAGCCCCGCAGGACAGGCGCGGCCCGGAGTGCCGGCGCAGCCGGGCGGGCGGGTACGCGTGAGGGGGTGCGCCCCGTGTCCGGGACGCACCCCCTCCGTGTCGCGGGGCAGCGGCAGCGGCTACGCGCCGCGCAGCACCGCGCCCGTGCGCTCGCCGGCCAGGGCGACCGCCGCGTCGCGGGCCGCCGTGGACTCCTCGGCGGTCAGCGTGCGGTCGGCCGCGCGGAAGCGCAGCGCGTACGCCAGGGACTTCTTGCCCTCGCCCACCTGCTCGCCCTCGAAGACGTCGAACAGCCGCAGCGACTCCAGCAGTTCGCCCGCGCCCTTGCGCAGCGCGTCCTCCACGGACAGCGCCGGGACGGACGCGTCGACGATCAGCGCGACGTCCTGGGTCGCCACCGGGAAGGAGGAGATCCGGGGCGCCTGGAGCGCCTCGCCGCCGGCCGCCGCGAGGCGGTCGAGGTCGAGCTCCATCGCGCTGGTACGGGCCGGCAGGCCCATCGCCTTGACCACGCGCGGGTGCAGCTCACCGGCGTGGCCGATGACCGTCTCCACCCCGTCGAGGGTGACGAGCAGCTCGGCGCAGCGGCCCGGGTGCCAGGGGCCGTACTGGCCCTGGCGCACGGTCAGGTCCGCGCCGGCCTCGACGGCCAGCGAGCGGGCGGCTTGGACCGCGTCGGCCCAGTCGGCCGGACGGCCCTTGCCCCACCAGCCGGCCTGCTCGCGGGCACCGGCCAGCACGACCGCGGCGTAGCGCGGCTGTGCGGGCAGGGCCGCGTTCAGCGTGGCGATCTCCTCGTCCGTGGGGCGCCGGTCGGCGGGCAGCCGTACGGCGACACCGGGCCGGGCGGCAGCCCGGAAGACGGAGCCGGTCTCGAAGAGCGCGAGGTCGTGGCTGCCCCGGCTGTCGTTGCGGCGCAGCGCGCCGAGCAGACCCGGCAGCAGCGTGGTGCGCAGCGCCGGCTCCTCGTCGGAGATCGGGTTGACCAGCTTGACGACCTGGCGGGAGGCGTCGTGCGCGGGCAGCTGGAGCTGGTCGAAGACGCCCTCGCCCAGGAACGGGTAGCTGAGCGCCTCGACGTAGCCGGCGCCGGCCAGCGCGCGGCCCACCCGGCGGTGCAGCTGCTGCCGGGCGGTCAGACCGCGGCCGGACGGCACCTGCGGGAGGGTGGAGGGAAGGTTCCCGTAGCCCTCCAGCCGGATGACCTCTTCGGCGAGGTCGTTGGGCGCGGCGAGGTCGGGCCGCCACGAGGGGACGGTGACGACGAGCTCGTCCTGGCCGTAGACGTCGCAGCCGACCTCCTGGAGGCGGCGTACGACGGTCTCGCGGCCGTAGTCCATGCCCGCGACCTTGTCGGGGTGGTCCGCGGCCATCGCGATGGTGCGGGGGGCACCGGGGGCGGTGCGCTCGGTGACGCCGGCCTCGGCGGTGCCGCCGGCGAGCAGCACCAGCAGGTCCACGGTCCGCTGCGCGGCCGCTGCGGCGGCCTGCGGGTCGACGCCGCGCTCGAATCGCTTGGACGCCTCGGAGGACAGCTTGAGCCGGCGGGCGGTGCGCGAGATCGACACGGCGTCGAAGTGCGCGGCCTCGACGACCACGTCGGTGGTGCCGGTGACCGCGCCGGTCGCCGGGTCGGTGACGGAGTCGGCGATCTCGGTGTTGGCGCCGCCCATGACACCGGCGAGCCCGATCGGGCCGCTGTTGTCGGTGATCACCAGGTCTTCGGCGTCGAGCGTGCGCTTGACGCCGTCGAGGGTGGTGAACTTCTCGCCCTGCTCGGCACGGCGGACGCCGATGGCGCCGTCGATGCGCGAGCGGTCGTAGGCGTGCAGCGGCTGACCGAGTTCGAGCATCACGTAGTTGGTGATGTCGACGGCGAGCGAGATCGGGCGCATGCCCGCCTTCTGCAGGCGCCGGGTGAGCCAGATCGGGGAGCGCGCCTCGGGGTCGAGGCCGGTCACCGTGCGGGCGGTGAAGCGGTCGCAGCCCTGCGGGTCGTCGATGTCGACGGTGTAGCCGTACGAGTTCGGCGCGGGCACGTCGAGCAGTGCCGGGTCGCGCAGCGGCAGACCGTACGCGGTGGCGGCCTCGCGGGCCACACCGCGCATGGACATGCAGTAGCCGCGGTCCGGGGTGATGTCGATGTCGAGGACCTCGTCGACGAGCTCCAGGAGCGCGATCGCGTCGGTACCGACCTCGTGCTCGTGGGGCAGCACGATGATGCCGTGCGTGCCGTCGTCGCCCATGCCCAGCTCGTCGCCGGAGCAGATCATGCCGTGCGAGGTCCGGCCGTACGTCTTGCGCGAGGCGATCGCGAAGTCTCCGGGCAGCACCGCGCCCGGCAGGACCACGACGACCTTGTCGCCGACGGAGAAGTTCCGGGCTCCGCAGACGATCTCCTGCGGCTCGCCGGTGCCGTTGGCCGAGCCGACGTCCACCGTGCAGAACCGGATGGGCTTGCGGAAGCCCTCGAGCTCCTCGATGGTCAGCACCTGGCCGACGACGAGCGGGCCCTTGAGCCCGCCGCCGAGCTGCTCGACGGTCTCGACCTCGAGGCCGGCGTCGACGAGCTTGGCCGCGACGTCGCGACCGGTTTCACCGGCGGGGAGGTCGACGTACTCCCGCAGCCAAGAAAGCGGGACCCGCATCAGATCTCCATCCCGAACGGCCGGGTGAAACGGATGTCACCCTCGACCATGTCTCGCATGTCTTCTACGTTGTGGCGGAACATCAGCATCCGCTCGATGCCGAACCCGAAGGCGAACCCGCTGTACTTCTCCGGGTCGACACCGCAGGCGACGAGCACCTTGGGGTTGACCATGCCGCAGCCGCCGAGCTCGATCCAGCCCTCGCTGGAGCAGGTGCGGCACGGGCGGTCGGGGTTGCCCACCGACTCGCCGCGGCACACGTAGCACTGCATGTCCATCTCGGCGGACGGCTCGGTGAAGGGGAAGAAGTGCGGGCGCAGGCGCGTGGTGGTGCCCTCGCCGAACAGCTCCTGGACCATGTGGTCCATGGTGCCCTTGAGGTCGGCCATGGTCAGGCCCTCGTCCACGGCGAGCAGCTCGACCTGGTGGAAGACCGGGGTGTGCGTCGCGTCGAGCTCGTCCGTGCGGTAGACCCGGCCCGGGCACACGATGTAGACGGGGGGCTTGCGCTCCAGCAGCGAGCGCGCCTGCACCGGGGAGGTGTGGGTGCGCAGCACGACGCCGGACTCGTCGCCCTCGGTGCCTTCCGGCCCCCGGACGAAGAAGGTGTCCTGCATCTGGCGCGCCGGGTGGTCGGGCGTGAAGTTGAGGGCGTCGAAGTTGAACCACTCCGCCTCGACCTCGGGGCCCTCCGCGACCTCGTACCCCATGGCCACGAAGATGTCCGCGATGCGGTCCATCAGCGTGGTCAGGGGGTGCCGGGCGCCGGCGGGAACCCGGTCGTAGGGCAGCGTGACGTCCACCGCCTCCTCGACCAGCACCCGCTCGTCGCGCTCGGCCTCGAGCGCGACCGTGCGGGCCCCGAAGGCCTTGTTCACGGCGCCGCGGGCCTGGCCCACGCGCTTGCCCGCCTCGGCCTTGGCCTGCGGGGGCAGCGCGCCGATCTCGCGGTTGGCGAGCGCCAGGGGCGAGCGGTCGCCCATGTGCGCGGTCTTCGCCTCGCGAAGTTCGTCGAGGTCGCCGGCGGCGGCGAAGGCGGCGAGCGCCTCGTCCCGCATGCGCTCGATCTCATCCGGTTTCAGTGCCTCGACCTCAACAGGGTCGTACGACTTGTTCGGTGCCGACATCTCTTCCCGTACTTCCGATGGCTGGCTGGTGGGTCCCCCGCGCGACGCGCAGGACGCGCTCGGCACTAGGACACAAAGGTGCCAAAGGTCGAGTCTAAAGGTCGCTGGGGGTGAAGGGGCCCGTGGGCCGCCTGGCGAGACGCTCCGCAGGGTTACTGCGTGAGGTACGCCGGGGCGGCGACGGGCAGGATAAATCGGAACTCGGCGCCGCCGCAGGGGCCGCGGCCGACCGTGATGGTTCCGCCGTGGGCTTCGACGATGCCCTTGACGATGTAGAGGCCCAGGCCGGTGCCGCCGCGCTTGCTCCCCCGCCAGAAGCGGGTGAAGACGCGGCCCATCGACTCTTCGGGGATCCCGGGGCCCTCGTCGGTCACGGTGACGGCGGTTCCCTTCTCGGTCTTCCCCGCTGCGTTCGCGAAGCTGGTCGGCGTCACGTCGATGGTGACCGTTCCCTCGCCGTGGCGCACCGCATTTTCGAGCAGGTTGCCGAGGATCTGGTCGATCTTGTCCGGGTCCGCCCACAAGTCGGGCAGCGGCCGGCTCACGCTGACGAGGAAGCGCTCCGGGGCCTGCCCGTTCGCGGTGAGCGCCTGGACGTGGCGGCCCACGGCGGTGGAGATGTCCACCGGCTGGCGGCGCACCTCCAGCCGGCCCGAGTCGATGCGCGAGATGTCCAGGAGCTCGGCGATGAGCCGGGTGACGCGGTTGGCGTCGGCGTCGACGGTCTCCAGCATCAGCCGCTTCTGGTCGTCGGTGAACCGCTCCCACTTGGCGAGCAGGGTCGCCGTGAACCCCTTGACCGAGGTCAGGGGCGAGCGCAGCTCGTGCGCGACGGTGGCGATCAGCTCGGCGTGGCTGCGTTCGGTGCGCCGCCGCGCCTCCGTACCGCGCAGGGTGACCACGAGGCGGCGCAGCGGGCCGGTGGGGTGGGTGCGCACGTACCGGGCGGAGACGAGCACCTCGCGGCCGCCGGGGAGCAGCAGGTTGCGCTCGGGCTGGCCGCGCCGGGTGGCGAGGCCGCCGTAGGGGTCGGTCAGCGCCCACCAGCGGCGCCCTTCGAGGTCCTCCAGCGGAAGGGCCCGCTCGATGCCCTCGCCGAGCGCCTCGCCCGCCGCGCGGGCGGTGATCCGGGCGGCGGCGGAGTTGAAGCAGATGACCCGGCCGGTGTCGTCGGCGATCACGAGCCCGTCGGGCAGGTCGTCGGGGTCGATCCCGAGCCCGGCGAACTCCGTGTGCGGATCGGCCGCGGGCCCCGGTCCTACGGGGCTCGCGTGCGCGGGCCGGGCACGGGAGGCCGGGGCGGGCGCGGGCTGCACGGGCGCGGACTGCACGGGCACTTTGCCGGCCTCGGCCCGCTGGGGCACCGTCGCCAGGATGGGTGCGCCGGCCGCCTCGGCGGCCGCCGGCGAGCTGTTCGTACCGACGGTCATGTCCCCGTACCCCACATCTCCGAGTACCGCGGTCGGCCCCCGGGCCGCCACATTACTAGCTGGGGGTCACGGAGCGGCACCCTCCGGGCGCCCGCTGTGCACGCGCGGAGGCGTAGAGGCACACGGCGGCGGCCGTCGCGAGGTTCAGGCTCTCGGCCTTTCCGTGGATCGGGACCCGCACCACGGCGTCGGCGAGCGCCCTGGTCTCCTCGGGCAGGCCCCAGGCCTCGTTGCCGAAGATCCAGGCCGAGGGGGTGCCCATCGTGCCCGCGTCCAGCTCGGCGTCGAGGTCGTCCTCGCCGGCGCCGTCGGCCGCGAGGATCCGTACGCCCGCTGCCCGCAGCCCCTCGACGGCCAGCCCGACGGGGACGCCGACGGCCACCGGGAGGTGGAAGAGGGAGCCCACGGAGGCCCGTACCGATTTGGGGTTGTACAGGTCCACGGAGGCGTCGGTCAGCACCACGGCGTCGGCTCCGGCGGCGTCCGCGCAGCGCAGCACCGTGCCGGCGTTGCCGGGGTCGCGGACGTGGGCGAGGACGGCGACCAGCTTGGGCCGGGCGGCCAGGATCTCCTCGAAGGGCGAGTCGAGGAAGTGGCAGACGCCGACCAGGCCCTGCGGGGTGACCGTCTGCGAGACCTCGGCGAGCACCTCGTCCGAGGCGTAGTGGACGCGTGCTCCGGCGGCGTAGGCGGCGTCGACGATGTCGGCGTGGCGCTCGGCGGCCTCGGCGGTCGCGAAGAGCTCGATCAGGGTCGGCTCGCCCGTGGCGCCCCGGTGTTCGGCGGCCTCGCGCACGGCCTGCGGGCCCTCGGCGATGAAGCGCCGCTCCTTGGTGCGGAAGTTGCGGCGCGCCAGTCGCCTGGCGGCGGCCACCCTCGTGGACCGGGGGGAGATCAGCTCGGCGGGGGTGCCCATGGCGGTCGGCTCGCTTCCGTACGTACAGCGGGTGGAACTCGTTGGTCAACGCACCGGACCCGCAGGCGCGAGGCCTGCGGGTCCGGGCAAATTACTGCAGCCTTCGAGGGCTTGCTGCTCAGGCAGCGACCTTCGGGGCGTTGACGTCGGCCGGGAGGGCCTTCTGAGCGACCTCGACCAGCGCGGCGAACGCGTTGGCGTCGTTGACGGCCAGCTCGGCGAGGATCTTGCGGTCCACCTCGATGTTGGCGGCCTTCAGACCCTGGATGAGGCGGTTGTACGTCATGCCGTTCTGGCGGGCAGCAGCGTTGATGCGCTGGATCCACAGCTGACGGAAGTCGCCCTTGCGCTTCTTGCGGTCGTTGAAGTTGTAGACCAGCGAGTGGGTGACCTGCTCCTTGGCCTTGCGGTACAGGCGCGAACGCTGACCGCGGTAGCCCTTGGCCGCCTCGAGGATTGCCCGGCGCTTCTTGTGGGCGTTTACTGCCCGCTTGACGCGTGCCACTTTTAACTCCTTGTAGCGGGGCCGTGGTTGTCTTCACACGGCCCGAATTCGATGGGGTCCCGGTCTTGACGTCCCGCTCCCGGAAGGGGAGCGGAGGACGTCACTTGCCGAGAAGCTTCTTGATCTTCGCGGCGTCGCCGGGGGCCATCTCCGCGGTGCCGGTGAGGCGGCGGGTGACACGGGACGACTTGTGCTCGAGCAGGTGGCGCTTGCCGGCGCGCTCGCGGAGCACCTTGCCGGAGCCGGTGATCTTGAAGCGCTTCTTGGTCCCGCTGTGCGTCTTGTTCTTCGGCATAGCGCCGTTATCTCCTCGTCGGTGGCGCCCCCACCGGCCCTTGTGGGGGCCGGCTCACCGGGAGCGTCATATTGTGTCGGTGATCCGAGACGGCTGCCTCAGGATCAGGCCTCGGCAGGAGCCTCGGGAGAGGCGTCCGCCTCTTCGGGGGCGGCCTCGGCTGCTTCGGGCGCCTCGTCGGAAGCGTCCTCGGCCTCGATGTCAGCGTCCCCGGCCTCGAACTCGGCGTCCTCGGTGAGGGCCTCGTCGTCGGTGGGGGCGAGACCCTGGCGCTCGGCCTTGCGGGCGGCCTGCGCCTCGCGGGCTTCGGCCATCGCCTCGGTCTTCTTCTTGTGCGGACCGAGAACCATGATCATGTTTCGGCCGTCCTGCTTCGGGTTCGACTCGATGAACCCGAGGTCCTCGACGTCCGAAGCGAGGCGCTGCAGCAGTCGGTAGCCGAGTTCCGGCCTGGACTGCTCGCGACCACGGAACATGATCGTGATCTTGACCTTGTCGCCCTGCTTGAGGAACCGAACGACGTGACCCTTCTTGGTGTCATAGTCGTGCGGGTCGATCTTCGGCCGGAGCTTCATTTCCTTGATGACCGTGTGCGCCTGGTTCTTGCGCGCCTCACGGGCCTTCATGGCCGACTCGTACTTGAACTTGCCGTAGTCCATGAGCTTGCAGACCGGCGGGCGTGCGGACGCCGCGACCTCGACCAGGTCGAGGTCGTACTCCTGCGCGAGCTCAAGCGCCTTCGCAAGCGGCACGATGCCGACCTGCTCGCCGCTGGGACCGACGAGTCGTACCTCGGGAACGCGAATCCGGTCGTTGATGCGGGGCTCGGTGCTGATGGATCCTCCTCGGTAGCACCACACGGCTGCCTGGAGGACAGCCGCTGACGTTTTTCCGTCAGACCGACCGCGGCGGAGAATGAAAAAAGCCCCGCCGGGCACAGGCAGGGGCTCCAAAACAACCGGAGCACCGCCGCGTGCAAACCGCGGGGCGCAGACTCGGGCAGCTTTCCATCGTCCGTACGGAACGATGGATACCACCTGACCGGTGACCCGCCTCCCGTGAGGGTGGTCGGGTGGGAGAATCGGAGCCTCCACTTGTGGTCGGGCACGTGAGTGTCCGACCGGTCGATGTACATACTAGCACCCGCCTTGCAAGCCCGCCGCACGGCATATCGTGGGGCACATGACTGACGCGACGCCCTCCGGTGCCACTCCCGACTCCCCCGACTACGACGACATGACCCGCGACATCGCGGACGTGCCGGCGGTCGAGGTCATCACCACGGTGGCCGTCCACCTGCTCAGTGCGGCCGCGGTCAACCTGGGCCTGGACAAGCCCGACTCCGAGCACAAGGACCTCGACGAGGCCCGCAAGCTGATCACCGCCCTCGCCGGCCTGGTCACCGCGAGCGCCACCGAGATCAGCTCCTTCCACGCCGCCCCCCTGCGCGACGGCCTGAAGTCCCTCCAGCTCGCCTTCCGCGAGGCCTCGCTGGTGCAGGACGAGCCGGGGCAGGGCCCGGGCGAGAAGTTCACGGGTCCCGTGTACGCGTAGCGGAACCGGGGGGAGGGCCGGGGCACCCGCCCCGGCCCTCCCCTTTCGCGTGTCCCCGCGCCTCAGCGCGTGAAGAGCGGCTCTCCCGGCGGGGCCGGGGCCCCCTCCGGGAGCAGCGCCAGGTCCAGTCCCCCCACGAGGCGTGCGCGCAGGGTCTCGTCGGCCGCCAGGGCCTCGGCCACCCGCCGGGCCGCCGCCGTGGCCTGCGGGCCGGCGGCCAGCACGATCGCCAGGGTGCCGTCGGCGTCCGCGGCGCCCGGGCCCAGGCGGGCCTCGAGTACGGCGGGCTCGGCGGCCACGACGGCCCGTACCGCCTCGCGCACGGCCGGGTCGGCGAGCGGGCCGCTGTCGGTGCGGCCTTCGGCCAGCGCGAGCAGGGCGGGGCCGGTGAGCTGGTAGGTGACCGGGCCGGACAGGTCGACGACGACCGTGTCGGCCTTCTCGTGCGCGGCGGCGGCCAGGGCCTGGTGCAGCGGGACCGCCACCGGGCGGGCGGCCGGGTCCCACCGGGCCAGCGAGGCGGTCGAGGTGAAGGCGGGCAGGGCCCGCCGGTCCCCCGCCCGCAGTGTGGGGACGGCCATGTCGCTGGTCTTCTCGCGCTTGAGGCCGGTCTCGGGGTCGGTCTCGACCTCGCCGAGGACGGCGACGACGGGCACGAGCAGGCGGGCGTCCTTGAGGGCCGCCAGCACCTCCGGCTCCTTGCCCCTGTCCTCGGCCCAGGCGGCCAGGGCAGCGCTCAGCCGCGGGTCGGCGGAGCCGTCGTCGTCGGAGAAACCCGGGTCGGGAATGTTCTTGTTCGCCACAGTTACCCGAGCCTATCGGGCCGCGCGGCCCGGGGGCGCCGCGCCAGTACGCCGGCCAGCACGAGGAGCGCCAGTCCGGCCGCCGCGCCGGCCGGGGCGCCGAGACGGGCGCGGCGCTCGGGGCCGCGTTCCGGCTCGGGGCCCGGGCCGAAGTACGTGCCCCGGGCGGCGGCGGGCGCGGGCAGCGCCGGCTCGGCGGTCATCGCGTCGGCGATCTGCAGGGCGGCGACCGGATCGACCAGGCCGAAGCCGCGGGAGTCGTCGCGGCCGCCGGACGGGGCGTCGGAGGCGGTGTCCTCCAGGAGCTTCTTGATCTGCGCCGGGGACAGGCCGGGGTGGGCCGCCTTGACCAGGGCGACCGCGCCGGAGACGAAGGCGGAGGCGGCGCTGGTGCCCCAGCCCTCGTAGTAGGAGCGGTCCGGGTCGGCGATGACGATGTCGACGCCGGGGGCGCTGACGGTGGCGTACCAGTTGCGGGTGGAGAAGGCGGCCTTCTTGCCCTTGCGGTCCACGGCCGTGACGGCGATGACGCCGGGGTAGGCGGCCGGGTAGGAGGCGTGGTCGCCCTGTTCGCCGCCGTTGCCCGCGGAGGCGACGACGACGACCCCCTTGGCCAGTGCGTACTGGACGGCCTCGTCCTCGGCGGCCTCGTGGTGCGCGGAGCTGCTGTCGTCGCCGAGGGAGAGGTTGATCACGTCGGCGCCGTGGTCGGCGGCCCAGCGGATGCCCTCGGCGAGGGCGCCGCCCTTGCTGTCGCGGGCCTTGGTCCGGCCGGGGTCGCCCTCCTCCAGGATCACCCGGATCGGGAGGATCTTCGCCTGCGGTGCGACCCCGAGGACGCCCTGGCGGCGGTCCGGACCGTGGCCGTGCCCGGCGATGATCCCCGCCATGGCGGTGCCGTGCCGGGCCCAGGTGCGCTCGCCCCGGCCGGCGCCCATGCCGACGAGGTCGTTGCCTTCGAGTACCTGCCCGGCCAGGTCGGGGTGGGCCGGGTCGACCCCGGTGTCCAGGACGGCGACGGTGACCCCGTCGCCCCGGGTGGTGCCCCACGCCTCTTCGGCGCGCAGGGCCGTCAAGCCCCACTGGCGGTCCCGGACGGCGTCGGCGGCGGCCGGGGGCGCGAGGGCCGGGACGAGCAGGGCCCCGAGGGCGAGGGCGGGGAGGAAGCGGCGGCTCATCGGGCGGGCTCCGGGGCGGGCGGGGCCGCGAGGGCCCGTACGGCTCGTTCGACGCGGTCGGCGACGCCCTTGGCCTCGTGGCCCAGACCGGCCTGGGCCACGGGTCCGGTGGCGTCCTTGCGCATGGCCTCGTCGGCGGGGGTGGGGGCGTCCAGGGTGCGGCCGTCGGCGAAGGCGGAGACGGAGTAGAGGACGACGGGGGCCTCGGGGAGCACGGAGGCGGTCCAGGCCGCGCGCCGGTCGTCGGGGAAGCCGTAGCCGGGCGGGATGGTCAGCCGGCCGCGCAGGGCGCTCAGCGCCGGGGCGTCGGCGGGGGCGAAGACCATGCCGACGGTGACGAGCGAACTGCGGGTGGCGTCGGTGTAGGTGGCGCGGAGCACGCGGGTGCAGCCGGCTTCGGCGAGCAGGGCCTGCCAGTCGGCTGCGAGGGCGGCGGAGCACTCGGCGTCGGGGGCCAGCGCGATCCGGGTCCACGTGCGGTCGGCGCCGCCGGGCCCGGCGCCCGCACCCTCGACGACGGGCGGGAAGAGGGTGTCGACGGGGGTGGACCGCCAGAGCGAGGCGGCCTCGCGGTAGGCGGCTTCGGCTGCCAAGGGCCGCTGCGCGGCGCGGTGTTCGGCGACCGCCGTGTAGCCGGCGGCGCCGGTGAGGCAGAGTCCGAGGAGGGCGCAGAGGACGGCGCCGAGGACCCGTCCGGGCTGCCGCCGTGGCGGGGCCGGGGGCCGGTCGGGCGCGGTCAGGACCTCGCTGTGCGGTGTGGACGTGCTCATCCGGCGGCTCAGCCCCCCGTTCCGTCCGGCTGCCTGCCCCTACTTTACGCGCCCGCGAACGGGCCCCGGCCGGCCGGTCCGGGCACTCCCGCGGGAGCTCACGCGCGGTCGCGGGTGCCCGCCGGGGCCCCGGGGCCGGTTCCGGCCGGAAGGGCGATGCCCGGGAACCCCCTACCCACGGGTACACCCATCTGGCAGGCTGCCGCCCATGAACTCCCCCGCCGCCGACCGGGCCCGATACGACCGGGCCACCGCCCACCTCGACGCCCCGCTCGCCCTCGTGGACCTCGAGGCGTTCGACGCCAACGCCGACGACCTCGTGCGCCGGGCCGGCGGGAAGCCGGTCCGGGTGGCGAGCAAGTCCGTACGGTGCCGAGCGCTGCTCGAACGGGTCCTCGCCCGGCCCGGGTTCGCCGGGATCATGTCGTACACCCTCGACGAGTCGATCTGGCTGGCCCGCTCCGGCTTCGAGGACGTGCTGCTCGCCTACCCGTCCGCCGACCGGGCCGGCTTCGCGGAGCTCGCGGGCGACGCGAAGCTGGCCGGCGCGGTGACGGTGATGGTCGACGACGTCGCGCAGCTCGAGCTCATCGACCGGGCCCGCGACGGCGGCGACCAGGAGATCCGGGTCTGCCTGGAACTGGACACCGCCCTGCACCTGTTCGGCGGCAGGGTCCGCGTCGGCGCCCGCCGCTCCCCGCTGCGCGAGCCGGCCGAGCTCGCCCGCCTGGCCCGCGCGGTGAGCGCCCGGCCGGGTTTCCGCGTCGTCGGGCTGATGGGGTACGAGGGCCACGTGGCCGGGGTGGGCGACGCGCTGGCCGGGCGCCCGCTGCGCTCGCGCGCCATCCGGCTGATGCAGGGCGCCGCCCGCAAGGAGCTGGCCGCCCGCCGGGCCGAGGCCGTACGGGCCGTGCGCGCCGTGGTCCCGGACCTGGAGTTCGTCAACGGGGGCGGCACGGGCAGCGTCCAGCAGACCGCGGCCGAGGACGCGGTCACGGAGATCGCCGCCGGCTCGGGCCTCTACGTACCGCGCCTGTTCGACAACTACACCTCGTTCAGCGGGCGTCCCGCCGCCCTCTTCGCCCAGCCGGTGGTCCGCCGGCCCGGCGTCGGGGTCGTCACGGTGCTCGGCGGCGGGTACCCGGCCTCGGGGGCGCCCGGCCCGGACCGGCTGCCGTTCCCGTACCTGCCCCAGGGGCTGCGCTACGACCCCCAGGAAGGGGCCGGAGAGGTGCAGACGCCGCTGCTCGGCAGCCCGGCCGACGATCTGCTGATCGGCGACCGGGTCTGGTTCCGGCACGCGAAGGCCGGTGAGCTGTGCGAGCGCTTCGACGAGCTGCACCTCGTGGAGGGCGACCGGGTGACGGCCACCGCCCCGACCTACCGGGGCGAGGGCCGCACGTTCCTGTGACGCCTCCGGGGAGGACGCCTACGGGAAGACGGAGTCCGTCTGGTCGGGGATGACGCTGGTGTCGCCCCGCAGGACGGGCCCCGGCGTGCCGTCGCGGCCGGTGAAGCCGGTGGACGCGCACGGGTAAGGGGAGGCCTTGCGCTTCTTCGGCTCGATGAACATCGGGTTCACGATCCACTTGCCGTCGCTGTTGTCGTAGGCGCGGCACATCAGCTCGTTCTTGTTGCGGTTGACGACGAGCCGCAGCGCGGTCGCGTCCCGCAGGAAGGAGACGTCGGTGTCGGAGTCGCCCGCGGCGAACACCTGGCGGCGTGCGGGCGGCTGGACCTTCTCGGCCGCGGCGCCCCGGACCCCGAAGACCTCCTTGTTGATCCAGCAGCGCTTGCCGTCGATGTAGGTGATCATCGTGTCGTCGCCGTCCCGGACGGAACCGCAGCCCTGCAGGTGGGTGGTGAACTTCCCGCCGCGGGTGGTGGTGTTGCGGATGCCGATGACGTGGTCCGCGTCGATGCCGACGCCCTCGGCCCACACCTCGACGACCGGCTGCGGCGAGGCCGAGCTGATCCAGACGTCGAAGCCGGCCTCGCGCAGGCCGTCGATAAGGTCCCTCTGCTGGTCGTAGTAGCGCACCCAGCCGGTGGCGGTGGTGCTGCCGACCCGCTGCTCGGCGCCGATGGGCGCGGCCAGGTTCTCGGCGCGCGCGGCGGCCGCGAAGCCGCGGACCTCGCGCGCGGTCCAGCCCTGTGTCAGCTGCGGCAGCCAGGCGTAGGCGGGCTCGATCGTGCGGTGGTCCCAGCCCGCGAAGGCGGGGGCGGCCGCACGGGTGGCGGCCGTGCCGTAGACGGCGTTCAGCTCGTCGGCGCAGTCGGCGCCCTCCGGGGTGCCGGTGGGCAGCGTCGCGCCGGGCTTCGCGAGGGCCCCGCAGGCGTCGGCGAGGGCCCTGGCGGCGGCCGGGGTGAGGTAGCGGCTGGTGGTGCTCCAGTCGCCCCGGGCCGGCTGGCGGATCTTCCCGTTGCGCAGCAGCCAGAACATCTGCGCGTCACCGACGTCGTTCTTGACGACGGTGTTGTCCCAGTCGAAGACGGCGACCGGCTTGGCGCGGTGGGACCGGTACGGGGCGCACGCGCCGTACTCGTCGATCAGCCGCTGGAGCCGGGCCTGGTTGTCCCCGTACCAGCCCGCGCCGACCGTCACCCGGGGGCAGGGGGCCGCGGCCGCCTGGGCCGGCGGTGGCGAGAGGAGTCCGGAGCCGGTCACGGCCATGAGGGCGAGGGGGGCCGCCCATCTTCTCTGCATGCTGCTCCTCGGTGCGATCGGGAAAGGGAACAGCCGGGCACCTCGCGGTGCCCGGCTGGAGTCGGCTGACCGGGCGGCCTACAGCGGGGTGACGTACGCCCCGGAGATGCCGCCGTCGACCAGGAAGTCGCTGGCGTTGACGAAGGAGGAGTCGTCGCTCGCGAGGAAGGCGACCGCGGCGGCGATCTCGGTGGGTTCGGCGAAGCGGCCCAGCGGGATGTGCACGAGCCGGCGGGCGGCGCGCTCCGGGTCCTTGGCGAACAGCTCCTGCAGGAGGGGGGTGTTGACGGGTCCCGGGCACAGGGCGTTGACGCGGATGCCCTCGCGGGCGAACTGCACGCCGAGCTCGCGGGACATGGCGAGCACGCCGCCCTTGGAGGCGGTGTAGGAGATCTGCGAGGTGGCGGCGCCCATGACGGCCACGAAGGAGGCGGTGTTGATGATGGAGCCGCGGCCCTGGCGCTGCATGTAGGGCAGGGCGGCCTTGCAGCACAGGTAGACGGAGGTGAGGTTGACGTCCTGGACGCGCTTCCAGGCCTCCAGTCCGGTGGTGAGGATCGAGTCGTCGTCCGGGGGCGAGATGCCGGCGTTGTTGAAGGCGATGTCGACGGAGCCGTAGGTGTCGAAGGCCGTCTTGAACAGCGCCTCCACCTCCTCCGGGCTGGTGACGTCGACCTTCACGAAGGTGCCGCCGACCTCTTCGGCGGCGGCCTTGCCGACGGTCTCGTCGATGTCGCCGCAGACGACGTTGGCGCCTTCGGAGGCGAGGCGGCGGGCGGTGGCGAGGCCGATGCCGCTGCCGGCTCCGGTGATGACGGCGGTGCGGCCGACCAGGCGGCGGCAGACGATCTCTTCAGTGGACATGGTTCAGGCCTCCGTGCTGATGAAGACGTTCTTGGTCTCGGTGAAAGCGGAGAGGGAGTCGGGGCCGAGCTCGCGGCCGAGCCCGGACTGCTTGTAGCCGCCGAAGGGGGTCCAGTAGCGGACGCTGCTGTGGGAGTTGACCGACAGGTTGCCCGCGGCGACGGCGCGCGAGACGCGCAGGGCGCGGCCCACGTCGCGGGTCCAGAGGGATCCGGCGAGGCCGTACTCGGTGGCGTTGGCCAGGCGCACGGCGTCCTCCTCGTCCTCGAAGGGCAGGACGACGGCGACGGGTCCGAAGACCTCCTCGGCGGCGACGGACGCGGTGGGGCCGACGCCGGTGACGAGGGTCGCGGGGTACCAGAAGCCCGGACCCTCGGGGGCCGTGCCGCGGATCACGGTGAGGTCGTCGGTGACGTAGGACCGTACGCGGTCCAGTTGCACCCGCGAGATCAGCGGGCCCATCTGCGTCTTCTCGTCGTTCGGGTCGCCGACGACCACGCTCTCGATCGCGGGGGCCAGCAGCTCCATGAACCGGTCGTAGGCCGATCGCTGGACGAGGATCCGGGTGCGGGCGCAGCAGTCCTGGCCGGTGTTGTCCAGGAAGGACATCGGGGCGGCGGCCGCGGCGGCTTCCAGGTCCGCGTCGGCGAAGACGATGTTGGGGTTCTTGCCGCCGAGTTCGAGGGTGACCCGCTTCACCCGGTCGGCGCACTTGGCCATGATCTGCTTGCCGACCCGGGTGGAACCCGTGAAGACGATCTTGGCCACGCCCGGGTGCTCGACCAGGGCGTCGCCCGCGACCGCGCCGTGGCCGGGCAGTACCTGCAGGAGGTGTTCGGGGAGTCCTGCCTCCAGGGCGAGCTCGGCCAGGCGCAGCGCGGTGAGCGGGGTGGTCTCGGCGGGCTTGAGGATGACCGCGTTGCCCGCGGCGAGTGCGGGGGCCAGGCCCCAGGCGGCGATCGGCATGGGGAAGTTCCACGGGGCGATCACCCCGATGACGCCGAGGGGTTCGAGGAAGGTGACGTCGATGCCGCCCGCCACGGGGATCTGGCGGCCGGAGAGCCGTTCCACTCCGCCGGCGGCGAAGTCGAGGACGTCGCGCACGTTGCCGGCTTCCCAGCGGGCGTTGCCGATGGTGTGGCCCGCCTCGAGGACCTCCAGCCGAGCGAGTTCCTCGATGTGCCCGTCGACGACGACGGCGAAGCGGCGCAGCAGCCTGGCCCGATCGGCCGGCGCGGCGGCCGCCCAGGTCCGCTGGGCCGCGGCGGCCCGTACGACGGCGGCGTCGACGTCGTCCCGTGTGGCGGCCGGGACGACGGCGACGACCTCCTCGGTGGCCGGATTCAAAACGCTCAGATCGAAGGGGGCCTGCGCGTCGGACACGTGGTGCCTCTCAGACGTTCGGGTGCGGTGGGTGCGGTTCCTGCGGTGGGGGGCGTGCGGCGCGATGGCCCTACAGGCGTTCGAAGGAGCGGCGCAGCTCCCAGTCGGTCACCGCGGAGTCGTAGGCGTCCAGTTCGACGCGGGCCATGTTGCGGTAGTGGGCGACGACCTCGGGGCCGAAGGCGGCCTTGGCGATCTCGCTGTTCTCCCAGAGCTCGGCGGCCTCGCGCAGGGTGGTGGGGACGTGTGCGAAGTCGGCGGTGTAGGCGTTGCCGGAGCAGGGTTCGGGCAGTTCGAGGCGGTTCTCGATGCCGTAGAGCCCGGCGGCGACCAGGCCCGCGACGGCGAGGTGGGGGTTGACGTCACCGCCGGGAAGGCGGTTCTCGAAGCGCAGGGAGCGGCCGTGTCCGACCACGCGGAGCGCGCAGGTCCGGTTGTCCACGCCCCAGGCGACGGCGGTCGGCGCGAAGGATCCCGGCCGGAAACGCTTGTACGAGTTGATGTTGGGGGCGTAGAGAAGGGAGAAGTCGCGCAGCGCGGCGAGCTGGCCGGCCAGGAAGTGGCGCATCACCGGTGACATACCGCCGTGGTCGTCCGCGTCCGGGCCCTCCCCGGCCATCACGTTGCGTCCGTCGCCGTCGGTGAGCGAGAGGTGGATGTGACAGGAGTTGCCCTCGCGCTCGTCGAACTTGGCCATGAAGGTGAGCGAGACGCCTTCCTGGGAGGCGATCTCCTTGGCACCCGTCTTGTAGAGCGCGTGCTGGTCGCAGGTGGTCAGCGCCTCGTCGTAGCGGAAGACGATCTCGTGCTGTCCGAGGTTGCACTCGCCCTTGGCCGACTCGACGACCAGGCCCGCGGCCTGCATCTCGTTGCGGATGCGGCGCAGGAGGGGTTCGACGCGGCCGGTCCCGAGGACGGAGTAGTCGATGTTGTACTGGTTGGCGGGGGTCAGGCCGCGGTAGTCCGCGTTCCAGGCCTGCTCGTAGGTGTCCTGGAAGACCATGAACTCCAGCTCGGTGCCCACCATGGCGGTGTAGCCGTGCGCGGCGAGGCGCTCCAGCTGACGGCGCAGGATCTGCCGGGGCGCGGCGACGACGGGAGAGCCGTCGTTCCAGGCGAGGTCGGCCAGGATGAAGGCGCTGCCCGGGCTCCAGGGGATCCGGCGCAGCGTGGCGAGGTCGGGGTGCATGGCGAAGTCGCCGTAGCCCCGGTCCCAGGAGGACATCTCGTATCCGTCGACGGTGTTCATGTCGGTGTCGACGGCGAGCAGGTAGTTGCAGCCCTCGGTGCCGTGCTCGAGGACCTCGTCGAGGAAGAACTGTGCGGCGAACCGCTTGCCCTGGAGCCGTCCCTGCATGTCGGGGAAGGCCAGGACCACTGTGTCGATCTCACCGCTGGCGACGAGAGCACGAAGCTCTTCGGCCGAAAGCGGCGGCTTGCGGTCTACCACGGGAATCTCTCCTTCGGTGAGCCGAGTGCGCCTAAGGTATTGAATAGAACCATTGCTTGGGAAGGGGAGGAGGCGAGATGACCGATACGGCGAGCGAGGGTGACGCCGTCGCACGGCTCAATCCCGTACTGCGACAGGTGCGGGCGGGCAACGGTTTCGAGGAGGCGCTGGAGCAGATCCTCCAGGTGGTCCGGCTCGGACTGGTGCCCGGCGGGGAACGACTGCCACCCGAGCGGGAGTTGGCGGAGCGGATGGGCATCAGCCGGGTGACGCTGCGCGAGGTGCTGAAGGTACTCCAGGACCAGGGCCTGGTGGAGGCCCGGCGCGGACGGTACGGGGGAACGTTCGTCCTGTCCCGCCCCGACACGCCGGCCGGCGGAGCCGAGGAGGAGCTGCGGCGGCGGGTCGCGGGCGTGGACATCGAGGACGCGCTGCGCTTCCGCGAGGTCCTGGAGGTGGGCGCGGCCGGACTGTGCGCCTCCCAGGGGCTGTCCGAGCCGGACACCGACCGGCTCCTCGGCGCGCTGGCCGCCACCCACGACGCACCGCTCCCCGCCTACCGGCGCCAGGACACGCTCTTCCACCTCACCTTGTGCGAACTCGCCGGATCCGCCACCCTGACGGCCCAGTACGCGGCCGTCCGCGCGACGGTGAACGACCTCCTGGACTGCATTCCGCTGCTGGTGCGCAACCTGGAGCACTCCCAGCAGCAGCACAGCGCGCTGGTGGAGGCGGTCCTGGAGCGGGACGCGGACGCGGCGCGCGAGGTGATGCGCGAGCACTGCTGCGGCACGGCGGCGCTGCTGAGGGGGTTCCTGGCCTGAGCGGACGCGGCGCCAGGGGCGGTACGGGATCGGGGGCAGGGGCGGGGCCGCGCGGGCGTGCGGCGGGGGGCCGGGAGCTTTTCGTAACCCCCGTTTAACGCAGGGGTCTTGCGCCCGTCGCGCCGGAGGAGCAAAGGTACGCCCCACAACCATTGCCCTAGGCAGGAGCGCACATGGCCGACGACACCGGCGCACGGCTGGCAGCCGTGCCCGAACCCACCTCATCCCCCGAGAACGGCGGCGACGGCTACCTGGAGCGGCGCACCCTGCGCCGCGGCAGCGCCGGATGGCTGCTGCTGACCGGTCTCGGCGTCGCGTACGTCGTCTCCGGCGACTTCTCCGGCTGGAACGTCGGCCTCGCCCAGGGCGGTTTCGGCGGCCTCGCCATCGCCACCGTCCTCATGGGCGCGATGTACGCGTGCCTGGTCTTCTCCCTCGCCGAACTGTCCGCGATCCTGCCGACGGCCGGCGGCGGCTACGGTTTCGCCCGCCGGGCGCTCGGCACCTGGGGCGGCTTCCTCACCGGCACCGCGATCCTCATCGAGTACATCCTCGCCCCGGCCGCCATCGCCATCTTCATCGGCGACTACGTCGAGTCCCTGAACCTCTTCGGCCTCACCTCCGGCTGGCCCGTCTACCTCGCCTGCTTCGCCGTCTTCATCGGCATCCACCTGTGGGGCGTCGGCGAAGCCCTCAGCTTCTCCCTCGTCGTCACCGCCATCGCCGTGATCGCCCTGATCGTCTTCGCCGTCGGCGCGTTCACCCAGTTCGACGCGGCGAACCTCGACGACATCGCCGTCGACACCACCGCCACCGGCGCGAGTTCGTGGCTGCCGCTGGGCTTCCTCGGCATCTGGGCCGCCTTCCCCTTCGGCATGTGGTTCTTCCTCGGCGTCGAGGGCGTCCCGCTGGCCGCCGAGGAGGCCAAGGACCCGGTCCGCTCCGTACCCCGCGCCCTGTCGATCTCCATGGGCATCCTGGTCCTGCTCGCGCTGGTCACCTTCCTCGCCTCGACCGGAGCACGCGGCGCCGACGCCCTCAAGGACGCCGGGAACCCGCTGGTCGTCGCCCTGGAGGGCAACCCCGGGCTCTCCTGGCTGAAGACCTTCGTCAACTACGCGGGCCTCGCCGGGCTCGTGGCCTCCTTCTTCTCCCTCATCTACGCCGGCTCGCGCCAGCTGTTCGCCCTCTCCCGGGCGGGCTACCTCCCCCGCTTCCTGTCCCTGACCTCCCGGCGCAAAGCCCCCTACCTCGGCCTGCTCATCCCCGGTGCGATCGGCTTCGCGCTGGCCGCCGCCACCGGGAACGGCCCCCGCATGCTGAACATCGCGGTGTTCGGCGCGACCATCTCCTACGCCCTGATGGCCCTCTCCCACATCGTGCTGCGGCGCCACGAACCGGGCCTGGAGCGCCCGTACCGCACCCCCGGCGGCATGGCGACCTCCACGGTGGCCTTCGTACTCGCCCTCTCGGCGCTGGTCGCCACCTTCCTCGTGGACAAGGACGCGGCGTTCATGGCCCTGGCCGTTTACGCGGTCGCCCTCGCCTACTTCGCGTTCTACAGTCGCCACCACCTGGTGGCCTCCGCGCCGGAGGAGGAGTTCGCGGCGCTGGCGGAAGCCGAGGCCGAGCTCTCCCGCGACTGATCCCCCGCCCGTGCAGACCCCCTGGAGGTAACCACCGTGCCCAGGCCGCTCATCGGCATCACCACCTACGTCGAGGAGTCCACCCGCTACGGCGTGTGGGACGTCCCGACGGCCCTCGTCCCCACCGGGTACTACGAACTCGTCCAGGCATCGGGCGGCACGGCCGTGCTGCTCCCGCCGGACGACCCGGCGGCGGCGCGGGAGGTGCTGGCCCGGCTGGACGGCCTGGTCGTCGCGGGCGGCCCGGACGTCGACCCGGTCCGGTACGGGGCCCCGCGCGATCCCCGTACCGGACCGCCCGCGACCCTGCGAGACGAGTGGGAGCTGTCCCTCATCTCGGCGGCGCTGGCCTCCCGCAAGCCCCTGCTGGGGATCTGCCGGGGCATGCAGGCGCTGAACGTGGCCCTGGGCGGGACGCTGGTCCAGCACATCGACGGCCACGTACTGACCGAGGGCGTCATGTCCTGGCACCCGGTCCGCCCGGTCCCCGGCACGCGGTACGCGGCGCTGGTCCCGGAGGAATCGGAGGTCCCGACCTACCACCACCAGGCCGCGGACCGCCTGGGCCGCGGCCTGATCGCCTCCTCCCACGCCGCCGACGGCACGGTGGAATCGATCGAACTGTCCGACCCCGCGCACTGGGTCCTGGGCGTCCAATGGCACCCGGAACGCGACAAGGACACCCGAGTGATGTCGGCCCTCATCGCAGCCGCCTCCGAACCCGGCCCCACCGGCGCTTGAGGCGCGGGCGCCCGCCCCAGCCCCGCCGCCGTTCGAGGCGCGGATTTCCGGCACGGGGCTCCCACCCAGCCCCGCCGGCGTTCGAGGCGGGCGTCCGCCCAAGCCCCGCCGGCGTTCGAGGCGCGGGGTCGGGGGCGGAGCCCCAGGTCTCGGGTCCGGGCGGAGCCCGGGGAACGGGGGAAGGGCGGGTAGGGGAACGCCCCGCAGGGCCACCCACGCCACCGCATCCCGGGCCCGGTCACCCCGGGTCCGGCCACCCCGGACCCGGTCACCCCGGGTCCGGCCAACCCGGACCCGGTCACCCCGGACCCGGCCACGCGGGGCTCAGCCACGCGGGCTCCGGGCCCGGCCACGCGGGGTCCGGCCACGCAGGCTCCGGTGCCGGCCACGCGGGGTCCGGCCACACGGGGTCCGGCAACGCGGGCTCCGGGCCCGGCCACGGGCCCCGGCCGCCCGGTCCAGCCCCGCACAGCGGGGTCAGTGTCGGGTCAGCGACAGCAGGTCCCGCGCCGGACCCGCCGGCCGTGCCCCCGCGGGCCACACCGCCCGCAGGGCCCGGTCGAGCGGCGCCCCGACGACCGGCACGGACACCAGGCGGCGCCCCGCCAGCTCGTCCCCGACCGCCAGCTCGGACAGCACGCACGGCCCCGCCCCGCTCACCGCCGCCGCCTTCACCGCGGTCGTCGAGGCCAGTTCCAGCAGCGGCTCCGCCAGCCCTCCGGAGCCGGCCAGCGCCGCGTCCAGGACCTGCCGGGTCCCCGATCCCCGTTCGCGCAGGATCAGCGGTGTCGCCGCCAGTTCCGCGGGCTCCACCCCGCGCGAGCGCCGCGCCCACGGGTGCCCGGGGGCCACGGCCACCACGAGCCGGTCCCGCGCGATCTCCACCGAGTCCAGCCCCTCCGGCACGCTCAGCCCCTCGACGAAGCCGAGGTCGGCCTCGTGCGCGAGGACCCGTTCGGCGACGACGGCCGAGTTCCCGGCGTGCAGCGACACCGCCGTCCCGGGGCGCTGCCCGCGCAGCGCGATCAGCCAGCCGGGCAGCAGGTACTCCGCGATGGTCATGCTGGCGGCGACGCGCAGCCGGGAGTCGCGGCGGCCCCGTAGCGCCTGCGCGCCCGCGTCGAAGGCCTCGGCCGCCTCCACGACCCGCCGCGCCCAGTCCGTGACCAGCGCGCCTTCCGCCGTCAGGGTCGAACCGCGCGGGGACCGGTCCACGAGCGCGACCCCGAGCCGGGTCTCCATCGCCCGGATCCGGCTGCTGGCGGCGGGCTGGGTGATCCCGAGCCGTCGGGCCGCACCGCTCAGGCTGCCGACGCGTGCGACCGCGAGCAGCAGTTCCATGGCGCCCAGGTCGGGGACCCGGTGTGCCAGTGGAACCTGTGCTTCGGTCCACTCGTCTTTGCCGTACTCGTTACCCATAACTTCAGTTTATGCCCTCATAGGACAGCGCCCCCTGCCGTCCGGTCCCGCCCGGCGCGACGCTGGACCCATGGCCACCACCCTCGTACGACCCCGTCCCGCCACCCCTGGGACCCAGCGGGCCCACAAGGCTCCCGCACTGCGCCACCTCGGCCCCAACTGGTACGCGTCCGTCATGGGCACGGCGATCATCGCCAACGCCGGCGCCACCCTCCCCTACCAGGTCCCCGGCCAGCGCGTGGTCTGCCAGGTCTTCTGGCTGCTGGCCGCCACCGCCCTCGCCGTGCTGCTGACCGCACGCGCCGGCCACTGGCTCCACCACCGCGACCAGGCCCGGGCCCATCTCCTCGACCCCGGCGTGGCCCCGTTCTACGGCTGCCTCTCGATGGCCCTGCTGGCCGTCGGCGGCGGAGCCCTCATCGTCGGCAAGGACCTCATCGGAGTGCGGGCAGCCGTGGCCGCGGACACGGTCCTGTTCAGCGTCGGCACCGCGATCGGCCTGCTCGCCGCCGTCGCCGTCCCCTACCTGATGGTGGTCCGCCACAAGGTCGAGGCCCACCAGGCCACCCCCGTCTGGCTGCTCCCCGTGGTCGCCCCGATGGTCTCCGCCGCGATGGGCCCCCTGCTGATCCCCCACCTGGCCGCCGGCCAGGCCCGGGAGGCCATGCTGCTCGCCTGTTACGCCATGTTCGGCATCAGCCTGCTCGCCACCCTGCTGATGCTCCCCCTGGTCTTCGGCCGGCTGATCGTGAGCGGCCCCCTCCCCCTGGCGCTCACCCCCACCCTGTTCTTGGTCCTCGGGCCCCTCGGCCAGTCCACCACCGCTGTGAACGCGCTCGCGGACATGGCGCCCCAGTCGATATCCGCCGCCTACTCCGGCGCGTTCGGCGCCTTCGCCGTCGTCTACGGGGTCCCCGTGATGGGGTTCGCCCTCCTGTGGCTGGCACTGGCCGCGGCGATGCTGGTGCGGGCCGCGCGCGGCGGCATGGGCTTCGCCATGACCTGGTGGGCGCTGACCTTCCCCGTCGGCACCTGCGTCACCGGCGCGGCCGGTCTGGCCCGCCACACCGGGCTCACCGCCTTCTCCTGGCTGGCCGCGGCCCTGTTCCTGGCCCTGCTGACCGCCTGGCTCCTGGCGGCCGCGAACACCCTGCGCGGCCTGCTCACCGGCCGCCTCCTGGCCGCACCCCGCTAGGCCCAGGCCGTCGGGCTGCCCCTCAGCGCGCCCCCCGCAGGGCCCCGGCCAGGACCGCCGGAGCCTCGGCCAGCGAGGGCCCGTACCAGGTCAGGTGCCGGCCGCTGACGAACGCGGCCGGGATCCCGGGGAAGGCCTCGGGCCCGTCCGCGGCGGTGAAGCGGTACGGCTCGTCCGGGAGGACGACGAGGTCGCAGCCCGAGGCGGCCGGCTCCGACGCCCGGATCCGCGGGTAGCGCTCCGCGTGGCCGGCGTACGCGTTGCGCACGCCGAGGCGGGCCAGCAGGTCCCCCGCGAAGGTGTCGCGGCCGAGCACCATCCAGGGCCTGCGCCAGATCGGTACGAAGGCCAGGGCCGGCGGGAGGGGCTCCGCCCGGGCCCATGCGGCCTCGGCGTCCTTCAGCCACCCGGGCCGCTTCAGCCCCAGCGCGCCCACCAGTACCCGTTCCAGTTCGCTCAGCGCCTGCGGAAGGTCCCGTACCTCGGTGACCAGCACCTCCAGACCGGCGGCCCGCAGCGCGGCGAGGTCGGGGGCCCGGTTCTCCTCCTCGTTGGCGATGACCAGATCCGGGCGCAGCTCCGTGATCGCCGCGACGTCGGGGTTCTTCGTGCCCCCGACGCGCGCCACGTCCCCGAGGTCGGCCGGGTGCGTGCACCAGGCGGTCGCCCCGACCAGCGCTCCGGGCGCGCTCACCGCCACCGCCTCGGTCAGGGACGGCACCAGCGAGACGACCCTCTTCGGCGTGCGCATCCCCGGGCCCTCCGCTTCAGTGGCCCGGCGAGGGCGGTTCGGAGGTCGCGTGGATGTGCTCGCCGACCGCGACGATCAGGATCCGGGTGTCCTCGGTGACGGCCCGCCAGCGGTGGCGCACACCGCCGGACAGGAACAGCGCGTCCCCGCTCTCCAGCCGGTAGGCCCGCCCTTCCGCCTCCACCTGGCAGGCGCCCGAGACCACGTACATCAGCTCGTCGTTGCGGTGCTGGTACTCGCGGCCGGCGTCCTGGTCCCCGGTGAACTCCAGGGCGTGCAGCTGGTGGTGTCCCCGCACGAGGGGCCGCACGCCGGGGACCGGGGTGAGCCCCGAGTCGTCGCCGGCGCGTACGAGGTCCACGGTGCGCGCGGTGTCGGAGGCGGCCAGCAGGTCGACGGCCGTGGTCTCCAGCGCGTCGGCGACCCGCTCCAGGGACCGCATGCTGGGCCGGGCCCGTTCGTTCTCTATCTGACTGAGGAAGGGGACCGACAGGCCGCTGCGCGCCGATACGGCGGCGAGCGTGAGGTGCAGCGCACGGCGTCTCTTGCGGACGGCCACCCCCACCCGGAGCGGCTCCTTGGAGTCCTTGTCCCGGTCGCGGTCCTTGTCCTGCGCGCCGCCCGCGCCGATCACCCGGTCCCCGCCGCTCGTACCGCTCGCGCTCTTCGTGCCGTCCGTACCGTCGGTGCCATCCCTGTCGTCCATGGCGGGGCTGCCCTCCCCTTGTCCTGGTCCATCGCACATCGGTGTGCTGTAAGCACCTTACGCAGCAACCGGCCCCGGTTTCGCGCTCAAGAGCGGAGCAGACGGCACCGGCGCCACTTTGCCGGGGGCGCCAGGGCATCATCGTGATCGTGACGACGACACGACGCCTGATGCTCCTGGACACCGCCTCCCTCTACTACCGCGCGTACTTCGGCGTGCCGGAATCGGTGAAGGCTCCCGACGGAACGCCGGTCAACGCCGTGCGCGGCCTGCTCGACTTCATCGGCCGCCTCGTGCAGGACCACCGGCCCGACGACCTCGTGGCGTGCATGGACGCCGACTGGCGGCCGCACTGGCGGGTGGAGCTGATCCCCTCCTACAAGGCGCATCGCGTCGCGGTGGAGTCCGAGGCCGGACCGGACCTGGAGGAGACCCCGGACACGCTGGCTCCGCAGGTGCCGATCATCGAGGCGGCCCTGGACGCCTTCGGCATCGCCCGGGTCGGGGTCGCCGGCTACGAGGCGGACGACGTGATCGGCACGCTGACCGCCCGCGCCACGGGCCCGGTGGACATCGTCACCGGCGACCGGGACCTCTACCAGCTGGTCGACGACTCGAAGCGGCGGCGCGTGCTGTACCCGCTGAAGGGGGTGGGCAGCCTCCAGGTGACCGACGAGGTGTGGCTGCTGGAGAGGTACGGGGTCGACGGCCCCGGATACGCGGAGCTGGCCCTGCTGCGCGGCGACCCGAGCGACGGCCTGCCGGGCGTGCCGGGCATCGGCGAGAAGACCGCGGCGAAGCTGCTCCAGGCGTACGGGCACCTGGACGGGATCATCGCGGCGATCGACGATCCGCGTTCGAAGCTGACCCCCGTCCAGCGCAAGCGGCTGGACGAGTCCCGGCCCTACCTGGCGGTGGCCCCCAAGGTCGTCCAGGTCGCCCGCGACGTCCAACTGCCGCACTTCGAGGCGGCGCTGCCTGCGGCTCCCGCCCAGCCCGACCTGGTGGCGGCACTCGCCCGCCGGTGGGGTCTGGGGGGAGCAGTTGAACGCCTGAGCAGCGCGCTACGGCCCTGAGGTGCTAACTTAGGTAATCCTAAGCTTCATGAAGGCCAGGGTCGGAAAAGTCAGGGAGACGTCGTGGCAGAAGGACGCGCCCGCAAGGTCGGCACCGCAGTCGTCGTGCGCACCGAGCGCTTGAGCCCGCACATGGTGCGGATCGTGCTGGGCGGTGACGGGCTGGCCGGCTTCGACGCGGGCGCGTACACCGACCACTACGTGAAGGTCCTCTTCGCGCCGGAGGGCGTCGTCTACGCCTCCCCGTGGGACCTGGAGCAGATCCGGGCGGCCCATCCCCGGGAGGAATGGCCGCGCCAGCGCGCCTACACCGTGCGCGCCTGGGACCCGGCGCTCCGGGAGCTGACCCTCGACTTCGTGGTGCACGGCGACGAGGGCCTGGCCGGCCCCTGGGCGGCCCGGGTCCAGCCCGGTGAACTCGTACGCTTCCTCGGCCCCGGCGGCGCCTACGCCCCGGACCGGCTCGCCGGCTGGCACCTCCTGGCCGGTGACGAGAGCGCCCTGCCGGCGATCGGCGCCGCGATGGAGCGGATGCCGTACGGCGCGGAGGTCCACGCGTTCGTGGAGGTCGAGGGCCCGCAGGACGAGCTGGAGATCGCCACCCCGGACGGCGTCGTCCCGGTGTGGCTCCACCGCGGCTCCCGCCCGGTCGGGGAGGCCCTGACCGAGGCCGTCCGCGCCCTCGCCTTCCCCTCCGAGGACGTCCACGCCTTCGTCCACGGCGAGGCGGGCTTCGTCAAGAACCTCCGCCGCTACCTGCGGGTCGAGCGCGAGATCCCGCGCGAGCGCCTGTCGATCTCCGGCTACTGGCGCCTGGGCGAGACGGACGAGGGCTGGCGCGCGATCAAGCGCGACTGGAACGCGGAAGTCGAAGCCGAGCAGGAACCGGTCGGCGCCTCCCACTGAGCCCGCGGCACCCCTTCGGGGGCGACCCTTCCCGGCCCCGCGCGCGGGTGCCGGCGGCGGCTGCGGCCCCGCGAGCGGGGTCACCCGGTCGGCGGCACAATAGGTCCATGCGTACGCTCCGCGCCCTCACGGCGGTCGGAGCCGTCGCCCTCCTGGCGACGGCCGGGACGGCAGCGACCGCACCTAGCCCGCCGCCGGCACCGAAACCCCTGATCAGCGACCAGCGGGTCGAGGAGGCGGTGCGCCGCCTCGACCGGACCGTCGCCGACATGATGCGCTCCACCGGCGTCCCCGGCGTGTCCGTCGCCGTCGTCCACGACGACGAGGTGGTCTACCTCAAGGGCTTCGGCCTGCGCCGCGTCGGTGAAAAGGAGACCGTCGGCCCGGACACGGTCTTCCAGATCGCCTCGCTCTCCAAACCGGTCTCCTCCACCGTCGTCGCGGGCGTCCTCAAGGAACCGGCCGACTTCGACCGGCGCGCGGAACTGTCCGGCTTCGCGCTGAGGGACCCGTGGGTCACCGAACACGTCTCCACCGCCGATCTCCTCTCCCACCGCAGCGGTCTGCCCGACCACGCCGGGGACCTCCTGGAGGACCTCGGCTACGACCAGGCGTACATCCTCGACCACCTGCGTCTGGAGCCGCTCACCGCGTTCCGCGCGAGCTACGCCTACACCAACTTCGGTTTCACCGCCGCCGCCGAGGCCGTCGCGAAGGCCCGGGGCACCAGCTGGCAGAAGCTCGCCGACGACACCCTCTTCAAACCGGCCGGCATGATGCGCACCAGCACCGAGTTCAGTGCGTTCGACACGGCGCCCGACCACGCCGCCACCCACGTCCGCAACCCCGACGGCACCTGGAGCCCCCGCTTCGTCCGTGACCCGGACGCCCAGGCACCGGCCGGCGGGGTCAGTTCCACCGCCGGCGACATGGCCCGCTGGATGCGGCTCCAGCTGGGCGACGGCATGCTCGACGGGAAGCGGATCGTCCCGGCCGACACGCTCGCCCGGACCCATGTGCCCGAGATCGTCTCGCAGCCGGTGAACGCCACGGGCAAGACGGACTTCTACGCACTCGGCTGGAACGTCTCCTACGACGACGCGGGGCGGGTGCGCCTGAGCCACTCCGGGGCCTTCGACCTCGGCGCCAACACCAACGTCACCATGCTCCCCCTGGAAAAGCTCGGCATCGTCGTCCTCACCAACGGTGCGCCCGTCGGCGTCGCCGACGCGGTGGCCCTCGACTTCTTCGACTTCGCCGAGCACGGCACGACCACCACCGACTGGCTCCCGCTGGTCGCCGCCCTCTACGCCCAGCTCGACGGCGCGGGCCGCTCCTCCACCGACTACGCGCACCCGCCGGCCGCCGCGAAGGCCGCCCAGGCCGACAGCGCGTACACCGGGACCTACGACAACCCGTACTACGGCAGGGCCACCGTCACGGCGGACCCGGACGGCGCCGGCCTCACCCTCTCCCTCGGACCCGGGCCCGAGCGCTACCCGCTCGCCCACTACGACGGCGACGTCTTCAGCTTCGAGACGGCCGGCGAGAACGCGGTCGGCCGCACCGGGGTGACCTTCGCCGACGGAACCCTGCGCGTCGAGTACCTGGACGGCGAGCACATGGGGACCTTCACCCGGCGGTAGTCGGGCAGCCTAGGCTGGACCCGATGAAACGCAACATCCCTCCAGCACCCCTGCCCCAGGTCCGCGGCATCGACCCGGTCCGCATGCGGCTGCCCCCCGACCCCGACGGGGCCTGGCCGGATCTCGGCTCCTACCTGACCGCGCGCTACGAGGGCACGCGCGGCGCCGAGTCGATGGCCCGCCTGCTCGGTGAGGGCCGGGTGCTGGGCGCCGGCGGTCGGGTGCTGGCCGCCGGGGACCCCTACGAGCCGGGCGCGTTCCTGTGGTTCCACCGGGACATGCCCGTCGAGCCGGTGGTGCCCTTCCCGATCGGTGTCGTGTACCGCGACGAGCACCTGCTGGTGGTCGACAAACCGCACTTCCTGGCCACCACCCCGCGCGGCAGCCACGTCTTCCAGACGGCCTTGGCCCGGCTCCGGGTGGAGCTCGCACTGCCCTCGCTGAGCCCCGCGCACCGGCTGGACCGGATGACCGCCGGCCTGGTGCTGTTCAGCATCCGCCCCCAGGACCGGGGCGCCTACCAGCTGCTCTTCCAGGAGCGGCGGATCCGCAAGGAGTACGAGGCGCTCGCGCCGCACGATCCGGCGGTGGGGTTCCCGCGCACGCTGCGCAGCCACATCGAGAAGGTGCGCGGGGTGATGGCGGCGGTGGAGGTCGAGGGCGCCGAACCCAATGCCGAGACGCTGGCCGAACTCGTCGCCTTCAAGGACGGCCTGGGGCGCTACCGGCTGACTCCGCACACCGGGCGCACCCACCAGCTGCGGGTGCACATGAACAGCCTCGGCCTTCCGATCCTCGGCGATCCGGTCTACCCGGTGGTCGGCGATCCGGCGCCGGACGACTACCGCCGTCCGCTCCAGCTGCTGGCCCGGACACTGGAGTTCACCGACCCGGTCACCGGGATCGCGCACCGGATGGAGAGCGCTCTGACCCTGCGGGCCTGGACCGACCGGGCCGGCTGGGAAACGGACCCGGGCCCCCGGCCCGCGGATCCGGCCGCGGTCTAATCCGCGGGCCCGGCGATCCCCGCGATCCGCAGCGCCGCGTCGGCGGTGGCCTCGGCGAAGGCGGCCACGGGGCGCGCCGGGTCGGATCGGTGGATGAGCATGACGCCTTCGATGAGGCCGAAGACCAGGTCGTTGCGGAGCGCCAGAGCGGCCCGGTCTCCGGCGAGTTCCGCCGCGACGCAGGTGCCGTCGAGCAACTGGCGGTAGGCGTCCTTGAGTTCGAGTCGCATCAGGCGGAAACGGGCGAACCCGGCCCCGCCGACCTCGGGCAACAGGTAGAGCGCGCCGAGGTTGTACGGTCCCCCGCACAGCAGCAGGACGTCGGAGCGGCACAGTTCCCACAGCCGGCGGGTGGCGGGCCGGCCCCCTTCGAGGAGCAGTCGGCGGGCCAGCACCAGGGAGGGCGCCACCGTGGACTCGAGGAGTTCGGCGAGGAGTTCCTCCTTGCCGCCGAAGTAGTGGTACATGGTGGCCTGGCGCATTCCGGCCCGTTCGGCCACCGCCCGCGTGGTGGTGGCCGCGTACCCCTTCACCGTGAACAGCTCGGCCGCCGCGTAGAGGAGTTCCTCGCGCGGCGGCCGGCCGCCGGCCGGCCGCAGCTGATCGGCGCGTGGCCGACCGACCCGTCTCGGCCCTTCGTCCGTTCCCCCAGTCATGGCCCGATCGTCGCACAGGACACGTCGAATCGATCATGGCAAGAGATGAGATCCAGCCATGGCTATTTTTGGAGGAAGCACCAAATCCGATCAGCCGACGGAGCTGTAGGCGACCACGCCCCGAAGGAGCGCGTCGACCGCCTTGCGCGCGTTGCGCGCCACCGTGCTGCCGCCCTGCGAGGACGGCGGCGCCGAGGAGGCGGGCGCGGCGGCGGCCACCTGCCCCAGCACGTCGATGACCTGCTTGCACCAGCGCACGAAGTCGCCCGCCGGCATCTCCGCCTCGCGCAGCACCTCGTCGAGGCTCTTGTCGGAGGCCCACTGGTAGACCGCCCACGCGAAGCCGAGGTCCGGCTCCCGCTGGCCCACGCCCTCCGCCTGGTTGATGCCGTGCTCCTCCTCCAGCGCGTCGAGCCGGCCCCAGATGTGGACCATCTCGCCGAGCGCCGCCTTCGCCGCGCCGCCCGGCACCTTCGGCGCGACCGCGTCGTCGGACTGGCGTGCCTCGAAGACCAGCGCCGAGACGCAGGCGGCCAGTTCGGCCGGGCTCAGACCCTCCCAGACACCGGCCCGCAGGCATTCGGACGCCAGCAGGTCGAGCTCTCCGTAGAGCCGGGCGAGCCGCCGGCCGTGCGGGGTGACCTCGCCCTCGCGCAGGTAGTCCAGCTCCGTCAGCAGCGCGTGGATGCGGTCGAAGGTGCGGGCGATGGTGTTCGTCCGGCCCTCGATGCGCCGCTCCAGCTGCTGCGTGTCCCGCTGGAGGCGGTGGTAGCGCTCCGCCCAGCGGGCGTGGTCCTCGCGCTCGTCGCAGCCGTGGCACGGATGCGCCCGCAGCTCGGTGCGCAGCCGCGCGATCTCGCGGTCGTCGGCCGCGGCCGCCCGGCCCCGCCCCTTGCGCTCGACCGTGAGGTGCCCGGCCTTGGTGCGCAGCTGGGACGCCAGGTCCCGACGGGACTGCGGGGACTTCGCGTTGAACGTCTTGGGGATCCGCATCCGCTCGATGGCCTCGACCGGCACCGGGAAGTCGATGGCGGCGAGCCGCTTGACCTGCCGCTCCACGGTGAGCACCAGCGGGCGCGGGCCCTCGGCGTACTCGTACCCGCGGTGCCCGTTGGACCGCCCGGCCGGCACGCCCGGGTCCAATACGAGGGCGAGCCCTGCGAACTTGCCGGTCGGCACGTGGATGACGTCGCCCGGCTTGAGCTTCTCCAGTGAACTGGCCGCCTGCACGCGGCGCTGGGCCGCGCCCTGCTTGGCCAGCTCGGTCTCGCGGTCCTTGAGGTCGCGGCGCAGCCGCGCGTACTCCTCGAAGTCGCCGAGGTGGCAGGTCATGCCCTCCCGGTAGCCCTCCAGGCCCTCCTCGTTGCGCTGCACCTGCCGGGAGATCCCGACGACGGAGCGGTCGGCCTGGAACTGCGCGAAGGAGGTCTCCAGCAGTTCGCGCGAGCGGTGCCGCCCGAACTGCTGGACCAAGTTGACGGCCATGTTGTACGAGGGCCTGAAGCTGGAGCGCAGCGGATAGGTACGGGTACCCGCCAGCCCGGCCAGGGCCGCCGGGTCCATGCCCCGCTGCCACAGCACCACCGCATGGCCCTCGACGTCGATGCCGCGCCGCCCGGCCCGCCCTGTGAGCTGCGTGTACTCACCGGGGGTGATGTCGGCGTGCTGCTCGCCGTTCCACTTGACGAGCTTCTCCAGGATGACCGTGCGCGCGGGCATGTTGATGCCCAGCGCCAGCGTCTCCGTGGCGAAGACGGCCTTCACCAGGCCCCGTACGAACAGCTCCTCGACGACCTCCTTGAAGGTGGGCAGCATGCCCGCGTGGTGCGCGGCGATGCCCCGCTCCAGGCCTTCGAGCCATTCGTAGTAGCCCAGGACGTGCAGGTCCTCCGCTGGGATGGACGCGGTCCGCTCCTCGACGATCTCGCGCACCTTCAGGCGCGCGGAGTCGTCGTTGAGCCGCAGCCCCGCATACAGGCACTGCTGGACGGCGGCCTCGCAGCCGGCCCGGCTGAAGATGAAGTTGATGGCGGGCAGCAGCCCGTCACCGTCGAGACGGGCGATGACCTCGGGCCGCGAAGGGGTCCAGATCCGTCCGCGCGAACGCCGCTCGCGCTCCCGGTCGGCCTCGCGGACCATCTTTCCGCGCCGCCGGTCCTTCGGGTTGTAGCGGCTGGTGTTCTCCTCGCGGGCCATCCGCAGCAGATCGGGATTGACCTCACGGCGCGCCGAGCCCCGGCCGCCGTGGTCGGACTCCTCCTCGAAGAGGTCGTAGATCCGCCGGCCGGCCATGACGTGCTGCCACAGCGGTACGGGCCGCTCCTCGGAGACGATCACCTCGGTGTCGCCGCGCACGGTGTCGAGCCAGTCGCCGAACTCCTCGGCGTTGGAGACGGTCGCGGAGAGCGAGACCAACGTCACCGACTCGGGAAGGTGGATGATCACTTCTTCCCAGACGGCCCCGCGGAACCGGTCGGAGAGGTAGTGGACCTCGTCCATCACGACGTAGCCGAGGCCGGTCAGCGCCTGCGAGCCCGCGTACAGCATGTTGCGGAGCACCTCGGTGGTCATGACGACCACGGGAGCCTCGGAGTTGACGCTGTTGTCACCGGTGAGCAGGCCGACCTTGTCGGCGCCGTAGCGCTTGGCGAGATCGGCGTACTTCTGGTTCGACAGGGCCTTGATCGGCGTCGTGTAGAAGCACTTGCGGCCCTGCTGGAGGGCCAGGTGCACGGCGAACTCGCCGACGATCGTCTTGCCCGAGCCGGTCGGCGCGGCCACCAGGACGCCCTTGCCGGCCTCCAGTGCCTTGCAGGCCTCGATCTGGTACGGATCCAGGTCGAATTCGTACATCTCGCGGAAGGGCGCCAGGGCGGTGGCCTCTTCGGCGGCGCGGATCCGGGCAGCGGCGTACCGCTCGGCGGGAGAGAGTTCTTCGGTCATCTTGTCTTCGAGCCTACCCGCCGCCCCTGACAACAGTCGCGATCTTTATGACCGGCTCCGGCCGCCCCGCACGCGGCCGTCCTACGCCAGGAGCCGCAGGGCCCCGGGGACGCAGTGGGCGGTCACCGGCAGTGGTCCCAGCGGCTCGCCGTCCGCGTAGGCCGTGCTGCCGGCCGCCTCCAGGGTCACCTTCGCGGCCCGGTGGACGGTGACCTTCGGGTGGCCGAGATGGGTCCCCTTGTAGACCTGCGGGAAGACCTTCAGCAAGGTGGCCCGGCTGCAGTCCCCGACGACGGTGACGTCGAACAGCCCGTCGTCCGCAAGCGCGTCCGCGCAGATGCGCATCCCCCCGCCGTAGGAGGATCCGTTGCCGACGGCCACCAGCGTGGCCTCGGTCTCGATCACGGGACCGTCGTCGAGGGTGATCCGGTACGGGAAGGGCCTGAAGGCGGCGAGCTCCAGCGCGATGGCCAAGTCGTACTTGAACTTCCCCAACGGCAGCCGCATCCGGTTGCCCCGGTCGTTGACCCGCGAGTCGAAGCCGGAGCACAGCACGGTCCCGTACCAGGTGCCCCCGCCGACCCGGCCGAGGTCGATCTCGCGGACCCCGCCCTCCTTGAGCACCTCGGCGGCCAGCCGCCCCGCGCGCGCGGGATCCCCTACGGGCAGCCCCATGGCCCGTGCGAAGTCGTTGCCCGTGCCCACCGCGACCACCCCGAGCGGTACCAGGGTCCCGGCCAGCGCTTGGAGCGCCAGGGAGACCATGCCGTCGCCGCCGACCGCGACGACCGCGCCGGTACCGCCCCGGACGGCTCCGCGCAGCCGCTCCAGCGCGTCGGGGGCATCGGCGCCCACGACGGTCCGCACGGAAAAGCCCGCGTCCCGCAACGCGGAAGCGGCCGGCTGCGCGGCGTGCGCGCCCCGGCCGCGTCCCGCGGTGGGATTGACGAAGAGGGTGATCTCAGCACTCACGCACGGGAATCTACCCCGCCGGGTCAGGTGGCGTCGTCGTAGCCGTTGATCCGCTGCCGGCCGCCGTCGTCCTGCCCGGGCAGGGCGCCTGGCGCCACCACGGGCTCGATCTCGCCGAGGGCCGCCGGGGTCAGGTCCAGCTCGGCGGCTTCGTCGTCGTCGAGGTCCGCGTCGGGGTTGCGGCGCGCCCGCCGGCGGTCGTTGACCAGGCAGACGGCCAGCGCGACGAAGTACAGGGTGACAATCGGCGCGGCCAGCGCCAGCATGGTCAGCGGGTCACCGGTGGGCGTCGCGAAGGCGGCGAAGATCGTGATGCCCAGCACCATGCCGCGCCACCAGCCCCCGAGCCGCTTCGCGGTCAGCACCCCGGTGAAGTTGAGCAGGATCAGCAGCAGCGGCAGCTCGAAGGCCAGGCCGAAGACGATGACCATGCGCGTGATCAGGTCGAGGTAGTCGTCGACCGGGAGCAGGTTGCGCGCGTTGTCGGGGGTGAACTCCAGAAGGATCACCGCGGTCTGCGGCAGGACCTTGTACGCGAGGACCGCGCCCGCGCCGAACAGCGGAGCGCCGACCGCCACGAAGCCCACGGCGTACTTCTTCTCGTTGCTGTGAAGACCCGGGGCCACGAAGGCCCACAGCTGGTAGAGCCACACCGGCGCGGACAGCACCACACCGGCGGTCAGGGAGACCTTCAAAGCGATGGAGAACGGCGCGATGAGGCCGTTGACCGTCATGTCGGCGCAGGGATGGCCGTTGCGCTGCTCGACCACGCCGTTGGTGCAGCCGACGGAGTCCAGAATCGGCTTCATCATGAAGTCGATGAGGTCCTTGTAGAAGAACGCGGCCACGCCGGTGATCACGAGGATCGCAAGGACCGACTTCAGCAGCCGGTTTCTCAGCTCACGCAGGTGCTCGACAAGAGGCATGCGCCCTTCGGCGTCCTTTGCCTTCTGGTCCGTCTTCTCCTGCTTGCGGGCAGACTTGAGCAACCCACGTCCCTTGTCTCGATGCAGATGACTGGCGCGACCGAGGTCGGCCGGAGTCAGCTCTGGGTGGTGTGGTTGGGCTCACTGACCGGCCGCGCGCTGGTGACGTCACCGGGCGAGGCCTGGATGGTGCGCGGGGCAGCCTGCTGCTGCGGAGCCTGGTCGGCGACGGAGGAAGCGGTGGAGGCGTCCTCCGCCTCGCCCTCCTTCTTCATCGCCTTCGCCTCGCTCTTGAGGATGCGGGCGGACTTGCCGAGCGAGCGGGCCATGTCGGGAAGCTTCTTGGCACCGAACAGCAGGAAGATCACGGCGACGATCAGGAGGATCTCGAGGGGCTTCAGGTTGCCGATCATGTGTGTCTTCCTTCTCACCGAAACGGCTGGTTGTGGTGGCGAGGCGGCCCGGGACCTAGATCCGTAAGCCGCTCTGACATGGATCGTAACCCCCGGGGGTTAACGCCGGGCAATCCCCGGGGGTCTCACCGCTTGCGTGGACCGACAGTACGACGGTTGTCCCACCATGGCTATGGCCGCGCCCTCAGGGCCGGGCCGACCGCCCGGACCTGGCCAGATCGGCCGCGGCCCGCTCCAGCTCACCGGAGGCGTCCGCGATCCGGCGGCCCGCGTCCGCGACCTGCCCGGAAAGCCTGCGCACCTCCACGAAGACCCGGACCGCGAGCACGGCGAGGACGGCGAGCCCCAGGAAACCAAGAGCGATTGCGAGCATCGGCCACAGCATGGGACGAGCCTAGGCCACCGCACGCCTCAGACGCTGCGCAGGGTGCTCACGCCGCCACCCGTCAGCAGCTCCACGATGCGCTCGCCGGCGGGCTTGCGGACCTGGACGCCGCACTCGGGGCACGTGAAGGAGTAGAAGGTGGTCCGGCGGCTGCCTCCGATGGCCAGGCGCAGGGCTCCCGCGTCCAGCTCGAAGCGGGCCCGGCAGTCCGGACAGGCCGCCTTGAAGGCGACCGGCGTCCCGGGACCGTCCCCGGCGGGCGCCTGCGGCGGCCCGGACGTCGGCGACATCACCTGCGGCCCCCTCAGCCCTGTTCCCCGACGGCCGTGTTCTCGACACCCCTGTCCTCATACGCGGCGAGCGCCTCCCGGGCCGCCTGCCGCGCGCTGTCCGCCAGCTCCACCGGGGCCACGATGCGCCCCTCACGGCCCAGGCGCAGCGCGAGCCGGCGCAACGAGGCCGGGTCGGGGCTGCGCAAGGTGATCCGCAGGCCGCCCTCGGGCAGTTCCTCGGCGCTGTCGTGCGGGTAGTACTCGGCGACCCAGCGCCCGCCCGGGCCGACCTCGACCACGACCTCCGGGTCCTCGGCGGCCGGCTGCACCAGCCCCACGGACAGGTCCCGGGGCTCGATCGCCGGCGGGTCGGAGCGCTCGTCGAGCAGCCGGATCTCCGCGACCCGGTCCAGCCGGAAGGTGCGCCGCGCCTCCGAGAGGTGGCACCACCCCTCCATGTAGGTGTGCCCGACCGCGAACAGCCGGATCGGGTCGACGGTCCGCTCCGTCAGCTCGTCGCGCGCCGGCGAGTAGTAGCGCAGCCACACCCGGCGCCGCTCCGCGATGGCCCGGTCCACATCGGCGAAGACCCCGCCCTCCGACTCGAAGGTCACCGACAGCCGGGAGCTGGCCCCGGCCGCCTCGCCGGCCGCCGCCTCCAGCTTGGCCGTGGCCCGCAGCAGCGCGTCGCGGTCGCTCTCGCGCAGCCCGGGCAGGGTGGCCACGGCGCGGGCGGCGACCAGCAGCGCCGTCGCCTCGTCGGCGGCCAGGCGCAGCGGCTCCGCGGTGGACTCCCCCGAGGCGTCGGGGTTGCGCCACCAGATGCGCTCCCCGTCGGTGTCGATGTCGAGCAGGTCCCCGCCCCGGAAGCTGGTGCCGCACATGGGGAGCACGTCGAGGTCCGAGATCAGCTCGTCCTCGGTGATCCCGAAGGCGCGGGCCACGTCGGCGACGTGCGCGCCCGGGCGCTCGCGCAGGTACGTCACCAAGGACAGCATCCGGCGCGTCTGGTCGATGGCGTTGGCAGCCATGCTGGTACGTCTCCCCCTCAGGGCGTTGCCCACTGGTCTTGCGCGGCCGTGCACGGGCCCGCGCGGTTCGCCGCGGCCGTGCGCTCGCACGCCCGTCCGCGGTCCTGCCCGGTCCGCTCAGCCCTTGGCCACGGCACGCAGCCGGTCCACGACGTCGGCCCGCAGGTCGGCCGGCTCCAGCACGACGACATCGGGGCCGAACTCCACCAGCCACGCGTCCAGCCCGTGCCCGTACGGGATCTCCAGCTCGTCCCAGCCCTCCCCGCCCGCGCTCTCGCGCACGGCGGTGGCCTTGGCCCGCAGCGGATAGCCGGCCCCGGCCCGCAGCCGGATCAGCGCGGAGCGCTCCGCGCTCTCCCCGGCCCAGCTCGCCACGGTCTCCCGCACGGTCACCACGTCCGGGACCTCGGCGGTGTACGCCGCCGCGCGCGAGCGGACCTTGCCCGTGATGCGCGAGAGCCGGAACACGCGCTCCGCCCCCCGGTCGCGGTCGAAGCCCGCCAGGTACCAGTGGCCGCGCCAGCACTCCAGCGCCCACGGTTCGACCTGGCGGCTCTCGGGTCGGGCGGCGGTGGACTTGCGGTAGTCGAAGACCACCGGGCGACGGTCGCGGCAGGCCAGCATCAGCGGCTCGAAGGCCGCCTCGTGGACCGGGATCCGGGGTTCGATGGCACTGTGCTGGCCCTCGTACGGGTCCGAGGCCTCCGGCATGCCGCCGGCGCGCAGCTTCTGCAGGGCGCCGCTCGCGGCCCCGGCGAGGCGCGCCTGCTGCCAGACCTTGGCGGCGAGCCCGAGGGCCGCGGCCTCCTCCGCGTCGAGCGCGACGGGCGGCAGCCGGTTGGAGTCGCGCCGGGCCAGGTAACCGGTGTCGCCGTCGAGGTTCTCGACGGTCTCGATGACCAGACCGAGCTCGCGCAGATCGTCCTTGTCCCGCTCGAACATCCGGTTGAAGGACTCGTCGTTCCCGGCTTCCATGTACGCCTCGATGGAACCGCGCAGTTCACGCTTGCTGAGCGGCCGGCGCGTCCCCAGCAGACACAGCGCCAGATTCATCAGCCGCTCGGCCTTGGCAATCGCCATCGACGCCCATCCGCCCTTCCAGACCTTCGAGTCGTGCCCCGCGTACGCCCTCGTGACCGCTGACCGTACCGCCCCGGTGGTCCAGGGCAAAAGCGAGGGCCCCCGCCTCACGGCAGGGGCCCCACGGCTACACGACGGACCGGTCAGGCGCCCATCAGGTCACACACGAAGATCAGCGTCTCGCCCGGCTTGATGGCGCCGCCGGCGCCACGGTCGCCGTACGCCATGTGGGCCGGGATCGTCAGCTTGCGACGGCCGCCGACCTTCATGCCCTGGACGCCCTTGTCCCAGCCGGAGATGACCTGGCCGACACCGAGCTGGAACTGCAGCGGGGCGCCGCGGCCCCAGGAGGCGTCGAACTCCTCACCGGTGGAGAAGGCCACGCCCACGTAGTGGACGGAAACGCGGGAACCCGCCTTGGCCTCGGCGCCGTCGCCGACCCAGATGTCCTCGATGACGAGGTCGGTGGGGACCGGGCCCTCGGGGAAGTCGATCTCGGGCTTCTCGAGCTTGTCGCTCACGGAACTGCTCCTCAAAAACTTACGAACAGGGGGACAACCGGGACAGTCTTACATCACCGCGAGGATGTCGAGGCTGAACACCAGCGTCGAGTTCGCCGGAATCGTGCCCTGGTCCTTGTCCCCGAATCCCATGTCCGGCGGGATGACCAGCAGGACGCGGCTGCCCACCTTCTTGCCCGTCAGGCCTTCCTTCAGGCCCTTGACCGAAAGCTGGCTCATCGGCCACGTCACGGACTGGTCCGTGGCGTACGTGCTTTCGAAGGTCTTGTCGTCCTTCCACGTCTTGCCGTTGAACTTGACCACGACGTTGTCGCTGTCCTTGACCGCGGCGCCGTCGCTCTCCAGGACGTAGTTCGAGACCAGCTTGGCCGGCGGCGTGACGTCCTTCGGGACGGCCACGGAGACTTCCTTGCCGTCCGTGTTCGTACCGACCTTGGGCAGGTTCTTGTCGTCCTGCGGGACCTCCTTGCCCGTGGCCGAGGCCGGGATGGAGGTGCCCTTGACGATGTCCACGACGAAGACCAGCGTGGCGTTCGGCTTGATCTTCTCGCCCGAGCCCTGCTCGCCGTAGCCGAGGTCCGGCGGAATCACGAGCTCCAGACGGCTGCCGACCTTCTTGCCCTCAAGGCCCTGGTCCCAGCCCTTGATGACCTGGCCGGCACCGACGGTCACGTCGAACGGCTTGCCCTTGCCGAAGCTCTGGTCGAACGGCTCCTTGCCGTCCCACACCTGGCCGAGGTAGTTGACCTGGGCGACGTCGCCCTTCTTCAGCGCCGGGCCGTCGCCCTCGCTGATGGTCACCACCTTCAGTTCCTTCGGCGGGGTGCCCTTCCCCTGCGACAGGGTGGGCTCTTCCCCGAACTTGGCGCCCTTCGTGATCGCGGGCGCCCCGTTCTTCATCTCGGCGGAGTCGGAGCCGCTGTCGCCACACGCTGCTGTCGACAGCAGCAGAAGGGGTACGACTAGCAGGCCGGCAAGTCGGCGCACGTGTTCCTCAGATCTCAGACGGCTGGGCGGTCGTCGCCACTCTAAGCCGTGCGCAGGGCCCCGTACGAGATGCGTACGAGGCCCTGCCCAAGATCAGTGCGATGTCACACCACACCACATGGCGCCCTACATCCCCGCGATCAGCTTCTCCACCCTGTCGTCCACCGACCGGAACGGGTCCTTGCACAGCACGGTCCGCTGCGCCTGGTCGTTCAGCTTCAGGTGCACCCAGTCGACCGTGAAGTCCCGCCGCTGCTCCTGCGCCCGGCGGATGAAGTCGCCCCGCAGCCGCGCACGCGTCGTCTGCGGAGGAACCGACTTGCCCTCGAAGATCTTCAGGTCGTTGCAGATCCGCGCCGCCTGCCCCTTGCGCTCCAGCAGGTAGTACAGCCCGCGCCTGCGGTGGATGTCGTGGTAGGCGAGGTCTATCTGAGCCACCCGCGGATTCGACATCGTCATGCTGTGCTTGGCCCGGTACCGCTCGATCAGCTGGTACTTCATCACCCAGTCGATCTCGGTCCCGATCCGGTCGAGGTCCTCCGCCTCGATCGCGTCGAGCGTACGGCCCCACAGCTCCAGCACCTGGTCGACGACACCGGTGCGGATGCCCCGGCGCTCGGCGAAGTCGACCGCCTTGTCGTAGTACTCGCGCTGGATCTCCAGCGCGGAGGCCTCCCGGCCGCTCGCCAGACGCACCTTGCGCTGGCCCGTGATGTCGTGACTGACCTCACGGATCGCCCGGATCGGGTTCTCCAGCGTCAGGTCCCGCATCACCGTGCCCGCCTCGATCATGCGCAGCACCAGATCGGTCGCGCCGACCTTCAGCAGCATGGTCGTCTCGGACATGTTCGAGTCGCCCACGATGACGTGCAGGCGGCGGTAGCGCTCGGCGTCCGCGTGCGGCTCGTCGCGCGTGTTGATGATCGGCCGCGAGCGGGTCGTGGCCGAGCTGACGCCCTCCCAGATGTGCTCGGCCCGCTGGCTCACGCAGTAGACCGCGCCCCGGGGCGTTTGCAGCACCTTGCCCGCACCGCAGATCAGCTGCCGCGTCACGAGGAAGGGGATGAGAATGTCCGCCAGCCGGGAGAATTCCCCGTGCCGCGCCACCAGATAGTTCTCGTGGCAGCCGTACGAGTTGCCCGCCGAGTCGGTGTTGTTCTTGAACAGATAGACGTCGCCCGCGATTCCCTCCTCGTGCAGGCGGCGTTCGGCATCGACGAGCAGACCTTCGAGAATGCGCTCGCCGGCCTTGTCGTGGGTGACCAGTTCGATCAGGTTGTCGCATTCGGGAGTTGCGTACTCCGGATGCGAACCCACGTCGAGGTAGAGGCGGGCGCCGTTCCGCAGGAAGACATTGCTGCTGCGGCCCCATGACACAACACGGCGGAAGAGGTAGCGCGCCACTTCGTCAGGAGACAGTCGGCGCTGTCCCCTGAACGTGCACGTGACGCCGTACTCGTTCTCCAGCCCGAAAATGCGGCGGTCCATGACTGAACATTACGCCTTCTGCTCTGTTCTGAAACCGAGTTCGCGAGCGTCGTTTCGATCATTTTCCCGAGAGCCCTCCGAAGAGCCCTCCACGGGGCTGTCCGCCGGGCCCGCCACGGAGCCGGCCCCCGGGCCCGCCACCGGACGCCCCACGGCCCGGACCGCGAGCACCCGCTGAGTGACCATCAGCACCAGCAGCGCCGCCGCCCCCGCGACACCCGCCACCGCGAAACCCGCCGCCGTACCGCCCGCCTCCACCGACGGACCCGCGGCCGCCGTACCGATCGCCGCACCCACCCCGAAGAAGGTCACCAGCCACGAGAACGCCTCCGTCACCGTCCCCGCCGGCGCGTGCCGGTCCACCACGATGAACGCGCACGCCAGCGCCGGAGCCAGGAACACCCCCGCGAGCGCCGCGAACGCCGTCATCACCACCGGACCCGGCACCAGCGTCAGCGGCAGGTAGCAGACCGCCAGCAGCGCCACCAGCAGCCGCAGCCGCCGCTCCGGAGCCCCCGGCCACCGCCGGGCCCCGTAGAGCACTCCGCCCGCCAGCGCGCCGAGGCCCAGCGCCGCCATCAACCAGCCGTAGACCGCCTGCCCGCCGTGCTCGTCGGCGTACGCCACGCCCGCCACCGTGATCGACCCGAGCGCCGTCCCGACGAAGAAGAAGGCACCCAGCAGCGCCAGCAGCCCGCGCGAGCGGAGCGCCCCCAGCCAGTGGGCCTCCCGCGGCGCCGAACGCCACGTCCGGGAGGGCTCAGACACCACGACCGAGAGCGCCCCCAGCACACCGATCGCATTGATCACCAGCAGCGCCGCCGCCGGATCCCACAGCGCGACGAAGAGCGTCACCAGCAGCGGACCGACCGTGAACATGACCTCCTGGGCCACCGCGTCCATCGCGTACGCCGCGTGCACCCGCTCCTCCTTGTGGCCCAGAACCCCCGGCCACAGGGCGCGCAGCCCGCCCTCCAGCGGCGGCGTGAACAGCCCCGCGACCACGACCGCCCCGTACGCCGCCGCCACCGAACCCGTGCCGGCCAGCGCCAGCCACACCATGCCCAGCGCCGACACCACCGCCGCCGGCAACTGCACCCGCGGCTGCCCGTACAGGTCCACCGCCCGGCCCAGCAACGGCTGCCCCACCGCGTTGGCCAGCCCGTACGCCGCCGCCAGCGCCCCGGCGAGGCTGTAACTGCCGCCCTCGGCCCGGGTGAACAGCACGATCGCGATCGGCCCGGTGCCGTTCGGCAGCCTGCCTATGAGCGTGCCCGCCAGCAGCCTCGCGGCATGCCGGGTCCTGAGCAGCTCCGCGTAACCCGCGGCCATGTCGCCCCCATCCGCCCGGTCCCACCGGGTCATACGTATAACGTGACCCGTCATACGTACCATGGCCACCACCCGACGGTCCACACCACCGCACGCCGCCACACCCCCGGACCCCCGCGACCTCGCACTACAGGAGCACCGTGTGACGAGACCCACCAGCCGCGACGTGGCCACCGCCGCCGGAGTCTCCCAGGCCACCGTCTCCCTCGTACTCGGCGGCAAATGGCGCGGCCGCGTCTCCGAACGCACCGCCGACACCGTCCGCGAAACCGCCGCCGAACTCGGCTACCGCCCCAACCTCGCCGCCCGCAACCTCCGCCTCGGCTCCACCCGCACCGCCCTCCTCGTCGTCCCCGCCCTCACCAACGAGTTCTTCGCACGCGTCTACACCGGCGCCGCCCGCATCGCCGCGGAACACGGCTTCGGCGTCGTCCTCTACCCCTCCCCCGACGGCACCGGCCCCGCCCGCGACCCCTTCGCCTCCGCCCGTGCCGCCCTCGACGGCGTCATCGCCTCCTCCATGGCCACCCACGCCCTCGAAGCCCTCGGCGGCGACGGCCTCCCCCTCGTCATGCTCGACAGCGACCCCACCTCCCACGCCGCCGCCGCCCACGTCAACCTCGCCATGGCCGACGGCATGCGCCAAGTCACCGAACACCTCCTCGGCCTCGGCCACCACCGCATCCTCCACCTCGCCTCCGCCGTCGACTCCTGGACCTTCACCGTCCGCGCCGACGCCCTGGCCGCCCTCCTGGGGCCCTCCACCGAGCTGCGCACCGTACGGGCCCCCCTCAGTGTCGACGGCGCCCGTACGGCCGCCGAAGCCGCCCTCACGGCCCCCGGAGCCCGCCCCACCGCCATCGTCTGCGACGACGACATCCTCGCCGCCGGAGCCTGCAAGGCCGCCCGACGCCTCGGCCTGCGCGTCCCCGACGACCTCTCCGTCACCGGCTTCGACGACCTCGCCCTCGCCACCGCCGTCGAACCGGAACTCACCACCGTCCGGCTCCCCGCCGAACGCGTCGGCGAACAGGGCATGACCGCCCTCCTCGCCGTCCTCGAAGGCATCCCGTGGACCGCCGAGGACATCCCCGTCGAACTCGTCGTCCGCGACTCCACCGGCCCCGCGCCGACCACCTGAACCCGAGAACGCGAGAGCGCCCCCGGCCCAAGGCCGGGGGCGCTCTCATCGGATGTCCTGCGACTGCTCGACTACTCGGCTTCCTCGTCGGCAGCCTCGTCGTTCGACACCGCATCGGCCTGAACGGCCGCCGGAACGTCCGCCTCCAGCAACCGCGACAGCTGCCGGCCCCGGATCCGCTTGAACTTGCGCTGCTGGGCCCGCGTACGGTCCAGCACCGCCACCTCCAGCCGCTCCGCCGGAATCGACTTGTCCGCACCGTTCGCCTGACTGGACAGCGCCTGCACCGCCAGCTTCAACGCCTCGGACAGGGTCATCCCGTCCTGGTGCCGCTGATCGAGGTAGGTACTGATCTGCTCGGCGTTGCCGCCGACCGCCACCGAACCGTGCTCGTCCACGATCGAACCGTCGTGCGGCAGCCGGTAGATCTGGTCGCCCGCCGCCGTCGCACCGACCTCGGCCACGACCAGCTCCACCTCGTACGGCTTCTCACCGGCCGAGGAGAAGATGGTGCCCAGCGTCTGCGCGTACACGTTCGCCAGCCCACGGGCCGTCACATCGTCACGGTCGTAGGTGTATCCGCGCAGATCGGCATAGCGCACACCGCCGATCCGCAGGTTCTCGTACTCGTTGTACTTGCCGGCGGCCGCGAAGCCGATCCGGTCGTAGATCTCGCTGAACTTGTGCAGCGCGCGGGACGGGTTCTCGCCGACGAACACGATGCCGTCGGCGTACTGGATCACAACGAGGCTGCGACCCCGGGCGATGCCCTTGCGGGCGTATTCCGCCCGGTCGGCCATGGCCTGCTGGGGTGAGACGTAGAACGGAGTCGACACCGGCTGTCCGTCCCTTTCTTCTGGGCTCCTACGGGGCGGCGGATGGTCAGAGCAGGGCGGCGCGCGGGCCGTCGGGCTGCTCCAGCCGACGATTCGTGATCTTGCGGGCCAGCTCCGAGGACTCGGCGTCGCTCAGCCTGCGGAAGCCGTCTTCGGTCATGACGGTGACGATGGGATAGATGTGACGGTAGAGGTCCGGCCCACCCGTCGCCGAGTCGTCGTCGGCGGCGTCGTACAGCGCCTGCACGACGAGCGTGGTGGCCTGCTCCTCCGTCAGATCCGGCTGGTACAGCTTCTTCATCGAGCCGCGGGCGAAGATCGAGCCCGAGCCGGTGGCGGCGAAGCCGTGCTCCTCGGAGCGGCCGCCGGTCACGTCGTAGGAGAAGATCCGGCCCCGCTCCTTGCCCTCGTCCCACCCTGCGAAGAGCGGTACGACGGCCAGCCCCTGCATCGCCATGCCCAGATTGCTCCGGATCATGGTCGACAGGCGGTTCGCCTTGCCCTCCAGGCTCAGGGTCGCCCCCTCCACCTTCTCGAAGTGCTCCAGCTCCAGCTGGAACAGCTTCACCATCTCCACGGCCAGACCGGCGGTGCCGGCGATCCCGACGGCGGAGTACTCGTCCGCCGGGAACACCTTCTCGATGTCCCGCTGCGCGATCATGTTCCCCATGGTCGCCCGCCGGTCACCGGCGAGCACGACCCCTCCGGGGAAGGTGGCGGCCACGATGGTCGTCCCGTGCGGCGCCTCGATGACCCCGTCCGGCAGCTTCCGGTTCCCCGGCAGCATCTCGGGCCGGTGCGCGCCCAAGAAGTCCATGAAGGACGACGACCCCGGCGTCAGGAAGGCTGCCGGTAGACGCCCTGTGCTACGAGTGTTGGGTTCCACAGGTTTCCTTCCACGTAAGCGGCTGCACGCCTCATGACGTCCGGCCGATCCTTGAGTTGCCCCAGTGCTGCGTTACAGGCGAAGCACAGTACGCCTCGGACCCTACCCGTCTGGTGATCGTGATCCACATGCTCTGCCGGACACTCCTGGCAGATCACGCAGAGCCCGCCTTGAGCCGCGATCATCTCGTCACGCTCGGCTTCGGTGATGCCGTAGTGCCGCTTGAAGTACGAGGCCCTGTTGCGTTGCGCTCGACACTCCCGGCAGTAGCTGGCCCAGCCGTCCGAGCTCGTCTTGTTCCTCTCCCACTCCGCGTGGGACTTGATCACCTCGCACTGGGGACACCGCTTGCGGCCGGACGGCACGGGGATTTCCCCCGTACCGTCCGCCCCTTCGCTTCTTGCCGCTGCTTGTAGTGATCGGCCTGACACTCGCGGCAGTACGCCTGAAAGCCGTCCCGCATCGAGCGATTACTCGCGAAGGCCTCGAATGGCTGAACACGCTTACAGCGCGAGCACCGTTTCAAGCCTTCAGGCGCCACCTCGGCCACCCAACCCCCCACACCTTCGATTTGAAGGCAGGATTACCTAGATGGCTTTTACTGGCCACCCTTTTGCACGAACGACCTCACGAAATCCTCGGCATTCTCTTCCAAGACATCGTCAATCTCGTCAAGTACGGAGTCGACGTCGTCGGAGAGCTTTTCCTGGCGCTCCTTGAGGTCGGTCGATTCTTCGACCGCCGCCTCCTCGACCTCCTCGGTCGAGCGCTGCGCCTTCTGCTGTCCGCCGCCCGTGTCCTTGGTCGCCATGTCTAGCTCACCCCGCTCGGTTCGCACGCTCACACGGAGAGACCCCGGGAATTCGGGATCCCTCAAGATCAGACCCTACGTCGGACCCTACAAGGAGGGACCGACATCCGTACCCGTACTTTCACAACGTCCGGATGTCTTCATGATTCCCGGACCGGAGGCCTTTCAGGCCCGCTCAGCGCCCCGAAAGCACCCGCACCAGGTCCTCCGCCGTCCGGCACCGGTCCAGGAGCTCCTTCACGTGGGCCCGGGTGCCCCGCAGGGGTTCCAGCGTCGGGACCCGCTGGAGCGAGTCGTGGCCCGGCAGGTCGAAGATCACCGAGTCCCAGGAGGCCGCGGCCACGTCGTCCGCGTACTGCTCCAGGCACCGGCCCCGGAAGTAGGCCCGGGTGTCCTCCGGGGGCTTGCTCTGTGCCCGTTCGACGGCCGTCTCGTCCAGCAGCCGCTTCATCTTGCCGCGGGCCACCAGGCGGTTGTACAGCCCCTTCTCGGGCCTTACGTCGGCGTACTGCAGGTCCACCAGGTGGAGCCGGGCGGCGTCCCACTCGAGGCCGTCGCGGCGCCGGTAGCCCTCCAGGATCTCCCGCTTCGCGATCCAGTCCAGCTCCCCGGACAGGCTCATGGGATCGGTCTCCAGCCGGCCCAGCACGTCCTCCCAGCGGGTCAGCACGTCCTTGGTCTGGTCGTCCGCGTCGGAGCCGAAACGCTCCTCCACGTACTTCCTGGCCAGCTCGTAGTACTCCATCTGGAGTTGTACGGCGGTCAGTGTCCGCCCGCTGCGCAGCGTGATCAGGTGCTGCAGGTCGGGGTCGTGGGAGACCTGGTGCAGGGTGCGCACCGGCTGGTCCACGGCGAGGTCGACGTTGATGTAGCCGTCCTCGATCATGGAGAGGACGAGTGCGGTGGTGCCGAGCTTGAGGTAGGTGGAGATCTCGGAGAGGTTGGCGTCGCCGATGATCACGTGCAGCCGGCGGTACTTCTCCGCGTCGGAGTGCGGTTCGTCGCGGGTGTTGATGATGGGGCGCTTGAGGGTGGTCTCCAGGCCGACCTCGACCTCGAAGTAGTCCGCGCGCTGGCTGATCTGGAAGCCGTGTTCGCGGCCGTCCTGGCCGATGCCGATCCGGCCCGCGCCGGTGACGACCTGGCGGGAGACGAAGAAGGGGGTGAGGTGGCGCACGATGTCCGAGAAGGGGGTCTCCCGCTTCATCAGGTAGTTCTCGTGCGTGCCGTAGGAGGCGCCCTTGTTGTCGGTGTTGTTCTTGTAGAGGTGGATGGGCTGGGCGCCGGGGAGCTGGGCGGCCCTGACGGCCGCTTCGGCCATGATCCGCTCGCCGGCCTTGTCCCAGAGCACGGCGTCGAGCGGGTTGGTGATCTCCGGCGAGCTGTATTCGGGGTGCGCGTGGTCGACGTAGAGCCGTGCGCCGTTGGTGAGGATGACGTTGGCGAGGCCGATGTCCTCGTCGGTGAGCTGGCTGTTGTCGGCGGCCTCGCGGGCGAGGTCGAAGCCGCGGGCGTCCCGCAGCGGGTTCTCTTCCTCGAAGTCCCAGCGGGCGCGTCGCGCCCGGTGCATCGCCGCCGCGTAGGCGTTGACGATCTGGGACGAGGTGAGCATGGCATTGGCGTTCGGGTGCCCCGGGACGGAGATCCCGTACTCCGTCTCGATCCCCATTACTCGCCGTACGGTCATGCGGCCCTCCTTGCCCGGCGGCGCTCCTGTTCGGGAGCGGCGCTCAAGTACCGCTGGTGCTCCTGTGCGTCGTGTGCGGTGCCCGTCCCCGCACTGCGCGACCTGCGGTACGGAAGAGCCTAGAACCACTCCGCGCTGGTGGGGAGATCATTTCAGTCATTGACTTTGCCCTGTCACCGGCTGAAAAGAGCAGTTGGTAAAGCAGTCGGCTGCGGGTGCCCTGCAGGGCGCCCGCAGCCGGCCCGCTTTGTCAGAGGTACTGACCGGTGTTGGCCACCGTGTCGATGGAGCGTCCGGTGTCCGCGCCTTGCTTTCCGGTGACGAGGGTGCGGATGAATACGATCCGCTCGCCCTTCTTTCCGGAGATTCGGGCCCAGTCGTCGGGGTTGGTGGTGTTGGGGAGGTCCTCGTTCTCCTTGAACTCGTCCACGCAAGCCTGGAGGAGATGGGCGACGCGAAGGCCCTTCTGGTTGTGCTCGAGGAAGGCCTTGATGGCCATCTTCTTCGCACGGTCCACGATGTTCTGGATCATCGCGCCCGAGTTGAAGTCCTTGAAGTAGAGGACTTCCTTGTCGCCGTTCGCGTACGTGACCTCGAGGAAGCGGTTCTCCTCGGTTTCGGCGTACATCTGCTCGACGACGGTCTGGATCATGCTGTGGACGGTTTCGTCCGTGGATCCCTGGTGTTCGGACAGGTCGTCCGTGTGCAGGGGCAGGGACGCCTTGAGGTACTTCGCGAAGATGTCCTTCGCCGCCTCGGCTCCGGGGCGCTCGATCTTGATCTTCACGTCGAGGCGGCCGGGGCGCAGGATGGCCGGGTCGATCATGTCCTCGCGGTTGGAGGCGCCGATGACGATGACGTTCTCCAGGCCTTCCACGCCGTCGATCTCGGCGAGCAGCTGGGGGACGATGGTGTTCTCCACGTCCGAGCTGACTCCGGATCCGCGGGTGCGGAAGAGGGATTCCATCTCGTCGAAGAAGACGATGACGGGGGTGCCCTCGCTCGCCTTCTCCCTGGCACGCTGGAAGACGAGGCGGATGTGCCGCTCGGTCTCGCCTACGTACTTGTTGAGGAGTTCGGGGCCCTTGATGTTCAGGAAGTAGGACTTCCCGGTGGGCTGGCCGGTCACCTCGGCGACCTTCTTGGCAAGGGAGTTGGCCACTGCCTTGGCGATGAGCGTCTTGCCGCAGCCGGGGGGGCCGTAGAGCAGGATGCCCTTGGGGGGCCGCAGTTCGTGTTCCTTGAAGAGGTCCGGGTAGAGGTAGGGGAGCTCGACCGCGTCTCGGATCAGTTCGATCTGGTCGCCCAGGCCGCCGATCTTGTCGTAGTCGATGTCCGGGACCTCTTCGAGGACGAGGTCTTCGACCTCGCTCTTGGGGACCACTTCGTAGACGTAGCCGGAGCGGGGTTCGAGCAGGAGGGCGTCGCCGGGGCGGATGGTGATGTCCAGGAGCGGCTCGGCGAGCCTCACCACCCTTTCCTCGTCGGTGTGCCCGACCACCAGGGCGCGCTCGCCGTCCTCGAGGATCTCCTTGAGGGTGACGATGTCCCCGGCCCGCTCGTATTCCATGGCTTCGACCACGTTGAGGGCTTCGTTGAGCATGACCTCCTGGCCGCGCCGGAGGTCTTCCGGTTCGACGCTGGGGCTCACGTTCACTCGGAGCTTTCGGCCGCCGGTGAAGATGTCGACGGTGCCGTCTTCGTTCGCCTGCAGGAAGACTCCGAAGCCGGCCGGCGGCTGTGCGAGCCGGTCGACTTCTTCCTTGAGGGCCACGATCTGGTCGCGGGCCTCGCGCAGGGTATTGGCCAGACGCTCGTTCTGGGCGGAGACGCCTGCCAGGTTTGTCTGGAGCTCGACGATCCGCTCTTCGAGAATCCTCGTGTGTCGCGGAGAGTCGGCGAGCTTACGTCGCAGGACGGCGATTTCCTGCTCGAGATAGGCAACCTGGCCGGCGGGGTCCTCAGACCCTCGCCCGGGCCGGATGCCGCGGTTGATGTCGTCGTCGTGGGCTGCCACGGTCCTCACCTCCTCCAAGGGGAGCTGGACGCTTTCTGACCCTACCTGGGCTGGTGGTGATTGAAACCCCTAGATCACAAAGACGGTAGGGGTGTGTCCGATCTTCACCCTTGCGTACTCCCTCACGCCAAGGAAATACCCACCCATCAAACTCGGGAAGCGGCCGGTTGTAAGGTCGAAGTGTTCAACACCCGTCAGAGCTCGTGCGACTTGCCGCGAGTTGTGTCCGGGATGGATCTACTCATCGCAGGGAACGGCAGGAGATATGACCGTGCAGCAGGAGGCTCCCGCGGGTGGCGCCGGCGAGGCCGGAGAGCCGCTCGAGGTCTGGATCGACCAGGACCTCTGCACCGGCGACGGCATCTGTGTGCAGTACGCGCCGGAGGTGTTCGAGCTGGACATCGATGGTCTGGCGTATGTGAAGAGCCCCGCCGACGAGCTGCTCGTGGAGGCGGGGGCGACCACTCCGGTTCCGCTGGTGCTGCTCCAGGACGTGGTCGACTCGGCGAAGGAATGTCCCGGGGACTGCATCCATGTAAGGCGTGTTTCGGACAGGGTCGAGGTCTTCGGTCCGGACGCGGAGTGACGCTTCAAACACCCGTGGCGGTCGAGTCCGTAAGCTCCTGGCGGAATTTTCCGCCGGTCCAGCGCCACTTCGCGAGTTGTTTGGTGTCGGGGCTGTAGCGGGGTACCTCGGGCGAGGAGTAGCCGAGGAGCGTGGCGGTGACGACTCCGTCGCGCACGGTGAGCTCGGTCGCGGTCTGTCGCCGGCCGGCTTCGAGGAGCGTGGCGACGACGCGGGGGCCCGCGTCCCCGCCGGTGCCGCGGGTGAGGACGTAGATCGCGTGCGGCGGGGTTCCGGAGCCGGCGTCGCAGCGGACGGCCGCCACGGTTTCGGGGCGGCCGTCTCCGTCGAGATCGCCTTGGGCGCTGGCTGTGACGGCCTGGGGCGCGCCCCGGCAGTCGAGGGGGTAGGTGAGCGCGTTCGGGTCGGGGGCGGCTGCCTCGGGGCCCTTCGGGGGGCTCGCCGGTGTCGTGGGGCCGGCGGGGCTCGTCGGGTTCGTGGGGCCGCTCTGTGCGGTGGGGGCTCCGGTGGCCGGATCGGGCTGGAGGAATCCCGCGGCGGCTATGACGGCGGCCAGGGCCGAGGCGGTGGCGAGCCAGTGGACGGGCCGCGCGCGGTGGTGCGCCAGGGTTCGAAGTTCCGGCGCGGGCTCGGCGGGGCTGTGCGTCACTCGGGGTGTCTCCTGTGCGAAGGGTGACGGGGAGCCAGCATCGTGCCACACCTCACATCGGGGTGGAACGGTTGGGTCCGCACCGGCGGGGGCCGGTTCCCGGGACAACGAGAAGACGCTGTGGCGGGGGGGGCCCCGGGGGGGGGGGGCGGCGCGCCCACCCGCCGGGGGGTGGGGGGGGGGGGGGGCGGGGGGAGCCGCCGGGGGCCCCCCCGGGGGGGGGGCGGGCGCCCCCCAACACCCCACCGGGGGGGCCCCCCGGCCCCGCGGGCGCGGCCCCCCCCCGCCACAGCGTCCGTGTGTTGGGCGGGCGGTCGGCCGTGGGTCAGCCGCGGTCGCCCGAGGAGCCGGACTGGCTGCCGGGGCCGTCGTAGTCGTCGCCGTAGGCTCCCTTGGCGGGGCGGCGGCGGCGCATGGGCGGCTCGACGCCGTCCGCGAGGCGGCGGGCGGTGACGAGGAAGCCGGTGTGGCCGATCATCCGGTGGTCCGGGCGGACGGCGAGGCCCTCGACGTGCCAGTTGCGGATCATCGATTCCCAGGGCTGCGGTTCGGCGTAGCAGCCGAACTCGCGGATGGATTCGACGGTCCGGGCGAGCTGGGTGGTGGTGGCCACGTAGCAGCAGAGGATGCCGCCGGGGACCAGGGCCTTGGAGACGGCCTCCAGGCATTCCCAGGGCGCGAGCATGTCGAGGATCACGCGGTCGACGTCCGTGTCGGACAGGTTGTCCTGGAGGTCGCCCACGGTCAGCTGCCACGCGGGGTGCGGGCCGCCGAAGTAGCGCTCGACGTTGGAGGTGGCGATCTCGGCGAAGTCCGCGCGGCGCTCGTAGCTGTGGAGCATGCCCTGGTCGCCGATGGCGCGCAGCAGGAAGCTGCTCAGGGAGCCGGAGCCCACACCTGCTTCCACGACTCGGGCGCCGGGGAAGATGTCGGCGAAGGCCAGGATCTGGCCCGCGTCCTTGGGGTAGACCACGGCGGCACCGCGGGGCATGGACAGGACATAGTCGGGGAGCAGGGGACGCAGCGCGAGGTACGCGACGTTGCCCGTGGTACGGACAACACTGCCCTCGGGGGAGCCGATCAGCTCGTCGTGCGGGAAGGAACCCTTGTGGGTGTGGAAATTCTTCCCGGCTTCGAGCGTGAACGTGTAGTGGCGGCCCTTGGGGTCGGTGAGCTGAACCTGGTCCCCGACCTCGAAGGGCCCGCGTCGGCGGGCGGCACCGGTCGGTTCGGACATGTGACCAGTGTATTGGCTTCAGGACTGGGGCCGCGCCATGGCCTTCACGAAGGCCTTCTCGACGTCCAGGGTGGACAGGACGCCGTAGATGGCGCCGTCCTGTTCGAGGACGAGGTATTCGCTGGCGGGGGTGGTGCGGAGGTGGTCGAGGAGTTCTTCGCCGGTGAGTTCCGCGGAAACCTTCATGCCGTCGGTGAGGTCCTGGGAGAGGGTGCTGACGGCGATCCAGGGGCGGCGGTGTTCGGGGACGGCGGCGATGGCGCTCTCGCGGACGATGCCGGTGGGGTCGCCGAGGCCGTCGACGACGACGAGGGCGCGGGCGCCGGCTTCGTTGGCGCGGCGCAGGGCTTCGGAGAGCGGGGTGGCGTTCTCGACGGGGATGGCCCGGCGGGTGAGTTTGCGGGCTTGGAGTTCCGGGAGGTGTTCGCGCAGGCGGGCCATGCGCAGGCTGTTGCCGGCGCCGGTCCAGATGATCGCGGCGAGGATCGCTGCGAGGAGCGCGTCCATGACGGTGTCCATGCCGCCGATGTCGTCGGCGGGGTTGCCGAGGGTGCCGGTGTAGTTCAGGAGGGGCAGGCCGAGGAGGACGGCGACGGCGAGGGCGCGGCCGACCCAGGCGGCGGCGATGGTGCCGGTCATGGGTTTGCCGGTGATGCCCCAGATGACGGCGCGGAGCATGCGGCCGCCGTCGAGTGGGAGGCCGGGGAGGAGGTTGAAGGCGGCGACGAGGAGGTTGGAGACCATCAGGCCGGCGAGGAGGACGCCGGGGACGCTGGCGGGTTCGACGGTCTTCATGCCGAGGTAGAAGGCGCCCGCGAGGAGGAGGGAGAGCAGGGGGCCGACGAAGGCGAGGACGAATTCGCGGCCGGGGGTCTCGGATTCCTTCTCGATCTCGGAGACGCCGCCGAAGAACTGGAGCTGGATGCGGCGTACGGGGAGTTTGTAGCGCAGGGCGGCGATGGTGTGCGCGAGTTCGTGCACGAGCACGGAGGCGTAGAAGGCGACGGCGAAGAAGAGCGCGACGAGGTAGCGGACGGGGCCGAGGTCGGGGAGGATCCGGTCGAGCTGGTCGCCGAAGACCCAGGTGATGAGGGCGGCGACGAGGAACCAGCTGGGCGAGACGTAGACGGGTACGCCGAAGGGGCGGCCCATGAGGAGTCCGCCGCCCGGTCCTGAGCGCCGGCCCGCGCGCTCGCCGGTCTCGTCGGTGTCTGCCACGGTTGTCCTTCGTTCGCTGCTGTCCGGCGCCGTGTGCGCGTCGGCGGTCCTTCTGTCTTTTCCCGGTGGTGTCCGGGTGCGCCGTAGCGCCGTGTGATGCTCCGATCATGCAGTGCGAGGTGGCTTTGAGTCGATGGTATGCGCGTGCTGTCGGTGGCGGGTCGTAGGGTTTTGCGTATGACGACGAGCCCCGGCAGCGGTCCGGACGACGCAGTGAGCAGTTCCGTGCCCGGCCGGGGGGTGGCTGTGGCGCCTTCTTCGCTGTCGCCTTCGCGGGCGAGCGACTTCATGCGGTGCCCGCTGCTGTACCGGTTCCGGGTGATCGACAAGCTGCCGGAGAAGCCGAGTGCGGCGGCGACGCGGGGGACGCTGGTGCACGCGGTGCTGGAGCGGCTCTTCGACCATCCGGCGGTGGAGCGGACGGCGCCGCGTGCGAAGGCGTTGATCCCGGCGCAGTGGGACCGGTTGCTGGAGTCGAAGCCGGAGCTGACGGAGCTGTTCGCCGAGGGTGACGAGGGTGTGGGGCTGGCGCGTTGGCTGACGGAGGCCGAGGCGCTGGTGGAGCGGTGGTTCACGCTGGAGGACCCGACCCGGCTGGAGCCGGTCGAGCGGGAGTTCTTCGTGGAGACGGAGCTGGAGTCCGGGCTGCGGCTGCGCGGGATCATCGACCGGGTGGACGTGGCGCCGACGGGTGAGGTGCGGATCGTCGACTACAAGACGGGCAAGGCGCCGCGGCCGGAGTACGCGGAGGGTGCGCTGTTCCAGATGAAGTTCTACGCGCTGGTGGTGTGGCGGCTCAAGCGCGTGGTGCCGCGGCGGCTCCAGCTGGTGTACCTGGGCAGTGGGGACGTGTTGACATACGACCCGGTGGTCGAGGATCTGGAGCGGATGGAGCGCAAGCTGCTGGCTCTGTGGGAGGCGATCCGGGAGGCTACGGAGACGGGTGAGTGGCGGCCGAGGCGGACGAAGCTGTGCGGCTGGTGTGATCATCAGGCGGTGTGCCCGGAGTTCGGCGGCACTCCCCCGGACTACCCGCTGACCATCCTTCCGCGGGGCGGCGCGGAGGGTCCGTCCGGGCCGTAGCAGGGCCCGGGGAGGAATTCCGATCTTCGGATCAGGGCAGAATGGGCGGCGTCCCCGATGGCGTCCGACGAATACGAGGTAGACCCCGTGGCGATCCGCGTACTGCTGGTCGACGACCAGCCGCTCCTGCGCACCGGTTTCCGGATGATCCTGGAGGCCGAAGGGGATCTGGCGGTGGTCGGCGAGGCCGGGGACGGACTGCAGGCGCTGGACCAGGTGCGGGCGCTCCAGCCCGATGTGGTGCTGATGGACATCCGGATGCCCCGGATGGACGGGGTGGAGGCGACCCGGCAGATCACCGGTCCGGGCCGGGACGGTCCGGCGAAGGTGCTCGTGCTGACCACGTTCGATCTGGACGAGTACGTGGTGGAGGCGCTGCGGGCGGGGGCCAGTGGTTTTCTGCTGAAGGACGCTCCGGCGCAGGAGCTGGTGCAGGCGATCCGGGTGGTGGCGGGCGGTGAGGCGATGCTCGCGCCGAGCATCACGCGGCGGCTGCTGGACAAGTACGCGGGGCATCTGCCGTCGGGCGAGGACAGTGTGCCGGACCTGCTGGGCACGCTGACGGAGCGCGAGGTCGAGGTGTTGAAGCTGGTGGCCAGGGGCTTGTCGAATGCGGAGATCGCGGCGGATCTGTTCGTGAGCGAGACCACGGTGAAGACGCATGTGGGTCACGTGCTGACGAAGCTGGGTCTGCGGGACCGGGTTCAGGCCGCGGTGTACGCGTACGAGAGCGGTCTGGTGCGGCCGGGCGCGGGGCAGTAGCCGGCGCGGTCCGCCGGTGTACGGGGACGGGCCCGCTTCCGCTTGACGCGGAGGCGGGCCCGTTGCCGTGGCGGACCCTTGTCGTGGTGGCCGGGTGCCGTGCCGGCCGGTTCAGCCCTTGCTGATCTCCCAGAAGCGGAAGACGGTCGAGGCGTCCAGGGACCACTGCAGGCCGGTGACGTTCTGGCGGGTGACCGCGTACTGCTTGCTCTGCCAGAGCGGGAGGATCGGGATCTCGTCGGCGACGATGTCCTGCAGGCGGCTGTAGTCGTTGGCGGCGGCGGCGCGGTCCGCCTTGGCGGAGGTCGCCGGGATGATCGTCCCGGTGATCTCCTTGTTGTCGTAGTTGTTGCGCAGGACGTTGTCGGGGCCGAAGAACGGCTGCGTGAAGTTGTCGGCGTCGGGGTAGTCGGGTACCCAGCCCTTCACGTAGACGCCGTACTTGCCGTCCTGGATGTCCTTCTCGTACTGCTCGAACTCGACGGACTTGACGTCGGCTTCGAAGAGGCCGCTGTCGTTGAGCTGCTTGGCGATGAGCTCGAATTCCTGGTCGGTCGAGGGCCCGAAGCGCGAGGGCGTCGAGTACAGGGTGATCTTCACCTTGTCCTTGATGCCGGCGGCGCGCAGGACGGCCTTGGCCTTCTCGACCTGGGGGCTGCCGCCGTAGCGGTCGAAGAAGGAGGTGGTGTGCGAGGCGATGCCGGCCGGGACGATGGAGTAGAGCGGGGTGGCCGTGCCGTCGTAGACCTGCTTGACGAGGGCGTCGCGGTCGACGAGGTAGGCGAACGCCTTGCGGACGGGGAGCTTTCCCGCCACCGGGTCGCTCATGTTGAAGACGAGGTGTTCGACTTCGGCGCCGGCGCCCTGGACGACCTCGACCTTCTGGTCGCCGGTGCGGGAGGCGAGGCCGGCGATGTCCTTGGCGGCGATGCCGCGGAAGGCGAAGTCGACGTCGCCGCTTTCGAGGACCTTCTTGAGGGCGTCCTGGTCCTCGTTGAAGAACTTCATGGTGACGCCGCTGTTCTTCGCCTTGGCCTTGCCGCTGTAGGAGCCGTTGACGGAGAAGCTGGCGCTCTTGTCGCTGATCGAGTCCAGCTTGTAGACGCCGGAGCCGGTGGCCTTGCCGTCCTCGCGGAGTTTGTCCGCGGGGTACTCGGTGTGGTCGACGATGGAGCCGGCACCCGAGGCGATCTTGCTCGGGAAGGTGGCGTCTGAGGTCTTGAGGTTGAAGACGACGGTCTTGTCGTCGGGGGCCTCGATGGAGCCGATCGAAGCGAGCATGACGGCAGGGCCGTTCTCGTCGTTGATCTTCAACGTGCGCTCGAAGGAGTACTTGACGTCCTTCGCGGTGAGGCTGTTGCCGTTGCTGAACTTCAGACCGCCGCGCAGGGTGCACTCGTACACCTTGCTGTCGCTGCCCTTGAAGCCGCAGGACTGCGCGGCGTCGGGTTCGGGCGTGGTGCCGCCCTTGGGGAAGCTGAGCAGGGACTGGAAGACGTTGTTGAAGAGCAGCCAGGAGCCGGAGTCGTAGCCCGAGGCGGGGTCGGTGGCCTTGACCTTGTCGGATATGCCCATGACGACGCCCTTGCCGCTGCCGGCGTTCGAGCCATCCGTCGAACCGCAACCGCTGAGCAGCGCGGCGGCGGTGGCAGCGCCGAGCGGGGCTGCCAACCACTGGTTACGTCTCATCACACGAACGTCCTTCTCAGTCTCACTGACTCATCTGACTTGTCTGTTCCGGTCCGCCTGTGGGGGCGGGGCCGGGTGTCGTGCTGTTCAGCCGCTGACACCGCGGCCGAGTTCCCACAGCTGGAGGTCGGAGATGGCGTTGATCGACCACTCCACTCCGGTGATCCCGTCGCGCGCGGCGACGTACTGCTTGCCCTGCCACAGGGGCAGGACGGGTACGTCCTCGGCGACGATGTCCTGCATCTCCGTGATCGCGGGGACGGCGACGCCTCGGTCGACGGCGCGCCTGGATTCGGGGATGAGCTTGGTGCGCACCGCGGTGTTGGCGTACGGCGTGCCCAGGAAGTTGTCCTGCTCCAGGAACGGGGCGAGGAAGTTGTCGGCGTCGGGGAAGTCGGGGAACCAGCCGAGTCCGTAGACGGCGTATTCGCCCTTCTTCTGCGCGGGGCGGAATTCGGCCCAGTCGGTGCCCTGGACGGTGACGTCGAACAGCTGGGTGGAGTTCAGCTGGGTCTTGAGGGCTTCGAACTCGGCCGCGGTGCCTTCGCCGTAGTGGTCGTTGGTGTAGTTGAGGGTGAGCTTGACCGGGGTTTTGATCCCGGCGGCCTTCAGCAGGTCCGCGGCCTTGGCGGTGTTGCCTTCTCCGTACTTGTTGAAGAAGGAGTTCACGTGGCCGGTCACGGTGGTGGGGACCAGCGAGTACAGGGGCTGCGCGGACTTCCCGTACACCGTGGAGACGAGGGCGCCCCGGTCGACCGCCGCCGCGAGGGCCTGGCGTACGGCCTTGTCCTTGACGGTCGGGGCCTCGGTGTTGAAGCCGAGGTAGCGGATCTCCAGGCCGGGCATGGGGACGAGCTTGATGCCCTTGGGGGGCTTGGCGGACAGCTCGGTGATCTGGGCGGGCGACAGGGTGCGGGAGACCATGTGGACGGTGCCGCGTTCCAGGGCCTTGCCCATGGCCTCGGAGTCGTCGAAGGCGCGCAGTTCGGCCTTGTCGTTCTGGAGCTTCAGGCCGCCTTTGTAGTCCGGGTTCTTGCTGAAGACGGCCCGGACGAGGCGGTTGCCCTTGACTTCGGCCTTCATCGTGTACGGGCCGGATCCGTCGACCGCGAAGCCTTCGCGGAGCTTCTTCGCGTCGTACTTCTTGGCGCTGACGATGCCGGCCGCGGGGGTGGAGAGCTTGTACGGGAAGGTCGCGTCGGACGTCTTCAGGTGGAAGACGACCGTGTCGGCGCCCTTGGCCTCGACGGTGTCGATGGTCGAGAGCAGCGAGGAGGGGCCGTTCTCGTCCTTGATCGCGAGGACGCGCTCGATGGAGAACTTGACGTCCTGGGCGGTGAGCGGGTCTCCGCCGGCGAACTTGAGGCCGGGGCGCAGCGTGCACCGGTAGCTCTGGTTGCCGGTGTCGGTGAAGCGGCAGTCGGAGGCCGCCTCGGCGACGGGCTGGCCGCCTCCGCGCGGGGTGCGCATCAGCGTCTGGACGGTCTGGCGCAGGATGTTCCAGGTGCCGGCGTCGTAGGCGTAGGCGGGGTCGAGCGGGGCGGGAGCGTAGTCGGCCGCCTCGAACCGGTCGGTGGTTCCGACGACGATCGCCCCGGATCCCGCTCCACCGCCGCTGGTGCTGCCGCAGGCGGTCAGCGCGGGGGTGAGCAGTCCGGCGGCTGCCGTCAGCACCATGGTCTTGCGGTTCATGCTGGAAGTACTCCCTCGACCCGGCACTTGGTCAAAGCTGGCGTGGAGGGCAGCGCGACGGTCGCCCGTTCTGGGCGGAACGATCGGGCCGGTGTTGTGACGATCGGTCCACGCGGTCCGGCAACAGGGGGTGTGTTTCCGGGACGGCTGAGGTACGGCGCGGTGCCCGGATCGACATTAGTGGCCTGCGGAGGGGTGGCTTGAACCGGCCGGAGCGGGGGTGTTGCCGCACCGTGGCGACGGCGGACCGAGGGTGTGCGCGGGGGTGTGCGCAGACTCGGTCAGGTGCTGATCAATGCGGACACAAGGGATGGCGCAGGAGGGCGCGGAGTGGTGCGAAGGGGGACTTGTGGGTGACTAAGGTCACCCGGGTCAACTCACCCGGGAAGATGGAATTTCGGCCTCCGGGGGAAAGCGCGAAAGATCCGCCCCCTGAACCCGGGTCCTGGGGGTGGATCATCTCGTACGGAGCGTGCCCGGTCAGTTCAGGGGAGTGATGAGGGAGCGCAGGAACGGCAGGTCCACGTCCTCGAGGGAGCTCATGATCGTGCGACCGGGCGCGGGGGCGATCAGGCCCACGGAGGGGATGGCGACGACGCGGCAGCCGGCGGCCTCGGCAGCGGCCACGCCCGTGGCGGTGTCCTCGATGACGGCGCAGCGCGAGGGGTGGGCGCCGAGGGCGCCGGCGGCGAGGAGGTACGGGTCGGGGTGCGGCTTGGTGCGCGCGACCTCGTCGCCGGCGACCGTCATGGTGAAGCGGTCGCGGCCGAGGGTGAGCAGGACCTGGTCGATGACGCGCCGGTGCGAGGCGGAGACGAGGGCGGTGGGCACGTTGTGCCGGGCCAGCTCGCTCAGCAGCCGTTCGGCACCCGGCATGAGGGGCACCCGGTCGGCGATGCGGGCCTCGAAACGCTCGTTGAGCAGGACGGAGAGCTCGGCGAGGCCGATGGCCGCGCCGGTGGACTCGATGAGGAAGCCGGCACTGCGGGTCATGGGGCCCCCGACGACGATGTCCCGCCACCCTTCGTCGAGGCGGTGGCCGAGCTCGCCGAAGACGTCGACCTCGATCTCCCACCAGAAGCCCTCGGTGTCCACGAGGGTGCCGTCCATGTCGAGCAGCACCGCCTGCAGGGCATGCCCGTCGGCCGTACGGGCGACGGGGGCGGGAACTGTGCTCGTCATGCGCGCACCTCTCTGAAGGGTCCTCGGAGGACGACAAGGCCGGTCACCTCACCGCCCGGGGAACACCCCGGGGCGACAGGTGACCGGCCTGTATGGGACCGACTAGTGTACGCCGATCCGTCTCAGCGTGCGTTGAAATACTTGGCTTCGGGGTGGTGGATGACGATGGCGTCGGTGGACTGTTCCGGGTGGAGCTGGAACTCCTCGGAGAGGTGGACGCCGATCCGCTCGGGCTGGAGGAGGTCGGCGATCTTGGCGCGGTCCTCCAGGTCGGGGCA
>NZ_JBHWVV010000019.1:0-156228 GCF_042736715.1 Streptomyces sp. NPDC060049
GCCACACAAGTCGCCACCCGCATAACCCAAACCTTCAAAATCAACTGCCCCGTACGCACCATCTTCGAAAACCCGACCATCCACCAACTCGCCCACGAGGTGGAGGTTCTGGTCACCGCCGATGTGACGGGGCTGCCCGTCGACGACGTTCGAGGCATGCTTGCGGCCCGCGGCTCCGACAACGCCAGGCCGGCCTGATCCCGTACGAGATCCCCAGAGGAAGCCCATGCCAGACACGCGCACCATACGGACGATCGAGGGCGGGGGCAGCAGCCTGTCCGCCTACGTGGCCCAACACCGCGGGCAGTTGCGGGACGACCTGTTGGCCGATGGTTCCGTTCTCTTCCGAGACTTCGGCGTCCACGAGCTCAGCGCGTTCGACGACACCGTCCGCGCGCTGTCCGGGACCCCGCTCGCCTACGCGGAGCGGTCCTCGCCCCGCAGCCCCATCGAGGGCCACATCTACACGTCCACCGACTATCCGGCCAACGAGGAGATCTTCTTCCACAACGAGAACTCGTACCAGCTCAGCTGGCCGATGGCGCTCTACTTCCACTGCGTGGAGCCTCCGCACACCCTGGGCGCGACGGCCCTCGCCGACATCCGCACGGTCTACGAGCTCATCGAGCCCGCGGTCCGCGAAGAGTTCGCAGACCGCGGCTGGCAGGTGGTCCGAAACTTCCGCGACGGGCTCGGCCTGTCCTGGCGCGATGTCTTCGGCACGGACGACCGGGGCGAGGCGGACCGCTACTGCGCCGCGAACGGCATCGGGACCCTCTGGCTGGACGACGGAACGCTGCGGACCACGGCCACCCGTTCCGCGGTGCACACCCACCCCTCCACCAAGGAACACGTTTGGTTCAATCACGCCACGTTCTTCCATGTGACGAGCCTGGAGCCGGAGGTGTGCAGCACGCTCCGGGAGCTGTTCCGGGACGATGAGATGCCGACCAACACCTTCTACGGCGACGGCGCGCCGATCCCGGACGACGTCCTGGACCATCTGCGGGACTGCTACCGCAGGGCGAGCTACCGGTTCGACTACCAGCGGGGCGACGTGCTGGTCATCGACAACATGCTGACGGCGCACAGCCGCGAGCCGTTCACCGGGCCGCGGCGGATCGCGGTGGCGATGGCGGAGGCGTACGCCGCGGACCGCAACCGTGGCGACTGACGCGCGGCCGTCGGGCTGGGACCCGCCCTGCCCTGTGGCCGCGTTTCTGGGGCAGTCCGGATGGGGCAGGAGGATCATCCCCACCGACCGCCCCGGAGTCCGGCCCGCCACCTGCTCGGGCGCACCGGAGGCTCAGCCGGTCGCCCCGCCCGGACCGGCCGCGACCGGGTACGTCCTGCCGCCCGAGGTCGTCCGGACCATGGTGTGGTCGCGGCTCCAGACCTTGGCGAGCGACCTGAAGGGGCCCTCGGCCGACGTCTGGCGCACCTTCGCCCGGCAATGGAACCGGGGCTACACACCGGTCGTGCCGTGGCCTCCGGGCCAGGGCACGATGCCCCTCGGCCACGCCGCACGGAGCTGCGCCGGCAACGGCTTCGCGTGGCAGCGGATCCCGGGCGGCTGGAAGCAGTCGCCCGCCGATCAGGTGCTGCGCGAACTCCGGGTCGATCCGGTGCCCTGGGACAGCGGTTTCGTACAGGACTTCGTCCGGGGTGAGGAGGCGGAACTGGCCTGCGCCCTCCATCACCAGCTACGGCTGCGCTCCTTGATCGACACGACGATGGGCTGCGCCGCGCGGCTCCGTCCACTGGTGGTGTGGGGCCCGGCCCTGGATCCGCGGGGCGTGTCCGCCGAGTTGCGGTTGCGAGAGCCCTACGTGCTGTGGGCCGCGCAACGGCAGCTGTGCGCGTTGCGCGACGAGGTGATCCGGCAGGGCGATCTGCTGGTGTGCGAGGCGGAGAGCCGAACGGCGCGACGTGTCCAGGCGGTCGTGCGGGCATCGGAAGACCAGGTGCGCGGGGCGCGGATACTGGCGTTCTTCGCCCACCAGCAGCTCGGGCTGACTCTGCGGGGGCGGGGGTCGGCACGAGCAGCGGCCGGCGGCGACGTCGTGATCGGCGCGGCCGCCGCTCGGCTGGCCGCCGTCCGGTCACCGCAACAGGGGGTGGCGTGCGGCGTCGACGCGATCGCGCATGCCGTGGCGGCGCTCGATCACGCGCACTGGATCACGAGCGCACTGTGCACCGCCCTCGCCGGGGGCACTGCGCCGGCCGGCGGCGGCCAGGCGGGGCAGGACACAGCAAGGCGGGACGGGTCTTCTTGAGTGAGCGGCGCGGAGGTCTCCGGGGGCTCGACGGGTCGTGACGCGGACGCGCAGCTGCCGTTACCCGCCCTGGACATGCCAGTTAAGCCGTCGCAGTCGCGAGACGAGCACGGGTTTGTTGGCGGCGGAGACGGTGAGGGACATCCGTGCCGTGCCCTGGTGGGCCGAACGGTCGATGGCGATGTCGTCGACGGCCACACCGCCCGCGGCCATGTCCCCGAAGAACCGGGCGTACTGCTTGAGGTCGTCCCCCACGACGACGTGCACGGTGGCGAGGGACGCGGGCGGCACGCCGTACTTCCCGGGCAGGGCGACCTGCCCCTGGGTTCCCTTGCGCAGGAGGTCCAGCAGCGGCGCCGCACCCGGGGCGCCGGGTGCGCGGAGCACGGCGGCGGCGCCGAGGGTGTCCTCGGCGAACGCCTCCAGCACGTCGGCGACCGCGGCGGCGTTCGCGGACAGCAGATCCGCCCAGAGCGCGGGGCTGGCGCCCGCGCCCCGCGTGACGTCGAGGAGCTCCTTGCCGGCCAGCCTCAGAGCGGAGGCCTCGGTGTCCCGCAGCCGGCCGGCCAGCAGGGTGGAGATCAGGTGCGGGGCGTGGGACACACGTGCCATGGCCAGATCGTGCCCCTCCGCGTCCAGGAAGACCGGGGTGGCACCGCACAGGGACACGAGCGTGAGCGCGATGTTGAGCGCCCGGTTGGCCGTGGCCTCGGTGGGCACCAGTGCCCAGGGGTACCCCTCGAAGAGGTCGGCCCTGGCGGCAAGCGGCCCGGGGCGTCCGTTGCCCACCAGCGGGTGCCCGCCCACGACGGACGTCGGGTCGCAGCCGAGGGCCTCGATCTCGCGTTCCGGCAGCGCCTTCACGCCGGCGACATCGGTGTAGCACCGGGCGGCACCCTCCTGCTGGAGGGCCACCAGCGTGGTGGCCACCGCGGCGGGGGGCACCGCGAGGACGGCGACATCAACGGTGCCGTCCGGTGCGGCGGTGGTGCCCGCGCCGACGCCCTCGGCGGTTCGCGCCGCGCCGGCGTCGGTGTCCCGCAGATGGGTGACGACGCCGCGTGCGCGCAGGGCCAGCGCGATCGACGTGCCGATCGCGCCGGTTCCCACTATGAGCGCGGAGCGCATGGGCGCTGCTCCTGGTACCGCGTCATGGCTAGCCTCGCGGGGCGAGGTCGTAGAAGCACATGCGGGGGCCGGCGGTGGCGCGGGTCAGTACGCGTCGGCAAGTGAGCTTGGACCGCTCGATGACGTCTGCCCAGTCCGACCTGTCGACGGGGAAACCCTGGTCGGTCAGCACGTGCATCAGGAAGAAGTCGGAATCGTTCTCACGGTCGTCGTAGTACGGCTCCGGCTCGCCGATGAGCAGCATCTTCTCCCCGGTGAGGACCTCGGCGTAGGCGTCGAGGATGTCCACGACGGCCTGGTCGCCGTCGCGGAAGTGCTCGTGCAGGACGCCGATGCCGCTGATGACCTCGACCCCGTTGCACACCTCCGGCCAGGTCGTCGGGTCGAAGGCGTCGCCGACCACGAACTCCAGCCGGTCCTCCAGGCCGTGCCGTCGGGCCTGTTCCCGGGCGACCTCGACGGCCGCGGGTGCGATGTCCAGGCCGACTCCGGTGACCTCGGGATCGCTGAGGCAGACGTCGATCAGCAGCTGGCCCGCTCCGCAGCCCAGGTCCAGGATGCGCTTGGCTCCCCGGCCGGCCATCGCCTCCCGGACGATCGGCGTGTAGTACTTCGCGAACACGGTGCCGCAGTGCCGGCTCAGAGGGCCGTTGCTGCGCTGCACATCGGTGCCGTACACCGCCTTGCCGGTGATCAGGTCGCTCATCCGCTGGGTGACCGGCCCGTATGCCTCCACGTAGAAGCCGAGCCGGGCGAGCGATATCTCCGAGGTCAGCAGCTCGCCCTGGTAGGTGAGGGTGTAGGTGCCCTGCCACTCCTCCAGCAGCCCGCGCACCACCAGGTAGCGCAGCACGTTCGCGGCGATGCGCTGGTTCATGCCCTCCAGCAAGCCCTCGTCGGCGCTGTTGCGGCCGTCGCGCAGCCGCTCGAGCAGGCCCGTGTCGGACAGGGCGTGGATGGCGTGGCACAGATGCATGGCGCTGATGAGGCCCGGCATGGTGGACGCCTGGAACTGCTGCCAGGTGCCGATCAGTTCCGCGTCGTGCAGCTCGGCCACCTCGGCCCGCACGGACTGTGAGTAGCCACTCCGAATTTCCATGGGAAACCTCTCCGTCGTCAGGCGGCGCTGTCGAGCACCGCTGAGATCCAGTCGGTCAGACTCTTGTTGCTCTGCTGCGCGGCCTCCTCCCAGCGCCGGACCCGGTTCTCCGCCAGCCTGAGACTCAGCTCGACCTCACCGGTCCGGGGCGTGATCTCATCGGGTGCGGTGCTCGCCTTGATCTGCCTGCGCAGCTCGTTGCGCGACCACTTGAAGCGCTCGGCGAAGTCCAGCCAGTGGTTCTGCTGCTCCTCCGGCAGGCCGGCGACTTCCATGTGGTGTTGGAAGGTCAGTTTCTCGCGTCGCCGGGAGGGCGCGAACTTCTTGGCGACCCATACGTAGTTCCGAAGGGTCTGGTAGTCGAGCATGGTCTCCCGCATGGCCCGCTGGTACCGGTCGCGGTACTGCTGCTGACCGAAGGCGAGCCAATCGCCGATCCACCAGGCGGAGGAATCGGAGATGGAGAGGATGCGGTCTCCGATTCGACACCACTCGTCCAGCGGGAGGTTCTCCGGAAGGCGCAGCCGGGTTCTCTCCATGGCGATGGACGCGTCACCGGGGAGCAGCGCGGCAGGAATCTCCGCCGGAACCCGTTCGCTCCGGCGATGCGCTTCCTTGGAGCGCCCTTTGAGGAGATCGGTGGCCACCAGGTCAACTCCTTCGGATCGTCGCGTGCTCGGTCTGTTTCACGGGCACGGAGGTCACGGCCCCCAGGCCGAGTCGAGGGAGATGAATTCCGAGGGTTGCGTGATGGGGTCGGCCGGCGACTCCGCGTACGACGGCAGTGACATGGGCAGCAGAATTGCCAGAACTGCCGCCGTAGTAGCGAGAAGTGTCTTCACGAAAAGTTTCAACATAAGTGCTTCCTTCGCGGTGCGTCTTCCAGCGGTCTCCATCCTGGCCGCCGCCCGGCAAAAGCACGAGGGAGGAGCGACTGCACGAAGGTAACGTGCAACTTTGTGAACGATGATCAAGTATGCTCAGAGTCGGACATGTGCGACACCCGCCCTGGTTCGACGGTATGTCCGGTTGCACTGCGCCACTACCAATCGGCGCTGCAGAAGGATGAGTTCGCGGCCGGACCGGTGCCGGCGTGCTTGCTGGCGCTCGGCCTCGTGCAGCCCCGTACCCACGACTCGGAAGCCCTGGTTCCGGTACCCCCGCACGCGGCGGCCTTCACGGTGCTGCAGCCCCTCCAAGAGGAACTGGCCGCCAAGAGATACAAGGAGAGATCTCTCATGGCGGCCTTCTCGCTGTTCGAGGAGGTCTACGCGGACACCAGAAGGGGTGAGCAGCAGTCGTTCACACTTCTTCGCGGCGAAACCGCCATCAACGGAGCGTTGGCGGCGGCGGTGGACGCCTGCCAGGAGGAGTTGCTGACCGCTCAGCCGGGTGGCGGCCGCAAGGCGGACGATCTCGCCCGCGCGCTCGAGCGGGACATGCGACTGCTCGCCCGCGGGACCCGGCAGCGCACCTTGTACCAGCACACGGTGCGTCACCACGGGCCCACACTCGCCTACATCCGGCAGATCACCCGGGCGGACGCGGAAGTGCGCACGCTGACCGAGGTGTTCGAGCGGCTGATCATCTGCGACCGCAAGGTCGCCTTCATGCCGGTGTCCGACGACCGCGGCACCGCGGCGCTCGAAGTACGGCATCCGGCCGTGGTCCGCTTCCTCGCCCGGTCCTTCGACCGCGACTGGAAGCGCAGCATCCCGGTCGCGGACCCCGACTCGGCGCTGCGACCGAGCGTCGTCGTATCGGACATCCAGCGTACGATCCTGCAGGCCGTCGTGTCCGGGGAGACCGACGAATCCATCGCGCGGCAGCTGGGGATGAGCCGACGCAGTGTCGCGGAGCACGTACGCAAGGTGTCGGAACACCTCGGCAGCGGAAGCCGTGCGCAGCTCGGATACTTGCTGGCCACCTCGGGGTTCCTGCTCGACGACGCCGGTGCCGTCGAGGGTGGTGACTGAAAGGGCTCGGCCGCGCCCCGGGTCGGCCGCCCGGAGACCGGCCGTGGAGCCTGACTCCGGGCGGGCCCGGGGTCAGGCCGCCCGCTCGCCCGGGAGGTAGGTGAACTCGAACTCGATGCCGTTGATGTCGAATGCGTAGAAGCTTTCGACACCGTCGCCGTCGACGACGATCTCGGTGGGCGGCACGTCCCGGACGAAGGCGTATCCGCCGGTCTCGTACACATCGACCCACCGCTCGCGCCACAGTCGCAGCTGCTCCGGGGTCCGCACCTCGATGCAGGCGTGCTGGAACTGGTTGGTGTCCGCCGGTGGCGGGTCGGCGTGCTCCGGGCCGCGGGAGAACAGATGGAACCGCATCCCGCCCACCATGATCTCCGCCAGGCCCGAGAGTCCCGGTAGCCGTTCCATGCTCAGGTCGGAGAAGGTGTCCAGGGTCCAGGTCACCTCGGCACCCAGGAACTCCCGGTACCAGGAGATGCTGGCGTCGAGATCGGCGGTCTGCACTGCCAAGTGATGGAGCGTCAGTTGTGCCGGGTCGGGCTGGGACTCGGTGTCGAGCACAGCGGCCTCCTTCGGTCGTGGGTTCATCGGCATGCGGCGTACGTCTGCCGGCCGCGCGGGCTCGCCGCTGCTCGCAGCAGTCCCTCTTCCCGGTCCGTCGCGACGGCGCAGACCTTGCCCAGTGAGAACGCGGGCGCGAGCTCCACCTCGTGTCCGCGGGCGCGCAGCTCCTCCACCACCTCGGGATCGCAGGTGCGCTCCACGGTGAGCACCTTGGGCCGGGACTCGTGCGGGGTGAACGAGGCGGAGAAGTGGTCGGTGTGGAAGGCCAGGGTCTCGGTCGCTGCCTGGAGGTCGACGCCGAAGTCGGCGACGGCGAGGAAGAAGCCGAGGGTCCACTGGTCCTGGCGGTCGCCGCCAGGCGTACCGAACGCGAGCGCCGGCTTGCCGTCCCGCAGCGCCAGCGTGGGGCTGAGGGTGGTGCGGGGACGGCGGCGGGGGCCGACGGAGTTGGGGTGGCCCTCGGTGAGGGTCATCGTCTGTCCGCGGGTGCCGAGCGAGAAGCCGAGACCGGGCACCACCGGGGAGCTCTTGAGCCAGCCACCACTGGGGACCGCGACCACCATGTTGCCGAAGCGGTCGGCCACGGAGATGGTGCAGGTGTCGTTACGGGCGGCCGTGGCCTTGACGACGGTGGGCAAGCCGTTCTTGATCTGGTCGCGCCAGTCGCCGCCCGGCGGCAAGGTCTCCATGGTCTGCTCGGGGATGAAGGGCGTGCGTCCGCTCGGTGAGCCCGGCCGCAGCACTCCCGAGGCTCCGGCCTCCACCAGCGCCCGCCGCTCCGCCGTGTAAGCGGGGCTCAGCAGGACGTCGAGCGGGACGTCGCTGTGATCGGGATCGCCGTACCAGGCCTCGCGGTCCGCGAAGGCGAGCTTGGCGCATTCGGCGACGGTGTGGATGTAGTCGGCGCTGTCCAACCCCATGGCGCCGAGGTCGAAGCCGTCGAGCAGCGCCAGCTGCTGGAGGAAGACGGGACTCTGGGACCAGGCGCCGGGCTTGTGCACGGTGTAGGGGCCGTAGGGGAGGCTCACCGAAGGCTCGACCGTGGCGTGCCAGTCGGCCAGGTCCTGGCCGGTGAGCAGGCCGCGGTGGCGGCGCCCCGTGGAGTCGAGGACCTCGCTGCTGGTGACGAACGAGTCGATCGCCTCGGCGACGAAGCCCTGGTAGAAGGCGCGTTCGGCTGCCTCGATCTGGGCCTCGCGTCCACCGCCGGCGGCGGAGGCCTCCTTCAGCAGGCGCTTGTAGGTGTCGGCGAGCGACTGGTTGCGGAACAGTGAGCCGGCCTTCGGCGGGCGTCCACCGGGCAGGTAGACCCGACCCGACTCGCTCCACTCCTCGGCGAAGAGCGGGGCGAGCACCTCGATGGCGTCCGCCGCGCCGGGCAGCAGCGGAACGCCGTTCTCGGCGTACCCGATGGCGTGCTCCAGGATGTCGGCGAGCGGCAGCGTGCCGTGTTCGGCCAACGTCCGCATCCAGGCGCCGAAGGCTCCGGGCACCACGGCGGGCAGCAGACCCGAGCCGGGTATGTGGCTCAGCCCCAGTGCACGGAAGTGTTCGATGGTGGCCGTGGCGGGCATCGGGCCCTGGCCGCACACGACCTGGACCGAGTCCGTGGCGGCCGCGTACGACAGCACCGGTACGTCGCCGCCGAGTCCGTTGAAGTGCGGCTCCACGACCTGGAGGACGAAGCCCGCCGCGGCGGCGGCGTCGAAGGCGTTGCCGCCGCGTTCCAGAATCGACATGGCGGTCGCGGTCGGCAGCCAGTGTGTGGAGGAGACGGCGCCGAAGGTGCCGCTGAGTTCCGGGCGTCCTGCGTTCACCGCGGCACACCGCCCAGGTTCTCCATCTGGTCGACCAGGCTCTTGGGACGCATGTCCGTCCAGTTCTCCTCTATGTACGCGAGGCAGTTCTGCCGACTGTCCTCTGGGAAAGCGATGCGCCAGCCCTGTGGAACATCGGCGAACGAAGGCCAGAGGGAGCACTGCAACTCGTCGTTGGTCAATACGAGAAATGTTGCGCTCTCGTCGTCAAAAGGGTTTCCCATGGCTGCCGCCCACCGTCCTTTTCGTCGTCTCGCCAGCGGGACACGAAGCTATCCTGTGCTCGTCTGATTCTGGCCGATCTACAGAGGTATGACTCATGGAAAGCGCAAGTGAATTCACCTTCGAGCGGCATCTGACGAAGAACCCGCTGGCGTCGGAGGAGCGGACGGCACGACTGCAGAATCCGACATTCGGGACGGTTTTCACCGAGCACATGGCAACCGTCCGTTATGTAGAAGAAAAGGGGTGGCACGACGCCCGGATCGAACCCTTCGGCCCCATTCCACTGTCACCGGCGACCGCCGCGCTCCACTACGGCCAGGAGATTTTCGAGGGGCTCAAGGCCTATCGCACGCCGGACGGCGGCGCGCAGTTCTTCCGGCCCGCGGACAACGCGCGGCGACTGCGGCGGTCGGCGCGCCGGATGGCCATGCCTGCCGTTCCCGAGGACGTGTTCCTGGGCGCCGCGCGGGGACTCGTCAGGACGGATCTGGACTGGCTGCCGGAGGCTCCGGGGACCAGCCTCTACCTGCGCCCCTTCCAGATAGCCACCGAGGAGTATCTCGGAATGCGCCCGGCCCGGGAATATCTCTTCGGGGTGATCGCCTGCCCGGTGGGCGCGGCGTTCGCGGGGAGCGCGGCATTGACCGTCTGGGTCTCGGACGATCACGCCCGGGCGGCGCCGGGCGGCACGGGCGCGGCCAAGTGCGGGGGCAACTACGCCGCGTCGATGCTGCCCCAGGCCCGGGCGATGGAGTCCGGCTGCGACCAGGTCGTCTATCTCGATGCCGCCCAGCGGCGTTATGTGGAGGAGCTGGGCGGGATGAACATCTTCTTCGTGTTCGACGACGGCTCCCTCCTCACGCCGCCCCTCAGCGATTCGATCCTGCCCGGCATCACGCGCGATTCGGTCATCGCGCTGGCACGGGCCGAGGGCCTGGCGGTGGAACAGCGGCCCTACTCCGTCGAGGAGTGGCGGGCGGACATCGCCTCGGGCCGGCTGCGGGAGGTGTTCTCCTGCGGAACCGCGGCCGTGGTGGCGCCGATCGGCGCGGTGCGCGGCGCCATGGGAGACCTGCGCATCGGTGACGGTCGGCCCGGCCCGGTGACGGAACGGCTGCGCACCGCGCTCACGGACATCCAGTACGGGCGCAGTACCGACCCGTTCGGCTGGACGACCCGGATCGCCTGACCACGTCCTGCCGGAGCGGCCGCCCGGCCGCTCCGGCAGGACGAAGGGGCCTTCGGCGCGGTCTGCGCCGAAGGCCCCTTCGTCTTGAGCGTCATCAGCCGACGGCAACGGACTTGTCGCCGGTGAGCAGCACACCCAGGCAGTAACTGCCCGGCTGTGCCTTCTTGGTGACGAAGTGGTGCACCACTCCGGTGGGGATCAGCATGACGGCCGGGGAGACCAGTTCGTGCGTCTCGCCGTCGGCGACGACCTCGATGACCGCACCGCCGGGCTCCGGAGACATCAGGACGTAGATCTCCGGGACCTCGTGCGTGTGGGGGGCCGCGACGGGCTTGCCGACCTTGTCGCTGATCTCGCCGCCGGCGATCTCGATGGGCTGCCCGCCGAGCATGTCCTGGGTGAGGAAGAAGGGGGTCTGGCCGTAGTGGCCGGGGATCGTCTGAAGGACGGGCAGGTTCTGCTCGACGAGCGGGCGCTGCCGGCCGGCCTGCGAGGCTGCTTCGGTGGTCATGGTGTCCTCCTGGTGTTCAGGCCGGTGTGAGGCGGTAGATGAAGCTGAAGGCGGGCAGGTCGATCATGCGGCGGTCGGCGATGCGCCAGCCGCCCTCCTCGATCGTCGAGCTCCACTCGTCGAGGGTGGGCAGGTACTGGCCCATGACCGAGTGCACCGTCTCGAAGCCGAGCGTGAACATGGGGTGCTCGGGGCCGTTCACGTCCGTGGAACGGCAGGTGTCGCCCAGGACGAGGTTCTTGATGTTGGGGAAGGTCTCGCGCAGGGAACGCAGGGTGCGCACGGCGTTCTCCCGGGGCCAGAAGTCGTGTCCCATCAGGAAGCAGGTGACCAGGTCCACGTCCTGGTACTCGGGGCGCGGGGTCAAGCTCAGCACGTCGTCCTGCACCAGCGTGATGCGGTTCCCGAGCCCGGCCTCGGCGACCGCGTCCCGGGAGACGGCGATCGCTCCCTCGGCCACGTCGATGCCGATCGCGCTGATCTCCGGCCGCATGTCGGCCAGCATGACGATCCGGTCGCCGCTGCCGCAGCCGAGGTCGGCGACCGTGCCGATGTCGAGGTCCCGGACCAGGTCCCGGAACGGCGGGTCGAAGAAGGTGCGGGCGATGTTGCGGCAGGCGACGCTGATCGCGCGGGCGTCCCGGCGTGCGTAGTCGCCCTGCCTGTCCTCGTTCGCGACCTTGGTGGGGAGGGTCGTCAGCAGTTCGCCGCAGCCGCGGGTGAGCCAGTAGAAAAAGCCCTTGGTGCTGAAGGCCGGCTCGAAACCCATGTCGGTGAACGCTGTCGTCCTGAGTGGGTCGAGCGACACGATGCGCCGGGCCGAGAGAGCCACCAGCAAGGCCCGTACGGTCTCCGGGTGGGCCTCGCGGTCCCGGGCGAATTCCGCTATGTCGACCTGGCGCTTGACGGCCAGCTCGTCGAGCAGGCCGATCTCCCACGCCGCGCTCAGTGCGGCCGAGGCGATGGCACCGTTGAAGGTGTCGGCGCAGTACTGCGCCTCTGCCGCCGACTTCTCTTCTTCTTGGGCTGTAGCCATGGATACACCTGTTTCTTCGAATGTCGAGGTTCAGGAGGCGGTGACGGGCTGGCCGATGTCCGCCGCCGACAGTCGTGAGAGATCGACGAGTTCGCGCAGAACTCCGGCGAAAGAGTCCTTCAACGCCAGGACGCTGTCGGTCATCAGCTCAGGGGGCTCGGGCGCGGAATCGGGGCCGTTGAGCGGATAGAGCCCGTTGGCGCGGATGTCGAGGAGGATCGCGTGGATCCGGCGGATGAGCTGGCGGACCACCGTGTCGCGCGACACGGGCGCCCTGCTGGTCAGGAAGATGCCGTCGTAGAGCCACAGCAGCGTCTCCCGGTTCAGCTGCCGGGTCTGCCGGCGGGCTTTGGGGGAGAGCAGCAGGGACACCCCGGAGGGCACGACCCGCGCCGCTATGCCCTCGTGGATCTGCTCGTTCAGCTGGCATTCCAGGGCGAGTTCTGCCGCTTCGAGCTTACTGCCGAAGCCGATCCGGCCCCGGATGAGCGGCCGTATGTCTCCGTAGTCGCGGGCCCAGGCGCCGCTCAGGTTGGGGTGCTGGCGTGCCATGGGGTCCCTGATGACCCGCTCGTACATCTCCTGTGGCGGGGAGCTGGCGTACAGCAGCATCAGGGAGTAGACGCGGACCAGGCAGCGGGCCCTGCGGGCCAGTTCGTCGGCAGCGGGGCCGGTGTCCGCGAGCCGGCCCTGGTGCAGGGTCTCGGCCAGCAGCTGCCACACGGTGAAGGTCGTCTGATGTCCGGTGATCCACCGGAACCAGAACAACCGCTCCGTCTCCCCGTCGTCGGCCGGCCGCAGCTCCGACGCCGTCTCGGCGTCGCACTCCCACGCGGAGGGATCCCCCAGCGAGATCTCCGCGGCGTCGCCCCGGAGCGAGCTCTCGGCAGGGGTCCACTGGGACCACTTCGCGGGGAGAGCGAGCGGTTCCAGTCCGTAGAGATGGCCACCGTATTCCCAATTGTCCGACCTCGGCGGCGCGGTCGAGAGATCTCTTGCATCAGAGACGTTCATGAGTGCTTTCTGGTGTGGTAGAAGAACTCCGACATTTTGTGGGTGCAAACATGTGACCTGGGATCGCATCTCAACCTATCGGCCGGAAGTTCGAATGTGTGTTGTCGGCCGACTTGTCTCGCCGGCGGGACAGTTCTCCGATCCGGAGCCCGCAACCGGCTACTCTGCCCATGTTTTCCCTAAGAGGAGGAATACCTTGTCGCAGCGCACTCTCATTGCCGCCGGAACTCATTTCGAGAAGATATTCGGCTATTCTCGCGCGGTCCGTACGGGCCCCTGGGTGACCGTGGCGGGCTGCACCGCTTCCGCCCCCGACGGTCCGGTCGGCGGGTCGGACATCGTGGCGCAGACGGCCGAGTGCCTGCGCCGGATCCAAGGTGCGCTCGAGGACGCCGACGCGGGGCTGAAGGACGTGGTGCGCACCCGCTTCTACGTCACGGACATCAGCGCCCTGGAGGCCATCGGCGCCGTCCACCTCCAGTTCTTCGGAGACGTCCTGCCGGCCAGCACCATCGTGGAGGTGTCGGCCCTCGCCCACCCCTCGTTGCTGGTGGAGGTCGAGGCCGACGCCGTCGTCATCGACGCCGAAGGCTGAGGGCGGAGCCGGCCATGCGTACGGGCGTAATGATCCTTCCGGAGAAGCGCTGGGCCCGGTCCGCGCGACTGTGGCAGACCGTCGACGAGTTGGGTTACGACTCTGCCTGGACGTACGACCACCTGTCCTGGCGGAGTCTGCAGGACGAGGCCTGGTTCTCCACCTTCCCGGTGCTCGCCGCCGCGGCGGTCGTGACCCGTCGGATGACCCTGGGCACGATGGTGACCTCCCCCAACTTCCGGCATCCGGTGACAGCGGCCAAGGACGCCATCGCGCTCGACGACATCTCCGGCGGCCGGTTCGTCCTGGGCATCGGAGCGGGGTCGGTGGGGGCGGGCGACTCGCACGTGCTCACCCAGGAGGACCTGACGCCCAGTGAACGCGCCGCACGTTTCGCGGAGTTCGTGGAGCTGACGGACCGGCTGCTCCGCTCCGACGTGACGACCTTCACGGGCGAGCACTTCTCCGCCTACGAGGCCAGGATGATCCCCGGCTGCGTCCAGCAGCCCCGGCTCCCGCTCGCCATCGCCGCGGCCGGTCCGCGGGGGCTCGATCTCGCCGCCCGGCACGGCCAGGCCTGGGTGACGACCGGACCCAAGAACTGGGCCAAGGGCTTCACGCCCGAAGAGTGCCTCGAAGCGGTCACCGCCCAGGTCGCCGCACTACGGCAGGCCTGCTCCCGGCACGGGCGCGAGTTCGCCGAGATGGACCGCGTCTTCGTGGTCACGCCGTCCGCGGGTGACTTCCTCTCCTCGCCCGGCGCCTACCTGGCCCAGGCGGAACGGTACGCGAAGGCGGGCATCACCCACCTCGTCCTGCATGCCCCTCGGGAGCACGGCATCTACACGGCTGACCCCGACATCCTCCACCGCATCGCGGACGAGGCGCTGCCCGAGGTCCGCCACCTCTGACGTCGTACGAACGGCACCGCACGCAGCAAGGTCGGACCCGGGTCACTGCTCGCGCGACCCAGTGCGGAACCGGGCCGAACGTGCGGGGCCGTTACGTGGAAGCGGAGGCCGACGCCCGCTCCGGGGCGTGGAGGGCGAGGGCCGCCGTGTAACCGGGCGGGGCCGGCAGGTCGGCCAGCATCCAGCCGGGGACCACCGCCGGGGTGCTCGCGGAGCCCACGTACGGCTCCGCCAGGCCGAGCGCCAGGCCCGTACCGGTGCCCTTGAAGTAGGCCTCCTTGCGGGACCACACCCGGCCGGTCGCCGTCCGCCGCTCCGGCTCCGGGAGCGCGGTCAGCTCTGCGATCTCCGCCGGGTGCAGGGTGGTCAGTACGTCGGCCACCGCGGCCGCGCTGGGAATCTCCTCCACGTCGACCCCGACCGGCACTTGGGCGAAGGCGAAGTAGGCCACGTCGCCGCTGTGCGAGAGGGAGAAGTGCAGTGCGGCGTCGGCCACGGCGGGCCTGCCGTGCGGGCCGCCACAGCACGGGCACTTCTCGCGGACCATCACCACCTCGGCCGGTGCCAGCCCGAGGTAGCCGCCGAGCAGCGCCCGGAGCCCGAGGTGGGAGGACAGGTAGCGGCGCCGGTCGCCCTCCCGCAGCAGCCGCTCGGCCCGCTCCCGCTCGGTGGCGTCCAGTAGCTGCAGACCCTCGGCGACCGCATGCCCGCCCACCACGCGAGAGGTCGTATCCAGAGCCCATACCGCCACGCTCGCGTCCGCCGACAGCGCGCCGGTCTGCGGTGCGTCGCTGCCGAGGCGATTCACGTACGTATTCACCGAGCGAGGATAGACCAGGAGGTCAGCGCCATCAGGGCAAAGGAGTTCCTGGAGGCCATGCCGATGGGGGCCGCACGGGCCTCGCCCGCCGGTGAGGATCCTCACCCGCCGGCGGCCCCGCCGCGTTCCGCAGGTGCGGGCCGGTGCCGGCTGCGGTACGCCCCGGGGGGCATGCCCTCCCACCGGGTGAAGGCGCGGACCAGGGCCGTCGCGCCGCTCAGGCCGACGACGGGGGCGATCCGGTCCAGCGGCAGGGCCGTGGTCTCCAGCAGCCGCCTGGCCCGGCCGTGGCGCGCGGTGTCGAGGAGCGCGCGCCACGACGTGCCCTCCGCGTGCAGGGCCCTGCGCAGGGTCCGGACACTGAGGCTGAGCTCCTTGGCGGGGCCCTCGGGGCCCGCGTCCTCGAGCGCGGCGTGCTCCAGCCACTGCCGCACGCGCTCGGCGACGGTCACGGCCGCGGACAGCTGGTGCAGGAGCCGGTCGGCGTAGGCCCGGTGCAGGGCGTGGAGCACCGGGTCGTAGAGGGGGCGGCGCCGGTCGAGGTCCTCGTCGGCGACCGTGATCGCGGTCTCCGGGGCGCCGAAGGACACGGGGCAGCCGAGGACGTGGGCGTAGGGCTCCGCCGGACCCCTGCGGGTGTGGGTGAACGACACGGCCAGGGGCGCCCAGCCGTCGCCGGCGATCCAGCGGCCCGCCCGCACCATGCTGCTGACGATCGCCTCCACCTGCTGGGGGTGCATGGCCGCGGGGTCGACGGTCGGCCGGTAGCAGACCCGGCCGACGCCGCCGCGGCGGTGCACGGTCACCCTGCCCGCCTGGCTCACCAGGGGGTGGTAGCGCTCGGCCGCCTGCGCGGCGTCCGCGAGGCTGGCGCAGGTGAGGACGAGGTGCCCCAGGATGTGCAGGCCTTCGGGCTTGATGCGGTCGCCCACGAGGAGCCCGGTGTGCGGGCCGGCGCCCACGGCGCCGAGCACCTCGTCCCACAGGGCGCGCATCTCGCCGAACTCCAGCCGGTCCGTGGGCAGGGCCCAGGAACCGGACCCGCCGGTGCCCTCCGCCGTGGCGCTCAGGACGGCGAGGGCGTAGCACGCGGTGACGGAGGGCGGCTCGATGATGGACACGGCCGCCAGTCAATGCGGGCGCACCACCCCCGTCAACACCGTCTGCGGAGCCTTCCGCCGGGGCGGGTCCGCAGAGTCAACGGCTTGGCCGCCGGAGTGAATGACGGGACCGCGGGCCGCTCTTAAGGTCGGCCTTCGGACCCCGCGGTCTTCGGACCCCGAGGGGATCAGGGGCTACCGGAGCGCCGGGGGAGTGCGTTGCTCGCGCCGCCGTCCCGATCACCACCGCTCAGAGGAGTACGCCGTGATTCTCTTCCTGCTCCCCGCGGGCGACTACGACCCCACCGAGGCCGCGGTGCCCTGGGCCGCCCTGCGGGACGCCGGCTTCGAAGTACGGTTCGCGACCCCGGGCGGGAAGGCCGCGTACGCCGACCCCCGGCTCACGGACCTCGGCTTCTCCTGGCTGTCGCCCTGGCTGATGACCCGCCGAGCCGAGCTGGCCGCCTACCGGCGCCTCACCGAGGACCCCCGCTTCCTCGCCCCCTCCTCGTACGCGGATGTCGAACCGGCCGACATCACGGGCCTCTTCGTACCCGGCGGCCACGCCGCGGGCATGCGGACGCTGCTCGAGGACGCCACCGCCCAGCAGCTGTTCGCCCGGGTCTTCATCCAGGGGCTGCCGGTGGGGGCCGTCTGCCACGGCGTGCTGCTCGCGGCCCGGGCCGAGGATCCCTCCACCGGGCGCTCGGTCCTCCACGGCCGGCGGACGACGGCCTTGACGTCCCTGTTGGAGTTGACCGGATGGAACCTCACCCGGTTCTGGCTGGGGCGCTATTACCGCACGTACCGCACCACGGTGCAGCAGGAGGTCACAGCGGCGCTCGCCGATCCGAGCCACTTCCGCGCCGGCCCGCCGCTGCCCGTCCGCGACACCGCGACCCGGCCCGGACGCGGATTCACCGTCAAGGACGGCAACTACGTCTCCGCGCGATGGCCGGGCGACTGCCACCGCATGGCGGCGGAGTACCTGGCCCTGGTCCGTGCCCATGAGGCGGGAGCGGTGCACCGACCGGGTTGAGTCCGGCGCGCACCGCACGGGCCGGCGACCGAAGACCCTCTCCGAATTGTCATGAACGCATCGCGAAAGGGATGGGGATGAATCGACGAAGAGCATTCGGACGAAGCCGGTACCTCTTGATCGGCCTGGCCCTCGCGCTGGCCGCCATGGTGCTGGGCCCCGCGGCCGCCGGCGCGACGGCGGCCGCGCAGTGGTGGGAGCCGGTGGCACGCCCGGCCCCGGACTCGCAGGTCAACGTCACGGGGGAGCCGGTCACCGGTACCGACGCCCAGGGCCGGGTGCGCGGTTACGTCGACGCGCACGTCCACCTGATGTCCGACGAGGGCTTCGGAGGACGGCTGGTCTGCGGAAAGGTCTTCTCTCCCGCGGGGGTGGGGGAGGCCCTCAAGGACTGCCCCGAGCACTACCCGAACGGCGTCCTCGCCCTCTTCGACATGATCACCAAGGGCGGTGACGGCCGGCACGACCCCAACGGCTGGCCGACGTTCAACGACTGGCCGGCCCACGACTCCGCCACGCACCAGCAGACCTACTACGCCTGGGTGGAGCGGGCCTGGCGGGGCGGCCAGCGGATCCTGGTGAACGACATGGTCACCAACGGAGTCATCTGCTCGCTCTACTTCTTCAAGGACCGCGGCTGCGACGAGATGACCGCGATCAGGCTCCAGATCCAGAAGACGTACGAACTCCAGGACTACGTCGACGCCATGTACGGAGGCGCGGGCAAGGGCTGGTTCCGGGTCGTCACCGAGCCCGACCAGGCGCGCAAGGTGATCCAGGAGGGCAAGCTCGCCGTCGTCCTCGGGGTGGAGACCTCCGAACCGTTCGGCTGCAAGCAGGTGCTGGACGCCGCCCGCTGCACCATGGCCGACATCGACCGAGGCCTGGACGAACTGCACCGCCTGGGCGTGCGCAGCATGTTCCTGTGCCACAAGTTCGACAACGCCCTGTGCGGGGTCCGGTTCGACTCGGGCACCCAGGGCATGGCCGTCAACGTCGGCCAGTTCCTGTCGACGGGCACCTTCTGGAGCACGGAGCCCTGCCCCGGCGCCGAGCACGACAACCCGATCGGCTTCGGCTTCGCGGCCGAGGGGCAGGAGGCGGCGAGCGCCACCGGTCCCGCCGAGGACGCCGGTACGTCCCAGGCGGACGCGCAGGCGCAGGCCCGTATTCGGGCCTCCCTGCCCGACGGGGTCGAACTACCGCAGTACGGGGCCGGCTTGCAGGCGGCGCAGTGCAACCGTCGCGGCCTGACCGCGCTGGGCGAGTACGCGGTGCTGGGCATGACGAAGCGCAACATGATGCTGGAAATCGACCACATGAGCGTCAAGGCGGCGAACCAGGCGCTGCGCGTGCTCGAAGCCGAGCGCTACTCCGGTGTCCTGTCCACCCACGGCTGGATGGACGACAACTGGACCGAGCGCGTCTACCGCCTGGGCGGCTTCATCACCGGCCACATGTACGAGGCGCCCGCGTTCACCGCCGAGGCGCGCAGGCACGCCGCCCTGCGCGCCAAGTACGGCGCCGGGTACGGGATCGGCACCGACATGAACGGCTTCGCCTGGCTCCCCGGCCCCCGGGCCGCGACCGGGAACCCCGTCCGCTACCCCTTCCGCAGCCCCGACGGCGCCTCGGTCCTCGACCGGCAGGTCACCGGATCGCGCGTCTGGGACGTCAACACGGACGGCGGCGGCACCCACTACGGCCTCGTACCGGACTGGATCGAGGACATCCGGGTCACCGGCGGGCAGGACGTGGTGGACGAGCTCATGCAGGGCGCCGAGGGCTACCTGCGCACCTGGGCGGGCACCCGCGGCCACACCACCCCCTACGCACCGCTGGTCCGCGGCTACCGCCCCCACGCCGGGCACCTGGCCTCCTCGCGCCCGCTGCCCGCCGGGTTCACCCACGAGGGGGTCTGGAAGGTGCTGCGGGACCCCGCGCCCGGCACGGTCCGGCTCTACGAGTGCAAGGCGGCGGACCACTCGCTGCTGACCCCCGACCCGGGGTGCGAGGGCCTGCAGCCCCTCGGCGCGGTCGGATACGCGTACACCAAGCCAGTGCCGGGCTCGGTGCCCCTCTACCGGTGCTACGTACCGTCCGTCTTCGATCACTTCGTCTCCGGCAGGGCCGACTGTGAGGGGCCTTACGTGAAGGAGGGCCTGCTCGGCTACGTCATGCCGGTGACCGCGCCGTAGCGGCGAACGCGAAGGTGCCTCCGGCGCGTGCGACCCGGGGGCACCCTTTCGTCGATCGTCGACCCCTCTGTCCTCGGCCACCTGTCATCGGCCGCGGAAGGGAGGCCTCGGACCCCCGTGCTCCTTCGATCCTCGGGTGTTTTCGGCATCCCGCCGCGCTTCCCGAAGGGTATGAAATGGTGACAATCGGTGAAATTCGGGCGTTCGGAAGGTGACGCCCCCCATAGGGCGCGCGTCACATACGAACCGGCTTAGTAGCTTCCGGACGGCCCGGCGCCCCTGGACCCGGCTACCACCTGCGAGAATCCCCAACCTCCTCAGGGCCGCCGACCGCTTCTGCGAGGGCCACTAGTAAACGGGGGCGTTGTCAGCGCCCCGGGGGATCTGTAGAACTGGATGAGTCGCAGGGCGGACGGAGATCCCCCGGGTTCACCCCCGGTCTCCCGCTTCCGCCGACGAACCCCTCTCCACCGCGTGAGTGGCTCACGCATGTCTTCGGCATGCCGCGACCGCCCCTGCCCCCTTCGGAAGGTCAATCCGTGTCCAACGCAGTCATCCGCCGCATCGCCGCTTCCAAGAAGACCCTCGCGGGCACCGTCGTCGCCCTGGGTGTCGCCGGTTCCATGCTGGCCGCGGTTCCCGCGCAGGCCGCCCCGACGAGCGCCAAGGCGATCGCCCAGCAGATGATCAAGGACCCGGCGCAGTTCGCGGCGTTCAACAACATCGTGTCGCACGAGAGCGGCTGGGACTACACCGCCACGAACGCCTCCTCCGGCGCGTACGGCCTGGTCCAGGCCCTGCCGGCCTCGAAGATGTCCTCGGCCGGCTCGGACTGGAAGACCAACCCGGCCACCCAGATCAAGTGGGGCCTGGACTACATGAACGAGCGCTACGGCAGCCCCGTGGGCGCCTGGAACTTCTGGCAGAACAACCACTGGTACTAAGCCACCAGCGGGCAGCAGACGCACTGAGACGCTCGGCCGGGACTCCCGGCCGAGCGTCTTTCGCGTGTGCCGGTCGGCAACGGCGGCGGCAGTGGTGGCGCGGCGGGCGGTCACCGCCCGCGCTCAGGGCGAGGGCTCCCCCTCTCGGATCGGTCTCAGACGTCACCCTCGATCCCCGTGACGGCCGGGGGCCCCAGGGGCGCGTCCTTCTCCGAGAACCCCAGCTCCTGGAGCGCACCCCCTGCCAGACGGACGGCCTCGTCCTCGGCCGTCGCCTTGTCCGAGGCCTCGATTTCGAGCCGGACGGAGAAGGTGCCGTCCTCGTGGACCGTCAGCAGCTCAACGTCCTCGGTCTCGCTCAAGTCGGTGTGGTGTGAAGCCAGGCTCCTCGCCAGCCCGGAGCGGGCTGCGTCGTCGACGTCCCTCAGGAACGTGCCCGGCACGGTGATGACGTAGGTGGTCACTGCTGCCTCCATTGGCTGGCAAAGGCTGAGTCTCGTTCTGGGATGCCCCGGCGTCGCATTTCAAACCCCTCATTCCCGACAGATCAGGCGGTCGGTCCCGTCCCGCGGCGCTGCCGCGGTGCGGGGCCGGGTCAGTGCGGCGACCGCTCATCGCCCGTGGCGGCCTCCTCCGGGCGAGCCCGCGAAGGCCGAAGCTGCGTCCACTCGGAGAACCACCAAGCGCCGGTGACCACGCCCGCCCACACCAGTCCCCTGAGCGGAGCCGACCGCCAGGGGACGTGCTCGGCCACGCGCTCCACACCTGTCATCGCCACCCAGCTGATCGCCAGGACGACGGCTGTACGCACCCTCCGATGGTTGAACATGTGACCCGCCTACCCCGGCTGCGCGTGTTGAACAGACGGCCCCGGATCCCAGGCAGAAAGGGGCCGCGCCGGCAAACGCCCGCCCGGCCGCCGCATAGACCGGCCGACACAGGCCAGGAGGGTGGGGAAGGATTCGGGCGAAATGGATGGAGGAATGACGATGAACTGGCGCCACGAGGCTGCCTGTCGGTGGGAAGATCCCGATCTGTTCTTCCCCGTGGGATCCAGCGGCCCGGCCCTGCTCCAAGTCGAGGAAGCCAAATCGGTGTGCCGCCGCTGCCCGGTCATGGAGGACTGCCTCCAGTGGGCCCTCGAAGCAGGCCAAGACCTCGGTGTGTGCGGCGGCATGAGCGAGGAGGAACGACGGAGCGCCAAGCGGCGGGCCGCCCGTGCCCGCGCACGATCGGCCGGCTGACGGCCTCCGGACCGTTCGGCCGGCCCGGGGAAAGACGCGGGACGGGGCCGGAACCGCGATGAGCGGCGCCGGCCCCGTCCCCTTCCGCGGGTCAGTGCTTGAAGGCGTCCTTGACCTTCTCCTTGGCCTCGCGGGCGTCGCCCTTGGCCTGCTCCGCACGGCCTTCGGCGGTCATCCGCTCGTCGCCCGTCAGGCGGCCGGCGGCCTCCTTGAGCTTGCCCTTGGCCTGCTCGGCCTTGGCTTCGGTCTTCTGCTCACCCGACACAGCTGATCACTCCCTGTGCGATAGGAAAAGGACTTACACGCCCTCTTATGGTCACGTCGGCGGCTTTCAAACAGACAGGGAGCGAGGCCGGGTCGTCAGTGCTGATCCGGCGGTCCATCCGGTCCGGCGTCGGCCGTCTGCCGCCGGTCCGCGCCCGGGACTACCAGGCCAGTTCCGCGTGGACGGTCTTGCCGTCGTGACCGGGGACGACGCGTACCCGGTGTGCGAGGGTCTGGACGATGGTCCACCCGCGTCCGCCGGTCCGGTCGGGGGTCCTGGAGCGCGGGGGGCGTGAGCTCGTGTCCCCGACGGTGATCTCGATCCCGCCGGCAATGAGGCCGAGTTCCAGGGTGAGGGGCCCGGGAGCGTGGCGGACGGCGTTGGTCACCAGTTCGGAGACGACCAACAGGACGTCATCGTGAAAGGTGCGGCGGGCGGGCGGGGCGTGGTGGCTGAGGAAGGCGACGGCGGCTTCCCGTGCACCGGCGATGCAGCCGGGCGCGCCGTCGAAGTCCACGCACACCCGCGCACCACGGGCGTCGTGCGCAATGGCCGAAGGGAGCTCCATCCCCACGTCCCTTCCACTGAGTGCCTCACTGCTCGGGTGCTCGTGCTCCACCGCTGCCTGTGAGCCCGTAGCGCCGTCGGGACCCTGTCCCTCGGCGGTTTCCCCACAGCAGGGTACCCAGCCTGTTCGAAACCTTCACGGGTCCGCGTCCCCGGAGGTTGTGCGCTTTCGCGCCGATCCGGCCACGCGGTGGCGACCTGTCAGGAGAACGGCTTTCTTTCTAGTGCAGATTCACTACTCTTGGCTGATGCCCATTACTCAGGCCGAGGGCTGCCGCATGAGAGAAGACGCAACGTGACCGGCCCGGTGTTCCAGGCCGGCACGGCACTCGACGCCAACGAGGCCGGTCTGCGGCTCGTCGGCGCGCTGGATCTGGACGGCGCCGCGCAGTTGCGTGCCGCCATCGCCGACTGCTTCGCGCGGCGGCCCGACCGTCTCGTGCTCGACCTGAGGGGCCTGCGGTTCTGCGACTGCGCGGGGCTCAACGTGCTGGTGGAGGCCAAAGCCACAGCGGCTAGGATCGGCACCGAGCTGCGTGTGGAGGGCGCCCGCCCGCAGGTGGCCCGACTCTTCGCCCTCGCCGGCGTCGACGAATTCTTCGCCGGCGCCGTGCCGCGTCTACCACCGAGGACCCTGTGATGCCTTCGACACCGCAGACCCCGCCGGACACCGTGCCGCGCGCCGCCGGGGAGCGCATCACCATCCTGCTCGTCGAGGACCACGACATGGTGGCCGAGGCGATCTGTCTCGCCCTGGACCGCACCGCCGATCTGGAGGTGGTCGGCCGCAGCCTGTCCGTGAAGGACGCGCTGGCCGACGCGGCCAGGCTGCGCCCCGCCGTCGTGGTGCTGGACCGGCGCCTGCCCGACGGTGACGGCATCGCCGCCATCACCGCGCTCAAGGCCGCCGCACCCGGCACCCGGGTGCTGGTCCTGACCGGCGAAGGGACTCCCGCGGTGGCCGCCCACGTCGCCGAGGCCGGTGGCTCGGGACTCATCCTCAAGGTCGACAATTTGGGCGACCTCCAGGACGGCGTACGCCTCGTGGCGGCGGGTGAAGTGGCCTTCAGCAAGGGGCTGCTCAGCGGAGCGCTGGACAGGCTCACCGGACGGACCGTCGGCTCGGGCACCACCCTCACCCCGCGCGAGCGCGAGACCCTCTGCCTGCTCGGCGACGGCCTGGGCACAGTTGAGATCAGCCGGCGGCTCGGCGTGGCCCTCAACACGGCCAGGAACCACATCCAGCGGGTCCTGGAGAAGCTCGGCGCCCGCTCCCAGCTGGAGGCGGTCGCCGTGGCCCGCCGTGAGGGCCTTCTGCCATGACCGGCGACAGCCCCGCCGGCCGAGGCGGCGTCCTCGCTCCGACGGAGACGGCGTTCACCCTGCTGGTCACGAGCGTCCTCGACTACGGCATCTTCATGCTCGACCCCGAAGGCCACGTGTCCAGTTGGAACGCCGGCGCGGAGCGCATCAAGGGTTTCCGCGCCGCGGACATCATCGGCAAACACTTCTCGGTCTTCTACCCGCCCGAGGACATCGCCGCCCGCAAGCCCCACATGGAGCTTGAAACGGCCATCGTCGACGGCCGGCTGGAGGACGAGGGCTGGCGCATCCGCAAGGACGGCTCCCGCTTCTGGGCCAACGTGGTCATCACCCCGCTCTTCGACGAGACCGGCGAACTGCGCGGCTTCGGCAAGGTCACGCGGGACATGACCGAGCGCCGCGCCGCCGAACAGGCGCTCACCGAACGCCGCCGCCTGTTCACCCACCTGGTACAGGCACAGGAGCTGGAACGCCGCCGCATCGCCTGGGACGTGCACGACGACTCCATCCAGGCCATGGTCGCCGTCGGCATGCGGCTACAGCTCCTCGCCGACCAGGCCGATGAGCCCTACGCGCGCGAACTCTCCCTGCTCGACGCATCGGTGCGCGAGGCCGTGAGCCGCCTGCGCAGCCTCACCTTCCGGCTCCAGCCGCCCGGCATCGACCGGCACGGCTTGGTCGAGGCCCTGTCCCAGCACCTCGACGACGTGGTGGCCGGGAGCTGGGGTCTGGAGCCGACCCTGGAACACGATCTGGAGAAGGAACCGGCCCCCGAGACCGCGATCACCATCTTCCGCATCGTGCAGGAGGCGCTGCTGAACGTGCGCAAACACGCCCGGGCGCGCACCGTACGGGTCAGCGTCACCATCGAGTACCGGGGCCTGCGGGTGCGGGTGGCCGACGACGGCACCGGCCACGCGGCGGTCGCCCCCAGGCCGCAGGAGCACTTCGGGCTGATGGAGATGCGGGAGAGGGCCGAGACCGCCGGCGGCTGGTGGACGATGCGTAGCGAGCCCGGCGCCGGCACGACGGTGGAGTTCTGGGTGCCCGACCTGCCGTCCGGCGAGCCGAACGGACCGTCCGGCCCACCCGTCAGGAGCTTCGACTCCCTGCTTGCCCCCGAAGGGCCGTCGTGACACCGCCCGCCACGCCCGAGGGGCCTCTGCGGGTGCTGATCTGTGACGACAACACCATGCTGCGTGCGGCGCTGGCAGAGGTCGTCCGGGCCCAGCCCGACCTCACCCTGGCCGGCGGCGCGGCCGACGCCGACGAGGCGATCCGGCTCGCCACCGCCCACCTGCCGCACGTGGTGGTGCTCGACGTGCGCTTCCCCGGCGGCGGCCCGTACACCGCCGAGCAGATCCTCCGGGCGGTCCCCGGTGTCCGCATCCTGGCGTTCTCCGCTTACGGCGACCAGGGCCCGCGCGCCGAGATGGCCGCGGTCGGAGTCGCGGGATACCTCGTCAAGGGCGTCGCCAACGCCCGGCTGCTGGCCGAGGTCCGTGCCCTGGGAGCCGAAGCCCTCGGGGCGGCGGGATCGGCCTGGTAGGACGGGGCCTTTGGACTCATCTGGGCGGTTCCCCGGGGATGTTCGTACCTTCCACCAGTACGAAGTCCCTCGGATGAGGGGGGAGACTTCCCGCCGAGGGCCGCGGCTCGTTCTGAGAGCCGACGCCACAAATCGAGGGGGGACACCACGATGAGTGGTCAGTTGTACGACGGCATCGGTGAAGCGTTCGAAGGCTTCAAGACCCTGCCCATCATTCGGTACACCGAAATACCGGGCTTCCTCGCCCTGGTCGGCGACGTCACCGGCAAGTCCGCACTCGACATCGCCTGCGGTACCGGCTTCTACAGCCGCGAGCTCAAGCGCCGCGGTGCGTCCCGTGTTCTCGGGTTCGACATCTCCACCGCGATGATCGACGCGGCCGATGCCCGCGAGCAGTCCGAGCCCCTCGGCATCGCGTACGAAGTCGGGGACACGGCCACCTTGCGGACCTTCGATCAGCCCTTCGACGTCGCTGTGGCCGTGCAGGCGTTCAACTACGCCGCCGATGTCGCCGAGATCGGGCGGATGATGCGCAACATCCGGCGCAGCCTCGTTCCCGGCGGAGCGTTCTACCTGTTCGTGCAGAACCCCGGCTTCGACTTCTCCGGCCCGTCGCTGGCCCCGTACGGGTTCCTGTGCGAGGCGACGGGCAAGGACAACGAGATCGGCCGGGGGACGCGGATCACGGCCCTGCTGGATCCGCCGGTCTCGTTCGAGGCCACCGCGCCGTCGAAGGAGACGTACGAGCAGACGCTGACGGCGGCCGGCTTCACCGGGATCGAATGGGTTCCGCTGGACGTCTCGGATGCCGGCGTGGAGAAGTACGGCGAGGAGTTCTGGGCGGACTACGCCGCGAACCGGCCGCTGATCATGATCCGGTGCACTGCCTGACCGATGAACTCCGGGGTCGGCCCCGCCGTTCGGGGCGGGGCCGACCAGGCGTCGGATCGTACGGAAGCCGCCTGCGGCGTTCGCGACGACGGCGAGGCCGCCGGCCAACGAATGCCCTGGCCGAGGTCAGCGCCTGCCTCGAAGGCGCCTGAGCATGCCGCGGGCCTGTTCCCGCTTGCGCGGGTCGGACGCCGCACGCCGCACCGAAGCGATCGTCCGCTGCCCCTGCGGACTGCGGCTGAACTGCTTGATCTTTGCGAAGAGTCCGGACACGAGCCCTCCCGGTGTAGTCCATCGTGACGCTACGTCGTGTGCCCCGGAACTCCCCCGCGAAACTGCGGGGGTGGCCCCGTCCTAAGCGTCGGCAGGCGCCACCCCTTCCGCCCCCGCCTCGGCGCGCGCCGAGGCAACCGCTTCCCAGGGAGGCGGCGTTCGCGACTCCGTCCACGCGGCCAGACCGTCGCCGTCGACGCAGACGATGCCGCACGTGGTGGCGTACTCGGCGGCCGGAGCGGTGAAGGCGCTGGTGGTCACGACGACCGCCACATCGGCCTCGTGGACGGCGAAACAGGTCCCGCCGAAGCGCTGGAGGTCCTGCGAACCGACCCGGTTGCCCTCGCCGTAGTGCTTGCACTGGATGACCACGCGCAGGCCCTCCGCCGTCGTGGCGATCACATCCGCGCCCAAGTCGCCCGCTCCGCCGACCACTTCCACCTGGGGGCAGCCGTCGCGGGCGCACAGAGCGGCGACCGTGTGCTCGAAGCCGTCGGCGTCCACCGCCGCGTGGTCCAGGGCGCCGGAGCTCAGCTCCGGCAGTGCGGCCGCCTGCGCCCCGGCTGCCGGCGGAGCGCAGAGTGGCGGCGCACCCGGCGCACCCGGCGCCGTCGGGCCGCCCGGCCCGCGCGTGCCCGGCCCGAGCGTGCGGGAGCGGCGTCGGCCCGGCGCCACGCTCCACCGCGCCAGCGCCACCCCGGCGGCCAGGATGACCACCGTGACGACCGGCATCACCGGTACGCCTCCGCCGCCCGCCTCCGCTGCCGTCCTGACGAACACGGCCGATCCGCCCAGGCAGATCCCCACCAGCCCCACCGCCAGTACGACGTCACGCCCCACCGACGCCGCGCCCTCGCCCCCACCGCGCCGGCGCCCTCCCGATGCCGTCATACGCCCCTCCTCACTCCGCGAGCCCCGACCCCTCGGCGGGCTGCGCCTCTCGCCACCCGGTACGGCCGATCACCGCCCCGGCGATGGCGGACCCGGAACGTCTCCCCTCGTCTGATCGGGATATCCGGATCCAAACGGCCCCGGCACACCGGGACTCCGCCGATCACGGCGGAGCCGAGCCGACGTCAGCGGCGGTCCGAACGGGCGGTGTTCCCGACGGAGGCGGGTCCGGAGCGGGTGAGACCCCACGTCTGCAGCTCGTAGGGTCGTCCCTTCTCCTCACCGGTGATCAACGGCACGTCGAGCAGTCGGAAGCCCGCCTTCGTGGCCACCGCGACGCTGGCGGTGTTCTCGGCCTCCAGCTCCAGGATCACCTGCTCCGGCCCCAGTCGGTCGAAGGCGTAGGCGGCCATCACCCGTACCGCTCGCGCCGCCAGCCCCCGGCCGCGGTGGGCCGGACCGACCGCGTAGCCGATCTCGGTCCCTTCGGGGGCACGCCGCAGCATCACCTCGCCGAGCGGTGCGTCGCCGTCGACGGTGATGGCGAGCAGGATCGCCGTGCCGTCCGCGCGCAACTGCCTTGCGCGGCCCAGGCGCACGCGGGCGGCCGCCTCGTCGAACGGGGAGACGATCGGGGTCCAGTAGGCGATATCGGGATGGTCGAAGAGCTCCGGCATCGCGGCCAGGTCCGCTTCCGTCCAGTCGCGCAGGACGAGCCCTTCTCCCGAGACCTCGATCCGCTCGGGGAACAACGATGTGCTGGTCATGCTGCAGGGCCTCTCTTGCCGATTCGTGACGAGGCAGGCTATCCGCGGGCGGACCGGGCCGGCACCTTCGTGTTCCGTGAGGGTCCCAGGACGTACCGGCGTCACGTGCGCGGCCCACGTCACACCGATGCGGGCTCGCGTCGGTCGCGCTCGATCTCGGCGCGCTCCAGCGCGATCTCCCGGGTGAGGAAGAAGTTCAGGACGGTGCGGATGGCGGCGATGGCTGCCGGCTGCCCGATCTCGGTGAAGCAGGGCGCGACCGCCGTGCGCAGGACACGGTTGCAAGGGCTGGGCGACGGCGAATTCGGCTGGGTGCGTCTGGTCGACCCGGCCGAGGAGGAGATCGTGCAATTGGCCGCGGAACTGGGCCTGCACCCCCTGGCGGTCGAGGACGCGGTCCAGGCGCGCCAGCGGCCGAAGCGAGAGCGCTTCGGCGACGTGCTGGCCGTCGCACCGAAGACCCTCTGGTACGTCGAGGAGGAAGCGGCGGTGGAGACGGGCGAGTTGATGCTCTTCGTCGGGCCGCGCTACGTACTCACCGTCCGTCATGGCGAGCTGGATCCCGCAGCCGAGGCGGCCCGCCGACTGGAAGCCGACCCGTCGGTGCTGCGCTTCGGACCCCTGTCGGTGGTCCACGCCGTCCTGGACGTCGTCGTCGACGCCTACAGCGAGGCCGCCGAGACGGTGCGCGCCGCGCTCGACCAGTTGGAGGACCGCGTCTTCTCGTCCTGTCGCGTCGACCACACCGAGGACATCTACTCGCTCCTTCCGCCGCAACGGCTGGCTCTGATCATCGGATCCGGGAGGGACTGAGGTTCTGGCCCCGCCGGTGGCGCGTCCGTCGCGTGAAGTCTCCGCGCGCCGGAGAAATCGATTTCACATACGACTGCCATGGCAGGCGCCGGACGTGCGTCAACGACTTCGACGTCCAGGGGCGCCGGCCGGGGAAGCATCGCCTGCAACGAGGCCCTCGTCAACCCCTTGAGCAACGGCGATGGTCGCCAATGGGCCCTTGCGCGGGCCAGCTTGCACAGAACGTTGACGTGTCCATGGCAGCTGTGTACGTTGCGCCTGAAATCGATTACAGCCTCTCACGGAACACCGCGGCGAACGTCAGCGCGCCCGGTTCCGCGGGGCCGTGACACCGCCCGGCCCCCTGCTGGTTCCCGACAGCCGACGGCTGCCGCGCCCTGCCCGGATCCGGGTGGCCCGGGTCGCTCGACCCTCGCGCCCCCTGGCTCGCACGGTCCGTTTCACCAGATCAGGAGAAGAGATGTCCAGCATCGGAAGACTACGGAGACGGATGCGCCTCGCCGCTTTCAGCGGCGCCCTCGTCACCGCGCTCACGCTCACCGCTCTGCCCGCCGGCGCCGCAGCGGCTGATCCCGTGCCGCTCGGAAGCGGCACGCTCAACCGGGCACTCGCCCAGGCGACTTCCGCCTACCAGGTCCCCCGGGATCTGCTCGCGGCCGTCGCGTACGCGGAGACCCACCTCGACGACCACGGCGGCGAGCCCAGCCACGCGGGTGGCTACGGTGTGATGCACCTGGTCAGCAACCCTGAGCGCGCCACCCTGGAGCTCGCCGCCGAGCTCACCGGCGAACCGGCCGGCGCACTGCGCACCGACACCGCGGCGAACATCCGTGGCGGGGCCGCGGTCCTGCGTCACTACGCCGACGAGCTGCGGCTCGGTTCCGAGGACCGCCGGGACATCGACACGTGGTACCCGGTCGTCGCGCGGTACAGCGGTGCCCGGGATGATCGGACGGCCAAGCTCTACGCCGACACGGTGTACGAGATCCTGGCCCAGGGCGTCCTGGCGAGAACGGACGCGGGCGAGCCCGTCGGCGTGGAGCGCCGGCCGGTGGCACCGGAGCGGGGCCGCTACGCCGACGTCCGCTCCCTCGACGACTCCACGGGCGACGGCGCCACTCAGCGGGAGGCGGGCGCCCTCAGCGCCGACTACCCGCCCGCGCGCTGGATTTCCGCCCATGCGGGGAACTACTCCGCGGGCCGGTCGTCCGCCATCACCAAGGTGGTCGTACACGTCACCCAGGGTTCGTACGCCGGCACCGTCAACTGGTTCCAGAACCCCTCCGCAGGAGTGAGCGCCCACTACGTGGTCCGCTCCTCCGACGGCGAGGTGACCCAGATGGTCCGCGACGGCGACACCGCGTACCACGCGCGGTCCGCCAACGCGTACGCGGTGGGCATCGAACACGAGGGCTACGTCGACAACCCCTCGTGGTTCACCGACGCCATGTACCGGTCCTCAGCCGATCTCACCCGCCATCTGGCGAACCGCTACGGCATTCCCAAGACCCGGGCGTACATCGTCGGCCACAGCGAGGTGCCCGGCAACGATCACACCGACCCGGGGCCCAACTGGAACTGGAACTACTACATGCAGCTGGTCAACGGTGGCGGCCGATCGATGCTCGGTGGCTCGCCGGCGGACTTCAACGGCGACGGCAAGGACGATGTGGTGACCTTCACCCACGGGCCGTTGGCGGACGTGTACGTGGCGACGGCGACGGGTTCGGCCTTCTCCGGCACGTCGGTCAAGTGGAACGACTACTTCGGGCTGACCGGGGAGACGCCGCTGAGCGGGGATTTCAACGGTGACCGCAAGGACGACATCGTCACCTTCACCCACGGCCCCAACAACGATGTGTACGTGGGGCTGTCCAACGGCTCCTCGTTCGGCGGGGGCCGGAAGTGGAACGACTTCTTCGCGCTGAACGGCGAGGTGCCGGCGACAGGGGACTTCAACGGTGACGGCAAGGACGACATCGTCACCTTCACCCACAACGCGACGGCCGACGTCTACGTGGGGTTGTCGAACGGCTCCTCGTTCGGAGGCGGCCAGAAGTGGCACGACTTCTTCGCTCCGGCGGGGGAGTTCCCGGCGGTCGGGGACGTCAACGGCGACGGCAAGGACGACATCATCACGTTCACGCAGGGCAGCAACGCCGACGTGTACGTGGCGTTGTCGACGGGCTCGTCGTTCGCTCCGTCGAGGAAGGTGCACGACTTCTTCGCACCGGGGACGGAACAGCCCCGGGTGGGGGACGTGAACGGTGACGGCAGGGACGACATCATCACGTTCACGCAGGGCGGCAACGCCGATGTGTACGTGGCGTTCTCCGACGGTTCGAACTTCACGGGCGGGGGCAAGGCCAATGACTTCTTCGCCCTCTCCGGCGAGTACCCGTACGTGGGCGACTACAACGGTGACGGCAGGGACGACATCGTGACGTTCACCCACACCGCCTCCGCGGACGTCTACGTGGGGCTGTCGAACGGCTCGTCGTTCGGCGGCGGCCAGAAGTGGCACGACTACTTCGGACTGCCCGGCGAGACCACCTTCTAGCGCGAGAGCACCTTCCAGCTTCCAACTGAGGAGGCCGCGAACGAACGGGCCGGCGGTCACGGACGGGGCGACGGCCGCTTCGAACTCGAACGGACGTGGAGGGTCGTCTGCAGGACCACCGTCTGACGGGGCCCGTCCTTGTCGGAGATACGGTCCAGCAGAAGACCGACGGCGGTCCGGCCCGCGTCGTACGACGGTGGCCGGACCGTGGACAGTGACGGTCCGGCCAGGGTGCCCCGGGGCGCGTCGCCGAAGGTCAGCACACCGGTCCTCGGCGGCTCCCGGTCCGCGGCTCGCAGCGCCTCGAGGACGCCGACCGCCATGAGGTCGTTCGTCACGAACACCGCGTCCGGCGGCTCCTCGAGCGCCAGCAGGTCGTCCATCGCGTCCCGGCCGCCCTCCGGCCCGAGATCGGCGTACCGGATGAGCTCCCTCGACTGCGCGTGATCCCGGCCCAGTTCGCGCAAGTGCTCACCCATGGCGACGCGGTATCCGGTGAGCCGTTCCTCCGCGGTGGAGGTGCCTTCCGGACCCGTGACGCACGCTATGCGGCGGTAGCCGCCGCGCAGCAGGTGTGCGGTGGCCTGCTCACCACCGTGCTGGTTGTCGATCACGACGGCGTCGACGGCTGCCCCCAGTGGCCGCCGGTCGACCGCGACCACGGGCATCCCGGTGAACGGCGACAGGTCGGTGCGGCTGCGAGAGGCGACCGCGATGATCACGCCGGCCATCTGCTCGGCCTGGGCGGTGTCGAGGTAGCGTCGCTCCTTGTCGAGGTCCTCGTCGCTGTTGCAGAGGACGACCGAATGGTTCTTCTGCTGGGCGGCGTCCTCGACGCCACGCGCCAGTGAGGAGAAGTAGGGGTCGGTGATGTCCGGGATGATCAGGCTGATCACGCTGGACCGCTGCATCCGCAGGGCCCGGGCCACCCGGTTCGGCGCGAAACGCAGTTCGGCCGCGGACCGCAGGACGCGTTCGGCGAGCTCGGCGGTGACCCGCCCGCCGTTGAAGACCCGGGAGACGGTCGCGGCCGACACCCCGGCGGCCCGTGCCACGTCATTGATCGTTGCCACAGCGCTGGAGAGCCCCTCATCCGGGCGCGGGAGCTGCCCGCGCGACATGTGTAGCGTCCAAGAACTGTACGGGCGCGGCCCCCCGGCGGCGATCAGCCGGTCGGTGGCGGCCCGGGCCGCTCGCCGACGTACGGGTGAACAGCGCGGGACCAGTCAGAGCGGCCCCACCCAGCCGTGCCGGACGGCGTGACCTCCGAGCTGCATCCGGGTCCGGACTCCGGCCACGTCCATGAGGTGGCGCAGGCGTCGGTGCAGGGTCCGCGGTGACAGACCGAGTTGTGCCGCGGCCGTCAGGTCGGTCAGGCCGGCCAGGAGGAGCGCGAGGATCCTGCGGTCGAGGTCGGTCGGACCCTGCGCCCCGAGCTCGACGGTGGATTCGGCCTCTCCGCCGGTGTCCGACAGCTCGAACGGATGGGCGGTTCGCCATACCGTCTCGAACAGCGCGTCCAGCGCGTCCAACAGGCCGCTGCGGTGCAGGAGCACGGCGCCGGGCTCTCCGTCCGGCGTGACCGCGAGCGGGACGAGGCCGAGGTCGGCGTCGGCCAGCACGAGTTTCATCGGGAGCTGGTCGGCGACCCGCAGGTGCACGCCGTTGCGCAGGGCGTTGACCGCATCGTCGATGATGCCCGGCTCTGCGAGCACGGCCCGGTCCAGTACCGCCCGGAATCGGACCCCGCGGCCGAGGGCCACGGGTTCGGCCGTGTTCTCGTCGGGCGGAAGGGCGACGAACGGCGCGGTGATGAAGCTCCGGACCTGCGTGCGGGCCGCCTGCTGCACCTGGAGGAAGCGGTGGCGGATGGCGTCGACACCCGTGACGACCTCGATCAGATCGCTGATGCTGTTCCCGGTCATCGCCGCCCGGTGTTCCTCGGCGAAGGTCACCAGTGCCTGCTCGGCCAGGCGCAAACCGTCCCGGCGCTCGCTGATGAGAGCGCCGAGGGCCATGGCGGGCGGCGCGGCGGTGAACCGTTCGTCCGCCGACCTGGTCACGAGCCCCCACCCGACCAGGCGGGACAGTGCCGTGGCAACAGCGACCGGCGGCTGGTCGAGCAGGTCCGCGAGCAGGGCCGCGGTGGAGTCGGGTCGTCCGAGCAGCGCCCGGTAGACACGTTCGTCATCGGGTTCGAGGCCCAGAACATCCAGCATCGGCGACCGACTCTCTTTCGCTTGCCGCAGCGGGGAGAGTATGCGCCATGGTGGCAGATTTTGAATAGTGCCTGCTGGGAGCAGGTCTGACGGGAAGTGCCCCGGGGAGTCGCCTCCCCGGGGCCCGACGCTGGGGTTCATCGCAGGCCGTACGCCCGGATGATCTCGTTCTTGACGCCGAAGCCGCTGTCCGTCCCGGCGCTCGCGCGCAGGGAGACGAAGCCGCCCGGCTTCTTGGCCGTCGTGAACGAGCCCGTCCAGGAGCCGCCGGCGCCCTTGGCCAGGGTCACCTTCTGCCAGGTGGCGCCGTCGTCGTACGAGACGTCCAGCGTCACCGCGGTGGCGGTGCCCGGCACGGTGTCGAGGTTCATGGACACCGGCTTGAGGGCGATCTGCTGCCGCGCACCGGCCTTGACGTCGCCGTGCAGGTCCGACTCCAGCTCGTAGTCCAGGTTCAGCACCGAGAACGGCTCGAAGGAGTCCGAGTCGACGGTGTCCGACATGAAGGTCCACTCGGTGTGGGTGCGCGTCGACAGCCGGAAGAGGTCGCCGGGCCGCTCGGCGTCGAGGACCGCCCGGTAGGGCAGGTTGCCCGCCGGCACCTCGTGCCACTGCATGTCCCCGCTGACCGGGTTGTCGTGGATCAGCGTGTCGCCCTGGAACACCTGCAGGTGGGACGGGGTCTCACCCCAGGGCAGGTAGCCGCCCAGCCGCATGACGTCGCTGGCGGAGGCCCACGCCTGCACATTCCAGGTCATGTAGTTCTGCCAGCGGGAGTTGTAGACCCCGAAGGACTCGCTCTGGGCGGGCCGGGTCGCCGGGGCGAACCAGTCCAGCCGGGTCGTGCTGCCCTTGGCGTACGTGTTGTCGCCCGAGACCATCGACCACGGCAGGGCCGTGTCGACGCCCTGCGTGTGGAACTCCCTCCAGACCTGGCCCGGAGTCACCCACTCCGTGCGGGTGCCCGGGTGCCGCTCGACCTCGGGGAGGTTGAACGACGGGCTGAGGGTGAAGTCGGAGCGGTAGCCCTCCGCCAGCCGGCCGCCCGCGGCGGAGTGGTAGCGGGCGTCGATCCGGGCGAGGTCGCCCTTGGCCGGCTTGTAGACCAGAGCCCGGTCCGGCACCTGGCCGGGGTAGTCCCGGGTCAGGTCGTAGACGAACGGCGTGTGCTCGACCTGCTTGACCGTCAGCTTGTGGACGCCTGCCTTCGCCATGGAGACGAGGGCCTTGCCCGCGTCGCGGTGCACGGTGGCGACCGGGATGGCCGACTCGCCGACGTACTCCATCAGGCGACCGACACCGTCGTGGACCACGATCAGCGCCTTCGCACCGGCCGCGACCGCGGCCTCGGCGCGCTCCTGCGGCGAGACCTCGTCGCTGCGGTCGACGACGACCACCCTGCCCTTGGCCTTGACCTTCTTGTACGCGGCAGGCGAGCCGTTGCCCGCGTAGACGACGTCCAGCCTGTCCGTGGCCGTGCCCAGGGCGCTGCCCGCCTGGACCAGCGCGTCGAGCCGGAGCCGATCGCCCGGCGTGCTGAGTCCGAGCTGCGGCTCACCCTTGCGCCAACGGGTGATCAGCATGAACTCGCCCTGCTTCATCGCCTCCGTCGGTGCGACGTAGACGTCGTCGTACGTCGGCGGCAGCACGTACGCGCTGCGGTAGTCCAGGTACGGGTCGAGGCCCTCGTAGTGGACGTTGAAGTCGACCTTGCGCTGACGGTCCTCGGTGCGCTCCGGCGCCTCGGTCTGCAACAGGTGCGCCTTGCTCGCGTCCAGCACGACCTCGGCGGAGCGGTCCTTCAGTACGGTCTCCGGGTCGACCAGGACGGCCATGCCCGAGCGGTCCGCCTGCTCGCCGGCCACGTCGAGGTACCCCGCGACGGTGTACGTGCCGGGCGCCATGCGCATGGTGGTCGATCCCTCGACGTACACCGTCCACGGCCAGACGTCGCCGGCGAGGTTGACTCCGACCCAGCCGGCGGCCGGCTTGCCGTTGCGGCCGACCAGCTCGATGTTCAGGTCGTAGCGCTCCTCCTCCTCGAGGAGCGCCACGGACGTGCGGGTCACCGGCTGCCCGGTGGCCGCGTCGGTGGCCGTCACGTAGCCGACGTGCCGGCCCGCCGGAACGGACCGCGGGTCACCGGTCACCGGGACGGCGGCGGCGCCGCCCGCCGGGACGCTCACCGTGGTGGCTCCCAGGGTGAACGGGCCGCCACCGGTCAGCGCCAGGTTCAGCGTGACGGCGGCGGATCCGGTGTTGGTGAAGGTCAGGTCCTTGGTGACGGCGACGTCGCTCGGCTCGTGCGGCCAGGTGTAGTTGCCGAAGAACAGCGATCCGGTGCCGCGGACCGTGGTGCGCACGGCGGCGGCCACGTCGAGACGGCCGGCACCGACCTCGTAGGGCGAGTACCCGCCGTCCAGGCCCTTCGCGGTGCTCATCAGGTGTTCCTTGAGCTGCGCGCCGGTCCAGTCCGGGTGCTGCTGGGCGAGGATCGCCGCCGCGCCGACCACGTGCGGGGTGGCCATCGAAGTGCCGCTGATGGTGCGGTAGGCACCCTCGCCACCGCCGGTCATCTGCGACGAGCGGGCCGCGGTGATGTCGACGCCGGGCGCCGCGATGTCCGGCTTCATGCCGCCGGTGCGGGTCAGCGGGCCGGTGCTGGAGAAGCTCGCGAGCCGGTCCTCCTTGTCCGTGGCGGCCACGGTCAGCGCCGAGGCGGCCGCGCCCGGGGCGGAGATGGTCTGCGGTCCCGAGTTGCCGGCGGCTATGACGAACAGCGTGCCGTACTGCGCGGACAGCGCGTCGACCGTCTGCGACATCGGGTCGGTGCCGTCCGACGGGTAGGAGTCGCCGAGGCTCATGTTGACGACGTCCGCACCGGTCTCGGCGGCCCACTGCATGCCGGCCATGATCCAGGAGTCCTGGCCGTAGCCCTCCGCCCCGCCGAGCACCTTGCCGACGTAGAGGTCGGCGCCGGGAGCGACGCCCTTGTTGTCGCCTCCCGAGGCGGCGCCCGAGCCGACGATCGTGCCGGCCACGTGCGTGCCGTGCCCGTTGACGTCGGTGACGGCCTCACCCGGCACGAAGCTGGCCGTGCCGTCGATCAGGCCGGCGAAGTCGGGGTGGTTGACATCGATGCCGGTGTCGAGCACCGCGACCTTGACACCCTTGCCGGTGTAGCCGGCCGCCCACGCCTCGGGCGCGCCGATCAACGGCACGCTCTCCTTCAGGCTGGCCTTCACCCGGCCGTCGAGCCACAGCTTCGCCACGCCGGCGCCCAGTGTGGCGCTGCCCTGCGGCGCGACGGAGTTCCAGAAGCTGCGGGCCTCCCGCTTCTCGGTGCTGAGCACGGCACCGCCGATGCTCCCCAGCTTGCGGGTCAGCTTGCTGCCCCGGGGGGTCGTCGGCTCGACGGCCGCACCGGACCTCGACCGGGCGTAGGTCGCGATCAGCGGGACCGCGGCCGACTTCGCGTCGTCGTAACCCATCTCGATCAGGTCGGTGACGTTGAACAGCCGCCGGTCGAGCCTGTCCGTGCCCAGCAGCGGCACGACTTCGTCCGGGACGACGAACAGGTCCCCCTTGATCTGCTGGACCTTCACGCCGCCGACGGCGTTGTCCGGCCGGTCGACGTCGGCGGTCTGCTTGCCGTCGGCCATGGTGGTGACCGTGACGACGTCGCCGGTGACCAGGGTGACCTTGTGGGTCGCCGAGGACCCGGCGGGAACGGGCGGTTTGGCCGGAGCGGCTTGTGCGGGCACGTGGAGAACCGCGAGCGCCGACGCCAGCAGCGGCACCGCGGCGGCGGCCGAGACCAGCTGCCGGCGCCTGCGCCGCGAGGCGGAAGACTGAGTGGAGGAGGACATGCCATGGGTCTATCGACCAGCGGCAACGGTGTGAAGGCCGCAGGGCGGCAAGTCCCCGCCATGGCGAGTACTTGCCAGCCGTAAACCGCGCGATTCCAGGCAAGACGGCCGCGTGGGACAGCGTGCGCGTCAGGTGGCGACCCCTGTGCGGGGTGCGGCCCGGACCCGTGCCCGACCGGGACGGCCGGGCTGTTCGGGAGACGTCAGTGGTTGTGCCGCGCGCCGTGTTCCAGCCACTGGGGCCGGGCCGTTGCGGCATCGTGGCCGAGGAGCGGCAGCGGTGCCTGTTCGCCGGGTGCGGTCGCGGTGAGGGGGATGCCGAGGCTCTGGCACATCCGGGAGGCGCGGGCCAGCGCACTGAGGGTCATGGGGGACGGGGCGCGGGCCGGCAGCTCGATCGCGACCCGGGAAGGGCGGTGCGCGTGGACGAGCGACTCGATCTGCAAGGCGGCCGCGGCTCGGTTGGTGACGTCCAGCTCGTGCAGGATCTTCACGTGCAGGGTGTCTTCGGTGAAGTGGTGACTGACGAGCATGCTGCGCCTCCCGTGCGCCGGGATCCGAACGGCACCAGCGGTGGGGGTGCCCGGTACCAGTGTGGGGCAGGGTCAGGGGCCTCGCACGGATGAGTCCGCACGGCCGGCGGCCCCTGGAGGCGCGCCCGCGATCACGCGCGATGCCACCCATAGCGCATTTCCGTCCGGGGCACCACTCCACAGCGATGCAATCCGGCCGTCACCGAGCGCGAGGGGAGTGCGGATACCCCCACCGCGAACCGACCGGCACGCCGTCGACCTCCCGCTATGGCGCCGCGGGCCGCGGGCGGGTCCCCGAGGGTGCCGGAATGCGGCGCGGCCGATGGCGCATATCGGTTCCTCCGGTCCGATGAACTCCAACGAAAGCGTGCGTGCGGGAAGTTGGGCGAAGTTATGCTCCCGCCCACCGGTCAGAAGGTCACCCTTTTCGATATTTCGAGGACGCCGATGGAGCAAAGAGGCATTCCACCCGAAACCTCCCACCCAGCAGGGGAAACGAGCCGGACGCTGCCCGCTGTCGCCGTCGTGGCCGCCGCCTGCCTCGCCGGGGCGCTCGCTTCCTCCTCGGCGACGGGCGGCACCGTCCTGATCGCCGTGGGCGCCGCGTGCACCGCGGCGGCGTTCGTCGAAGCGGTACGGCGGGGCCGCGCGCTCGCCGCCCGGAGCGCCCAGCTCGCGGCTCTCCAGCACACCCTGTCGCGGCAGGAGACCGAGGCGGTCCGCCTGTCCGCGGTGGTGCTGCCCGAGGCCATCGAGCGATTGCGCAAGGGCGAGCCGGCCGAGGAGGTGCTGACCTCCCTGGGAGGGCGCGCCGGACCCGGCAACCGCTGGGGCGACGACACGGCCCTGACCCCGCGCTTCAGAGCCGCCCTGCAGGCCGTGCTGGCCCACGTCATCGACGCGGTCGACAACGAGGAGAGCCTTCGCGACTCGGCGCAGCGGGCCTTCGTGAACGTCGCCCGCCGCGTGCAGGCGATCGTCCACCAACAGGCCCACGAGATGCGTGAGATGGAGGACCGGCACGGCAGCAATCCGGACGTCTTCGGCGACCTTCTGCGACTGGACCACGGCACCGCCCTGATCGGCAGGCTCGCCGACTCCATCTCGGTCCTCGGCGGTGCGCGCCCCGGCCGCCAGTGGAGCAGGGCCGTCACCTTGTACAGCGTGATGCGCGGCGCGATGTCGAGGATCATCGACTACCAGCGGGTGGAACTCCACTCGGTCTCCGAGGTCGCCGTCGTCGGCCCGGTCGTCGAGCCGCTGATCCACACCCTCGCGGAGCTGCTGGACAACGCCACCCGGTACTCACCGCCGCACACCCGGGTCCACCTCACCGCCGTCGAGGTGCAGTCGGGCATCGCCGTGGAGATCGAGGACGGCGGCCTGAGCATGAGTGAGGAGGCCCGCGGACGCGCCGAGAAGATGCTCGCGCAGGCGCAGTCCGGCATCGACCTCAACGACCTGGGCGAGACGCCCCGGCTGGGTCTGGCGGTGGTCGGCCGGCTGGCGCAGGCGTACGGGTTCCAGGTCTCCCTGCGCTCTTCCGCGTACGGCGGCGTCCGCGCCGTGGTGATCGTGCCGCAGCACCTGATCACCACGGCGTCCGCGGCGACCGGTCTCGCCCACGGCATCGGCTCCTCCTCGGGGCCCAGGGCCCTGGCCGCCGCGTCGCGCGAACACCCCGACCGCCCGCCGGCCGGCGTGTTCGCGCCCCGGTCGGCTCCGGCGGCCGGGCCGGTGCCCGTCAGCGGCGGTCCGGCCAACGCGCTTACCGCCACCGGCCTGCCGCAGCGACGCAGGAAGGACCGTGTCACCACCTACGACACCCGGCCCGCCGGGGGAGCGCAGCAAGAGAGCGACGGCGGCCCCGGAATGTGGCTGGAGGCTTTCCACAGCGGACTGTCCGGCGAGCCCGGCAAAGACGTGCAGGGCGCCCAGGACGCGTCGGGCTCAGCGACCAAAGGGGCGTAAACAGTGATGACTCAGCGAAGCAGTATGGACTGGATGCTCAAGGACCTGGCCGCCGGAGTGCCGCAGACGCGGCACGTGATCGTGCTGTCCGCGGACGGGCTGTGCGTGGCGCAGTACGGGGCCGAGACCGACACGGCCGACCGCCTGGCAGCCGCGTGTGCGGGCCTGCAGAGCCTCGCCGGAGCGGTGGCCGCGGAACTGCCCCGCTCCGAGGGCAGGATGCGCCTGGTCGTGATCGAGATGGACGGCGGGTTCTTCTACCTGATGGCCGCCGGCGACGGCTCCTACCTCGCGGTCCTTGCCGACGAGGGCGTCGACGCGGGCCTGATGGGCGCGCAGATGCGCAACCTGGTGACCCGAATGGGGGACCACCTGAGCAGCCCGCCACGACATGACGGGCAGCCCGCGTGAATGAGCCGCCCGCAAGCTGGGAGGACGGCAGCCCCGAACGGCTCTACGTCATCACCGGCGGACGCAGTGGACCCTCCACCGCCGTCCATCTGGACCTCGTGACCTTGGTCGTGGCCAAAGGGACCGCCCGGCCGGAGATGCAGCCCGAGCAGGCGGCCATCCTGCGGATGTGCCAGTCACCGCTGTCGGTGGCCGAGATCGCCGCGTACGCGGGCCTGCCCGTGAGCGTCGTCACCGTGCTCGTCGGAGACCTGATGGCCGCTCAGCGCGTGTACGTCCGTCCGCCCGTTCCCGCCGCGCAGCTACCCGACCTTGCTCTGATCGAGGCAGTGATCGATGGACTTCAAAAGCTCTGACCCGCCCGCCGGGCCGCGCCCGGCGGACATACTCCCGCAGACGGCCGCGGCAGCCGTGAAAGTCGTCATCGTCGGCGGTTTCGGCGTGGGCAAGACGACGATGGTCGGTGCGGTCAGCGAGATCAAACCGCTGACGACCGAGGAGACGATGACCAAGGCGGGCGTCGGCGTCGACGACACCTGGGGCGTGTCCCGCAAGATCACCACCACCGTGGCCATGGACTTCGGGCGCATCAGCATCAACGACGAACTCGTGCTGTACCTGTTCGGAACCCCGGGCCAGGAGCGCTTCTGGTTCCTGTGGCGCGGGCTCTTCGAGGGCGCGCTCGGAGCGGTCGTACTCCTCGACACCCGGCGGCTGGAGATCAGCTTCGACGTCATCGGACAGCTGGAGGAGCGGGGCGTCCCGTTCGTCGTCGCCGTCAACTCCTTCGCCGACGCGCCCGAGCATCCGCTGGAGGAACTGCGCCAGGCCCTCGATCTGCCCCCCGCCGTCCCGATCCTCGTCTGCGATGCCAGACGGCGGGACTCGTCCCGCGATGTCCTGCTGACCCTCATGCGCTACCTGCACTCCCAGGCAGCCACCCAGGAGGCAATGTGAGTACCGGCCCCACCCCACCGCCCGAGTGCCCCGCCCACGCGGCGGGCGGTCTGTACCGTCTCCACGGAGCGGAAGCCCAAGAAGACCCCCTCGCGTTGTACGAGAAGCTGCGAGCCCAGTACGGGCCGGTGGCCCCGGTGCTGGTGAGCGGGGACCTCCCGGCATGGCTGGTCCTCGGTCACCGGGAGAACCTGGACGTGGCGCGCACGTCGTCGCGCTTCGCCCGCGACCCCCGGGGCTGGCGCGACATGAGAGAGGGCCGGGTACCGGCCGACACCCCGCTCGGCCCCATGGTGTCGTGGGTGCCGGTGTGCAACTTCACCGACGGGCCCGTACACGAGCGGCTGCGCGCGGCCGTGGTGGAGTCCCTGGAGCGCTTCGACAAGCGCGGTATCCGCCGCTACGTGACCCGCTTCGCCAACCAGCTCGTCGACCAGATCGCGGGCGAGGGGTACGCCGACCTGGTGTCCGCCTTCTCCGACCAGCTCCCCATGCTGGTCATGACGCAGCTCATCGGGGCGCCCGACGAACACGGACCCCTGCTGGTGAACGCGGCGCGCGACATGCTGCAGGGGACCGAGACGGCCCTCCAGAGCGACCGCTACGTCACTGCCACGCTGGAACAGCTGGTCGTCGAGCGCAAGGCCGAGCCCGCCCGCGACCTCGCGTCCTGGCTGATCGAGCACCCCGCGAACCTGAGCGACACCGAAGTGCTGATGCACCTGCGCGTCGTGCTGATCGCGGCCTACGAGACCACCGCCAACCTGATCGCCAACACGCTGCGGACCGTACTGACCGACCCGCGCTTCCGGGCCAGCCTCTCCGGAGGCCACATGACCCTGCCCGACGCCCTGGAGCAAGTCCTGTGGGACGACCCGCCGATCAACACGATCATCGGGCGCTGGGCCACCGGGGACACCCTGCTCGGCGGCCAGCAGGTGAAAGCCGGCGACATGATCCTGCTCGGCCTGGCCGCGGGCAACGCCGACCCGCAGATCCGGCCGGATCCCGACGTCTCCGTCCACGGCAACCGCTCCCACCTGGCCTTCAGCAGCGGCCCGCACGAGTGCCCGGGCCAGGACATCGGACGCGCCATCGCGGACACGGGTATCGAAGTGCTGCTGGACCGGCTGCCCGACCTCCAACTGGCGGTCGACCCGAGCGAGCTCCGGTGGCGCGGCACCCTCATGTCGCGCCACCTGCTGTCCCTGCCGGTGCGGTTCGAACCGCGCTCCGTACCGGGCCCCGGCCCCCAGCCCGAGCAGCCGTCCGGGCAGCGCGCGCACGCGCTGATCCCGCCACAGCCGACGTCGGCACCCGCGGTCGCCGCCCGCCGCCGTGGTGTCGGCTGGTGGCGCCGGCTGTTCGGCCGCCGCTGAGCCGGCCCTGCGCGCCCGGGCCCCGGCCGCTCCGGCCGGGGCCCACGACCGCGCTCAGCCGCGCAACCGCTGCCACCAGGAAGCGAGAGCCGGCAGATCCGGCGGCTCGGTCCCGGCGACGCTGGGGGTGTCGGCGAACCGGACGTCGAACCTGGATTCCGAGCGGGGCAGCTCGTACCGGTTGCGCGGACTCGCGTACCGGGGTGCACGGCTCTGCCACGTGATGGAGCCGGCCACGTAGTGCCCCAACGCCGCCAGGTGACGGCGCAGTTCCCCGTCCGCGCCCTCCTCCAACCGTGCCCGCAGGCCGATGAAGAGGACCATCACCCGGTCGCGCAGGGCCACCGCGAGCGGAACCGCCTCGGCGGGGGAGCAGTTCTCCTGATGGGCGAGGACATTGACGAGATTCACCTCCTTCGGCTCCAGGTGGTCGTCCTTGTCGTAGGAGAACAGGTCGTTGTCCGCGCTGACGACGAAACCCGCCGCGTCCGTCAGCGTCGTCAGGGCGGGGGAGCAGAGGACATCCGCCGGCAGCCTGTCCCCGCGTGCGACGTCGGACCAGGTCAGCGAGAAGCGCGTACCGTTCGCCAGCGGGCCCATGGCGACGAAGTCGTTCAGCCCCGGCACCGTCCCGGCCTCGGCCTGGGCGGCCCGCCAGGCGGCCCCGAGCAGCCAGTCGCGCGTCCCCTCGGCGAACCTGCGCAGCTCGTAGGGCGTGAGCATGGCATGGGTGCGGTCCACCAGGTCCACCAGGGCGCGGGTCATGGGCCCGTCGGGCAGCACCGCCGCCCCCGGGTCCTCGATGGTCCGCAGCAGACGCGCGCCGTGCTCGACGACGGCGCCCGTCCCCACCTCGTCGGAACCGGAGTCCTGCCAGTCGTCGACGGCGTTGGCCCAGTAGTTCCACTCGGTGAACAGCAGGACGGCCTCCACGTTCCCCTCCGGGACGACGCGGCAGGAGAAGTCGGCGCTGTGGGTGGCGAGACCCCATGCGCGTTCGACCGGATCGGGGTACAGGCCGAAGGCGTCCAGCCACTCCACCGCCCGGGCCTCCACCTCCTTCGCCCCGGGGTGGACGAGGTCGCGCTCCAGGGGGCAGTAGAAGGACGGCAGGCGCGGACCGAGGAGGGAGGGGCGCGGTGTTCCGGTCATCGGCCGCCACCGATCCGGAAGAGCAGCAGCCGCGTCTGCACCGCGTGGTCACGCCAGAGCCGGAAGAACTTGCTGTGCGCGATCGTCGACTGTTCGAGCCGTTCGCCGCTCCAGGCGCCGGGCTCGACGCCGGGGCCCGAGCGGAGCCGATCGAGTTCTGCGGTGTTCCACGCCATGGACTGCACCCAGAACTCCGCCACCGAGTCCGTCACGTCCTCGTCCCGCACCAGCTCGAAACCGGCGGCCTCGGCCGCGGCCAGGTATTCCCCGCGCCGTCCCAGTCGCGTTCTGTAGTAGCCGTCAATGAATTCGAGCCACTCGGAGCGGACCACGAAGTGCTCCTGGATCCCGAACCACCCCCCGGGCTCCAGCGCCTTGGCGACGACCTCGAAGAGCCGGTTCCGGTCGGTGTAGCCGCTGCTCTCGTTGGCGTAGACGGCGTCGTACGCCCGGGTCTCGTCCAGGTCGTGCACATCCGCCAGGACGGGATGCACCCGGTCCTCGAGCTCCGCCTGGCGGGCGAAGCGCCGTACGATCGGGACGTGTTCCGCCGCGACGGTCAGGCTGGTGACCGACGCCCCGTGTTCCTGCGCCCAGTACAGCGAGGTGCCGCCCAGTCCGCAGCCGATGTCCAGCAGCCGCCGCGGCGGAGCCTCGTACGCGCCCCACGACCGGGCCGCGTGCTCGACTATCCGCTCCTGCGCGTCGAGCAGGCACTGCTTCAGCGTGCTCTGGGAGACGGTGGTGTCAGGAGGGCCGTCGGGATACAGCCCCACGTGGAAGTGAACGCGGGGGCCCGGGCCGTACTTCTGGAGGATCTCCTGTGTCTTGCGGCTGTAGTAGATCCGCACGGGATCGTCCGCGGCCGGGCCCTGGTCGCTGCCTAAGGACGATACGAGGGGTGTGACGCGCATGGGGTGTCCGCCCTTTCGCGGGTAGGGCTGCCAACGGGACACGCTGCGGCTCCCACCGCGTCCCGACCGGCACATTGTTGAAGCACGGATCATCGTGGCACTTCGCGGGCGTCACGTCAGCCCACTGGAGCAACGCGGATCAGCGTCCGCGCAGGCGGCGGCATCGGGGAACCGCGCCCGCGGAGAGGCCAGGCCGAGGCGCTCGTCGTCCTGGCCCGAGCGCTGCGAGCGGCGGGCGACACCGCGGGCGCGCGGGCCCGCGTCCATCGGGCGGCGGACCTCTGGTCGGGCTTCGCCCCGCGCCGCGGGGATCCTGAGGCCGGCCGACTGACGGAGGTACCGGCTCCAGGTCTGTCCGGCTCTGTGACCAGCGGTTCTTTCCCGGTCTCCGGCCTCCGACATGCGGGGGAGCACGCGGGGGGCTCAAATGGGAGACATTCGACTCGCCACACGAAAGTGCCGGCGGGTAGGTCGGACGACAGGAGGACCTGTCATGGCAAGCAACGTGCGCGAAGCCGGCCCGAAAGAGGTATCGCACAGCAGCGGCCGGCTGGTGTTCGCCGCCGTGATGATGATCTTCAGCGGCATCATGATGCTGCTCGCGGGCATCTCGGCCATCGCCCAGGACGACGTCTTCTTCGCCACCCGCAACTACGTCTACACCTTCAACCTCACCGGATGGGGCTGGATCCACCTCATCCTGGGCATCGTCATCACCGTCGCCGGCTTCGCCGTGGTCAAGGGCGTCGTCTGGGCCAGGGTCATCGGTGTGGTGCTGGCTGGACTCAGCATGATCGCGAACTTCCTGTGGCTCCCGTACACGCCGTGGTGGGCCCTGCTGTTCATCGCGATCGACGGAGTCGTCATCTGGGCGCTGTGCGTGGCACCCCAGCCGCGGACGGAATGACGTCCGGGAGAGATCGACCAGCCCCGGAGGCCGTCGTCACGGCGGTGCTCTCCCCGATGAGCCCGGAGCCCACTTCCGGTGATCTGCCGGCCGGACCGGTCAGCGGACACGTCGCACGGCCCGAGGAGCCGCCGGTGTCCCCCAGCGCGACAGGCGAGCAGTGGCAGCTGCGGCACGCAGGTCAGCGCGCCGTGGTCGCCCAGTTGGGCGGCGCTTTGCGCGACTACACCGTGGACGGCAGAGCGCTGCTCGACGGGTTCACCGCGGAGTCGGCCATCACCGGCGGGCGGGGGCAGCTGCTCGTCCCCTGGCCGAACCGGGTGGGCGGCGGGCTCTACCGGTTCGACGGCAGCGAACAACAACTCGCGCTGACCGAACCGGAGAAGGGCAACGCCATCCACGGGCTCCTGCGCTGGAGCTTGTGGAAGGTGCTCGCCCGCACCGAAGACGCGATCAGTGTCGGCACCACGCTCTGCCCGCAGCCGGGATATCCCTTCCTGCTCGAGGTCCGTGCGGAGTACCGGCTCGGTCCGCAAGGCCTCGAGACCGCCGTCTTCGCCACCAACACCGGTACGGTGCGCGCTCCTTACGGAGCCGGTCAGCACCCCTACCTGACGGTCGGCACCGATCTCGTCGACACGGCGCTGCTGACGGTCCCCGCCCGGTACCGGCTGCGTACCGACGACCAGGGCCTGCCGGTCGGCAGGGAGGCCGTGGAGGGGACCGCCTACGACTTCCGCACCGCCCGCCCCATCGGCGACCTGCGGCTGGACACCGCCTTCACCGGCCTCGACCGCGACGCGCGCGGCCGGGCGGTCGTACGGCTGGCACACCCCTCGGGGCTGCGGGGCGTCGACCTGTGGCTCGGCGAAGGGACACGGTACGTACAGCTCTACACGGGTGACACGCTGGCCGAGCCCGAACGAAGACGCCGGAGCGTGGCGGTGGAGGCCATGTCGTGTCCGGCGGACGCGTTGCGCACCGGTACCGATCTCACCGTCCTCGAACCGGGCGCCACACACGTCCTGCGCTGGGGGCTCGACTCCTGGGAGTCGCCGTGAGCCCGTCCACGCCCGGGTCCCGTACGGCGAGCATGGACGAGCGCGCGTTCCGGGCGCTCCACGCGCGACTGCGGGACGAGGCCCGGGCGGGCGGGGCCGGCGCGCGCGGAGCGCTGGACCACATGACGCCCGAGCGAGTGGTGGCGGCCGCCGCCGAAGTACGGCTCGGTCGGGCCATTTCGCTGGCCTCCCCGATCGAGACCCGTCCGGGTCCGGACAGCCCCGACCCCGCCTGCCATTGGCTGACCGGCCCGGTCTTCGACGAGCGGGGGACGGACGGGGTGCGCTTCGCCACCGACCGTTTCGCCATGAACGTGCACGGCGACGCCGACAGTCATCTCGACGCCCTCTGCCACGTCGTGTTCGACGGCGAGTCGTACGCCGGCTCGCCCGCGGGCGACGGGGCGGAGGGGACCCACCCGCTGACCGTGGACCTGGTCGCGAACGGCGTGGTCGGGCGCGGCGTGCTGCTCGACATCCCGGGTCTGCGCGGCGCGGCCTGGCTGGAACCGGGTGCCGAGGTGACCGCGGACGACCTGACGGCCGCCGAGTCCGCCCAGGGAGTGCGGGTGGGGCCCGGGGACATCCTCCTCGTCCGGGTGGGCCACCGCGGCCGACGCCGGGAACTCGGGCCGTGGAACGCGGCGCGGGCGCGCGCGGGCCTCCATCCGACCGCCATGGAGTTCTTGGCCGACCGGAAGGTCGCCGTGCTGGGCGGGGACGGCAACAACGACGCCGCTCCGAGCTCGGTCACGGGCGTGGACTTCCCCGTCCACGTCCTGGCCATGCAGGCCATGGGGATGCACCTGCTGGACTACCTCCAGTTCGAGGAGCTGGCCCCGGCGTGCGCCGAGGCCCGGCGCTGGAGCTTCCTGTGCGTGATCGCCCCGCTGCGGTTGCCCGCTGCCACCGGTTCGCCGGTGAACCCGATCGCCGTGCTGTGACCGCGACGGGGGCCTCGCGCCGGGGGGTGCGCCGCCTGCGGTCGCCGTTCACCGGCAACGCGGATACGTTCGAACCGGGGACCACTCGGCCCCGGCCAAGGGGCGGAGGCAGGCTCCGACGCCGGCCCAGGCCATGATCACAAGGACGGTGGTCGTCGTGGACGACTCCCTTCACTACGACGTCGTCATCATCGGTACGGGTGCCGGCGGTGGCACCCTCGCCCATCGGCTCGCCCCTTCGGGCAAGCGGGTGCTGCTCATCGAGCGGGGCGGCTACCTTCCGCGCGAGCGGGACAACTGGGACTCGACGGCCGTTTTCGTCAAGGGCAAGTACCGGGCACCGGAGTTCTGGCTCGACCGGCACGGGACGGAGTTCCCGCCCGAGGTGAACTACTACGTCGGTGGGAACACCAAGTTCTACGGAGCCGCGCTCTTCCGGCTCCGGCCCGAGGACTTCGGTGAGATCCGGCACCACGCGGGTCTCTCACCCGCCTGGCCGATCCGCTACGAGGATCTGGAGCCGTACTACACGCAGGCCGAACACCTGTACCTCGTACACGGCCGGCACGGCGAGGATCCCAGTGAGGGCGCGGCGAGCGCGCAGTACCTCTACCCGCCCGTGGAGCACGAACCGCGCATCCAGCAGTTGAGCGAGGACCTCGAGAAGCGCGGCCTGCACCCCTTCCACCTGCCGATCGGCGTGAACCTCACCCAGGACGGGAAGGGGCGCGCCACCCACTCCAGCGTCTGCATCCGGTGCAACCGGGTGGACGGCTTCCCGTGCCTGGTGCGCGCCAAGTCCGACGCCGAGGTGATCTGCGTGGAGCCCGCGCTGCTCCATCCCCGCGTCGAAATGGTCACGAACACCCAGGTGGTCCGGCTGGAGACCGATGCGACGGGACGCAGCGTCAGCGCCGTCGTCGGCCGGCTCGGCGACGGCTCGGAAGTGCGCTTCACGGCGGACGTGGTGGTGGTCTCCTGCGGCGCGGTCAACTCCGCGGCGCTGCTGCTCGCGTCGGCGAACGACCGGCATCCGCGGGGGCTGGCGAACAGCTCCGACGTGGTGGGCCGCTTCTACATGCGCCACAACAACACCGCCCTGATGGCCCTCTCGAAGGAGCCCAACGACACCCAGTTCCAAAAGACCCTGGCCCTCCACGACTGGTACCTGGGTGCGGACGACTGGGACTACCCCCTGGGCGGCATCCAGATGCTGGGCAAGTCCGACGCCGATCAGATCCACGGGCAGGCTCCGCGGTGGGCGGGAGCGGTCGCCCCGGACATGCCCTTCGAGGTGATGGCGCACCATGCCGTCGACTTCTGGCTGTGCGGCGAGGACCTGCCGCTGCCCGACAACCGGGTCACCCTCGAGAGTGACGGCCGTATCCGTCTCGCTCTGGACGAGAAGAACAACGCCGAGGGCATGAAGCGGCTGATGCACAAGCTGGAGGGCATGCTGGGCCACTTGGGCATGCACGAACACCGGCTGCTCTCCCGCAGCATCTACCTGCACAAGGGCATGCCGATCGGCGCGACCGCGCACCAGGCGGGCACCGTCCGCTTCGGAACCGACCCGGCTTCCTCCGCGCTCGACGTCAACTGCAAGGCACACGATCTCGACAACCTGTACGTCGTCGACACGAGCTTCTTTCCGAGCATCGGCGCGGTCAACCCGTCCCTGACCGCCATCGCCAACGCGCTGAGGGTCGGCGACCACCTGCTCGCCAGGCTCGGGTGACGCCCCGGGGCTCATCAGATCGGACGAAGATGCTCGACCCATCGGCGCAATGGGAACCGGCCGAACGCGCCGCCCCGCACTGCCGGTGGTTGCGTGACCTCCGTGGCGCCCGGTCCTGACCGGGCGCCCGCCCGGGCCGCGCAGCGAGGAGAGAAGGTCATGGATTCCACCGAGGTACCGCAGAGGGTGATTCCCGCGGATCTGCTGAAGGGCCAGAAGGCCTTGGTGACCGGCGCGAATTCGGGGATCGGGAAGGCCACGGCGATCGCCTTGGGCCGGGCCGGCGCGGACGTGGTCGTGAACTACGTGGCGGACCGGGACTCCGCCGAGGAGGTCGTCAAGGAGATCACCTCCTTCGGGGTGCGTGCGGCGGCTTACGAAGCCGACGTCTCCCAGGAGGACCAGGTCGTCGCCATGGTGGACCGGATGGTCCGGGAGTTCGGGACGATCGACATCATGGTCGCCAACGCCGGCCTGCAGCGGGACGCCCGGTTCACCGACATGACCCTGGCGCAGTGGCAGAAGGTGCTGGACGTCAACCTCACCGGCCAGTTCCTGTGCGCGAGGGAGGCGACGAAGGAGTTCCGGCGCCGCGGTGTCGTCCCCGAGGTGTCGCGTGCGGCCGGGAAGATCATCTGCATGAGCTCGGTGCACCAGATCATCCCGTGGGCGGGGCACGTCAACTACGCATCCTCCAAGGGCGGCGTGCAGATGATGATGCAGACCCTGGCCCAAGAGCTCGCTCCGGAGAAGATCCGGGTGAACGCGGTCGCCCCCGGGGCGATCAAGACGCCGATCAACCGCAGTGCCTGGGAGACGCCCGAGGCGCGTCAAGACCTGCTGCGGCTGATCCCCTACGACCGGATCGGCGACCCCGACGACATCGCCCACGCCGTCGTCGCACTCTCCTCCGACCTCATGGACTACGTCGTGGGGACGACCCTGTTCGTGGACGGCGGGATGACCCTCTTCCCCGGCTTCGCCACCGGTGGCTGACCCGCGTCCGGCAGGCCACTAACAGGAGAGGCGTACATGCTCAGCTCTGTCCTTCTGGCGGCGGACGCCCCGGCGCAACTGCTGCCGGCCCGGGAGCTCATGGCCTTCACCCTGGCCTCCCACATCATCCTGGTACCCCTGGGGGTCGCCCTCCCCCTCATCACCTTGGTCATGCACTACCGCGGGCTGCGCCGCAAGGACGCCACCGCGCTGCTGCTGGCGCGACGCTGGTCGGCCGTCATGGCGGTGCAGTTCGCGGTCGGCGTCGTCACCGGGACAGTGCTCTCCTTCGAGTTCGGCCTCCTGTGGCCCGGCCTGATGGGACGGTGGGGCGACGTCTTCGGGATCGGGTTCGGTGTCGAGGCCTGGGCGTTCTTCCTCGAGGCCGTCCTCATCGCGATCTACCTCTACGGCTGGCGGCGGTTGAAACCGCGTACGCACTTCCTGCTCGGGCTGCCGCTTCCGGCGACGGCCCTGCTCGGCGCGTTCGGGATCCTCGCCGCCAACTCCTGGATGAACACGCCGCAGGGGTTCTCCCTCGACTCCGCCGGCAACCCCGTCGACGTGGACGTGTGGAAGGCGATCTTCACCCCCATGTTCGGTCCGCAGTACTGGCACTTCGTCGTCGCGATGCTGATGACGGCGGGCTACCTGGTCGCCGGCGTCTACGCCGTCGGCATGCTGCGGGGCCGCAGGGACCGGTACCACCGGCTCGGCTTCACCGTCCCCTTCAGCATCGCGGCGGTCGCCACTCCGGTGCAGATGCTTCTGGGCGACTCCATCGCACGGGCCGTGTTCACCAAGCAACCGGTGAAGTTCGCCGCCATGGAAATCGTGTGGGACACGGATACGCGCGTGCCCGAGTACCTGTTCGGCCGGTTGCACCCGGACGGATCCATCTCGGGCGGGATCAAGATTCCGCTGCTCGACTCCATCCTGGCCGGGTTCAGCCCGAACACCAAGGTGGTGGGCCTGACCTCCGTCCCGGCGAGCGACCGGCCGAACGCGACCCAGGCGACCATCGTCCACTGGGCCTTCGACATCATGGTCCTCATCGGCACCGGGCTGATCCTCCTCGCGCTGTGGTACGGCTGGATCTGGCTGCGCCACCGCCGCCTCCCCGTCTCCAAGTGGTTCTTCCGCAGTGCGGCGTGCGCGGGTGTCGCCTGCGTCGTGGCGGTGGAATGCGGATGGGTCGCCACCGAGGTGGGACGCCAGCCCTGGATCGTCTACCAGAACATGCGGGTCGCCGAGGCGGTCACATCGACCCGCTCCACCACCCTGTGGATGATGTTCGGCCTGGTGATCGTGGTGTACGTGTTCGTCTTCGGCTCCCTGCTCGCCGTCCTGCTCAAACTGAGCACCCGTTGGCGCCTGGCCGACGAACAGCAGGCGGCGCACGCACCCGAGGCGGACACCCCCTACGGGCCGAGGGCAGCCGCCCAGGCCGGTGACATCCACACGTCCGCAACCGGCGGCGACCCCCGGGACGGCCGCCAGTGACCGCCGACGTCATCGCCGTGACACTTCTCCTCGCGATCGCCGCGTACGCGTGTGCGGGCGGTACCGACTACGGCGCCGGGTTCTGGGACCTGACCGCGGGGGGCGCGGAGCACGGCAAGCGTCCCCGGTGGCTCATCGACCACGCGATGGCCCCCGTCTGGGAAGTGAACAACGTCTGGTTGATCTTCGTCTTCATCATCATGTGGACCGGCTTCCCCACGCTCTTCCAGACCGTGTTCACCGCGATGTGGCTCCCGCTGGCGCTGGCCGCCGTGGGCCTGGTCCTGCGCGGCGCCGGTTTCGCCTTCCGCAAGCCGGCCCGCCGGCTCGTCGGCCGACGCCTCTACGGTGCGGTGTTCGCCGTGGCCTCGCTCGTCACACCGTTCTTCCTGGGCACCGCCGTCGGCGGGGTCGCCTCCGGGCGGGTGGTTCCCGGTACGGGGGCCTCGGCGGACGCCTGGGCCAACCCGACCTCGCTGATGTTCGGGCTGGTCGCCGTCGCGACCACCGCCTTCCTCGGCGGGGTCTTCCTCACCGGCGACGCGCGTCGCCTGGACGCGCCGGATCTGGTCGGCTACTTCCGGAGGCGCGCCCTGGCCAGTCTCGTGGTATTGGCGGTGCTCGCGGTGATCACGTTGCTGGTGACCCGGGAGCACAGTGCGTACGTGTGGCACGGACTGACCCACGGGCTCGGGCTGGGCTTCGTCGTCGCCGCGGGAGTCGCTTCCCTCGCGACGGCCTGGCTGCTGCTGCGGACGCCGGGTGTCTGGCTGCGCGTCGCGGCCGTCGGTGTCGTGGCCTGCGCGGTGTTCGCCTGGGGCATGGCCCAGCGCCCCTACCTCATCGCGACGTCGCTCACCGTCGCCGACGGGGCGGGCGACCCCGCCTCGCTCACCTGGCTGCTCGTCATCACCCTGGTGGCCGTGGTGGTCGTCTTCCCGGCCGTCGCCTTCCTGTACTGGTTGGACACGCACGGCGAACTGGAGGAACTCGCGGACTCCGACCTGCGACGGAGCAACACCGGCAGGGACGGGCCCGCCGGGAGCGGCTGACCCGACGGCTGTGTCCCCATCGCGCCCGGACTCCGAGGAAGGGAGGTGCCGTGACGGACGACGAGATCCTTCTCGGGATCGCTCTGACGGTCATGCTGGCTACCGGATCCCAGATCCTGGCGAGCAAGCTGCGCGTCCCCGCTCTGATCATCCTCCTGCCGGCGGGGTTCGCGGCGGGGGCCCTCACCGATGTCGTCCATCCGGACCAGCTGGTCGGGCAGCTCTTCTCCCCCCTGGTGTCGATGGCCGTCGCGGTGATCCTCTACGACGCGGGTCTCGGGCTCAACGTGCGCAAGCTCGCGGGTCGGACCCGGTGGATCGTGGGGAGGCTGCTGCTGCTCGGCGTACTCCTCACCTTCTTCGCCACGGCGGCGGTGGCGCCCGCCATGTTCCACATGCCGCTGCGGGTGGCCGCGATGCTCGGGGTGATCCTCGTCGTCTCCGGCCCGACCGTCGTCGGTCCGCTGCTCGACTTCGTCCGTCCTACCGACAAAGTGCGCCGCATCCTGATCTGGGAAGGGACGCTGACGGATCCCATCGGCGGCATCCTGGGCGCACTCGTCTTCCATGCCATCGCCACGACGCACCAGGTCGACATCGGCAGGGGCTACCAGCTGGGCCAGTTCGCCCTCAGCATGGCCGTGGGCCTGGTCGGCGGGGCGGTGGGAACGGCCCTGCTCTGGCTGACGCTGCGCACCCTGCGGCTGGGCGAGACCCTGGGCACGCTGGCCCAGCTGGCCACGGTGATCACCGTGTCCGCGCTGTGCGACATCGTCCGCGACGACACGGGGCTCATCGCCGCGATCGTCGCCGGTCTCGCCGTGACCAACATCCGCGGCTTCGACATGCCGGCCCGACGGCCCTTCTTCGAGACACTGGTCCAACTGATCATCGGCCTGTTGTTCGTCTCCATCTCGGCCAGCGTCACGCCCGCCTCCGTGGTGCCCGTGCTGCTGCCCGCACTGGGCCTCATCGCCCTCCTCGTCCTCGTCGTGCGCCCCCTGGTGGCCCTCGTGTCGACGAAGGGGTCCGGCCTGGCCCCCGGGGAACGGGCGTTCATCGGATGGATGGCCCCACGGGGCATCGTCGCCGCGGCGACGGCCTCGGCATTCTCCGCCGGCCTCGCCGAGCGCGGGGTGCCCGGAGCGGCCCGCATCCTTCCCGTCACCTTCCTGGTGATCGTGGGAACCGTCTTGCTGTACGCGTTGACGGCGGCGCCGGTGGCACGACGGCTCGGCATCGTCGAACCCGCCGGCAGCCGGATCCTGTTGGTCGGCGGGGAACCCTGGGTGGTGGACCTGGGAAGGACGCTGCAGAGTGCCGGCCTGGACGTGCTGATGTGGGCGGGAGCCGACGCGGAACGAGAGCGGATCACCGGCGCGGGCATCGAGCTGGCCACCGGTGACCTGCTGGCCACGGCGACCAACCCCGGGGCGCGGCTGGAAGGCGTGACGGCCGTGTTCCTGGCCACCGACGACGACGATTTCAACGCGCTCGCCGCAGTGGTGATGCAGGACAGCGTCGAAGGCTCCGTGTACCGGGTGGGGCCGCCGCACGGCAGCCACGGGGTCGTCGCCCCTTACACCGGCGGTGACATCCTCTTCGGCGCGGCCCTGGTCCGACACGTCCTGGCGGAGCGCTACGAGCGGGGAGCCCGCTTCGTGATCCAGCCCGGCTCGGCCCCCCTCCCGGCGGGCCACGACACCCTCTTCGTGGTACGCGCCGACCAGCGCCTGGAGCCGGTCACCGAGAGGCAGCACGTCACCCCGCAGGAGGGAGACACGGTCGTCCTGCTCGGCTCCGTCCCCTCCTGAGGGTGAGCGTCGAAGCCACCCGAAGGACCGGGGACCGAGCCGGAGCCTGCCGTGTCCGCCTCACGACATCGTTCCGGCGTGCGCCCGCTTGAGGGTCGCGTCGAGGGTGATGGCCGCATCGATCAGCGCCAAGTGCGTGAACGCTTGCGGGAAGTTGCCCAGCTGCTGCCCCGTCAGGGCGATCTCCTCGGAGTACAGGCCCAGGTGGTTGGCGTAGGTGAGCATCTTCTCCAGCACCAGCCTGGCCTGATCGGTGCGTCCGGCCCGCGCCAGGGCGTCGACGTACATGAACGTGCACAGGGAGAAGGTGCCCTCCGAGCCGCGCAGTCCGTCGGGTGACGCTTCGGGGTTGTAGCGGTAGACCAGGCTGTCGCTGACCAGTTCGCGGTCCATCGCGTCCAACGTGGACTTCCACATCGGGTCGTCGGGGGTGATGAACCCCACCGTCGGCATGCGCAGCAGCGACGAGTCGAGCACATCGCTGCCGTAGTGCTGCACGAAGGCCTGCTTCCCGGGGTCCCATCCCTGGTCGAGCACCTGCTCGTAGAGCCTGTCGCGCTCGGTGACCCAGCGGCCGCTGGCCGCCGGGCGGCCGTCGTCGTGGGAGATCCGTATCGCGCGGTCGAAGGCCACCCAGGACATCACCCGGCCGTAGGTGAAGTCCTTCCTGCCGCCACGGGTCTCCCACAGGCCTTCCCCGGGCTGGTCCCAGTGGTCGACCAGCCAGTCGAGAAGCGTGTGCAGCGCCTTCCACCCCTTGGTGTCGAGGTGGATGCCGCGCTGGTGCGCGAAGTAGATGCTGTCCAGGGCCTCGCCGTAGATGTCCAGTTGCAGCTGGCTCGCGGCTCCGTTGCCGATGCGGACGGGCGCGGAACCCCGGTACCCCTCCCAGTGGTCCAGCGTCTCTTCGACCAGGTCGGAAGAACCGTCGACCCGGTACATGATGTTCAGCGGCCCGGTGCCGTTGCCATGGCCGGCTTCTTCCTTCACCCGGTTGTGCAGCCAGTTGATGAACGCCGTCGCCTCTTCCTTGAAGCCCAGGCCCAGCAGCGCGTAGACCGAGAAGGAGGCGTCACGGATCCAGGTGAACCGGTAGTCCCAGTTGCGCTCTCCGCCCAACTGCTCCGGCAGGGCCGTCGTGGGGGCGGCGATCAGGGCGCCGCTCGGCGCGTAGGTCATGAGCTTGAGCGTCACGGCCGAGCGTTCGACCGCCTCGCGCCAACGGCCCGAGTAGGTCGACTGGCTGAGCCACGAGCGCCAGTAGGCGACCGTCTCGTGGAAGAGCTGCTCGAACTCCGCCACCCGGACCTCGCGGGGCGGCCCGCCCGGAGACGACTCCATGACCAGGCCGCGCTGCTGACCCGCCTGCAGGGTCAAGGTGAACCGCAGGTCCTTGTCGCCCGAGAGGATGTTCAGCAGCCGCTCGTCCTGCGGCTCACGGACGGCGTGGACCGCCAGGTCGAGATCCTCCGAAGTGAACAGGGCCCCGTGCTCCGTGATGTGGAGCTCGTGCGGCTTGCGGCCGTAGTCGAACCGGGGCGCGATCTCGCCCTCGAAGGTCATGCTGCCTCGTACGCAGCGCAGAATGCGGACCAGTCGGTGCCGGTCCGTGGCGGTCGTCCCGGTCACCGGCATGAAGTCGACGACTTCGCCGGCCCCGGCCTCGGTCATGAAACGGGTGACGAGAACGGCGGTGTCGGGGTGGTAGAGCTGCTTGGTCGCGTAGGTGCCCGCGGCCGGTCTGACGGTGAAGTGGCCGCCCTTGCGCCGGTCGAGCAGAGCGCCGAAGACGCTGGGCGAATCGAAGCGCGGACAGCAGAACCAGTCGATCGTCCCGTCGGTGGCGACGAGGGCCGCGGTCTGCAGATCGCCGATCAGGCCGTGGTTCTCGATCGGGGGGTAGTCGTCCATCGTGAGCCCCTCTACTCCGCCCGGGCCGACAAGGATCCGCCGCTACATCCGGGTCCGACTCGTACGAGGCGTACGGCACCGGTCTCAGAGCTGCACGAGGACGCGATCGGTGCCACAGGCCAGCTTAGGCCGTCCGGGCACGACCGTCCTGCCGAGCCCGCCGGTGCGCGGCACGGCCGCCGTCCTGCTGCTGCGCCTGCGCCCGGACGGTCCTACCGTGAGGGCAGCGGGACCCGTGAGCGGAGTCGGGACCTTCGACGAGGGGGCGTGAGGTGAATGCCGTGACGTCCTGGGCGGCGAGATTCAGACTGGGGCAGTACGTCAAGGCCAGTCTGTGGATCGTGCCGATGCTCGGTCTCGTCCTGGGCGGCGTCCTCGCCGAATGGGCCATCAAGGCCGACGGAACGGGTGTGCCGCCGAGCGGCTGGCACTATTCCGCGACTACCGCGAGCGGTGTGCTCACCGCGATCGTCGGGGCGATGGTGGCGCTCCTCGGGTTCGTCGTCACCATCGGCGTACTCGTCGTCCAGCAGGCGACGGGGACCCTCTCTCCCCGGTACATGCGCCTGTGGTACCGGGACCGGCTGCAGAAGGCGGTGCTGGCGACCTTCACCGGGACCTTCGCGTTCGCCTTCTCCTTGCTGCGGAGCATCGAGGACGACTCCGTTCCCGACCTCGGCGTCACCCTGGCCGGCGGGGCGGTGGCCGTCAGCCTCGTACTCCTGCTGATCTATCTGAACCGCTTCACGCACAGTCTGCGGCCGGTGGCCATCGCCGAGCTGGTCACGCGCATGGGAAAGGGCGTTTTCACGACCGGCGCCGCGGTGATCCGCGAGGCCGCGCCCAACCCGGGCGAAGACGTACCGTCCGAGGGCCCCGTGATGCGCGTGCGCACCGAACGCGGCGGCGCGATCCAGGCTTTCAACCTGGCCGGGCTGGTGGCCGAGGCGGCGCGCCACGACTGCGTCTTCGTCGTCACCAGGCTGATCGGGGACTTCGTACCGCCCGGTGGCGTCCTCGTCGAGGTCTACGGGGGCACGTCGCAACCCGAGCCCGGCCGGATCACCGGTCTCGTGGCACTCGGAGCCGAGCGCACCATCGAGCAGGACCCCGCCTTCGCCCTCAGGGTCCTCGTCGACATCGCCATCAGGGCCCTCTCCCCGGCGGTGAACGACCCCACGACCGCGGTGCAGGTGCTCAATCACATCGAGTCGTTCCTGCACGTGATCGGCAGGGCGCGTCTGCCCGGCCGCTACGTTCTGGCCGATCGGCAGGAGCACCCCAGGCTCGTGCTGCCCGGGCGGGACTGGGCCCGTTATCTTCAGCTCGCCGTCTGTGAGATCCGGGACTACGGAGCGTCGTCCGTGCAGATCTGCCGACGACTCCGTTCGCTGCTCGACGGGCTGCTCGACTCCCTGCCGTCGCCCCAGCTCCCCGCGGTACGAGCCGAGTTGGAATTGCTGCGGGAGTCGATCGAGCGGGAGTTCCCCGACCCGGCCCGCCAGGCCATCGCGCGGTGTGCCGACCGCCAGGGCATCGGCGGGCACGACGAGGGGCCGCGGCCGTAGCCCGCCGTGTACCGGCGATGGCCCACCAAGCAGGACCTGATCATCGCCGCCGCCGAGACCCGCATCGGCGTACCGGCCGTTCCCGATCTGGGCGACTTCCGTGCCGAGCTGCATCACGTGCTCACGGCCCGTCCGGAGGCCTACGGGCTGCCGGGTTCGGACCGGCTGATCGCGGGCCTGATCGGGGCGGCGGCCGAGGCGGGCTCGAGCCGACGCCAGTACGCGCAGTACACCGAGCGGATCACGAGCGAGACGAGGCGCATCCTCGAACGGGGAATCGCCCGCGGCGACGTGGGACCGGACACCGGTGTCCGGGCCGCGGCCACGCTGGTGGCCGCGCCGCTGCTCTTCCGGCTGATCGGTGAGCAGGAGATGCCCGACGCCCGCTTCGTGGACGCCCTGGTCGAGCTCGTCGCCCGTGCCGTGGGCCCGGCGGCCTGACGGCCGCCGGCTTCGCTTCTCCGGCTGATCTTCCGTGCTGCGGCAGAGCCGGTAGGCCGCGTTCATCCGACCGGCCGTACGCGACCCGCCGCTCCCCGGTGGCAGCTTTCCGGGACCTGACGGCTCACATGGACTACGGGAGCACGGTTCTCCGCACGAATGTTCGCCCAGGTGGGTGAACTTCGGCGCGCCGTCGTGCTCGTGACCCTCGGTGGCGCCTTCACGGCGGCGCGCCCGGGGACCCGGTGCGGCACGGCTCGGGTCGCGGGACCCGCGAGAGGCGCCTTTGCTGGTCTGGCGGCGGGTGCTTCGCCGTTCGCGGACACCCGCGGAGTGCTCTTGCAGGAGATCCCCATGAAACCTGAGCCCAGCCAGCCGGATCCCTCACACGGCACCCCCATGTCGGAGGCAGGACGTGGCCAGAGCGAGCTGGCGGATCTGCACCGGCGGATCGCGGAACTGGAGGGAGGCGGGCGGCCGACCCACCATCGGTGGCGGTCGGCCCTGTCCGCCGTCCTGGTGATCCTGGCCGCGTTCCTGTCCGTGCTGTCGGTCGTCGCGGTGTGGACCAACAGCATGGTGGAGGACACGGACCGCTACGTCGACACCGTCGCGCCGCTGGCCCAGGACCCGGCCGTCCAGACGGCGGTGACCAACCGAGCCACGACGGTGATCCTCGAAAAGATCGACGTGAAGGAGCTGGTGGGGGAGCTCTCCGCAGCGGCCAAGCAGGAAGGGGCTCCTCCTGCCGCCGCCAAACTGATCGGTCAGCTCAGCGGTCCCATCGAGAACGGCCTCAAGGAGCTGGTGAACAGCACGGTCCGCCGGATCGTGTCGAGTTCCGCGTTCGAAACGCTGTGGACGGACGCCAACCGCGTGGCCCACCGGTCCCTGGACAAAGCGCTCACGGGCGAGGGCGGCGGCGCCGTGACCCTGAAGGGCGATCAGGTGGCCATCGATGTCGGCCCCATCATCGACCGGGCCAAGGACGAGCTGGTCAAGTCCGGCTTCGAGCGCGCCGCGAGCATCCCCGAGGTGCACACCGACTTCGTCGTGTTCTCGTCGGACGAGCTCGCCAAGGTCAAGACGTACACGCGGATCCTGCAGATCCTCGGCTCGTGGCTTCCGGTGGTCACCGTGCTGATCGCGGCGGCAGCGGTCTTCCTGGCGGCCCACCGCCGGCGCGTGCTGGTGACGACGGCGCTCGCCGTGGCCTTCGGAATGCTGGTTCTCGGTGTGAGCCTGACCGTCTTCCGCGGCATCTACCTCGACCGCCTGCCGCCCGAGGTGTCACAGGACGCGGCCGCCGCCGTGTTCGACGCGCTCGTCAAGTTCCTGCGGGCCACCATCCGTGCCGTCGCCGCCGTCGCCCTGGTGACCGCCTGCGCCGCCTTCCTGACCGGCCCCTCGCGCGCGGCGGTCACGATCCGGCAGGCGTGTTCGGGTGGTATCGGATCGGTGCGGAGCGCCGCCGCGTCGGGGGGCCTGCACCTCGGCGGGGTGGGGCGCTTCGTACACCGCCACAAGCGGTGGATCGGCGGTCTCATCCTGCTGGTCGCCCTGATCGTCCTCGTCACCTGGTCGTATCCGAGCACGGCGGTCGTCTTGTGGATCGTGGTCGCGGTCCTGGCCGCCTTCGCCGTCCGCGAGTTCCTCGACGACGATGCCGGCGCGGCGGACACAGCCGGCCCGTACGGCGGCGGGAAAGAACCGCGGGCCTCATGAGCACGTCGCAGGAAGAGGACCGGGGCGGGTGGCTCCGGCCACGCAAAGTGCTCCTGCTCCGGTCACTCCTGCGGTCCACGGCCGTGGTGGTCGCGGCCACCACGGGGTACTACCTGCTGCCCCTCGACAGTGATCTCGACCAGCACACGGCCACGGTGCTCGTCCTGGGCCTGTTGGGGCTCGGCGTACTGCTCACCCTGCAAGCGGTCAGCGTCATCGGTTCCCCGCACCCCCGCTTGCGCGCCATCGAGGCGCTGACCTCCGCCGTACCGCTCTTCCTCCTGCTCTTCTCGGCCACCTACTTCGTGTACGCGCAAGAGGAAGGAGCGCGTTCCTTCTCGGAGCCGCTCAGCAGGAACGACGCCCTGTACTTCACGGTGACCGTCTTCGCCACCGTCGGCTTCGGCGACATCGTGCCCGTCTCGCCGACGGCCCGGGTGCTGACCACCCTCCAGATGGTGGCCGACCTCATCCTGGTGGGCGTGATCGCGAAGGTCATGGTGGGAGCGGTACGGATCGGACTGGAGCGGCGCGGGTCCCCTCCGGCCCCGGAGCAGCGTGAATCGTGACCCCTTCGCCCCCGGCCTGGAAGGACTGAACCCATGACGGCGCCGAACGCCCGCCCGGCCCCCTCCGGCGAGCCCGAAGAGCTCGAAGAGCCCTCCGAGGCCGACCGGTTGCGGGATCTGCTCCGCACGCCCGCATACCGCAAGCTCCTGGTCTTCAGCTCCCTGATCGGTATCCCGATCTCCTTCGCCGCCTTCTGGTTCCTCGTCGCCCTGCACGAGCTGGAGCACGTGATGTGGGCCGACTTGCCGAAGGCCGCGGGCTGGGACACCCCGCCGGCCTGGTGGCCGCTGCCACTGCTCGCCGTGGCCGGTGTCATCGTGGGGCTGGTGGTGACCCGCATGCCGGGCGCGGGCGGTCACGTTCCCGCGTCGGGCCTACACGCGGGAGGGCCCTCGGCGGTCGCTCTGCCCGGGGTGGTCATCGCCGCGCTCGCGAGCCTGCCGCTCGGTGCGGCCCTCGGTCCGGAGGGGCCGCTGATCGCATTCGGCGCTGGTCTCGCCCTGCTCTTCCGCAGCCTCGTCAGAGCCCCCGCCACCCCGAAGAGCACCGCACTGCTGGGTGCGGCCGGCGCGGCGGCGGCCATCGCCGCGATCTTCGGCAATCCGCTCGTCGCCGCGGTGCTGTTGATCGAAGTGGCGGGCGTGGGTGGTCCGCAGCTGTTCGTCATCATGCTTCCCGCGCTGCTGTCGAGCGGTGTGGGATCGGTGGTGTTCACGGGCTTCGGACGCTGGACCGGCCTCGAGACGGCCAGTCTCACCGTCCACTTCTCCACGCCGCCCCCGCTTCTGGACACCGGTGACGTGGTGTGGTCGATCGTGCTGGCGGTCGGCATCGGCGCCCTGGTGCACCTCTTGGTCGCCGGGGGCAGGCTGACCGCCTCCTTCGTGGCGACGGCCCCGTTCCATCGGACGGTGATCTGCGCGACCGCCGCCGGGGGCTGCGCGGCCCTGTACTCGGTCGTCACGGGCCGTTCTCCGGTGGAGGTCGCCTCGTCCGGCCAGGCCTCGCTCGCGGCGATGGCTTCCGATCCCCACGCGTGGCCAGTGGCCGCGCTGGTGGCCGTCCTGCTGTTCAAAGGCGCCGCGTACGCCCTCTGCCTGGGCAGCCTGCGCGGTGGCCTGGTGTTCCCCGCCCTCTTCCTGGGCGCGGCGGCAGGAGTGCTGTTCGCTCCGCTCCCCGGACTCGGAGTGATTCCCGGTTTCGCCGCGGGCATGGCCGCGGCGTCCGCAGCCGCTCTGCGGCTGCCCGTCAGCTGCGTGGCCCTGGTCGTCCTGGTGCTCGGCAACACCGAGACGGTTCCCGTGGTGATCCTGGCGGTCGTGACGGCCTTCGCCACCTCCGAGCTGCTCACGCGGAGCCCGTCCGACGCGAAGCGCCGCCCGCGGAAGAAGGCCGCGGGCGGCGGTGGCGTGCGGTCCTGACCGGACGCGCGGGACCGTCAGGGCTCGAGGATGCGGCGCTTTTGGGCCTCGAACTCGTCAGCGGAGAGCACCCCTTGTTCCTTGAGCTCCCCGAGCTCCTTCAACTGGGCGATCTTGGTGTCCATCGACGCCTCGTAGGCGGGTGCAGCGGGTGCGGCCGCCGGAGCGGGTTCCGGCGCGCCGTACGCCGGCGCGGCGGCGGTCTGCGTGTCCTCCTGTTGCGCCCATCGGCCGGCCTGGCGGCGCGACACCCGGTTGGAGACGGCGGTGGCGGTACCGGCGATGACTGCGGTGCGGGCGACCCCGCGAAGTAGACCGGGCATGGCAGGAGTCCTTGTCGTGGGGCGGGTATCACGGCATCACGGCACTAGGCGGAACCGGCCTCGACGGCTTCCAGAGATGCCAGCAGGTCCTCGACCGGGATCCGTCCGCCGGCCACCATCCGGGCTCCGCTGCGGCGCAGGGCCGATGCCAGCGGCGCGGCCCACAGGTTCTCGTACACGATGACGCCCGCGGAATTCCCGGGTTCGAGTACGGCGGCGGCCTCTTGCAGGTCGTCCTCACCGAGCAAGCCCGAGGACACCCCCTCGAAGACGGCGAGGTCGAGCTGACCGTCACCGTCCATGTCCCTGATCTCCAGCGCCCTGACCGAACCGTCCGTGTCCTTGCTCACGAAGGACAGGTCGAGGATGCGGATGACGTGCCGGTCGACGAGATCGAGCAGCAGGGGCAGGCCTTCGCCGGTCATGCGATTACCGGGAAACTCCAAAACGAGGTAATCGACAGGTCCCATTTCGGAGAATTCATCGACGCTCATTCCGACTCCTCGCCTGGTGGTCCTCTGGCGTTGTGCGACAGCCGCACCCGCCGACAGCACTCGTCACCGCCTTCAATTCCAACACCGCGGGACCGTGAGCGCACCTTCGGGCCCGCCTCGTTCCCGGTCCCTCGGACGTCACAGACGGCCCGCCGGCCCCTCCTCGGGGCCCCGCGGCGCGGGCGGGCTGCCCAGGCGGTGGGCCAGGCCGGTCTCCTGCGCGAGAACGGCGCCCGCGGTGATGCTCAGGGCGACGGCCGCGCAGACCACGATCAGCCACGACAGAACGGTGAAGACCGGGCCCAGCGACCCGTACTCGGCCAGCGTCCGGTTGAGGGCCACGGGCATGTAGATCTGGGCCCCGAGCGACAGGGCGGTGATCGAGACCGCCGTGATCACCGCACCGGGCAGCAGCGGCAGCCAGGGGATCGCCCCTCCCAGCAGCAGGTGCTGGCTCCACCACCACAAGGCCGTCTGGCACAGCAGCGTGACGGGAATGCCCAGCCACAGTCCGACGCCGAAACCGTCACGCAGCGGAGCCTGCACCACCAGGACGGACAGCCATACCGTGATCCAGACGAGCCAGCGCCAGGGGGCGACCTTCGTTCCCCCTTTGGGGACATTCCAGGCCCGCTTGCACAACCGCTGCATCGCACGGCTCACCGCAGTGGCGGAGAGCAGCACCATCAGGGACCCGACGAAGCCGGTGGCTTCCTGGAGGGATTCGGTGCCCGACCGGTACACCTGCTCCAGTTGCTCGTTCGCGCCCCCCGTGAGCCCGAAGACCGCGCGCACGGAACTGAGGAGCTGGTCCTGCACGCCCTGCGGCGCGAAGGATCCGAACACGAAGAGGAGCGGGACAGCGGTCAGGAAACACTGCGCCGCCAGCCTGGTGGCGGCGTCCAGGATGTTCACCGAGATCATCCGGGCGGTCAGGTGCGTGATCACGGGGAAGCGGACTTCGGCGCCGCGCTGCATACGACGCGCGGTCACCGTCACGTCACGGGACTTGCCCCGCCACCAAGACGGCCGCAGGGCTCTGCGCCGACCGGCGGCCTTCTCCTCGGGGGCGGGCGCCGCGACGTCCCCGTCCGCCCCGTCCCCGCGACGGTTCCCGGGCTCCATGTCCGCCATCAGGAGGGCCGGGGCGTGCCGGAGCCCCGAGGCGTGCCGGCCACCCTGATCGGCGTTCCTCCACGAGTCGACATGGTGCGGCTCCTTCCCTCGTCCAGGGTGGGGGACCGCGCCGTGCCCAGCACCTCGAGGGACGTGGTGCGCGGCACGCGGGCGACGTAGCTCCACCGCGTCAGGAGGGAGGCGTTCGGCGGCCCCGGTCGTGGCTCTCCTCTGTACGGTGGGGGCGGCGGCGCGCCGCGCAGGTCAGGCCGGGTCCGGGACGCCCCGCGGGTTTACCGTCGGCGGCATGGACGGTGATCGCCGAGGCTGGCGCCAGTGCTTGCTCAGCGGGGCGGTGTTCGCCGTGTGCATGGCCGGCACCACCCTGCCGACCCCCCTCTACGGGCTCTACCAGCAGAAGTTCGGCTTCTCCGAGCTGATGGTGACCGTGGTGTACGCCGTGTACGCCTTCGGGGTCATCGGTGCGCTGCTGCTGGCGGGCAATGCCTCGGACGCCGTGGGCCGACGCCCGGTGCTGTTGACGGGGCTGGGTTTCGCGGCGGGCAGCGCCGTCTGCTTCCTGTGCGCCGAGGCGATGGCCTGGCTGTACGCGGGGCGGCTGCTGTCGGGTCTGTCCGCCGGACTGTTCACCGGGGCCGCCACGGCGTACGTGATGGAGCTGGCACCGCGGGGCGGCGCCTCGCGGGCCACGTTCGTCGCGACGGCCGCCAACATGGGCGGGCTGGGCTGCGGTCCGCTGCTCGCCGGAGTGCTCGCGCAGTACTGCTCCTGGCCGCTGTACCTGCCGTTCGCCGTGCACCTCGCGCTGGTGGCCGGCTCGGCGGTCGTCCTGCTGAGGCTTCCCGAGACGGTGGGTGAGCGGCGGCCGGTGAGCACCGTACGGCCGCAGCGTCCCGCCCTGCCCGCCCAGGTGCGGGCGGTGTTCGGGCCGGCGGCGATCGCCTCCTTCGTGGGGTTCGCACTGTTCGGCGTGTTCACGTCCGTCAGCCCGGCGTTCCTCACGCAGTCCCTGGACGTGCACAACCATGCCGTGATCGGGCTGGTGGTCGCACTGGCCTTCTTCGCCTCGACCGCCGGGCAGCTGGCGGTCGGCCGGGTCGGGGCGGGGCCCTCGCTGCCGCTCGGGTGCGCCGGGCTCCTCGCCGGGCTGGCGCTGCTCGCGGGCGCGCTGTGGTGGGATCTGCTGTCGCTGGTGGTGCTGAGTGCCCTCGTCGGCGGGTTCGGGCAGGGGCTCGCGTTCCGGGGGGCGCTGTCCGCGGTGGCCGGGGCGTCGCCCGCGGACCGGCGGGCGGCCGTGATCTCCATGCTGTTCCTGGTGGCGTACACGGGCATCTCGGTGCCGGTGATCGGGGTGGGGTTGCTGGTGGACCCGCTCGGGCTGGAGGGTGCGGGGCTGGTGTTCATCGCGTGCATGGCGGTGCTCGTCTCGGCGGCGGCCCTCTACCTGCTCCGGCGTCCCGTGCGGGCCGCCGGGGCCTGAGGCGCCGTGACCGGCGGGGGCTTGCGTGGCGAGCTGCCCCTGGTGCGCGTGGTCGCGCTGATCGCCGGTATCCCGGTCCGGACGTTCCGTCAGCGGTGCGCGGAGAACGCCGCCGCGCTCCACTGAGACGGCCGGGCACCCGAGTTCCTCACGGGTCGTGACGGAGGGAATTCGACAGGTAGTAATTAGATGAATCCCTGACTGAATTCCTGTCAATAGACCGGCGCTGCTTATCTCGATTTGATAACGACTCCCTTCGATAAGGCCTGGACCAATGCGCATGACGCGCGTAACTAGCCTTATTCCTAGCTTAATTGAGTGTTCGTCAGATCCAGCAGCCACGTAACGGAACGATTTCTCGAAGCGCGCTCCTCTTTGTCCGAATTCTCCGCCGCATTCGTCTGGCAGGCTTCCGCGCACCCACTCATCCGACCCAGACTTGAGGTGCCCATGCCAGGACGACGCAGACGGCGTGAACACCGCCGCAAACCGCGACGGTTGATACTCCTCACCGCCGCCATGGCCACGGCGGCGGTGTTCGCCGCCGGCCTCGCCTACTCCGGCCTGGGTGACGACGCCCAGGCCGTGCCCGTACAAGCCGCCGCGGAAGCCGCCGCACCGGCCGCCGCGCCCGCCCGGGACCAGGAGCCCGAACTCCTCGCCGCCGCGCCCGCGAACGAGAGCGCGCGCGGCATGGTCTACGACGGCCTCGCCCCCGCACCGAAGGGCGACCGGTGCGCCGGCGTCTACCGGACCGGCGCCGGTCATTGCACCCATGGCCCCGACGCCCCGCCCAAGGGCGTCGACATCACGAAGGACATAGCGCCCGCCGTCAAGGCGTCGGCGCCGGCCGCCGACCCGGCCCGCCCCGCCGCCGACGACCCGGCGGCCGGCGAAGGCGGTGGGCGCCCTCAGGACGCACCCGCCGCCGACGCCGACCGCGCCGCCGACAAGTCCGCCGCGCCCGCGCCCTCCGCCGCCGGCCAGGACGTCGCCGCCGGCCCCGCCGGCCAGACCGTCCAGTGCGACGGCGACGGCAGCACCGGCAACCGCGTCCAGGTCGTGTACGTCCACGGCCCCGGCCGTGACCGCTACTCCGAGTACGTGGCCTCGTTCCGCAAGTGGGCGGCCGACGCCGACCTCATCTACGCGGCGAGCGCCCAGGAGACCGGCGGGGTCCGCCACATCCGCTACGTGACGGCCGCCGACTGCACGCCGACGGTGCTCAACATCGAGCTCGCCGACTCCGCGCTGGCCGAGTTCAGCGCGACCAACGCCGCGCTCGCCGGCAAGGGGCTCGACCGCCGGGACCGCAAGTACATGATCTTCGCGGACACCCAGGTCTACTGCGGCATCGGCACCTTCAACGGCGACGAGCGGCCCGGCCAGGCCAACCTCAGCAACTTCGGCCCCTCGTACGGGCGTACCGACTCCGGCTGCTGGGGCGGCCACACCGCGGCGCACGAACTCGGCCACAACCTGGGCGCGGTCAACAACAGCGCGCCCAACACCAGTCGCGGCGCGCACTGCACCGACGAGTTCGACGTCATGTGCTACTCGGACACCCCGTACTACCCGCAGATGCGCAACATCTGCACCAACCAGGCGTCCGAGAACATCCTGGACTGCAACCACGACGACTACTTCCACACCAGCCCCAAGGCCGGCAGCTACCTGGCCACGCACTGGAACATCGCCGACAACCAGTTCCTGATGCGGAACAAGGGCGGAGGAGGCACCGACCCCGGTCCGAACCCGAACCCGAAGCCGAGCCCGACGCCGACCAAGAAGCCCACGGGCGGGCCGGCCGTGACGGTGGCCCAGCTCCAGTCCGACTCCGCCGTCGTGAGCTGGCCCAAGGTGGACGGCGCCGCCTGGTACCAGGTCCTGCTGAACGGCAAGCACCTGGCCTGGGTCCAGTCGCCGGTGCTGCGCGTCTACAACCTCCGGGCCGACACCTCCTACACGGTCGCCGTGTCCGTCCGTGACGGCGCCGGGCGGGACAGCGGACCCGGCAAGGCCGCGTCCTTCCGCACGAAGGGCACGGGCGGCGGTGCGACCACCCCCGGCAGCCGGTACCTGCTCGGCAACGGCAGCACCGGCATGACCGCCGAGGTCTGGGGCGGACGCAGCGCCGACGGCACCGTGCTCGTCGGGGCGCGTTCCAACGGATACGCCCAGCAGCAGTGGTACTTCGACGACGCGGGCAGCGGCCTGGTCCGCATCCGCTCCGCGGTCTCCGGCAAGTGCCTCCAGCCGGGCGGCACTCCGGCGGCGGGCATGTGGGTCGCGCAGCAGCCCTGTGGCGGCGGCGCGCAGGCCTGGAAGCTGACCTCCCGCAGCGGTGCGGTGACCGTCACCGACCCGAGCGGCGGCTTCGCGCTGACCGTCAGCAGCCGCCCCTACTACGGGAACTGGCTGCTCGACCTCCAGCGCGCGGACGGCCGCCCGGCGCAGGCCTGGACCGTGCAGAAGGCCGGCTGACCCTTCCGGCCCCCTGACGTCCCTCCGGCGGACGGCCGCCTCGCGCGGCCGTCCGCCGTGCCCCTCACCCCACCCGGAGTACCGCCACGATGCGCATACGAATCGCTTTCCAGGCCGTCCTGACCGCACTCGGCCTGATCCTGCTGTACCCCGTCGCGGCGCATGCCCACGGCGACACCGTGAAGGTGGTGATGACCGGGCAGCGGGAGGGCCACGTCACCGCGGACATCACCTGGGAGAACGACGGGGACGCCGTCGAGGAGGCGGTCGCCGCCACCGTGAACGCGGTCAGCGGCGACGGCGCCCGCACCGTGGGACCCTGGCGGCTGGTGCGCGATCCCGCCGCGGCGCCGGCCGGCTGGACCACGGCCGAGTCCCTTCCGCCCGGCGCCTGGAAGGTCACCGTCGACGTGGGCTTCCCGGCCCTCGGACACGGCGAACTCGAAGTCGGCGTACCGGTGGTGGACCCGGCACCGGTCACCGGAACCGCGGATCCCCGTCCCGCCGCGCCGTCGCCCGCACCGACCCGGACACAGGAGCAGACACCGGCACCGGCCGGGACACCCGCACCGGCGCAGGCCTCCGAGGCCCCCGCGGACCCCGCGGAGCCCGGATCGGGACACGCCGTCTGGTGGACGACGGCGGGCGTGGCGGCAACGGCCCTGGCCGGTGCGGCCGTCGGGATCCTCGTACGGCGCAGGCGCGCCCGCCGGTAGCCCACGACTCCCCGCCGGAGCGCCCCGCGGCGGGCGACTGTCGTGGACGGTCGGCGGAGCCCGGGGGGCCGGGAGGAAAATCCGGTGCCCCGGCCGACCAGGCTCACTACACTCGCCTCACGCGCCGCAGCACAACAGGGCGCGTCTGTCGCCGAGTCGAGGAGAGGGGAACCGGGCCATGTGCCGTCACCGCACCGCCGCCTTCGTTCCCCGTTCGCGGTACGACGTGATCCCGGTGTCCCGCGACGCGCGGTGCCGGCTGCGCGGCCGCCACCGTATGCCCGTGACGCACGTCTGACCGTCGAGCTCCGCCCGCCCCGCCGCCTCCGTACGCCCACCGCCCGGCCCCCGACGGGGCCCGGCGCAAGGTCCGCCGGCGAACGGCGCGGCGGCGTACGGACGCCCCGCCCCGGGGCCACCCGGCTGCCGTCGGGACCGACGACCGAAGACCCCTTCGTCCGGGATTCGCGCTGCCCTTCTCCTCATCACCCGGAAAGGCATCGGGCCATGCGCACCGATCAGCGACCCCTCGTCACCGCTCCACTCCCCACCATCCGCAACCTGGGCATCCTCGCGCACGTCGACGCGGGCAAGACGACGATCACCGAGCGGATCCTGTTCGCCACCGGTGCCGTGCACAAGCGCGGCGAAGTCCATGACGGCACCACCGTCACCGACTTCGACTCCCAGGAACGCGACCGCGGCATCACCATCTTCGCGGCGGCCGTGAGCTGCGCCTGGGACGGTCACCGCCTCAACCTGATCGACACACCCGGCCACGTCGACTTCTCCGACGAGGTGGAGCGGTCGCTTCGGGTGCTCGACGGCGCGGTCGCCGTCTTCGACGCCGTCGCGGGCGTCGAGCCGCAGAGCGAGTCGGTGTGGAGGCAGGCGGACCGGCACGGTGTGCCGCGCATCGCGTTCGTCAACAAGCTGGACCGGGCGGGCGCGGACCTGGACACCGCGGTCGCGTCGATCCGGGAGCGGCTGAGCACCGTCCCCCTGGTGGTCCAGCTGCCCATCGGACGGGAGGACGGCTTCACCGGCGTGGTCGACCTCCTGCGGATGCGCGCGCTGGTGTGGCGCAGCGGTTCCGACACGTGCGAGAGCGGACCGGTCCCCGAACGGCTGAGGGAGGAGGCCGGCCGGCGGCGCCGGGCACTGGAGGAGACCGTGGCCGAACTGCACCCCGCCGCGCTGGAGGAGTTCTGCGCGGCGGCGGCCCTGAGCGAGCACACCCTGGCCGCCGCCCTGCGCGACCTGACCCTGAGCGGTGACGGCGTCGTGGTGCTGTGCGGCTCGGCGTACCGCAACCGCGGTATCGAACCCCTGCTCGACGCGGTCCTGGCGTACCTGCCTTCGCCCGCCGACGTGCCGCCCGTACGGGGCACGCTCGACGGCACGGAGCAGGAGCGCGCCGCCGACCCCGCGGGGCCCTTCACCGCCCTGGCGTTCAAGGTGACGGCGACGGCGACCGGGCGGCTCACCTACCTGCGCGTGTACGCGGGCACGGTGCGCAAGGGGGAGACGGTACTGGACGCCGGCACGGGCCGGACGGAGCGGATCGGCCGGATCCTGCGCGTGCAGGCCGACCGGCACGAGGAGATGGAGGAGGTGACGGCCGGTGACATCGTCGCCGTGGTGGGGCTGAAGAACGCACGTGCCGGGGCGACCCTGTGCGCGCCGGCGGCGCCGGTGGTCCTCGAACCGCCCCTGGTGGCCGAACCGGTGGTGACGGTGGCGGTGGAGGCTCTCCGCGGCACCGACATCGGCCGGCTGTCGTCGGCACTGGCGCGGCTCGCCGTCGAGGACCCCTCCCTCGTGGTGCGGTCCGATCCGGAGACCGGTCAGACCGTCCTGTCGGGGATGGGCGAACTGCATCTGGAGGTGGCGGTGGAGAAGATCCGCCGCGGCCACGGGCTGGACGTCGCCGTCGGCCGGCCGCAGGTCTCCTACCGGGAGACCGTGGTGCGGGGCGTCGCGGGCCTGGTGTACCGGCACGTCAAACAGGACGGCGGCGCGGGCCAGTTCGCCCACGTCGTCGTGGACGTCGAGTCGCGGAAGGAGGCGGGGATGGAGTTCCGGTCGACGGTCGTCGGCGGCCGTGTGCCCCAGGAGTACGTGCGGGCGGTGGAGGCCGGCTGCCGGGACGCCCTCGCCGAGGGACCCCTGGGCGGCTACCCGGTGACCGGCCTGCGGGTCACGCTCACCGACGGCGCCACCCACTCCAAGGACTCCTCGGAGATGGCGTTCCGGGCGGCGGGCCGGTTCGCGCTGCGCGAGGCGCTGCGAGCGAGCGTGATGGAACTCCTGGAGCCGGTCGTGGAGGTCACGGTCACGGTCCCCGAGGACTCCGTCGGCACGGTCCTCGGCGATCTCGCGGCCCGCCGGGGCAGGGTGTCGGGCTCCACCTCCCACGCCGGTACCGCGGTGGTCACGGCGGCCGTTCCCCTGGCCGAGCTCTTCGGTTACGCGTCCGGGCTCCGCGGCCGGACCCGGGGCCGGGGCACCTTCAGCACCCGGCCGGCCGCCTCCGCGCCCGTACCGAGGCCGGTGGCCGACGCGGTGCTGGCCGCCCGCTAGGCCGGAGAGGTCCGGCTCGGGACGCGGTCCCGAGCCGGACCGCCCCTGCCCTGCCCAGGTCCACCGGGGCAGGGCAGGGGCTTCTCGCCGTACCGCGCTGTGGCGTGCCACGCCGTGTCGGCCGGTGGCGGGTCCCTCCGGTCGCGCCCGGAGGGGTCACCGCCGGTCCGTGGGCGAGGTGTCGTGCCGCCACTCCCGCGCCGCTTCCGGCCGCCTGGACTCGTGCGCCCCGTAGGCGGTGCGCCACCGCCTGCCGGATCGGGGTGCCCGGTGCGCTCCGCCCGCCGGTGACCCTGGACCCCGCGGCGCCCGCCCCGCCGAGGACGCGGGAGCGGGAGCGGCGCGCGACCGGCCGGCCCCGGCGTGGCGCAGGTCGTAGAGGGCGGCCGCCGTGATCCGGCAGGATACGAGCACTCCGCAGGCAGGGGCCAGGAGAGCCAGGCACAGGAAGGGTTCGAGCGTGCCGCCCGCGAGACCCTCCACCGCTGTCAGGCCCGCGGCGCACGCGAGGCAGCACATCGCGGCGCGCACGCGCTGCCGGAACACCGCGTCGTGCGGCGCGAGGGCGGCACCCGCCGTGCCGAGGACGAACAGCACCAGCCCCAGCGACTCGGCCAGCACCAGTGGCGTGGAGGACGTGGAGAAGGTGAGGAGCCGGCCCGTGACGACGAGGGCCCAGACCGTCACCCCGAGCGTCGTCAGGTGGCACAGGACGAGGAGCGGGGTGCGCAGCGGGGACGACGCGGCCGTCACGGTTCCGGCGCCGTGGCCGGCGCGCACCTGCGGCTCGAGGGGCCGGTCCCGCCTGCGACGCCGGGACCGGAGCAGGAGCGCGGCGCCGAGGAGCGGCAGGCCGAAGACGACGGTGTAGCGGTACGGCGTGGTGGCCGTCGGAAGCGCGGTGGGGAACCAGGCGACGGGAACGAGCGCCCCGTAGGCGCCGGTCAGGAGCAGGGCGGGCCGGCGGCGCATCGCCACCGCCTCGGTGCCGAGGACCAGGAGGGCGCAGAGACCGAGGGACACGGCGGACGTCACGGCCAGGCCGAGGACCGCCGAGCCGGTGAGCGATTGCCACAGCATGACGGACCGCCCGTCCGGGGGGTACTCGGCGGTGATCGGACCGGGATGGATCAGACAGCCCAGGCACAGCCCGGCCCAGAGACAGGCCGACAGCCCGGCCAGCCGGGTCGTCAGGCGGACGCCGTCGGAGCCCGGGCCGCCCCACGCGAGGACCGAGTACCGCAGGCCCAGGCCGATGACGGGCCCCGCGACGAGGAGCAGCGGGAGGGTGGCCCAGACGTACACCGGCCGGAGCGTGTGCAGATCGTCCAGTTCGAGGATGCCCGTGCGGAGCGCGAACATCGTGAGGTCGAAGCTGTGCCCCAGGACGAGGTTCACGGCGAAGGTGAGGATGCAGCCGATCAGGGCCGCCTCCCATCCGGTGAACTCGTCGGCGAGCGCGGGACGGGCCAGCGCCGCCCTCCTGCGGGCGAGGGACGGGTGGGTGGCGAAGGGCCACCTGGACGTCTCGCCTTCCTTGTCGGGGCGTTCCCCGGCCAGCCGGACGAGGAAGCGGTCCAGTGACTGCCGGGTGGCCTCTGCCCCGGCGTCGCCCGCGGGGCGGGCGGCCGCGAACGCGTCGGCGTGCAGCTCGCGGGAGTGGAGGTAGCTGTTGCGGGCCGCGTAGACCACGGCGGTGAGCAGCGCGAGCTGCAGGCACAGGGTGCGCAGGCCGGCGCCGTTGGCCGCGAATCCCGTGAGGGAGAGGCAGAAGGCGGCGGCGACCAGGGTGACGAAGGCCCACCACAGGGCCGTGATGCCCTGGGTGACGTCGAGGTCGCGGTTGCGGATGTGACCGAGCTCGTGGAGGACGACGGCGTCGAAGGCGGCCGGGTCCTTCATGAGCAGGACCTCCATGCCGCTCGCCAGCTCGACGTACCGCCGGCCCGCGTGCCCGAAGGCGACGGCGTTGGCCGTGTGGTCCACGGCGTTGAACAGCACCGCGTGCACGGTGACCCCCGCGTCCGCCGCGAGGCGTCGTACGGCGGTGTCGAGGCAGGGAACGGGCGTACCGTCCGCATCGACGTCGCCGGCCTCCCGCGGATGCTCCCGCTTGAGGCCGTACCGGAGGATGGTCAGGTAGGGGAGCAGCCAGTAGAGGAGGAACCCGCCGCCCGCCAGCACGCCCACGGCCAGGCCCGCACGCCGCTCCGGACGGTCGACCGGGCGTACTCCGCAGGTCCGCGCGATGGTGTCGAGGACCTCGGGATGGTAGAGGTCCGGGATGACGGTCCGCTGCCAGAACGGGTTCGCTGCCGCGAGCTGTTCCTCCTCGGCGGTGTAGAGCAGCATGAGGCGGTATTCGGACTCGATCCGCGCGGCACAGGACCGGTGGTTCCAGATTGCCCGTGCCTGGCTCTCGGGCGCCGTCGGGAAGGCGATGGCGCCGGCCGCGACGGTGAGGGCGAACCAGAACAGCAGGGCCCGCAGGAACACGGCGGTCGTCAGCGGCCGGCCGGCGGCGGCTCGTGGTCACGGGGCGGGCCCGGCGGATTCGGGGGGCCCGGTGGTTCCGAGGGGTTCGGCGGGAGGGCGTCCGGAGCGGCGCCTGCGGTGGCCGCGGGGTCCTGCGTCTTCGCCCCCAGGGACTGGACGAGGTGCGCCAGCGCGGCGTCGGCGATGCGCCGGGCCAGTTCCTCGGGTACGCGGCAGCCGCGGGCGGCCTCCAGGGCGCTGGCGTGCCAGCGCACCAGCTCCGCGGCCGTGGGCTCGGGCGCGGCGGTCGCCGGAGGCGGGGTGATCGGCGTCGCGGCCGCGGCCCGACGCTGGACGCGCCGGCGCAGCCGGCCCCGTGTCCGTCGCGTCAGAGCGCCGACCACTTCGGTGGACACCGCGCCCAGCAGCGCCGTGGCCACCGCCAGGGCGGTCGGCGTCAGCAGCTCCGCGGGGAGCCCCAACGGATCGAAGCGTGTCGTGCGGTGGCCGCTCCAGGGCAGGCGCCGGCGGAAGTGAGCCCGTGCCCGCTGCTCGAAGTGCCGTGCCTCGTGCGGCGCCAGGTCGCCGACCACGCGCCGCGCGATGTCCTGCGCCTCCTCGCGGCGCTCCCTGGAAAGCCGTCCGGATGCCTCGCCGAGGCGCGCCGTCGCCGATCGAGTCGTCATAGGTGGTGATCCGCCCCCTCACACCCCGATGTGATCATCACTCGTGGGATGTCCGCCACTACGGTACGTGAGAGAGTGTCGGGCGTGTTGTCGCTCTATGACAAGGCCGCCCGGATGATCCAGGCCGCCGAGGCGTAGAGGACTCCGGTGTCGGTGTCATGGGCGGTGAGGCTGGCCCTCAGGTCGCCGACGGCGCGACGCCGGCCTTCGTCGTCGAGTCCGTCGACCATCCAGCCGAGCATGCCGAGCGTGAACCGCTCCGCGTCGTCGGCGTCTTCGCCGAACCACATCGCCTCGCGGTGGGGCTCCAGCCGGATCTCCGTGAAGCCGGCGGCGCCGAGCACGGTCCGGACCCGCTCGGGGTCCGCGAGCGCGAACGGACCGGGGGCGTCGGGCGGGGGAGCGGGCAACGGGCGTCCGGCGGCCAGGGTCCGGGTGAACGAGAGGAACCACTCGTTGCCCGCCGGCGGCTGCCAGACCATCTGCACGAGGCGTCCGCCGGGGCGCAGCGCGCCGGCGATGTTGCGGAACGCGGCGACCGGGTCGGCGAAGAACATCGTCCCGGAGCGGCTGACGGCCACGTCGAACACCGCGGCGGGGAAGGGATGGACCTGTGCGTCGGCCTGGACGAATTCGACGTTGGGCAGCCCTTCGGCCGCCGCTCGCCGCCGTGCCACCCGCAGCATCGCGGCCGACAGGTCCACGCCGACGGCCCGGCCGCCGCTCGCCCGCCGCGCGGCGTCGCGGGTGGTCTGGCCGGTGCCGCAGCCGATGTCCAGCACCTGGTCGGTGGCGGATATGGCGGCCGCGGCGAGGAGGTGCGTGTGATGCGCGTGCACCGCGCGGTCGAACCGATCGGCGTGCTCGGCCCAGTACGTGCCTTCCTCGCCGTCCCAGGCACGGGCCTGCTCTGCGTTGGAGGAATCGACCTGACGCGTGCTGCTCATGGCATCACCGCACATCATCCAGTGGACAGCCCCGAAGGGACTACCTACCGGACTACACCGGCCCCGGGCCCGGAGCAAGCCGGACGAGGAGGCGGGGACGCCGGTCCGTCACGGTGCCGCGGGGGTGTCGGCGGTGAACGGACACCGGGTTGCCCGGTGGTCTTCGGGCTGCGGGTCCGCAGCGGGCCGGTGGTCGCCGGGCCGGTCGCCGGGTGGGTGGGGGCGGACCGAGACGTCGAGGGTGAGGTCGTGGGGCTGGAGGATGGTGCGCGTGTGGAAGACGGGTGTCGTGCCGGGTGATCGGGTGACCTCGTAGTGGCGGGTGAGGGTTGCGGTGGCGATGGTCATGGCGGTGGTGGCGAAGTGGGTTCCGAGGCAGTTGCGCGGCCCTCCGCCGAACGGCATGAACGCGTACTTGGGCAGCGGGTTGGCGGCGCGGTCGGTCCAGCGGTCCGGGTCGAACGCGGTGGGCCGGTGGTAGTGGCGGGGGTCGCGGTGGAGGACGAAGGGGCTGACGGCGACCTTCTGGCCGGGGCGCAGGGGGTAGCCGGCGAGTTCGGTGGGTTCCTCGATGGTCCGCTGGAGGAACCAGAGCGGGGGGTAGAGGCGCAGGGTTTCCTTCACGACGGCTTCGGTGACGGCCAGCCGGGGCACGTCGGCCGCGGTGGGGAGCCGGCCGACGAGTTCCCGGTCGGCCTCGTCCCGTACCCGCTGACGGACTTCCGGGTGCCGGTCGAGGAGGAGGAGCAGCCAGGCGAGCGCGGCGGCGGTGGTCTCGTGGGCGGCGAAGAGGTTGGCGACGATGACGCTGGTCGCGCCCTCGTGGGTGAGGGCGCCTTCGTCGCACGCGGTGTTCAGGAGGTCCGCGACCACGGACGGCGCGTCGTCCCGCCTCGTCGTACGCCGCCGGCGTATCAGGGAGGAGACTTCGTCGGCGAGGTCGCGGCCGGCGCGCTGGAGGCGGCGCCGGCGCAGCGCGTGCCAGCGGGCCGGCAGGGGCAGCCTGGGGGGTAGGAGCGCGTCCTGCAGGCGGGCCAAGAGGTCGGGGACGTCGCCGGTCTCGGGCCCGAGGCAGAACTCGGCGATCAGGTGGGCGGTGAGGTCTTCCAGGGCGGGGATCGCTTCGATCCTGCCGCGTGCGTGCCAGGTGTCCGCGTGGCGGACGACGGTCGACGCGAGGCTGTCCTGGGCGGCGCGCATGCTGCTCCGGTTCAGGCCGCGTCCCGCCAGGCTGCGGGCCCGCATCCACAGGGCCAGGTCTTCGGAGGCGCGGCTTCCGTCGGTCGCCTCGCCCAGCAGGTCGCTGGAGATGCCGTAGGTGGTGTTGGTGTGCTTGAGGACCTCCTCCGCCAGGGCGGGCGAGTTCACGATGTACAGGTCGTCGTCGAAGCGGACCACGTCGCCGTACCGCTGCTGGTCGAGGAGGAAGCCGAGGTGGTCCCGCTCGAACGCGCGCCGGTTGCCGTGCCGCCCGGCCCCTGCGGGGCCGGGCGGCACACGGGAAGACAGCATCTGCTACCGCGCCTGTACGTAGTAGTAGTAATACGCACTGGAGTGGTCCGACCCTCCGAGCGTGCTGCTGCGTTGCACCTTCGCCCCGGAGGGATCGTTGGCCAGATGGGCGGAGCTCGACGCGGCCTGGGCCGATCCGGCGCCGAGGAGCGCGGCGACGGCGGAGGCGGCGATGAGGAGCGACTTGCGGAGGGGGATCAGGGCAGCCATGGCTGTCCTCCTTCGGGGTGGGGCGGGCGGTGGTTCCGCCCGGTTCGTGCCCTCATTAGTCCACCCGCGGGAGCCGGGGGTCATGCCCCGGGAAGGCGTGGCATGACCCCCGCGCCCGCGTCTGCCACAATGCGGGCTTTCGCGCGCCCCCGGCCCCGCCCGGCCGAGGGCGCCCCGTCGCGCAGCGGAGCGGTTCAGCCCGAGGACGTGGTCGGGCGGCCCCGGCCGGCGGAGGACGTGCCGAAGGCGGGAGCGGCCGCGGCGCCGCCCGTCGTGGCGGGGCGCGCCGGGACCCCACCGGAGACCGGGATCCCGTTGCCCGCCGGGGCCGGTCCGGCGGCGGTGGCCGGCCGGGCCGCGCTCGCCCGCTGCGGGGCGAGGTCCTCGCCCACGGTCACGCCGGGGACCAGGCGGGCAGTCCCCTTGTGGACGGCGTCAACGAGCGTGTGGTGGACTTCCTGGCCGGCGCCGACGCGGTCGATGCGCAGGACCAGATTGCGCTCCTGCGTCCGGCCGGGCCAGTCGTGGTCCTTACTGCGGACGACCTGGCTCTCCACCCCGCCCACTGTCTCCCAACGACTCGTCACCGCACGGATGTTGGGGCGCCATTCGTCGTCGTACCGGTGCTCCAGCGCAAGGTCCCAGCTCTCCGCCTCGACCAGCAGCGTCGCCCCCACGGTGCCCGCGATGACCGACCGGGCGCGGCCGGCGTGCACGGTCACCACGACCCGCTGGGGCCAGTCGGCGTCCACACCGATCACCGTGATGCGGCAGGGTCCCTGATACCAGGCCATGACTCTCCTTCGCCTCCGCTACCGGGAGCGGGTCGATCCGTGGTTGACGGGGGCCAGTCCGCGCTCCTCCAAGAGGGGCGCGAGAGCACGGACGGCATAGAAGTTGCGGGACTTGACCGTGCCCGTCGGCACGCCGAGGGCGCGACCGGTCCTGGCGGCGGTGAGGTCGTTGAAGTGCAGGTGGACCAGCACCTCCCGCTGGTGCGGCGGCAGTTCGCCCAGAGCGCGGCCCACGTCATGGGCGGCGAGGACCTCGTCGTACGGGTCCTGGGTGCCCTCCCGCTCCTCCTGCGCCTCGCCGCCCACCTCCTTGACGCGCGCGGCCGCCATCCGGAAATGGTCGATCGCGATGCGCCGGGCGACGGTGAACAGCCAGGGACGGCCGTGTTCGGGCCCGCGGACCAGAGCCCGGGGATTCTGCCAGGCCCGCAGGAAGGTCTCCTGGAGGATGTCCTCGGCCTTGCCCCGGTCCCCGTTGGCCATCCGGAGCAGGGCCCGCAGCACGTAGGGGGCGTGGAGCCGGTAGAGCTCCGCGAGGGTGTCCTCGTCCAGCGTCGGGGCCGTCGCCGTGCTTCCGGCGGCGGAATCGAATGCGGGTGTCGTCACTGCTTTGCTCCCGGGCAGGGGGTGGGGACTGCAACGGGCGCAGCCTTTCAGCGCGCGCAAACGCCCCGCTAAGCAACGCCTAACGCCGCCCGCGCCCCCGCGTTAGCGGTCCCGGCGAACTCCCGCATCGCCCGCCCCGTAGCGGCCCGGCCGCCAGCCGCGGCGCAGGCCCCGGGGGACCACGCAGGCGAGGCCGACCGCCGCGAGCGCGGTGGCGAAGGCCGCGCCCATGACGACGTACGCCGCCCGCGCACCGCCGTCGCCGGGCTCCTCGGGCATGACCAGCCGCTGCCGGGACGGGGCCCGTTCGACGGGCTTCCCCTCCTCCGGCAGGACGGTGGTCGTGGCGGCGACCGGGTCGAGGGAGCCGTAGCCCAGGTGTGCGTCGGGCAGGGCCGTACCGGGGTGGTAGGCCGTGGACTTCAGCCGGTGGACGAGCTGGCCGACGCTCAGGCCCGGCCGGTAGCCGAGGACCAGCGCCGCGGCCCCGGCGACCTCGGCCGCCGCGAAACTCGGTCCCGACGCGGTGAAGTGCCCGCTGCCCGAAGGGCCCGTGCTCAGCACCGAGTCCCCGGGGGCCACCAGGTCCACCCGGCCCGTGGGGGCCGGCCTGGCCGGTTCCCCGCCGGGCCCGCTGTCGGCCACCGCGAGCACCTCGGGGTAAGCGGCCGGATATACGGGCGCCCTGTTCCCCGGCGCGTCGGCGGCGGCCGGGGCGACGATCAGCGCGCCCTTGGCGGTGGCGTACTTGACGGCCTCCGCGAGGGAGTCGCCGCCGACGGGGCTCACGGCGGCCACGTCGATGACGCGGGCGCCCCCGTCGGCCGCCGCCCGGATGCCCTTGGCCAGCAGTTCGGCATCGGTGTTGCCGGCCGCGTCGGTGACGGTGACGGTGAGGATCCGCGCCCGGGGCGCCATCCCGGCGAACCCGGTGCCCGGCCCCCGCTTCGCCGCGATCAGCCCGGCGACGAAGGTGCCGTGTCCCACGCAGTCCGCTCCCGGTCCGGCGTCGTGGAACCTGGGCCCGGCCAGCACCCGCCCTCCGAGGACCCCGGCCGTGTCGTCCACGCCCGAGCCCACGACGGCGACCAGGACGCCCTCCCCCTCGGTCAGCGGCCACACCGCGTCGGGGCGCAGGTACGCCTGCGCCCACGGCACCCGGCCGCTGACCCGGTCCGACCCCTTGCGGCAGCCGCTCTGCCGGACGTCGGGCAGGGTCTGCGTCATGCCCGGCAGCGAGTCGGGCTCCCCGTCCGCGAGCGCCCGTACCGCGTCCGCCCGCGCGGACGCGGCCCCCGGCAACAGCCCGAACACCCCGGACGCGCCGCACGCCGCGAACACCCCGGCCAGGGTCGTGGCGGTGACGGCGCGGCGTACCGCACCCGCCCTCACGCGGCGCTCCCCGTCCGCGCGGCAGCGGGCAGGTCCGAGGGCAGCAGGAGGCTGATCTCCGACAGGTCGTCGACCTCCAGCCGGCTCAGCCGGCCCGCCTGCCGGGTGATCATCGACTCCAGGGTCTGCCGGGCGAACCTGCCGTTGCCGAAGGTGCGGTCGCGCGGCGCCGCGGCGAACAGCTCGTGAAGCGCGGCGGTGGTTTCCGGCGCCAGTACGTAGCCCGAGGCCTGCGCCTGCTGCGTCACGATGTCCACCAGCTCGCCGTCCGAGTAGTGCTCGAACAGGATCTGCCGGGAGAACCGGGAGGCGAGACCCGGGTTGGACGCCAGGAAGCCCTCCATCTCGTCGGAGTAGCCGGCGACGATCACCGCGACCTCGTCGCGGTGGTCCTCCATCAGCTTCATCAGCGTGTCCACGGCCTCCTGGCCGAAGTCGTTGCCGCTGCCGCCGCGCGGCGTCAGCGTGTACGCCTCGTCGATGAACAGGACACCGCCCCGGGCCCGGTCGAAGGCCTCCTTCGTGAGCTGCGCCGTGTGGCCCACGAACCGGCCCACCAGATCGGCCCGTGCCACCTCCACCAGCTGGCCGCCGGGCAGGACACCCAACTCCGCGAGGAGCCTTCCGTACAACCGTGCCACCGTGGTCTTGCCGGTGCCGGGTGCCCCCGCGAAGACCAGGTGGTGGCTGATGGTCGCCGTCGCCAGCCCCGCCTCCCGCCGCCGGTTGACCTGCTTGATCAGATTGACCAGGTCCTGGACCTGTTCCTTCGCGGCCGACAGCCCGGTCATCGCCCGGAGCTGTTCGAGGAGTTCGGCGCGGGGCGCGCCGTCGGCGGCCGCGTCGGGGGCCGGCGGCGCCACGTCCGCGGGCAGCAGCAGCGCGAGGTCCGCGTTGGCGAACTCCGCGAGCCCGGCCAGCCGGGAGGCCTGCCGGTCGACCATCTCCTCGAACACCTTGCGGGCGGCCCGGCCGTTGCCGAAGTCCGCGCCCTTGGCCATCGACTCGAAGTGCCGGGTCAGGGCATCGTGGGTGCCCTCGGCCAGCTCGTAGCCGTGGCCGTGGGCCGACAGTTCCACGATCGTGGTCAGCTCCGCGTCCGAGTAGTTCTCGAAGTCGACCGTACGGCTGAAGCGCGAGGCGAGGCCCGGGTTGGAGTCCAGGAACCCGCGCATCTCCTCCGAGTACCCGGCGACGATCACCACGATGTCGTCGCGGTGGTCCTCCATCAGCTTCACCAGCGTGTCGACGGCCTCCCGGCCGAAGTCGGGACCCGTACCGCCGCCGCCCTGCGACAGGGTGTACGCCTCGTCCAGGAACAGCACCCCGCCCAAGGCCCCCTTGAACACCTCGGTGGTCTTGATCGCCGTACCGCCGATGATGGACGCGACCAGGTCCGCGCGGGCCACCTCCACCAGGTGGCCGCTGCGCAGCGCCCCCAGCTCCGCCAGGATCGTCCCGTACAGCCGGGCCACGGTCGTCTTGCCGGTGCCGGGGGGCCCCGCGAAGATCAGGTGCCTGCTCATGGGGAGCGCGGGCATCCCGGCCAGCTCCCGCCGCTTGGCCAGCTTGTTCAGGTTGACCAGTGTCTCCACCTGCTCCTTGACGCCGGCCAGCCCCACGAGGGCATCGAGGACCGCCCGCGGGCCGTCGGGGGCGACCGGCTGCGCCGCTTCCCCCGCTCCGGCCGGCCGGCACGCCCCCTCCTCGGCGGGCCCGCCGGCCGCCGGGGCGGTCGCCGAGCCGTGCGCGTCCGGCATGGCGTTGCCCCTGCTGGTCAGGTTCTCCACCGCGAGGCGCGTGCCCGGCTTGGTCTGGCGCAGTCCCGATCCCCGGTTGTCGACCACGGCGCAGTCGTGCACCCGTACGGCCTCCACCGAGTCGACCCGGATGCCGTCGTGGGAGTTCTCGGCCGCCTCGCACGCGGTGAGCGTGGCGCGGCCGCCGGCGGCCACGGTGATGCCGTGGCGGCGGTTGGCGCGGGCCCGGGTGCGCGTGGCGGTCAGCTCGCCGCCGTCCTCCACCACGGCTCCGTCCTCCACCGACTCGGCCAGATCGCAGTCGCGGAGCGAGGCGACGCCCCCGCCGCCCACCGACACCCCGGCCGCGCCCGTGTCCCGCACCGAGGTGTCGCCGACGTAGGCGTGGCCGCCCTCGGAGATCCTTATCCCGGACTGTCCGGTGGACCCGATCTCGGAGCCCTCCACCCGGCCCCGTCCGTTGCGCGTCACCTCCACGCCGTGGCCGCGGACGTCCAGGACCTTCAGACGGCGCAGCATCGGATTGGCGCCGTCGGTCACCAGGACCCCCGCGCCGACCCCGTCGCGGACCTCCAGCCGGTCGAAGTCGGGCGCGCTGTCCCCGCTCAGCCACAGGCCGGCGGCCCCGCAGTCGCGTACCGCGACCCGGCCGAACGAGGGGCTCGACGACTCGTCGACCCGTATCCCGGCGCCTTGCGCACTGCTGACCTCGCACTCCTCGAAGGCGCCCCGCGAGCGGCCCGTGACGTGGATGCCGTCCCCCTTCGTCCGGGACGTACGGCAGCGCCGCAGCACCGGATCGGTGCCGCCCGCGAGCGCGATTCCGTGCCCGGCGGTGTTCGTGACCGTGCAGTCCTCCAGCAGGACCCGCGAGGCCGAGCTGATGTACACGCCCAGCACGCAGTCCCGGACCGTCGTGCGCAGGACGCGGGTCGCGCTGTTCTCCTCGAGTGCCACGGCGGGCTTGTCCGTCGAGGAGATCTCGCAGTCCTCGACGGAGCCCCGCCCCTCCCCGTTGGCGCACACGCCGTTGCCGCGCGCGTCGCGGAGCACGCAGTTGCGAATGGTCGGATTGGCGCGCTCCCCGATCACCACCGCCGAGGTGCCGAGGTGCTCGATGACGCAGTCCTCGATGACACTGGCTCCGGTGGACGTCTCCACGATCCCGGCGCCCGCCGGGTTGACCACCCGGCAGCCGCGCATGGCGAGAGTGCCCTGCTGGCGGGTGAGCAGGGCCGTCCAAGAGCTGCCCACGACCTCGCAGTCCTGAAGTGCCGCCTGGCCGCGGGGTACGTCGACGGCGGGCAGCTCGTCGTCGTGACCCTGCAGCACCAGTCCGGTCAACTGCACGGCCTCGGCGACGACCTGGACGACCACGCCGGTGCGGGGAGCGACCTTGACACTGCCCCTGGCGTCCTCCGCGGTGATGGTCACCATCTTGTCGATCACCAGGTTCTCCTCGTAGAGACCTGGGCGTACGGAGATCACCGCGCCGCTGCGCGCCACGTGGAGGGCTTCGCCGATCGTGCGGTACGAGCCACTTCGTGACTGCGCGCACACGGTCAGCACAGGGCGCGACATGACGGGATGTCCCTTCGGTGGGGGAGGGCCGGGGAAGGCGGAGGGGGAACGGCGGGGAGGGGAAGGGGGGTCAGGCGGTACAGGAGACGCGTACGGCGGAGGCCGCGTCGTGGGCGTACGTCTTCGTGCCGCCGACCCAGTCCAGACCCCGGTCGTGCAGCTTCACCGCGAGCTGGCCGTTGCGCACGTCGAACGTGCCGGCGTCGACCCAACTGCCGAGTTGGGAACGCTGGTTGATCACGAAGGAACCGATCGTCCCGCTGCCCGCGGAGAGCGAGTTCTGCACCGTGTAGTAGGCCGGGCTGCCGCCGACGGCCTTGATGTCCTTGTTGTTCGGGATGTACACGGACACCTTGCAGCGGCCGGTGGACACCGAGCCCGTGCGGAAGGTCCACAGCGCGTAGTTGCCGTTGTCCTTGCCCGCCGCACCCGACATCGGGATCGCGGTGAAGGCGCCGTTGCAGCCGTCGCCGCTCCAGCCGCCCGAGCCGTAGGTCTTCCAGCCGGCCTGCCCGTCGGTGTACCAGCCGTGCTGGCTGTATCCGGTGCCGCTGCCCGAGCAGCCGGAGCCCGCGACGGCCTGGTACGTCTTGGCGGCGGCGGGCGGTGCGGGATCGGGCGCGGAGGGCCCGTCGGAGCCGCCGTCCCCGTTCGCCCCCGTGCCGCCGGCGCCCGTACCGCCGCCGCCACTTCCGCCGGGACCGTTCGAGCCGGTGCCGCCGTGAGCACCCGGGCCGCTCTGGGCGGAAGACCCGCCCTGACCCGCGCCGGCCCCGTTGTCCGTCGTGGTGTAGCCGCCCTGGGGTCCACCCGCGGAGCTCTTGTCGTTCTCGCCGGTCGGGGGAGCGCCCGCCTGAAGGTTCGTGGACGGCACCGGGTCGCCGCGGTCGTCGAAGCCGGGTACGAAGCCGTCGGGGCCGCCCCCCGGGCGGTTCATCCCGGCCGGAGGCCGCGTGTCGGGGCCGGGCGCGGGTCCGCCGCCGCCCAACTGGGACAGCACCAGGGGCAGTCCGATCAGGACCAGGCCGCCGACGAGGGCCGCCGCGACCACCGGCTTGGGGATCCGGCCGACGCCCTGCCCGGTCGAGTCGCCCGCCGCCGTGCTTTCGGGCGTCGCGGCGGCGGCGACGAATTCCCCGAGGACGGGGCTCGCGGCCTCGGGTGCCTCGCTCGCGGCCTCGGGGTCCGCCCCGGCTTCCCCCTCCGGGTCCACGCCCGTCTCCGGGGCGCCCGCCCCGTCCGGTGCGGGTGCCGCGGAGCCGGGCAGCACGGGAACGCGGGGGATGGCCGGGGGCTCGGATGCGGCCTCTGGCCCGGCCTCGGTGTCCGGTGCGGCCGGGGTGCCGGCGGGAGCGTCCGGCTCCTCCTCGGCCCAGGCGACAGCCGGAAGCCGGATCCCCCCCGACGCCGCTGCCGCCGCCGCTTCGCCCTCGCCGTTGCGCCGTTCGCTCTGCTCCACCGCTCATCCCCTCCGCGCGCCGTCAGACCCCTACACGGCTCGACGGATGGGCACCCCCCGAGGGTTCACGGGCGTACGCCACCGGGAGGGCCGTCACTGGTGACGCGAACACGCGGGAGGGGCGCGAGGGGCTCCGGCGGGGTGGCGGCGGACGCGCCTGCGGGCTGCGCGCCCGTTTCCCCCTCCGTCGCCGCCGTCTCCCGCGCCGTCCTGTCCGCGGGCTCCTGCGGCAGTTCCTCGGGGCCCTGCTCCGGTTCCCGCCGCAGGATGTCCAGGGCCGCGCGCAGTACGGACTCCTCGATGCGCATGGCGACGCCGGCCGTCGGGTTGACGTACAGCTCGTGGCCGGCCGGGAGCAGTGCGGCCAGCTCGGGCAACGGCAGCACCTGGTAGGCGAAACGCCCGGCGACCTGCAGGTACGAGGCGGAGGAGTAGACGGCGACGACCGCGGTGCCGTCCGGGGCCGCGGCCGTCACCGGGAGGCCGTCGGTGGTCGTGTGCACGGCGAGGGAGGCCTGGGCCAGGGCGGCGGACACCGCCCCCGCGGGTCCGTATCCGGTGGCGGAGAGCTGCACCGCCGCGTCGAGCGCGTCGGTGGGCTCGGGCCAGCCGAGGCTTTCGGGGGAGGGACGGTACTCGGGGTTCTCCTGCCACTCCACGACCTCCCCGGCCTCGTCGGAACGCCACTGACCCCGTACCGCCCAGACCGGCGGGGCCTCCTCGCCGTCCCACGCGGGGTCGATGACAGCCAGCCAGTGCTCCGGCGCCCGGCGGGCGGCCTCGCGGATGTCCTCGGGCACGGGCGGCAGCGCGGCCGCCGCGGTGTCGCCGGAGGTGGGGCCGGGGGTCTGGCCGGGGTTCTCGCTCATGGTGTCCTCGAACTGTGAAGGGGGTGATGGGAGGGGAGGGAGGCAGGTCCGGGGAGTCGTCAGGCGACCGGTCCGGGCCGGACGACCGACCAGAGGAACTCCGTCCCGTCGTCCACCAGGAACACTTCGGTCCGTCCGGTTCCGAAGGTGCGCCGGGAGCCGTCCGCCGCCACGTAGACGATCGTGACGTCGTGATCCCGTGCGGCGATGGTGCTGGCCAGTGCCACGGCCTCCCCGTCGGCGCGGTCCTGCGCGAAACCGTCCAGGATGCGCCGTGCCCGGAACTGCGGGGTGTGGGCCTGGGACGAGCCGCCGGCCAGCACGTCCTGGATCGACTGCTGGAAGGCATCGGCCTCCGTCCCGGAGGCGCGGGGGAAGTCGGTGTCCCGGGCGGTCTGGACGAGCTCACTGTGCCATGCGCGTCCCGGGAGGCCGGCGGGGGGGACGTGCGCGGGATCGTTCGCCGTGCGGACCGCGTTCGCCAGTACGGCCGGGTAGTCGCTGCCGGTGGCACTGGGGAACGAGCGCAGGTCGGCCGGTGTTCCGGCGTCCGCACCGTCCGTTCCCCCGCCGGCCGCGCTGCCGTCGGCCGGGGCGGCGGTCCGGGTCTCGTCGGTCTGGTCGGGACGGACTTCCTTCTCCTTCCAGGCGAGGGTCCGCTCCGGGAAGTCCTGCGCCTGCGCCCACTCGCCGACCGGGTGGCCCTTCCCGACCTTGCCGAACTTGGCGGCGACCGCCTCCTTGTAGACGGTCTCGATCACCGTCGGCATGTACGAGTAGTTCGCGGCCCGGTTGACCCGTGTGCGCAGGGCGAGACGCTCCGCATCCGTGCTCGGGAAGCGGTCCGTGATCAGACCGCCCGCGAGTCTCCTGAACTGTGCCTGTGCCTTGGCCCCGTCGCCGTCGGCCAGGAGCTCCGGCTGTCCCAGCAGGTCGTGCAGCTGCTGCAACCGCTGTACGTGCTTGGACGCCGTCCCGCGGTTGGCGCTCAGCGGCAGCACCAGGTGGAACGAAGGGGGCTCGACGACCTTCGGCCGGCTGACGTTCGGGACGCGGGGCACCGCGCTGGGGTCCGGGAGGGGCAATACGGGCGGCAGCGGACGCACCAGCTCCGGGATGTCGCGCAGTTCCGGCAGGGAGAGCTCGTCCAGCATGTCGCTGAGCGTGCGGACCTCGCCGTCATGGGTCCCGGGCAGGTACTCGCCCTCGTACTGGTCCAGTACGTAGGTGCGCAGGGAGCCGGGCAGCGCGTCGTTCCTGATCTCTTCCACGCCGGAGTCGCGGATCAGGTACTGGTCGGAGTCCTTGTTCCGGTCCGTGTTGAGCGCGTGCCCGTTGCCGAGCCCGCTGACCTGGGCCTCTTCGATCGCTTCGGAGGTCAGCCGGGTGTACGTCTCCACGGGGACGAGGAAGGAGCGCACGATCGGCTTGCCGTGCGTCCCCTCCTTGCCGTCCAGAATGCGCCCGTGTCCCTGGTCTCGGTAGGTCCGCATGTAGTGCAGGGCCCGCCACGGACGGCCCGCGTTGACCCACATGTCCTTGGTGTCGGGGAGGATCCGGATCTCGCCGTCGGCGGTCTGCTGGATGTCCTTGTGCACGACGCCGTCCGGCGCGTAGACCGTTTGGAAGAGCCGGACGTAGTCGCGTCCGTCCAGCCGCTCGACGCGCACGTCGCTCCGGTGGGCGAGGGACTCCACCTTGAGCACGGTGCCCTCGGGCGACTCGTATTCGGTCACACGGAGATCCGGGCGCTTCTTGAGGCCTTCGGCCGCGCCGGGCTTCTTCATGTCCGACTTGAGGATCTCCGAGACGACGTGGAACGCGGGCTGGGCCGTCCGGTACGTCAGCTCCGTCGCCGGCGGCCCGGCGGGCGGCCGGGCGGGAGGCTCGGGGGCCGGGGTGGGAGGCGAGGAGGGGGGCTCCTCGCCGTCGTAGACGTGCGCCTTGGGCGGGACGGGGCGTGCGGAGCCTCCTCCCTCCGGCTGAGGGCCGCCGTCCATGAGGAATTGGACGACCTTCGTCACGTCGGCCCCGTCGAAACCCTTGGTGATGTCGCCCTTGAGCGCCGCCTTCTGCGCAGCGTCCAGATGTGAACCCCCGTCGTCCCGCTTGCGGTTCGCGTAGATGAAGTCCGGAGCCTCGAGGTCCCCCTTCAGGGTCCTGTTCTTCATCTTGCCGAGCTCGCCCGCGTCGAAGAACTTTCCGCTGCGGGTGGGAGGAGCGCTGACGTTCAGGAGTTCGTACCCGAGGGCCATGCCGCCGAGTTGGTTCTCCTTGCCGTCGTCCTTCGAGTTCCAGACGACCATGCGCTCGTGGCCGACGCTGTTCGGCTCCTCCATGTATCTGAGCTGGTAGCCGAGCATCGCCATGGCTTCCAGGTTGCCGCTGCGGAAACCCAGGTGCCGCGCCGATGCGGCCTCGCGGTCGAGGTACTCGTACAGCTTGAACTGGCCTATGCGATCGCCCCCGTTCCATGCGTCCAGATGTGCGCGGACGGGCTGGCTCTGATTGCTCCAGAACGCGGTCAGATCGTGGACGGACACGTTCGGTCCGCTCGATTCGCGGGCGATCGTTTCGTACTTGCCTCGGTGTGCGGGGTCCGCGTACGGATCCCCGACGATCAGCACGACCGGCTGCCTGCCGTCGGGCGACAGCGCGGCCGCGTCGGCAACCGTCCCGATGATCTGGCGGACTCCCGTGAAACTCGTGTCGTGTTCCAGATGTGCGCCGCCGGTCTTACCGCTGAAACGGGACCACAGGACGATGACTTCCCTGTCCTTGACGTCCGGAACTCCGTTGGCCTCCAGCCATGACTTCACGGGTCCGTGCTTCGTCACCGGGAATTCCTCCAGGGATACCCCCCACATCCGTCGCACCTCCCTGCGCATGTCCGCGCTGTGCGTCGCGGCCACGAAGTTCGTGCCGCTGTTCAGAACCAGGCTCCGCCTACCCAACTCGCCCTTCGGCATGCCCATCGCGGTGTCCAGCAGTGTGTTGTCGGCGAGGGGGGACAGCGGTGCGGCTCCGTCGTTCCGCCCCGCCCACAGGTCGGCCATCCTCTGGTGCAGAGCCCGCTCAGCGGCAGGGAGAGCGGCGAGGTCGCCGGCCGGCAGCAGGCCGGCCGCCTTCAGCAGGCGGGTCAGGTCCTGGGGATCGGCGGTGGCGCGCGGTGCCGCGACACCCTCGGGCGTGGTCCCCGCCGGAGGCGTCCACAGGTCCGAAGTGGTCCACAGTTCCGAGACCTTCGCCAGCGCGGCGCGGTGGGCCCCGAGTTCGTTCGCGGTCCCCTCCGGAGGCGTCCACGCGGCCTTCACCGCCAAGAGCCGGACCAGGCCGTGCGTCTTGGCCTCGACGAGCTTCTTGTCCTCCTTGAGGTCGTCCACCTTGACGAGGTGGATCCGGTCCGCGGCGATGCCGCCGGCCTTGTAGAAGTCACGGATACCGGTCGCCTTGTCCTCGTTGTTCCGCGGCCTTCCGGTGACCGGGTCGATGGCGCCCTGGGAGATCGCGACGTGCAGCCTGTCGACGCGGAGCAGCGTCGCCGCGATGGCGAACTGGTCGCCCGTCGCGTATCCGGGCTGGTTGAGGATCACCGGGTGGGTGTCGGTGGTCTTGAGCACCTCCCACGGCGCCGCCTTCTTCATCTGGCCCGCACGACCCGAGTCGAAGACCTCCGCGACCAGCTCGGCGGGCAGCGGCCTTACCGAGAATTCGCCGGCCGCTCGCCTGGCCTCGGCGAGCGTCCTGGCGGCGTCCGCGAGCGCCGGCCCCGCGGCCGTGCCGTGGGCGTCGAACAGTGCCCGGAGGCGGCGGGCAGGCTCCTCCTGCCCCGTCTGCAGATTGCCCTCCGCGTCGAAGCGGTAGGACTCCGTGCCGTGGTCGCCGCGGAGTACGAGTTCCAGGGGCCGGGCCAGCCCGGCGGCCGTGCGGTGGGCCACGTACAGGGCGTCGGCGCCCTCCCGGTGGTCGTCGGTGGCGAACCACACCTGCCGGGGTGTCCCGTCCGGCTCGCTCAGGGCTGCCGTCAGCCTGCTGATCCGCTCGGCGACGGGGACGGCGTCGGTCGCCGGGGGGACGGGGCGGCTGATGTCGCGCAGGTCGAGGTGGCCGCGGGAGGACCGGTCGAAGACTCCGTGGCCGAGCAGGTCCTCCTCGGTCACCAGCAGCTCGATCCGGCCGCGGACGGGTTCGCCCGCCGTGCCGTCCCGGTTCGTGACGGTGATCTCGGCGTCGAGCCGGACCACGTGCTGCACGGGGGCGCCGGCCGGGGGCAGGCGGTCGTCGCCGGGGGCGGCGGTCTTGCCGCTCTTGACGATGTCCATGGACAAGGAGGAAGCGGCGTTCGTCGCGCTGTGCCGGGTGTTGGGACCGGCTCCCGGCACGGTCAGACCGGAGCTGCCGAACCGCTGGACGTAGTCCGCGGCGAGCTGGGCGCGCGGGGCGGAGGAGGTCGAGCCGGTCGCACCCTGCCTGCTGACCCGGTCCACGGCGATGCTCGCGCTGCCCTCGGTCTGGCCGGCGTGTGCCGGGTGGGAGAGCCGGACGCTGACATGGGCTCCGCCCGAGGCGCCGACGGTGCCGGTGAACACCGAGGCGAGGGACGGGTCGAGGGCCAGCCCCCCACGGGCCCGCACCAGGTCGCCGAGGAGGTTCAACTGGTGGGACGCGGAGGTCAGGAGGAAGGACGGGCCGCTCCCGGAGCCGTTCCGGGACCCCGCCAGGGCCGAGGCCAACGCCGGTAGGGCGTCGAAGCTCAGGACCGAGAAGTGGCGTGCGGGTACGAAAGCCGTCGGCCCGGCGGGCCGCTCCGCGGGCGCCGCGAGGGCCGCGGGGACGACCGGCGCGGGCAGGGGCTGCCCGGGCTGCCAGATCCGGGGGCCGGGCAGGCCCCCCTCGACGAGGGGGGTGTCCACGACGGGGAAGCGCATGACCCCCCGCCCCTCCAGGGTGAAGCTGCCGTCTCGCCGGCGGCCCGACAGCGCGGTGACCACGTTGCCCGGCGCGTGCAGGGGGTTCAGGTGGAGCGGCGTCCGGCGCACCGACACCGTGTACTCGTAGTGGATGCCGTCGAACTGGGTGACGTGCTCGGTGCGCACCCAGGTGCGGCTCTCGGAGAAGCGGGTCGTGGGCTGGGTGAGCGCCCCCGCGTGGCTCCCCGTCACGGTGGCGCCGCTGCGGTCGTTCATCGCGCCGGCCGGCGGATGCGGGTAGGTGACCTGCGGGGAGAAGGAGTAGGTGTGCGCCGCGGTGGTACCGACGTTCGGGGCGACGGCGGTATGCGTCAGGTGGGTCTGGTTCTCGACGCCCGAGGTGCCGGGGAGTTCGCTACCGCGTGCGCTCTCCTGCCCGGGGACCAGCTTCGCCTGGAGGGAGATCTCGACCCGGTCGGCGCCGCCCAGCGCGTGGTGCTCGAAGGACAGGGTCAACGCTCCCGGGGACCGGGTGGGGAGTGAGCGGATGGCCGCGGGCGAGACGAGGTTGGCCAGGGCGGTCTCCACACCGGCCACGTGCGAACTGTGCCCCGGGGTGCGGACGCCGGGGGCGATGCCGTCGATCAGCTCGATGAGGCGCTCGCGCAACGGCTCGCGCCGCAGGCCCGGGGCGTCGATCCCCTCCTCGTGCGGGCGCAGGGTCACCTCGTCGACCGACCCCTGGCCGATGTGCCCCGCCCCGGCGAACCGGTCGGGGAGCCGGCGCAGGCCGCTGGTCTGTTCCTCCTGCGGGGGCAGCGCGTCGACCTCCAGGCCGGCCGCCTCGAACTGCCGCCGGTGGCGCTGGAGCTGCTCCGGCGTGAGGAGCACGCCGACCGAGTCCGGAACGGTGACGACCCGGCGCACCGGGGCCTCCTGCCCGAAACCCAGCATGTTGGCCGTGCCGCTGCGCCACCCCTGCCGGAGCGTGATCTCGTAGGTGGCGTTCAGCCGCACGCGGTGGTGCTGGCCGGCGTCGTTCGGTACCTGGGCGGCGGTCAGCGCCGTGGTCCGGGAGGAGGCGGTGGCGGTGTCGCGCGTGTACTGGTAGCCGCCGGAGGGCGTCCCCGCGTTCGGGGACGCCTGCGGGCCGGTGTCCTTGAAGGCCAGGCTGCCGCCGATCCGGCCGCCGTGCGTGGAGGTGGCGCCCGAGGTACTGCTGTCCGCGTGCGTGACGCCGGTCTCCGTGTACAGCCCGAAGGCGTCCCCCTGGCGGGAGATCGGGAACTCGGAGCCCGGTTCGTTGGAGGCGTGCAGGTAGCCCTTGACCTCCAGCAGCAGGTGGTGGTCGGCCGCCGCGCCGTATCCGGTCGCGTGCTCCACCACGTACGTACCACCGAAGATCTGGTGGCCCCGGGCCAGCAGCGCGGTGGCGTTCAGCTGGCTGTCCAGAAGGACGTGGCCGTGCGGGAGGACGTCGCCGAGCGGTTTGCCGGTCAGCCAGTTCCAGGTGGAGAGGGCGCCGCCCGCCACCGTCCCGGCCAGCGCGGGACCGATGCGGTGGCGCAGCGGCGGTACGGCCGGCTGCTGCCGCTGCGCCTCCAGGTCGTTGACGGGGTGTGCCGCGGCGGGTGTCGTGACGGGGGCCGGGTCCTGCTGGGGCCCGGACTCCTGGTGCCGGCCCCGCAGCATCTCCCGTACGACGTCCTGCAGGAGGTGCGCACCGCGGACGTGTTCCACCACGGAGTCGCCGGGGAGGGTGATGACACCGGGCTGGAGGACGCCTTCGGGGTCCACCAGCGTCTCCATGTGCGCGGCCATGGCGGCGGGCGTCCGCAGGACCTGCGCCGCGGCGGGCTCTGCGGCGGGCGCCGCCACGGGCTGCGCCGCAGGGGCTGCGGCAGGCGCCGCGGCGGGCTCCGTGCCGGGCGCCGCGGCGGGCTCCGCGCCGGGATCGGCGGCCGCGACCGCCGTCGTACGGTCGTGGGCCACGGCCAGCGAGATCACGGACGGCGTGCCCGGGTTCGCTTCCCCGGAGGGTCCGACGGCGCGCCAGGAGCCGCCGTCGGACATGTCCAGGCGGTAGGCGACGTGCGCGTCGAAGAAGTCCACGCCGTCCTTGGTGAGGATCTGCTGGTCGTGGCTGACCGAGGTGGACCAGCCCTCCGCCGAGCCCCGGGTGTAGGTGTACCCGGGGTCGACGGAGCCCTGGGTCTGCCAGTTCGACCCGCCGAACGGCAGGTTCAGCTGCCCCGTGAAGCCGAGCGTGCCGGAGGGGGAGGTGGTGCGCTGGCCTGATGCGGGGAGGCTGTGGCTGACGGAGTTCGACAGGGCCATGCGGTCCTTGTCCAGGGTCCCCATGTGCCTGGGCGTCTCACCGGTCACCAGCTCGGCGGTCAGGCGGACCTGGATCTGCCCCATCCGGCCCGGGCGGGCGTCGTCGAGGCGGACGACGTGACCGCCGTCGACGATCTCCCCGGCGGCACCCCGCAGCGCGAACTCGCTCCAGGCCGCCTTGAGCCGGTGCAGGTTCATCAGCTGGGTGCGGCGGTCGGGGGCGCCCGGCCCGCCGGACGTCCCGTCCACCGCGGCACCGGGCAGGTAGTGCTGGGCCGTCAGCTCGGTGATGGCCGCCGCGAAATGCCGTTCCGCGCCCTTCACCTGGGTGGCGGTGGCGGAGATGCCGAGCGAGCGCAGGCCGTCCAGCTCCGGCGGCAGCCGCCTGGTGCCCGCATGCTGCAGGTCCAGGGTGCTGCGGGAGGGGACGTACAGCGACAGCGGGGTGGCCTCGCCCTCGACCCTCTTCTCGTGGTCGGGCGCCAGGCCCTCGTGGAAGGTGACCGTGTACTGGGCCGTGCCGCCGACCAGTAGGTGGCGTGCGGGGCTGCGCAGGCTCTGGTCCAACTGCGCTCCGCCGCCCGCCGAGAAGTCCTCGCTCGCCTTGAACCCGCCGCCCGCCTTGCCGCCGACCGCGCCGCCGATGGCGGTGCCGGCACCGGGGTGGCCGGCGTCGTGAGAGGTGGTGAGGCCGGCCTGGCCGCCGCCCTCGATCGCGAGGGAGCTGGTCAGGGTGGACTTGCCGGTGTACCGGTTGAAACGGAGGTTGTGCGACTCCAGGTTCATGGAGCTGGTGACCGCGGTGACCTCGCCGTGCGGGTCGACCACCGCCTTGAGGCCGAAGAAGCCGAGTGCCCGGCCGGACGTGTCGTGCAGGACGGACGAGAAGAACTCCCCGGACGCGGCGATCGGCAGGCCGCCGCGCAGGGACTCCTCCGAGGTCCAGTGGCGCACTTCGGCGAGGGACTCGGCCGACAGGCTGTCCAGGATCGGCCGGAACCGGCCGTGCTCCACCAGCCGGGCGAGCCCGCCCGGCTCGCCGATCCCGGCGACCCCCCACAGGGGAGCCGTACGCAGCTGTTCCGACGTGGCCGGCTCGTGCACCTCGTCCACCGGCGTCAGCAGGTGCTGCGGGAAGTACACCGTCAGCGGCTCGGTCTCGGTCACCGGGCGCTGGTCGCCGGCGACGACCGGGCCGCTCCCGTCGCTTGCGCCGTCGCCCTCGCCGCTCTCGATCATCCAGGTCGCCCTGTACGTGTGGGGCGTGGACGATTCGTTGCTGCGCAGGGCCTGGACGGCCTGGTGTCCCTGGGCGAGGCTCTGGTTGTGCGTCAGCTCGTTGTGCGTCAGGGAGACCGAGACGTTCCACGGCGCCTTCGCCAGGATTCCCGCGGCCGGGATGTCGAGGGTCTCACCGTACGTACCCGTCACCCGCCGCCGGTTGCCGCCGCCCAGGCCCTCGGAGAATTCGTTGCCGGCGCCCGCGCGGCGCTCCAGCCGGGTTTCGGGCTGCGGCCCGTGCTCCGTGCCGAGCAGGTGGGCCTCCTGCGGATCGGACAGCTGGAGCCGCAGCCGGACGGCGCGGCCGCCCAGCAGCTCGGCGGGCACGGGCCAGCCGTCCTTGTGCAGCAGGTACGGCAGGACGGACTTCAGCGCGTCCGGGTGGAGCGGCCCGGTCAGGCCCGCGTCGAGGGCGGCCCCGTCGGCCGTGAGCCGGCGCAACTGCTCGTGCAGTCCCCGCACCGGCAGCCGGTCGGGCAGCGCCATGCCGAGCTGGGCGGCGCCGTGGTCGGTGAGCGCGTGGACGAACCGGCGCGGGCCGGCGGGGTCCAGGGGGCCGGGGTGCGGGGCGGCCGGGGCGGTGGGCGCGGTGGTCACCTCGGTCGGGGGGCGGGGGGTGACCGAGGTCCATGCGGTCCCGTCGCCGGAGGGATCGCCCACCATGGCGATGACGCCCTCGTACCGGTCGGTGCCGACGGCCGACTCGTCCGTGCCGGGCCGGGGGCGCAGCGCCGAGTACGTCTGCGCGGTCGAGGCGTACACCTTGCGGCCGGTGATGTCGGCGAACTGCTGGAGCTCCGGGGTGTGCAGGCCGATCCGGCAGGCGGTCAGCACGAGCGGGGCGCCCGGCGGCAGCATGCCGACACGGTCCTTGATCTGCGTGCCGAAGTCCCGCAGGGTCACGGTCCGGTAGTCGTGGTCGCCGGGGGCGAGGACCTTCACGCCGGCGCCGCTGCTGTGCAGGTTGAGGAAGAACGGCCGCGGCTCCCCTCGCCAGGGCGCGGCGAGGTCGCCGCCGGTCTGCCGCCCCGCCTGCCGGCCCAGCACCGCCTCGGTGGTTCCGCTCCAGTCGAACGGCGCGGTCTGGTCGTAGCCGGGGTTCGTCTCGTGCACCTGGTACACGCCGGACGCCCCGCCGAACCGGGACAGCGACTGCTCGCGCAGGTTCCAGTCCGGCTCGTGGTGGAACGACAGGCCGACCTCCTCGCCGCTCGCGTCCCGGATCGGGCGGGTGAGCAGGCGGGTCGAGGGGGGAGTCGGGAGGTTGCCGGTGCCGGGCGGGGTCAGCGCGTGTTGGAGCTGGTACGGGCCCATCTCGATGTGGCTGCCGCCCTGGTCGGCGTCGCTGTCGAACGGGCGGGCGGTCCGGGTGGTGGGCCGGGGCAGGGGAGGCAGCGGCTTCTCCGGCAGCGGCTTGTCCGTCACGGGCCTGTCCGTCACCGGCCTGTCGGGCAGCGGCTTGTCCGTGCGGGGCGGCGCGGGGGCGTGGTCCTCGTCGTCCGCGCCGTCGGAGACCGGCAGCATCCCCGGCTCCTGCGCGTCGTCGTCCTTCGGGAGCGGGGCCTCGCCCTCGTCCTCCGTCGAGGTGCGGCGCTCCGGCACCGGGCCGCCCTCGGTGGAGGTGCGGCGCTCCGGCACCGGGCCGCCCTCGGTGGACGGCCAGGACGCGCTGCCGTCCTCCTCGCCCATGTCGAACCGGCGGTCATCGGCGAACTCCCTGCGGAAGGGCTGCGTCGGCGGGAGCGTCGGCAGGCCGAAGTCCTCTCCGCTCACGGTCCGGCCGGCGGCGTTACCCGTCGCGGACGCGTCGTCCGTGTCGCCCTTGCCCGCGTCGTCGCTCTTGTCGCCGTCGCCCTCGCCGTCGTTCTCGGGGTCCTTGACCGTCCCCGGTCCGTCCCCGCTCTCCGTCTTCGGCTGGAGTACGTCCGCGACCTTGTCCGCCTCGGAGACGGGGTCCGGGGTGGCGTCCCCGCCGTCCCCGGGCGTCTCGACGGGCAGCGGGCGGTCGAAGAAGGACCGTCCGGTGAAGGGGTGGGAGAAGACCCACTCGACCATGTCCTTCGTCTGCTGCTTGAAGGTCACGTCGTGCTCGAACGAGGTGGGCCGCGGCACCGGATAGGGGGCCTGGTGGCCCGTCATGTTGGCCAGGAAGGAGACGACGTTCAGGGGGTGCAGGGCGCCGAAGTACTTGCTGTCGTTCGGGTTCGCCTTGAACTGGTGGCTGGCGAACCACTCCGCGTAGCGGTTCATGGCCGGTTCGAAGAGCTTGTGCAGCGCCTTGCCGAGGGCGCCCATGGCCATGCCGGAGACGAAGGTCGACCAAGTGGTCGTGAACTCGTGCTCCTCGCTGAAGATGAGGTTGTAGAAGCCCTCGCTGAGATTGTTCTGGACGCCGTCCTTGAGGTTGTGCGAGACGGCCAGACCCAGCTGGTACATGGGGTTTCCGTGCAGCGGAGTCGTCTGGAACATCCGCTTGAACGGCTGGGTGAGGGCGTTTCCGGTGATCTTGGACGGGGAGAAGAGGTCCGGCAGGTCGTGGGCCAGGCTCTTCAGCCCCTTGTTGCCGGCGAGGTCGCCGAGGGACTTCTCCAGGGCCTCGCCGAGCCCCGTGTGATCGTCGGCGAGCCGCCCCCACTTCTTGGTGAAGGTCTCGCCGAAATCCTTGCCGGCCGCGCGCATCGCCTCCTTCGCCGCCGCGTTGCCCTCGGCCGCGAGGTGCTTCTCGAAGATCTTGCCCATCTCGTCGGAGACCTTGTGGGCGATGCTTCCCTTGCCCGTCCGAACGAAGCCCTGCTCGATCTGCCCGCTCGCCGCGCCCAGCAGCTTGCCGACGTCCTTGGCGAAACCGTTGCGTGCCGATTCCGTCGTCAGCAGCTTGGTGATGCTGCCGTCCGCAGCGGCTCCCTTGGCCGCCGCTGCCCCTGCGGCGGCCTTCGTCTCGCTCTCGGCGGCCCCGGCGACGGCCTTCTTCTCGCCCTTGGCGACGCCCGCTGCGGCGTCCGAGGCGGCATTGCCCGCCACGTCCTTGACACCCGCTCCGGCCCCGCCGGGGGTCTGCGCGACCTTCGCGTTGGGGGCCTCCAGGCCGTCCGAAGCGGTACGGGCGCCCTTGCTCGCGCCGCCGCCGGCCTCGTCCGGTACGAGCCCCTTGCCCGTGGCGCTCTTGCCGGGGGCGGTGGGCTGCACGCCGTCCAGACCCTCGGACGCCGTCCTCGTGCCGCTGTTCTTGACCCCGGCCGCTGCCTTCGCGTCGTTGGCGGCATTGTGGGCACCGGCGTCGCCCGCGACGTTCCTGGCCGTGCCCGAGGCCCCGCCCGTGACCGCCCTTCCCGAGCTGGTGGCGCCCGCCCCGGCTCCCGAACCGGCGGTCGAGCCCGTCTTCGAGCCCGCGCCGGCGCCCGCGTTCGCTCCGGCCTTGCCGCCCGCGCTGCTGCCCGCGTTGGCACCCGCCTTGCTGCCCGCGCCGGCGCCCGCGTTCGCTCCGGCCTTGCCGCCCGCGCCGGCGCCCGCGTTCGCTCCGGCCTTGCCGCCCGTCTTGGTGCCCGCGTTCGCGCCGGCCGTCGTGCCGGCCGCCGTGCCCGGCTTCGACACCGTACCCGCGCCTGTGGTGCGCGGAGGCACCGCGTTCGGCAGGTCGTTGACCGCGGACTTCGTCGGCGGCTTGGGGACGGCGTCCTTCTTGACGACGGTGTTGAGCTCGTCCTTCGCCAGGCCCTTGCCCGTCGTCTTGAGGCTGTTCTCCTTTGCCGCCTCGGCCAGTTCCTTGCCGAGCTTGCCCTTGATCGAGTCGTCGATCTTCTTCGAGATGATCGAGCCGGCGTCCTTGCCGAGGAGTTTGCCGAGCAACTGGCCGCCGTAGTGCCCGAGGATCTCCAGCGGCCCGGCCACCAGGCCGTTGAGGGCGCCGCCCTTGAGGGCCTCCAGGGTGTGTTCGGTGTCCCACTTGTCCGTGTGGCCGGAGGAGAGCTGGTAGAGCTGGATCACCATGTCCTGGAAGATGCCGGCGGTGATTCCGATGAACGTCTGCGTGATGATCGTCCGCAGCAGGTACGACAGCACGTTGCGCAGGCCCTCGCGGACGATCACGAACTGGAGGGCCGCGTTGATGGCGGACGCGCCGAAGGAGACCGGCCCGAAGATCATGGCGAACAGGATCTGCGCGATCAGCTCGACGACCTGGAGGATCGCCATGATCTTCGTGTACTCGACCTGGTTGGCGACGTTGCGCGCGGCGTCGCCGAGCTGGAGGGCCAGCTCGCTCGTCTGCTGCATGACGTTGGAGCCGGTCACCCCGCCGATGAGGTCCCGCATGGAGGCGACGAAGGCCTCCGCGGCCTCGCCCTCGAAGTCCTCCTTGATCATCGGAACGAGCTCCGCGATGTACCCGGCCAGCGTGTCCAGGTCCGAGGCCATGGCCTTGTAGTTGTCCGACACCTTCCGCATCAAGTCCTCGTCGGCCTGCGGCCAGGGCATGCCGGTGAGGAACGAGAAGAACTTGGCGACGTCCTCGGAGGGCTTGATCGACATGGTGCGGGCAACCTTCTTGCCGGACGGGGCGACGGGCGGGAGACGCAGGGCGACGGACGGGGCACCGCACGGGGCGGCGGGTCGGGCGGAACGAAGGGCGGGACCCGGACGGGAAGGAGCGGCGGCGGGCGCCCGCGGGGCTACCAGCCGCCCGCGTTCTCCCCGGCCTGCTCGTCGGCCTTGTCGGTGATGTCCTTCGAGTCCTTGCCCGCGGTGGTGACCCGGCCGAGGGACTTCCCGATGTACTTGACGGTGCTCGTCAGGTTCTCGGTCGGCTTGTCCACCACCTCGTGGTACTTCTTGCCGATCGCGTCGTGCCCCGCCGAGTCCTTGTTGAGCCGGTTGATCTCGGCGATGCGCAGGCTCAGGTCGTGCAGTTTCACCTCGTAGTCCTCGTAGTGGGCGAACTTGCCCTTGAGGTCCGCCAGCGACTTGAGCTTCGGCTTAGCCATTGAATTCCTCCTGCTTCGTGGAGCGCTTCGCGGCCTCTTCCGCCTCGAAGCCCGGGCGCATGGAGCGCAGGGGCTTGAGCAGTTCGTCCATGTCCGTGGGCAGGTCGGTCAGCCCGGCCGCCATCCGAATCTGCTCGCCGACGTTCGCGAACGACTTGATCCGCTCGATCACCTGCTCGCCCATGCGGCCGCGGGCGTCGTTCAGCACGTTGGTGAGTACGTCCGCCAGCTCGGCGGGGGCCATCTCCTGGTACGCGGTGGTGCGGAAGTTCATGGAGATGACCTGGCCCTGCGGACCCACGGTCACGGTGACCATGCGGTCCTTCGAGGTCGCGCTCGCGGTCGCCCGGTCGAGCTCCGCCCGCGCCTCGGTCATCTTCTCGGTCTGCTCCCGCAGGCTGGCCATCACCTGCTCGATCCGGCCCTCGGCTTCGAGGCTCACTGGTCCTTCTTCCCTGTGCGCTGTGTCGTCCGGACGGTCATCGGCCGATGACTCCGCTGACGGTCCCGGTGTCGGTGCCCCATGTGTCCTCGTCCTCGGAGAGCCAGGTGGTCCGCTGGCGGTCCTTCTGGCCGCCGCCGACACCGCCCGCACCCGCGCCCGCGCCCATACCGGCGCCGCCCATCGGCGGCATCATCGGCCCGCTCTGGGTCTGCTGCTGGGCGGCCAACTGCCGCGCGGCGTCCTCGGCGGCGGTGGCCTTGGCCCGGGCGGCCTCCGTACCGGGGGGCGCCGCGGCGTTGGCCGCCTGCAGGGCCCGGTCGCTGACCATCGAGGGGGCGGCCAGCAGCGGCCCGGCGGAGCCGGAGCCCTTCCCGCCCGTGCCGCCCGCGGAGGCTCCTGGGCCGGAAAGGTGTCCGCCTCCGGAGAGGTTCCGCGCGTCCGGCCCTCCGGAGCCCAGCGACGGGGAGCTGGTGACCGGCCGCAAGTCCCGGCGCGAATCGAGCAGTGCGTGCTCGGTGTCGGCGAGCAGCTGTGAGGACCGGTCGATGGGGCGGCCCTTGGCGTCGACGAGTATGCCGTCGGCGTTGACGCTCGCGCCCTTCGGGAGGACGTACGGGTTGCCGTTGGAGTCGAGCAGCGGCTTGCCCTTGGCGTCGACCAGTACGCCGTCGGGGTTGACCTTCGCGCCCTCGGGCACCTTGATCCGGTCGAGCAGCGAGAGGTCCGGGCCGCTGCCCGGATTGGTGACCGGCTGCTCCTTGAGCTTCGCGCCGGGCGGCGCCACGAGGGGCTTGCCGTCCTTGCCGAGGACGAGGTTCCCCTTGGAATCCCGGATCTTGCCGTCCTTGCCGATGACGGAGCCGACCGGCACCGTGATCGGCTGGTGGTCCTTGTCGAGGACCGGCTTGCCGTCCTTGTCGAGGAGGTTCGACGTACCGCTGCCGGGCGGGCCGGTGATCGGGTGCGGGACGAGCGGTCCGGGAACAATGCCCGGGGGCTTGATGACGTTCTTGTCGCCCCCGCCCTTACCGCCGCCCTTCGAGTCGCCGCCGCCGCCGAGCTTCAGATCGCCGCCGGGCGGCGGGGGGATCTTCTGGTCGCCGCCGCCCTTCTCGTCCCCGCCGCCGGTTCCGCCGTCGCCGAGCTCGCCCCCCGGCCCCGGCCCCGGCACCGGGCCGCCGCCGGCGCCGCCGGGTGCCTGGGGCAGCCCCAGGTGGGGCTGGGTGACCCCGCGTCCCAGGGCGCCGGCGAGCTTTCTGTACTGCGCGTCGAGGACTTCGTGATGGCTGTGTGCGAGCGAGTCCATCGAGTACCTGGTTGCCCCCCGGTCGGCCAGAGTCAGCACCTGGGCGCTCAGGCCCGCCAGCCAGTAGTCCTTGGCCGTCCGCTCCACCTTGTCCCAGAAGGGCTGCAGCTCGATGTTCTCCCCGGGCACCGCGGGCTGCCCGTCCTTCGCCTCCTTCCCGCCCACGGTGATGGTGCCGTTCGCGGAGATCTCACAGCCGACCATGTGCTCGTCGAGGGACTTCTTCAGCACTTGGTACGCGCCGCTGTCAGGGGTGGCGAACCATGCGGCCTCCACCTCGAGCATTTCGGCGTAAGCCTGCCGCAGCATGGCCCCCGTGTAACCGAGCTGTTGAGCGAGGTCGTCCGGGTGCAGGAGATCGGTGTGGACATGGGTCTGGGCCAGGGCGATGGTGGAGAGGTACTTCTTGAACTCACCGGCCGCGCTGCCCCGCCAGTTGTCCCCGGTGTCGCCGAGCTCGTCGATCCAGCCCAGGAGCCCGGTCTTCGGGTCGAGCGACTTCACCAGGAGGTCCGTGACTCCCCGCAGCGCCCTGGCGGCGCCGTCGAAGGTCGCGGCGTTGACGCTCTCGTTCTTCTGCGTCTTGTTCAGGTCTTCCAGATGGGCGTAGACCCCGGTGCGGTAGGTGTTGTAGTCGGCCGTGGTGTTGTTGAACATGTCCCAGTTCATCCGCAGCCCGATCAGATAGCCCTGACTCATCCCCGCCTTCGTGACGTAGGTGAAGACGTCGAGGGGCGGGTTGTTGTCGGCTGCCTTGGACCTGGCGTTCGCCTCGTTCGGGGTCGCGAGGTAGACCTTCACGTGCTTGTCGATCCACTTCGGCGAACCCGGCCCCGCCACGTCGTTGCGGTTCTTCAGGGATTGGGTCTTGGGCAGGAAAATGGGGATCACTTCGTCCCAGTTCGGCATCGCGGGGGCGCCTTTCTCGTCAGCTCTGGGAATCCGCGGGCGGGTTGCCGCTCGTCGGGGGCTTCGAGTGCTGTTGCACCTCCGTGAGCACCTCCCACATCTCGGCAGCGCTCAGGGCCTCGTCGTCCGCGTTCTGCAGCAGCAGCCGGATGTCGTGCAACGTGACGTACGAACCGTGGGCGGCGGCCGCGATGATGGCGAAGGCGCTCACCAGCTGCTTGGCGTAGGCCTGGAAGTTCGTCTGCAACTGCGCGGCACTCGGCAGGCGCTCGGTGTTGCCCGGCAGCAGCTTGCCGTCGTTCCCGATGAGCGACCCGTTCTGCCAGTTGTTCTTGAGGAGGAGGAGGGAGGGGTCGCCCTCCAGCATGCGCAGCAAGGGGGCGATCTTCTTCTCGGCGAAGTCCAGGAGGTACTTGTCGGTGATCTTGAAGTCGCCGCCGTCACCCGATCCCTCGTCGCCGTCGGGCTTCGATTCCTTCGCCATGGGTGCTCCTTCGTCGGGTGCCGGCTGCGGCTCGCGGGTCCGGTCGTGCGCTCGCCGCCACCCAGAGGAACGGGCGGCCCTGGAAGGTGGGTTCAGGCGCGCGGGGGGAGAGCACGGACCCGGCCTGCTGGGGGAGCGTGGCCGGGTCCGTGTCGGCAGGTCGGAGGTGGGGGACCTCGTCATGCCGGTCTGTGGGGGCGGGCGTCCGCCGTTGCGGTCGCCCGCCGGGTCAGGTGCGGCCGCCGGGGAACAGGCCGGCGCTGCGCTTGTCGGCGTTCCTGATCGTCAGGTGCATGTCCGCCAGCTTGTCGGCGCCGCTGTCGAACTCCTGGGACATCGCGGTGTCCAGCATGTGCACGGTCGTCACGAAGTCCTGGAACGCGCCGGCGGCCGCGCCCTTGAAGCTGTCCTTGACCGTGGAGAGCTCGGTGACGAGCATCTCCAGGTTGGCGTGCATCTGCTTGGCCGCCGCCTTCATGTCCTCGTTGGCCTCGGCGAGCGCGTTGTGATTGATGTCGATGTCTGCCACGGGAACGGGGCCTTTCTCTGGGAACCGGGGAGAGTTGCGCGATGTCGGACGGAGGAACGGGAGCCGCGAGGCGTCAGCCGTTCAGTGCGTCGTAGATCGGCCCGCCCCAGTTGCCGCCCGTGGCCTGCGCCTCCTCCTCGGCCTGGGTGAGGAACTTCTGCGCACCCTGGGTCGAGTCGATGAGCGTCTGGTACTTCTGCATGATCGTGTCGTAGCCGATGATCCACTCCTCGACCTTGCGGAGGAACGCCTTGGCCGACTCGGCCTGGTAGTTCCAGCCGACCCGCTCCATCACCTCGTCCACCTTGGCGCGGGCCCTCATCATCTGCACCAGGTAGCCGTCCAGGTGCTGGATGGTGTTGAGGATGACCTGGTCCGAAGTGACCAACTGCTCTTCGGGGCTGGCTGTCACGTGTTCTCCTGGGTCGTTGCCGGGGCGGCCGATGAGGTGGATCCGGTCGGTGGCGCGCCCGGTGCCGGTTGCCCGGCCTGCGCGTCGACGGCGTGTACCGGGAGCCTCTGACAGACGTAACGGCCCCGCGCCCGCGCAGGGTTCACCGGGGATCCCCTGCCGAGCAGGGCGGGCCCGGAGCCGCGCTCACCACGCCGCCGGCCGCCAGTGCCTCCGGGTCCAGGCTGGGACCCGTGGGGAGCAGCCTCAGCAGGCCCGCGGGCACGCTCACCGTGCGCGCGGCGGCGTAGCCGAGCCGCTTCGCGGCGTCCGCGGACGGCAGCGGGTACTTCACCCCGCTGTCCGTCACAAGGTAGGCGGTGCCGCCCGTGCCGGCCCCGGACAGGGCCACCGCGAGCGCCCCGCCACCGGGCCTGACCATGATCCGGTCGGCGTCCGCGCAGGTCGGGACGACCCCCGGCTGGACCGCCGGCGGAGCTCCCGCCACGGCCGCGGTGTCCGCCAGCGTCACCAGGGTCGCCGGACCGGCGGCGCCCGGCCGCAGCCCCGCGCACACGCTCTGGTGCCGGGCCGGCGCGAGGAGCTGGGGAGGTTCGGCCGGCAGGGCCGTACCCGAAGCGGCGCTCCTGGGCGCGGCGGCGACCGGATGGGCGGCGAGGTCGGCGGCTCCCACGGGGGTGGCGATCGCCGGAGCGCCCGCGTAGGCCTCCCGCTGGGTGCGCGGGTCGCCGCGCAGCAGCTCGAACTCCGTCCGGGTGAGGGCCCTGAGGCCCTCCTGCGCCAGGACGTAGTACTCGCCGCCGGGCCCGGTGAACAACTGGCCGGTCGTCGTCGGGTGCCCCGCGAGGACGGGGCCGGTGCCGCCGCGCCCGGGTACGTCGACGGCCGCCAGATCGGGCCCGGACGGCAGGGTGTTGAGGAAGGCCGCGGCGACGGTGAACGGCGTGGCGGCGCCGTACCCGAGGGCGGAGAGCGCCTTGTTGCGGGTGTCCAGCCGGAGCCGCTGCCCCTGCCACAACAGGTACTGCTCGCCGTCGGGTGTGGCGACCAGGACTCCCTGGCCGTCCGTCAACGGGGTGCCCTGGGCGGCCATCGCGACGGCGAGCGCGATCTGGGGCGCGGGGGGCCCGGACGCGGGCTGCGGCAGACCGCAGGCGAGCCAGCCCTCCGCCGACAGCTCGCCGGCGGCCGGCAGGCCGTCCGGGGCGCCCACGATGCCGACCGGAGCGCCGCGCGGAGCGCCCTTCAGCGACTTCTCGCTCACCTCGGCGACCTGCATCTTCTCGCCGGCCAGGAGCCGCGCACTCGACTGGTTGAGCACCGGGTGCAGCTCACCGCCGAGGAACAGGTACCGGGCCCCCGTCTTCTTGACCACGACCAGGGTCCCCGGCTTGCGCCAGCCGGTCGAGCCACCGGGCGAGATCAGCCCGTACAGGCCCACGACCACGGCGATGGCGATGGCGACGTACAGACCCGTCCGGATCCCCCGGTTGGTACGGCCGGTCGGCGTGTCCGGCGCATCGGGCTCGGCCCGCAGCATGCCGGCGCCGAGGCGCCCCATGACGAACAGGTGCGCCTGGACCTGGTCGCGCCTGGACTGCATCCCAACTCCTTCTGAAGAAAACCGGATTCGTCGTGCGGGCGGGGTCGGGTCAGCCGGCGGCGGAGCGGATCATCTGGAAGATTCCGGCGACGGTCAGCGCCAACGGCAGCAAGCTCCACGCCATCAGGCTGTGCGCGAGGTCGGCGATCCGCCCCCAGTACGGCAGCAGCCGCCGGCCCGGTACCGTCCACGACACGACGGCGAGTACGCCGGCCGCCGCCACCAGCGCGGAGAGCAGCAGGGGCCGCTCCCCGGGAGCGAGGTCCGCGGCGAAGCCGGCCGTCAGCAGCGCGAGACCGTAGACGCCGGGCAGCAGCAGTGCCAGGCGCTGCGGCACGCTGCCGACCGTACGGGCGTGCAGCAGGAGCAGCGCGGACAGGGCGGCGGTCAGGGCGGCCGGGGCCCAGCCGCTCAGGCCCGCCACCAGGCTCACGCATCCCGCGCAGGCGGCGCCGACCACGACGTGGAAGGCGGTGAGGAAGCCGTCGGCCACGGCACTGCGGGCCAGCACGTCGGCGGCCGGGAAGGGCTCGATGTTCTCCTGGAGCTCCTCGGCGTTGCGGGGGAGTGCGGGAAGCCGTAGCCCGGACATCCGGAACGAGAGGCTGGGTGCGAACGCGCCGAACGCCAGGACGACCACCGCGGACAGGGCCGCCGTCCGGCCGAGCGCCAGTCCGGCCAACGCGATGGTTCCGGCCGCCATGCCGAGCGCCGCGGTCACCGCGACCCCGAGGAACAGCGGGGCCGAGCAGCCCACCGCCGCGAGCGCCAGTACGGCGCCGCCCGCGGCGGCGGAGCTCCCGGCCAGCAACCGCGCCGCCGTCGGATCGCCGCCGCCGGCGGGCAGCAGGGCTCCGGCGAGAGCCAGGTACGGCACGGCCGCCGCTCCCAGTGCGGTTCCCGCCCCGGCGTCACCCACCGCCCGCGAGGCGCTGCCCGCGCAGAGCAGCAGCAGTATGCCGATGGTGGCCGCCGACGTGATCCGCAGGGGGTGCGGTCCGGGCAGGGCCAGCAGGGCGACGCCGCCGGCGAGGGCGAGGAGGGCGAGGGCGAGGGCGAGGTGGTGGGTCAGCGGGGGCCGCCAGGAGTCGCCGCGGCCGTGGAGGCCGGTGGCGATCCCGTCCACGAGGTCGTCGAAGTGGACGAGCGGCATCGTGTCGCGGCGGTGGCGCAGGTGAAGTTCTTCCCCGTCCTTGAGCCCGAGGGCCTCGGCGGAGAGTTCCTCGTCGAGCGGTTCGGCCCCCAGGCGCTGGAGCACCCAGCCGCCCGCCTCGACGGCCTCCTCGGCCAGTTCGTCGCCGGAGAAGTCGACGACGGTCGGCAGAAGGTCGGCCAAGGGCACGTCGGAGGGCACGGACAGCTCGACCACCTTCAGCGGCCCGCGGAACCTCAATCGGCAAAGCCCTGCCACCGCGCCACCGCTCACTGCCCGCCCGCCCTCCGCCATCGGCACGTCCGCGTGCCGCGCTACCGTCACCGGCGAGAACGGCCGGGGCGGGGCGCGGGGTTCACGGGACCGGGGGCGGGGCGGGGTGGGGCGCGGGTCACGGGGTCCACGGGCCGCACCGGCCCGGTCCGTGGCCGTCCGTGCCGTCCACCGCCGACCGGGGCCCGGGGTCAGTCCGCCCCGCGCAGGACGGCCACCAGCCACTGCACCCCGTCCTCGCCGTGGCGGTCGAGCAGGAGCGCCACCCAGGACGCCACGTCCAGCCGCTCCATGGCCGTCCACCGCCCGGCCGAGGGATGCTCGTCGACCACCAGGGTCTGGGCCAGCAGCCGCAGTTCGGCGAAGCCCGCCGCGGGCAGGGAGGACCGGGCCAGGAGGGCGCAGAGGCCGCTCGGGGCGGAGGCGAGGCCGAGGAGCCCGCGTACGGCCGTGGTCACCGTCGCCGCGTCGCCCGGGGGCACGTCGAGGCCGGTGCACCCGGAGGCGTCCGGGCGGTCCCCGAGGTCTCCGGGGTCCCCGAGGTCCCCGCAACGCGACGGGTCCGGGGGCCCCGCCGGATCCGCCGGGGCCGCGGGATCCGTGGGGTACGGGGGATCCGTGGGGTACGGGGGATCCACAGCGTCCGCCGCGGGGTCGGCGGCGTCCACCGGCTCGACGGAGGGCGCGGGCGCCGGCGCGGTCGAGGCCAGCCAGCCGCGCAGGAGCCGTCGGACCTCCTCGGTCTCCTTGTTCCCGCTCACCGGATCCACGGGGCTCCCCCTGTCCTCTGGACGCTCCCGCGCACCTTACAGATCGCCCCGGCCGGCGGCCGGGGGCCCGGCCGTACCCGCGCTCGCGGGCCCGACAAGATCCGAAAGGGACGGCTTGGCGCCGTCGGCGACCGCAACGTCCCCGGCGCGCACCACGGTTCACCCACGGGCGCCCGGCCGTCGGCCTCCGCCTGAACCGCGGCCCGTGCCACGCACGTTCCCCGGAGGGACGGGCCGCACGGCCGTCCGGAAGTGAGGAGCCTCCCGTTGAGCGTGGTGCCAGTCAGCCGGCCGGCCCGGCGTCCCGGCCCGGAAATGCCGGAGGGCGAGCTCCAGTTGCAGGAGCCCCCCGTTCTGCCGGAGAAGCAGAGCAGCGCGTCGAACATGATCACCATGGTGCCGATGGCCCTCAGCTCGCTGTCCATGGTCTTCGTCTTCCTGCGGCCCAACGGCGGCATCATGACGTACGTGGCGATGGGCACCATGGTGCTCTCCGCCGTCGGCATGCTCGTCACGCAGATCATCCGGGGCAACAGCGACCGCAAGGTGCAGCTGATCGGCGAGCGGCGCGACTACCTGCGCTACCTCGGCCAGATGCGCCGCCAGGTCCGCAAGGACATCGGCAAGCAGCAGGAGGCCCTCGCCTGGCGCAATCCAGGGCCCGAGGAGCTGCCCTCCCTCGTACGGACCTCCCGGCTGTGGGAACGCCGGGCCTCGCACCCCGACTTCAGCGACGTGCGCATCGCGGTCGGCGCGCAGCGTCTCGCCGTGCGCCTCGCACCGCTCGCCACCAAACCGGTCGAGGACCTCGAACCGCTCGCCGCCCACGCGCTGCGCCGCTTCATCCACGCGTACGGAACCGTCGACGGCCAGCCCATCGCCATCCACCTGCGCGGCTTCGCGCAGGTGATGCTGCGCTGCGAGGATCCCGAGGGCGAGGAACGCACCCGCTCGCTGCTCCGCTCCGTCCTGGCCCAGCTGGCCACCCTGCACGCCCCCGACGAACTGCGCATCGCCGTGGTCACCGCCCCCGACCGCCGGGGGCACTGGGACTGGACCAAGTGGCTCCCGCACGCCCTGCACCCCGTCGAGACCGACGGCGCCGGTCCCGTACGGCTGGTCGCGGCCACCATGGGTGAGGTCGAGCAACTGCTCGGGGAGGAGTTCTCGGCCCGGCCGCCCTACGAGCCCGACGCGGCCCCCAGCCGCGACGAGCCGTACACGGTCATCGTGCTCGACGGCGCCCAGGTGGCCGGCCCGCACCGTGCGGTGCTCGCCGGATACCGCAACGCCACCCTCATCGACCTCGCCGGCGCGCTGGAGTGGAAGCACTCCCGGGTCACGCTGCGGCTGCGGATCACCGACGGGAACCTGGAGATGGTCGGCGCGGACCGCAACCGCAAGGACGAGGTCACCGTACTCGGCCGCCCCGACTCCATGTCCTCCGCAGCGGCCCGCCGGCTCGCGACGCTCCTGGCCCCCTACCGGCTCGGCGATTCCGTCGACGCCGGGGAGCCCCTGGCCGCCGACTTCGACCTGACGTCCCTCCTCGGCATCCACGACCTGCACACCTTCGACGTCCAGCAGCAGTGGGGACAGCGCAACCAGTCGAACAAGCTGCGCGTCCCCCTCGGCGTCGGCGCCGACGGCACGCCGGTGGCCCTGGACATCAAGGAGTCCGCCCAGGGCGGCATGGGTCCGCACGGGATGCTCATCGGCGCGACGGGATCCGGGAAGTCCGAACTCCTGCGCACCCTGGTCCTCGCCCTGGCCCTCACCCACTCCTCGGAGATCCTCAACTTCGTCCTCGTCGACTTCAAGGGAGGAGCCACCTTCCTCGGCCTGGACAAGCTGCCCCACACCTCGGCGGTCATCACGAACCTCGCCGACGAGGCGGCCCTCGTGGACCGCATGCGCGACGCCCTGCACGGGGAGATGATGCGCCGGCAGGAGCTGCTGCGCGCGGCCGGCAACTACTCCTCGCTCCTCGAATACGAGACGGCGCGCGCCTCGGGCACCCCGCTCGACCCGATGCCCACCCTGTTCGTCGTGGTCGACGAGTTCTCCGAACTCCTCTCCGCCCACCGCGACTTCATGGATCTGTTCGTGATGATCGGCCGACTCGGCCGCTCGCTCGGCGTCCACCTGCTGCTCGCCTCGCAGCGCCTCGACGAAGGTCGTGTCCACGCCCTGGAGTCGCACCTCTCCTACCGCATCGGCTTGCGCACCTTCTCCGCCATGGAGAGCCGGGGCGTGCTGGGCGTGCCCGACGCCTACCAGCTGCCCTCCCAGCCCGGCAACGGCTTCCTGCGCAGCGACATCTCCACCCTGAGCCGCTTCAAGGCCGCGTACGTCTCGGGCGCGTACAAGCCCAAGCGGCGTGCGGGCCGGCTGGCGGCCCTCACCGGCCACGTGGTCGAGCACAGCACCGAGTACGTCGCTCCGCCCCCGCTGCCCGAGGTCGAGGAGACCCCTCAGGAGGAGCAGGAGGAGGCCCGGGCGCTGCTCGACATCGCGACGGAGCGGCTCTACGACGCCGGACCGCCCGCCTATCAGGTGTGGCTGCCGCCGCTCGACGTACCGCCCACCCTCGACGAACTGCTGCCGCCACTGGCCCCCGATCCGCGGTACGGCCTGACCGTGGAGAGCGGCTCCGTACGAGGCGCCCTGAGGGTGCCGGTCGGCCTGATCGACCGGCCCTTCCAGCAGATGCGCGACCTGCTCGTGGTCGACCTGTCGGGCGCGGGCGGCCACATGGGCGTCGCCGGCGCCCCGCAGAGCGGCAAGTCGACCCTGATCCGAACGGTCATGGCAGGTCTGGCCCTCACCCACACACCGGCCGAAGTGCAGTTCTACTGCCTGGACTTCGGCGGTGGCGCACTGACCTCGCTGCGCGGACTGCCCCACGTGGGCGGCGTCGCCGGACGGCACGATCCCGAGCGGGTGAACCGGACCGTCACCGAGATCGACGGCATCATCGCGCGCCGCGAGAAGTACTTCGCGGAGGAAGCCGTGGACTCCGTCGTCTCCTTCCGACGCCGCAAGGCCGCCGGCGAGTTCGCCGACGATCCGTACGGCGACGTCTTCCTGGTGGTGGACGGCTGGAACACGCTGCGCCAGGAGTTCCCCGACCTGGTGCAGCAGCTCACCTTGATGTCGCAGCGCGGCCTCAACTACGGCGTACACCTGATCATCGGGACCACCCGCTGGGGCGAGGTGACCAGCGGCCTGCGCGACCAGTTGCAGACGCGACTCGAACTGCGGCTCGGCGACCCCATCGACTCGGTGGTCAACATGCGTGCCGCCGCCAAGGTCCCCCAGATCCCCGGCCGCGGTCTGACCGGTGACGAGATGCACTTCCTCGCCGCCCTGCCGCGGATGGACGGCCGCGGCACCTCCGGCGACCTGAGCGAGGGGGTGGCCGACCTCGCCGACGTGGTCGCCGACCACTGGACGGGCGCCCGCGCTCCCGCGGTACGGATGCTTCCGCTGCTCCTCGACGCGGCCGAACTGCCCGCGCCGCGTGGTGCGCTGCAGGTCGCCCTGGGTCTGGAGGACCAGCAGATCCAGCCGCTCTGGCACGACTTCGAGCAGGATCCGCACCTGATCGTCGTCGGCGACAGCGAGTCCGGCAAGACGAACCTGCTGAAGCTGATCACCACCCAGATCATGAGCGCGTACACACCGGCCCAGGCCCGCATCATGCTCGTCGACTTCCGCCGCGAGCTCTACGAGACGGTGCCCGAGACCCATCGGCTCGGCTACGCGGTCGCCGCCGACGCGCTGCGGCAGATGGTCGACGGCGCCGCGAAGGCCATGGTCAACCGGGTGCCGTCGGCGGACATCCCGCCGAGCCGGCTGCGCCTGCGGGACTGGTGGCAGGGACCGGAACTCTTCATCGTCGTCGACGACTACGAGCTCATCGGCAGTTCGGGAACCCACCCCTTCGCACCGGTCCTCGACTACCTCGCGCAGGGCGCCGAGATCGGTCTGCACCTCATCGTCGCCCGCTCGGCCAACAACGCCGGACGCGGGCTGGTCGACCCGCTCATGCGCAAGCTCCAAGAGGTCAACACCCCGGCGCTGCTGCTGTCCTGTCCGCCGTCGGAGGGCATTCTCTTCGGCAACGTCAGGCCGAAGGTGCTTCCGGCCGGGCGCGGTCTGCACATCACGCGACGCCGCACGGTCCAGGTCCAGACGGGGCTGTACGCGGCGGGCGACGGCAATGGCGACGGCAATGGCGACGGCGGTGAGGGCGATGGCGGTGCCGGCGGTGGCGCATGAAGGCGGTGGTGCCGCGGACGGACAGGCGGAACGGAACCAGCCGATGAACGCGGGCACTCCCGAAACCCAGGGCATTTCCCCATCCCGGGGCATTCCCGGAACCCAGGGCACTCCCGGCGGCCACCGCGGCTCTGCGCTCCGACCGCTCGGCGCGCACTTCGTCATAGCCCCCGCCGCCGCGGACGACGACCCGCTGGCGGCGGCACTGGCGGCGCTGCGGCCGGCCCCGGACGCCCTGCTCGTCCTGGCCGCCGCGGCCGACGCCGCGCCGGTTCTGCGTCGTTCGCTCGCGCGGCTGGCCGCCCTCGCGCGGGAACGCGGCGCCTCGACGTTGGTCCTCGCGGCGTCGGGCCTGGCGGCGACGGCAGCGGGCGGCCACCGCCCGGCCGAGGCGTTCGCCCGGGCAGCCGGGCTCCCCGTGATCGCACCCGACGGGCTGGTCTCGGTCGAGCCGGACGGCGGACTGCGCGTGACGGCGCCCGAGGCCGCGGGCAGCGGCTCGTGGTGGCTGATCGACCCCACCGCCGAACCGGAGGACCTCGGCCCGTCCTGGCCTCCGTCCGCGGAGCCCGAGGCCCGCGCGACGGGCGAGCCGGGGGCGGTGGAGACCGGGTCGGGGGAGGCGGGGGCTGAGGCGGCCGGGGCTGAGGCGGCCAGGGCCGAGGCGACTGAGAGCGAGGCGACTGGGACCGAGGCGACGGGGACCGAGGCGGCCGGCACTGAGGCGGCCGGGACCGAGGAGACCGGTACGGCGGAGACCGGTACGGCGGGGGCCGGTACGGCGGGGGCCGGTACGGGGGAGTTGGGGCCGGGGTGTCCGGACGCGGAGCCGATCGGCCAGGGATTCTGGCTGGCCGCTCCGGGACGGCCGGACCGGGCGTCCGGGCTGGCCGCCGCCGACTCCGGCACCCTGGTACTCGTCGTCGGCTCTCCACAGGAGCCGGACCTGCCCGCCGCGGAGCTCCTGCGCCGGGTGGCCGCCCTCGAACTGGAGCCCCCGGGGCTCCTGCTCAGCGCCCCCTGGGCCCCGCCCGCCGCACTGGCCGGGATGGCCGCCGTCCTGGCCGCCCACTTCGGCCAGGACGTACGGGCCGCCGTGGGACTACCCGTACGGGGCGCGGACCACTGCACCACCACCTTCCTGGACGCCGAGGGCCGTCCCACGTGGGAGCCCGTCATCGCGGAGCTCACCGCCTCGGCGGCCCTGGGCCGCGTCGTCGCCTCGGGCTGGCACGGCCTCCACCCGCTGCCCCAGGCGGGGCCCGCCGTCTTCGGCGCCTGGGACGGCTGGGTACTGGAAGCCGTACCGGCCGGGCTGTGGCTGCGCCCCGAAGCTGCGCCGCGGGACGGCGAACCGCGCATGCGCCCGGCCGCGTACCACCGTCCGCAGCTGATCGTCGGAGAGCCGGGACGGGCGCTGGACGGCGAGGTCTGGGACCACCTCGACGAGGTCCTGGCCGCCCTGCCCTCCCTCGGCGGCGAGCCCTTCGGGGTGGTACTGGCCGGCAGGGGAGACGAGGACGCGGAGGCCGTCGGGAGGTTCCTCTGCCGGCGGCACCCGGTGGAGTGGATCAGCGCCGAGCCGTCCACCGAGTCCCCGGGCCCGACGTCAGCCGGCGACCCGGCGCCCCTCCCGGCGTCTCCGGATCCGCTGCCGGCACCGGAGTTCGCACCGGAACCGGCCGGGACCCCGGTACCGGTGCGGGAGCCGGTGCGGGGCCCGGATCCGGAGCTCCCGGTCGGCCCGCCGTCCGGTCCGACGGCGCGAGAGGTCGCGCTCGGCCCGACCGCGGCCGTGGCACCGCTACCGGTACCGGTGCGGGAGCTCCCGGGAGGACCGGTACCGCTGCGGGAGCCCGCGCGCGGCCCGGATCCGGAGCTCCCGGTCGGCCCGCCGCCCGTCCCGGCGGTGCCGGTGGCCGCCCTCGGTCCGGCCGCGGCCCAAGTGCCCGTGCGGGAGTCGCCCGTACCCGCGGCCTCCCCCTGCGTCAGCGGCGAGCGGGACCGCGACGGGATGAAGCTCCTGCTCGGCAAGCGGTACCACCTCATCGCCAGCAAGGCCGAGATGGTGGCGCTCAAGCTGCCGGGCCTGCGTTCCTCGCAGGGGGACGATCTCAAGCCCGACCTGGTGGCGGTGCTGCTGCACCAGGCCGACAGCGGCGACCCCGCCACCCGCGCGGAACTGGTCGCCGCGGCCCGTGCCGGAAGCGGCGGGCCGCTCGTCCCGTACCTGCGCTGCCTCGGCTCGGGCTTGCGGAGGCTGCCGAGTCACCACGGGGCCGTACTGGTCGGCGCGTCGGCGCAGCGGACCGAGCTCGACGCCTACCGTCCCGGCAGTCTCGTGGCGGAGCCCGCCCCGGTCTCCGGCGTGCCGGCGCAGGACGTCGAACTGGGGGCGTCCGTGGAGTTCGGGATCTGGTCGACCACCGGGCGCCGGACCGCCGCCTTCGCCTCGACAGCGGCCGAGCCGGAGGTCGTCTTCGCTCCGGGCACCCGCTACTCGGTGCTCGCGGTACGCCCCGGCGGCGACGGGACCGGCCTGCCCGCCCGGGTCCTGCTGCGCGAGGTCTCCTTCGCCGAGGCCGAGGCCACCCCTGCCGGGGACGCCGCAGCCCTGCGCGACCAGCAGGCCTGCGACAGGCTGACCGCGTGGTTCGAGAGCCGTGACCGGATCCCGCCCGAGGGCCGCCGCGCGGTCGAGGCCGAACGCTTCCGCCTCGGTGACGGAGTGGCGCCCCCCTGACCCGGCCCGCACGCAGCGGCCCGGCCGGCACGCCGCGGCCCGCACGCCGCGGGCCGGATGACGCCGACCGGATGGCGCAGGCGGGACTCCATCGATCACCCGCCGTCGACCGCACGGCGCGGGCCGGGCTCCGCCGTCGGGAGGCTGCTGCGGTCGGGACGCAGTCGAGCCGATGTCGCAGACCGCGTGACGGGATCGCGCGGCGCGGGCCGGACTCCGTGGTCGGGACGCAGTCGAGCCGATGTCGTAGACCGCGTGACGGGATCGCGCGGCGCGGGCCGGATTCCGTCGACCCCGCGGCGGCGGGTCGGCCCGCGCGCCGTGGCCCGGGTCGCGGCGGGCGGTGGGTCACTCCGGAACGGTGAAGCCCTCGGCGACCAGCGCGGCCAGTTCGAGATGCGCCGCACGCGTTCTTCGGCGCAGCGCGCCGGGGGTCAACTCGCCCGCAGCCGCCAGGTGTTCGTCGTAGGGAACGGCGACCACGCCGCGACAGCGGGTCTCGAAGTGGGCCACCAGCTCGTCGGCGCGGAGTACCCGACCGGGTTCCCGGACACCCGAGATGACCGTGACGCAGCGGCGCGCCCGCTCCTGGAACCCGTGCTCCTCCAGCCAGGTGAGCGCCGTGCTCGCGCCGGTGACGCCGGCCACGCTCGCCGTGACGACGAGGACCAACTGGTCGGCGAGTTCCAGTACTCCGGGCAGCCGGCCGTTCGACAGCCCGGCGCCGGTGTCGGTGACGACGATCGGGTACCGGCGGCTCAGCAGCTCCATGACCCCGCGGTACTCGCGGTCGTCGAACGGCCTGGAGGCCGCCGCGCCGGGGTCGTCGGCCAGCACCTCCAGCCCGTCCGGCGTCCGCGAGGTGTACGCGCGGATGTCTGTGTACGAGTCCAGCCGGGGCAGTGCGGTGACCAGGTCGCGGACGGTCGCTCCGGTCGCACCGGCCTCCCGCGCGATCCGGTGGCCCAGCGTGCCCGAGGCGGGGTCGGCGTCCACCGCGATGACCCGGTCGGAGCGTTCCGCCGCGAGGAGGGAGCCCAGTACGGCCGCGGTGGTCGTGCGGCCGGATCCGGCCCGGAGGCCGATCACCGCGATCCGGTGGCAGCCGCTGAGCGGGGTGGTGCGTACGGTCAGCAGCCGGTCCGCGTCGTCCCTCGGGGCGAGGAGGCCGCCGAGCCGTCTCACGCCCGCGCGCCAGCGCGGCCGGAGCGATCGGCCCGGGGCCGGCGCGGCCGTGGCGTCGGCGTCCGGGGCGGCCGCGGGCGGAGCATCGGCGTGTCCGGCGGCTCCGGCGGCCACAAGGGTGCCCTCCCCACCGTCCGGGGACTCCGCTGCTTCCGGGGGCTGCGCCGCGGGCAGCTGCGTCGAATCCGGCTGCCGCGCCGGGGCCGGCACGCCGGCCCCGGACGCGGCCTCCGGCACGCCCGAGCCGCTCGCTGTCGCGCCCGAGCCGCTCGCCGCCGCGCCCGAGCCGCTCGCCGCCGCGACCTTCCCGTACGCGGGGGCGAGCCTCCAGCCCGGATCGTCCTGCCCGCCCAACCGGTACATCGCGGACGGCCGGGCGCTCTCGGTGTCCTCGTCCGTCCCCCCGCCGCTCTCCTCGCCCCGGGCCACCACCGCGTCCTCCGATCGGCACCGTCGCGCCGATGGCGACCGGTACCCGGAGGAACGGACGGCTCCGGCCGCCAGGTTCAGGAGGGCCGACGGGACGCGGGTGGGTGGGGGGAGGAACGGGGCACTCCGCGAGCCTCGTAGGATTGTCGTTCTAGAGTGCGATATTCCGGGCCTGACCGACCCGGCCGCACCCAGGATCCGGCCTGACGGGGCCGGACTGCCGAGCGGGAGGCGGCCGGAAGCGCGAGCCTCCCCGACGCTCGGCGTTTGCGAGACGAGGGGGGTCTCCGTTGGAGTTCCGATTGCTGGGCGGCGTGTGCGCGGTCGCCGGGTCGAGCGAACTGCCGCTCGGGCCCGCCAAGCGGCGGAGCGTGCTCGCCGTGCTGCTCCTGAGGGCCAACGCGGCCGTCCCCATGGAGCAGTTGATCGACGCGCTCTGGGACGAGGAGCCGCCCGCGCACGCCCGTACGGTCATCCAGGGGCACGTTTCACGGCTGCGGGCGCTGCTCGCCGGAGCGGGCGGCTCCGGCGTGCGCCTGGTCACCCAGGGCCCCTCGTACGTGTTCGAGATGCCGAAGGAACTGCTGGACACCCACCGCTTCGACGAACTGGCCCGCCGCGCGAAGCACCAGGAGCGGCCCGCCGAGGCGGTCGCCACACTGCGCGAAGCGCTCGCCCTGTGGCGCGGGCCCGCACTGACCGGTACGGTCCGCAGCGCCTCGCTGCTCGCCGCCGCGCACGCGTTGGAGGAAACCAGGCTGGTCGTCGTCGAGGACCTGGCCGACGCCTACGGGCGGCTCGGCGACCGCGCCGGAGCCGCCGCCGTCCTGCAGGCCGAGGCGGTGGCGCACCCGCTGCGCGAGTCCCTGGCGGCGTCCCTGATGCTCGCGCTCTACCAGGCGGGCCGTCAGTCCGACGCGCTCGACTGGTACCACCGCACCCGGGGTCTGCTCGCCGACGAACTGGGCATCGACCCGGGCCCGGCACTGCGCGGCGCGTACGAGGCGATCCTGCGCGGGGAGCCGACGGTCCAGCCGTCACCGCCGGGCACGCTCCTGCGGACGGAACGGACCGGGACGGCCCTCGTGCGCGCGGCGCCGGCGGAGGCCGCGAGGGCGGAGAGGGCGCCGTCGGAAGGCGGCCAGGTGTCCTCCGGGCCGCGTCCTGCGGAGGCCCTTCCCGTTCCGCGCCTGCTGCCGCGCGGGGTACGGGGCTTCCTGGGCCGGGAGACCGAACTGCTGGAGATCGACCGGAGCGTGCGGGACGGAGCCATCGCGCTCGTCATCGGGCCCGCCGGCGTCGGCAAGACCGCACTCGCGCTCCAATGGGCGCACAGCGGTCAGGCGCGCTACCAGGACGGAACGCTCTTCGCCGATCTGCGCGGCTTCGGCGGTGCCCAGGTCGAACCGGTGGAGATCGTGCGGGAGTTCCTGCTCGCCCTCGGGGTGCCCGCCCGCCGGATGCCCGAGTCCGCGGCCGCCGCCTTCGCCCTGTACCGCACGCTCACCGAGGAGCGCGAGCTCCTCGTCGTCCTTGACAACGCCCGCAGGACGGACCAGGTCCGCTCCCTGCTGCCCGCGGGGCCGGGCTCGGCCGTCCTGGTCACCTCACGGCTGCGCCTCGGCGGGCTGATCGTCGAAGAGCTGGCCCGGCCCGTTCAGGTCGATGTGCTCGGCCCGGAGTCCGCCACCGAGTTGCTCGCCGTGGCGGTCGGCGGCGGCCGGGTCGCGGCCGAACCGGCCGCCGCCGCCCAGCTCGCACGGCTGTGTGACGGGCTGCCGCTGGCGCTGCGCATCACGGCGGCCCAGTTGGCGGCCCGGCCGCGCTGGCGGCTCGCGGACCTGGCCGACGAACTCGCCAATGAGCAGCGCCGGCTGGCCCTGCTCTCCCTGGACGACTACGAGGACGCCGGTGTCGCGGCGGCGCTGCGGCTCACGGTGCAGGGCCTGCCCCACGACGCGCTGCGACTCTTCGCCCAGCTGGGGGTGTTGCCGGGGCCCGATCTGGACCGGGACGCCGCCGCCGCGCTCCTCGACCGGGACCCCGCGGTGGCCGCGGAGGCGCTCGACCGGCTCGCGGGCGCGCACCTGATCACCGAGTACGCCCCCGGCCGCTACTCCCTGCACGATCTGGTCCGGCTCTACGCGCGCGGGCTCAGCCCCGACGAGGGCGCGCTGCTGCGGCTGCTCGATTCCTACACGGTCACCGCGCTCGCGGCGTCCGCCGCCGCCGAGCCCGACGACAAGCCCTGCTGCGTGCTGCCCGCGGACTTCCACGCCCCCTCCTCGGTCAGGAGGTTCGCCACCCGTGACGCCGCCTTCGAGTGGTACACGACCCAGCAGGACAACCTCGCGGCGGCGGTGGCGGCGGCCCGGGCCGCCGGCCACGACGACCGGGCCTGGCGGCTGGCCGTCCTGCAGTGGCCGCACGTCGTGTGGCACGTACGCGACGGCTGGGTGCCGATGCTCGAACACGCCCTGGAAGCGACCAGGCGGCTGGGCGATCCCGACGCGGAGTCCCGGGTCCGGGCGCTCCTCGGCTGGGTGCTGACCCGCGAGGGACGACTGTCGGAGGCGCTCGTCGAGCTGGAGCTGGCGCCCGCTCTCGCCGCCCGCGCGCAAGATCCGTCGAGCGAGGCGACCGCCCTGGTCAACCTGGCTGTGGCGCTGGACCGCAGCGGTGTCACCGACGTTTCCCTGCGGCACGTGAGCCGCGCGGTCGAACTGGCCCGTGAGGCCCAGGACATCTTCACCGAGCTCCTCGCGCTCCACCACCGCACCCGCCAGCTGCTGGTCCGGGGTGACGCGGCGGCGGCGGAGCGGTGCACGGCGTACGCGCTGACCCTGGGCGGCGCGGGAGCGCCGACGGGCCTGGTCGCGCTGCGGCAGACGCTGCTGCGGCTCGGCCGGGGCGAGGCGCTCAGCGCGCTGGGCGAGCGGGAGGCGGCCGAGGCCGTCGTCCGCCGGGCCCTGGCGGACGCCGTGCGCCAGGGCTTCAAGGAGGCGGTCACGAACGCGAGGTCCCAGCTCGGCGCGCTCACGGCGCTCACGGCCGACGGGGGAGCGGCACGGCAGGGGTCCTCCGCCTGACGGGCGGCCCGACGTTCGGCTCGCCGCCCTCGCCGCGGGCGCGCGGTCCTCGGCTCGCCGCCCTCGCCCCGGGCGCGCGGTCCTCGGCTCGCCGCCCTCGCCCCGGGCGCGCGGTCCTCGGTTCGCCGGCCGGCTCCGGCATGATCGACCGGAGGCAGGGCAGGGGAGGTGCACCGGACGGCTCGAGCGACAGGGCGGCGACATGCGAAGCGTAGGCGTGGAGGAAGAGCTGCTGCTCGTGGACGCGCGCGGTGGGGCTCCGCTCGCCGTGTCGGGGGCGGTCCTGGCGGCCGCGGACCGCCTGGCGTGGCAGCGCCCCGGCACCAGCGGTCGGCGGCCGGACCACGAGTTCGAGAAGGAGCTGCATCAGGAGCAGCTGGAGTTCGCCACCAAACCGGTCACGGAGATGGGCGAGCTCCGGGAGGAGATCGTCCGCATCCGCGGCGAGGCGGCCCGCCACGCGGCGAGTGCCGGCGCCGTGGTGGCGGCGGTCGCGACGTCGCCACTGCCCGTGCGGCCCTCGCTGAACGTCGGCCGGCGCTACCGCTGGCTGGGCGAGCAGTTCGGTCTGACGGCGCAGGAGCAGCTGACGTGCGGCTGCCACGTCCACGTGTCGGTCGAGTCGGACGAAGAGGGCGTGGCGGTCCTGGACCGCATCAGGCCCTGGCTGGCCGTACTGATGGCGATGAGCGCGAACTCGCCCTTCTGGCAGGGCGAGGACAGCGGGTACGCCGGCTATCGCAGCCGGGTGTGGAACAGGTGGCCGTCCGCCGGTCCGGTCGACCTCTTCGGCTCCGCCGACCGCTACCACGAGCAGGTCCGCGCGATGATCGACACCGGGGTGCTGCGCGACGAGGGCATGATCTATTTCGACGCCCGGCTGTCCGCCGCCTACCCCACCGTGGAGGTCCGGGTCGCCGATGTCTGCCTGGACGCCTCCACGCCCGTCCTGCTCGCCGCCCTCGTACGCGGCTTGGTGGAGACCGCGGCCCGGGCCTGGCAGGACGGGGAGCCTCCGGCCAGGGTCGGTACGAGTCTGCTGCGCCTGTCCTCGTGGCGGGCCGGCCGTTCGGGCCTGGACGGACCCCTGCTGCACCCCGTCACCATGCGGGAGACGCCCGCCGAGCACGCCGTCGAGGCTCTGTACCAGCACGTGCGCGAGGCACTGGAGGACCACGGCGACGACGAGCGGGTCCGGGAAGGCATCGCGCACCTGCACGAGAGGGGCAACGGCGCCCGGGTGCAGCGCGGGCTGCACGCCGACGGGCAGAGCCTGGAGTCCGTGGTGACCCGGTGTGCGGAGATGACGCTCGAGCCGTGACGCGGCCGGCCGGCCCGGCCGGGGGCGGTGGCGGTCAGACGCGTTGGGCGCGGTGGAAGGGCGCGTGCAGCGCGTGGGGGCGCAGGGCGGCCCGCGCGGCGTTCGCGCCCGGGGCGCCGTGGACTCCGCCTCCGGGGTGGGCGGCGGCGGAGGCGAGGTAGAGGTTCTTGACGGGCGTCTCGGGGCGGCCGGTGCCGGGGGTGGGACGGAAGACCGTCTGCTGGTGCAGGGCGGTGGTGCCGTTGTTGATGGCGCCGCCCCGGAGGTTCTCGTTCATGGCCTGGAGGGTCGTGGGCGCCAGGATCCGACGCGCGCCGATCAGGGCCCGGAAGCCCGGTGCGAAGCGTTCCACCTGAGCTTCGATCCGGTCGGCCATGGCCTCCTCCTCGCGGGTGTCCCACCTGCCGGTGATGCCGTCCGGGCCCGCGTCGGAGGTGACGCGCTGCGGGAGGTGGGTGTAGGCCCACGCCGATTCCGTCCCGGCGGGCGAGCGGGTGGGGTCCGCGGTGGTCATCTGGCCGAAGAGGACGAACGGTTCGTCGGGGACGTGTCCCATGGCGATCTGTGCGGCGAAGCGGGTGAGGCCGTTCACGCCGTCGGCGATGTGGACGGTACCCGCGCCGACCGCTCCGGGCGCCGTCCACGGCACCCTCCCCGTCAGCGCCCAGTCGACCTTGAAGGTCGCGAAGTCCCACTGGAAGCGTTCCAGGTCCCGCAGGAGGCGCGACGGAAGGTGCTCCTCGCCCACGAGGTCCCGGTACAGGGCGGGCGCCGAGGTGTCGGCCAGAACGGCGCGGCGCGCGTCGACCGTCTCCCCGCCCGCGGTCCGAACCCCCACCGCCGTGTTACCGCGTACGACGACGGAAGCGACGCGCTCCCCGCACCGCAGGACGCCGCCACGGCGCTGGAGGCGGCGTACGAGCGCCGCCGTGAGGGCGCCGGCGCCGCCGACGGGTACCGGGAAGCCGTGGCTCTGTCCGAGCATCGACATCAGCCAGCCGAAGCCGCCGCTGCCCGCGGCCTCGGGTGCCAGGTCGGCGTGGAGGGCGTTGCCGGCCAGCAGGAGCCGCCCGCCCTCTCCGGCGAACTCCTCCTCGCCGAGGCGGCGTACGGGCAGGGCCAGGTCGCGGACCAGCCGCAGGCCACCGGAGGCCCGGAGCTTCCCGGCGAGGCGCAGTCCCGCGCGGACCGGCGGGAACGGCGTGAACAGTGCCTGCACGAGGTCCGGCCCGACCCGGGTCCACGTCCGGTACATGCGCTGCCAGGAGTCGCCGTCGCCGGCCGCGAACTGCGCCAGACCGGTGGCGGTGTCCTGCACGCGGCGTTCGAGGACCGCGCACCGGCCGTCCGGCAGGGGGTGGGCCAGCACGCGCGGCGCGTGGCTCCAGCGCAGGCCCTCCGCCGCGAGGTCGAGGCGGGCGAGGACGGGGGAGGCCGCCGCGAGGGGGTAGAAGGCGCTGAAGACGTCCGAGACGAAGTCCGGCCGCACCCGGCGGTCGCTCCGCACGGCTCCTCCGGGCTCCTCCTGGGCCTCCAGGACCTCGACGCTCCACCCGGCGTCCACCAGCAGGTTCGCGGCCACCAGGCCGTTGGGGCCGGCCCCGATCACCACCGCGTCAGGCACGGTACGAACCGGCGGGCCGCCGTTCCACCAGCCTGGCCAGGCGGGCCAGCATGCCGCGGTGCCGGAGTTGCAGCAGCACTTCGACCGCCGGGTTGTGGAGGGTGCCTCCGATGCCGCGCAGGGGGTGCTCGTCGCAGATGACGAGCGTCTCCTCGCCCCACGGCCTGAGCTGCAGGAAGATCCTCGCCGTGCCGAGGGACTTGAACGCCGCCTCCAGCTCCAGCTCCTTGCCGGGTTCCTGGTGGCGGACGGTCGTCACGCCTTCGGCGGACCAGGGGCCCAGTCGGACCGTGTAGCGCAGCCGGGCTCCGGAGTCGGGCCACATGTGGTCGAGCGGCGTGGACTCGGAGGGGCCCACCACCCATTCTCCGTAGAGGGCCGGATCGGCGAGTACGGCCCACACGCTACGCGGGGGACGCCGGATGAGCTGGTGACGGACGGCCATGGGGATCCTTCTGCCGAGAGGGGTCTGGGGCTGACCGGCGTGCGGGCCGGGGCGCAGGGGGCGGCCCTCCGGCGGAGGGCGCCTCCTGCGCACGGTCAGCCGAGGGCGTTCTTGAGCTGCTGCTTGGTCATCGTCGAGCGGCCCTCGACGCCGCGCTTCTTCGCCTCCTGGTACAGCTCGTCCTTGGTGCGCTCGGACGAGCTCCCTCCTCCGCGGGACTTCTCGCCGCCGAGCTGCGAGGCGGACTTGCCCTGGGTGGAACCGGAGCTAGCCGTCTTGCTCTCTCCCGAACGCGCGCGTTCCTTGTTCACCGTGCGGGAGGCCATCTCTTTCGCGCGGCCCTCCGACATGCCGCGCGCCTCACCCGACTCCTTGATGTGCTCGTACTGGCGTTCGCGCTTGGGGATTGATCCTCGGGGCATGGCAGAACCCTTCGTCGACGCTGTTGTGTCACGGTCATGGTGCGCGTACCCCGAATACGCCGCATCTCACGCGAACCGGACGGGGGACGCGGGCACGCGTCGCCGTCGCGGAGGGAGACCGCATGCAGACGTTCCTTCCTTTCCCCTCCTTCGACGCCTCGGCGGCCACGCTGGACGTGCGAAGGCTCGGCAAGCAGCGGGTCGAGGCCCTACAGGTGCTGCGCGGCCTGATCGTCCCGGGCTACGGATGGCGCAGGCACCCGGCGGTGCGGATGTGGGCGGGCTACGAGGAGGCTCTCGTCCGCTACGGACTGGAGATCTGCGGGGTCTGGACCGAGGGGGGACGCGCCGATACCTGCGCCGCGACCCTGGTCCAGGACTTCGGGGCGTGGCAGCCGGGGCGACACCCGCGGACGCAGGAGCAGCTGGCCGCCGTCGGGGACCTGCCGCCGTGGCTCGGCGCACCGGACTTCCACCGGAGCCATCAGTCCGCGCTCGTGCGCAAGGCCCCGGACTTCTACCGGGAGCGCTTCCCCGGGGTACCGGACGACCTGCCGTACGTATGGCCGCGGTCCGACCGGGAGTCCGACGGGGAGCCGTGAGCGGCGCGTGCACGGGCTGGGCGAGGTGGATGCCGGAGCGTGCGATGTGGTGGCCGAACCGGTCCGAGAGCACCTGGGTCTGCGCGGTCGGTGGCGCCCATGACCAGTCGTGCACGCCCGGATGGAACATCGGGGCCGCGTCCACAGGGAGGCCGCCCACGCGCGTCACGCAGGGCCGGCGGCCGCCGGGTCTGCGGGCGGCCGCTCGGCAGGGGCATCCTGTAAACGGGAAGACCGGACGGCGGGGGGTACGCGGGTCGGGCCGGGCCGGCGCCGTAGGCGGCGCGGTGGTGGTCTGCTGACGGGCGGAGGCACCGGATGAGGACGCGGACGCACAACCGGCCCCTGCGCGGCCGCACCGTGGTGGTGACGGGTGCGGCGCGCGGGGTGGGAGCGGCCCTGGCCCGGGCGTTCGACGACCGGGGCGCGCGGCTGGCCCTGCTGGGCCTGGAGGGAGAACGTCTGCGCGAGGTGGCCGCCACCTTGCGCAACGAGTCCGCCTGCTGGGAGGTGGACGTGACCGACGACGCGGCCATGGCGGACACGGCCCGCCAGGTCCGTACCCGCCTCGGCCCGGTGTCCGTGGTGGTGGGCAATGCCGGCGTCGCCGAAGCGGGCCCTTTCGCCGACTCCGATCCGCGGGTCTGGCGCCGGGTCATCGAGGTCAACCTCATCGGCAGTGCCGCGACAGCACGCTGCTTCCTGCCCGACCTCCTCGACACCCGCGGCTACTACTTGCAGGTCGCCTCCTTGGCGGCCATGGGAACGTCCCCCCTCATGAGCGCCTACTGCGCTTCCAAAGCCGGCGTCGAGGCCTTCGCCCACGCCCTGCGCGCGGAACTCGCCCATCGGGGGGTCGCCGTCGGGATCGCCTACATCAACTGGACCGACACCGACATGATCCGGGACGGCGAACACCACGTCGCCCTGCGTGAACTGCGCGCACACATGCCGGCGCCCGCACGCAAGGTGTACCCGGCGCCGCAGGTCGCGGACCGGCTGGCTGCCGCCGCCGAACGGCGCAGGTCGTCCGTCTACGTGCCCGCCTGGCTCCGCGCCGTCCAGCCGGTGCGGGCCGGCCTCCCGCCCGTCGTCACCCGTATCGCCCGCACCGAGCTGCCGCGCCTGGAACGTGCGGCGCGGCTCGGGGCGACCGGTCTGCTGGGCGCCGGCGGCCGCGCCGACGAACGGTACCGGCACCACCCCTGAGGCCCCGGAGCGCCGGACCGGGCCGCACGGCCGCCGGTCCCGGCCCTCAGCCGTCCGCCGGGACGGCCGTCAGGCGGCTGAACGACCGTGCGTTGACCACGGCCGCTCCGCCGGGATCGTTGTTGAAGTAGGCGAACACGTCCGCGTCCGCGGGCCAGGTGTCGGCGATGCGGTGCGCCCAGGTCCGCAGGGCGTCCCGGCCGTACCGGGGCGAGGGCCGGGCCCGGCCCTCGTGGAAGCGCAGGTAGCCCCAGTCGGCCGTGCGCCACAGCGGCGTCACGGGCCGCGACCGGCGGTCGGCCCAGCACAGGGCCGCACCACGCCCGGCGAGCACGGAGCGCACTTCCGCCGTCCACCACGACGCGTGCCGCGGCTCGACCGCGACGCGGGTACCGGCGGGGAAGCAGGCGAGGCAGGCGTCGAGCGCGGCCGGGTCGGCGCGCAGCGTGGGCGGCAGCTGGAGCAGGACCGGACCGAGCCGGTCGCCCAGGGGAGCGGCGTGCTCCATGAGCCGCCGGACCGGTTCCGCAGGTTCGCCCAGGCGTTTGACGTGCGTCAGGAAACGGCTCGCCTTCACGGCCATGACGAAGCCCGGCGGGGTCCGTGCCCGCCACTGTGCGAACGTCTCGGGCGAGGGCAGCCGGTAGAAGGCGTTGTTGAGCTCCACGCTGCCGAAATGCCGCGCGTACTCCTCCAGCCACAGCCGTTGCGGCCGGTCGGGCGGGTAGAGGACGCCCGACCAGTCCCGGTACTGCCACCCGGAGGTGCCGACGAGGACGGCCATACGGTCCGCCTGCCCCTCTGGGCTCACGGCCACACGCCTAGCCGGGTGGAATACGCCGCCGCCCAGGGGTGATCTTGGGGTGCACGGGTATTCGCACGACGTGATCACAGTAGGCGTTGAAGAAGAGTACTTGCTGGTGGACCCGGTCACCGGTGCACCGACACCGCTGGTGGAGGACGTGCGCGGTACAGCGGGTCTCGGTCCCTTCGCGGAACGCGGTGAGATCCAGGACGAGCTGCTGCAGGCCCAGATCGAGGTGGCCACACCCGTGTGCTGGAGCCTCGAGGAAGTGGGCGGCCACCTGCTGCGCCTGCGTCATGCGGTCGCCTCGGCCGCCGAGGCGAACGGGTGCCGGATCGCCGCCACGGGTGCGGCCCCGCTGCGCGGGTCCCTGCCCGTGCCCGTGACTCCCACGGCGCGTTACCGGAGGATGGAGGGGGAAGCCCGGCAGCTGGTCGACGAGCAGCTGATCTGCGGGATGCACGTGCACGTCGGGGTTCCCGATCCGGACACGGGCGTCGCGGTGCTGAACCGGATCCGCGGATGGCTGCCGACGCTGCTCGCCATGTCCGCGAACTCGCCGTTGTGGGACGGGCGGGACACCGGCTTCGAGAGCTGGCGCACCATCGTCTTCGGCCGCTGGCCCGTCAGCGGCCCGCCGCCCTCCTTCGACGGCCGGGCCGACTACGAAAGGCGTCTGGATGCGCTGGTCGCCTCGCGGGTGATCGCCGACCGGGGGCAGGTGTACTGGCAGGCGCGCCTGTCCGACCGCTATCCGACCGTCGAGGTGCGCTGCTTGGACGTCCAGCTGCGGGCCGATGACGCCGTCATGTTCGCCGGGATCGTCCGCGGGCTGGTCGCCACGGCGATCGCCGAGGAGAAGGCGGGCACGCCCCTGCCGGTGGTCGCACCCGAGCTGTTGCAGGCGTCGAACTGGCACGCGGCCCGGCACGGCCTGAACGGCACGCTGGTGGATCCGCTCGGCCACCCGCACAGCAGCGGTGACGTGCTGTGCTCGCTCCTGCAGCACATCACCCCGGCCCTGGAGGACGCCGGCGATCTCCGGGGCGTGAGCGCCCTCGTCCACCGGCTCCTCCAGGTGGGTACCCCCGCGGACCGCCAGCGCCGCGCCCTGGCCGAGGGCGGGCTGCCGGGGTTGATCGATCTACTGACCGGCGCCGCCGCGTCCGACTGAGGTGCGGCGGGCCGGGAGAGCCCGTCGTGATCACGACGGGCGGGCGTTCGCGCCGCCGCGGGCGCCCGTACGCCGGGAAAGATCGGAGGAACAGCAGTGAGCGAGCTCGACGCGGGTCCCCTGGTGGTCTTCGCCAACTTCCTCTCCGACTTGGCCGTGGACCTCGACGAAGGCCAGGTACTGGAGCAGTGGGCGCAGCAGGCGCCACGGAAGGCATGGCTCCTGCGGGCCGGGGACGTCCTGGTGACTCCGGGGCCGCTGAGCGCGGAGTTCCGCCGCTATGTGAGCGAACTGACCGGGGTGCCGCAGGAGCGGGCGGCGGTCGTCGAGGTGCCGCCGTCCGGCGCGGTTCCCCTCGCCCAAGCGGTGGTCCGGGCAGGGCTCTTCGAGCGGGTACGGGCCCTCGCGCGCCGCCCGGGGACGGCCCTGCTGCCCACGGCCCAGGACGCGTCCGCGCTCGCCTTCGCACGGGACCTCGGGCTGACCGTGCACCCCTACGGCACGGTCGACGAGGCCTTCGCCGCCCTGCCGACGACCATGCTCCTGAACACGAAGGCGGGCTTCCGCCAAGCCGCCGAGCACGTGGGCATGCGCCTGCCGCAGGGGCGGGTGTGCCGTCGTCCGGAAGTCGAGGACGTGGTGCGGCGGCTGCTCGAGCGGCACGAGCGGGTGGTGGTCAAGCCCGACCGCTCGGCGGGGGGCCACGGTCTGCGCTTCCTCTCGCGGGACGACGTACGGGGCACGGGCCTGGCGCTGGCCACCGTCGGCGGACCCCAGGGCACCTGGGTCGTGGAGGAGTGCGTTCCGGTGGCCGAGTCGGTCAGCATCCAGATGGAGAACACGGCCTCCGGGACGCGCGCCCTGTTCAGCGGTGCGATGCGAACGGAGCGGGGCTCCTTCACGGGGTACGTCTCCCCGCTGCCCGCGGCCTGCGCGCACGCGGCGGCGGAACTGGAGGAGTGGGGGACGGGGCTGGGCCGCCACCTGGCCGCACACGGATACCTCGGCCCCTTCGGACTGGACGCCCTCATCAGCACGGACGGCGTGACGTACGCCAGTGAGAGCAACGTCCGCCGTACCGCCACCACCACGCCGCACACCATGGTCGCCCGGCTGACGGCGGCGGCCGGCATCGATCCTCCGGCGTGGGCGGTGTCCAAGAGGCGCACGCGGCGTCCCGTCGCCTTCGAGGACGCCCTGGGCCGGTTGCACGCACACCGGATCGCCTTCGACCTCGACCGGGGTGAGGGAGTGGTGCTCTACGCGGACGCGCCGCCCGACGGACGCTCCTGGCGCTACGCGGTCATCGCCGCGCAGGGGAGCCGTGTGCGCGAGCTGGAACGCGCCCTGGCGACGGCCCTGGAATTCGAGGAAGCCCGACCCGGCCCGTGAAACGGACGAGGGGCCGCCCCCCAGGCCCGAGCGAGGGGGGCGACCCGTGTCAGGGCGCGGAGTGATCCCGCGGCCGGCGGTCAGGCGTGCCGGTGGGAATGCCGGCTTCCGATGACGAGCCGGTAGAGCGCCAGGAGAATGATGGAGCCGACGATGGCGGCGATCCAGGTGGAGAGGTCGAAGAAGCCGTCGATCGAGTCGACTCCGAAGATGACCTTGCCGAGCCACCCGCCGAGCAGGCCGCCCGCGATGCCGATGAGCATGGTGACGATGATGCCGCCCGGGTCCTTGCCCGGCATGATCGCCTTGGCGATGAGGCCTGCCAGCAGCCCGATGAGGATCCAAGCGATGATGCCCATGATGCGTCTCCTAGCTTCTGAGATGAGGCCGGTGTCACGTCGCTTCTTCACGCGTACGACGTTTCCAAACGTCCGCCACGTGCCGAGCTGGTGATCGACCGTCTGACGCGGCGGGCCCGGAGGGCGGGGCCGTCCGCCCCCCTCGCCGTGCCCCCGGCCGAGCCTCAAGACGCCTCGCCTGCATGAGTGGCGCCGAGGCGGAAAGCCGGAGGATATGAAAAGCAGCGAGGAACACGCGCCGGACCGGCCCACCGCTCTGCCCGGGCGGTCGTGGAAGGAGGTGCTGCGCGGCACCGTGAAGGAGGTCAAGGACGACGAGCTGGCGGACCGGGCCGCGGCACTGACCTACTACGGGGTGCTGGCACTCTTCCCGGCCCTGCTGGTGCTGGTGTCCCTGCTGGGGCTCGCGGGCGAGTCGACGACGCAGAAGGTCCTGGACAACTTCCAGGACCTGGCACCGGGCTCCGCGAGCGAGGTGATCGGCGACGCCGTGCAGCGATTGCAGGGCAACGCCGGTGCCGGATCGCTGATGGCGGTCATCGGCCTGGCCATCGCGGTGTGGTCGGCCTCCGGCTACATCGCCGCGTTCATCCGCAGCTCGAACGCCGTCTACGACATGCCCGAGGGCCGCCCCCTCTGGAAGGTCCTCCCGCTGCGCCTGGCGCTGACCGTCAGCCTGATGGCCCTCGCCTGCGCGGCTGCGCTCATCGTCGTCTTCACCGGCGCCGTGGCCCGTCAGGCGGGCAACGCCCTGGGCATCGGGGACACGGCTCTGACCGTCTGGTCGATCGCGAAGTGGCCGGTCCTGGTGCTGCTCGTCACGATCATGATCGCGCTGCTGTACTGGGCCGCGCCGAACGCCAAGGGGCGCGGATTCAAGTGGGTGACCCCGGGAAGTTTCCTGGCCCTGGCGATATGGATGGCCGCCTCCGCCGGCTTCGCGTTCTACGTCGCGAACTTCGGGTCCTACGACAAGACCTACGGAACCCTCGCCGGCGTGATCGTCTTCCTCGTGTGGGTGTGGATCACCAACCTCGCGATCCTCCTGGGACTGGAGTTCGACGCCGAGCTGGTCCGCCAGCGGGCGATCGCCGGCGGACTGCCCCAGGACGAGGAGCCCTACGTCGAGCCGCGCGACACCCGCGAGTGGAGCGAGGCGGACCGCCGTCGCACGGAGCACGGTGCGGCCGGCGGAGGGGAAGCTTTGTACCGGTGAACGAGGACGGGCGGCCCGCGCCGTGAGGCGCCCGCCCCTGCGGTGAGGCCGGACGGGTGGTCTGCGGGGAACGAGTCGGGTGGGAGGGCACGCGCGGGCATACCTAGGGGACGCCGTTGCCCTGCAGAACTGGCAGTCCGAACTCTTGGCCGTCGCCGCGATGGTCATGCTCTCCGTCTACCTGCGCCGGCGGGGATCACCCGAGCCCAAGCCGGTGGGCGCCGCCCATGCCTCGACCGGCGTCGAGGGCTGACCCACCCGGCCGGACGGTTCCGCAGGAGCGGGGCGCGGGTGAGCGTCCGCTTAAAGGACGCTCGGGCGGGCAGGCGCCCGTATGTCGATCGTCCGTTCGGGCGGACACGCACAGCGTCGGCCCGACTGGCACAGGAGTGAAGTGATGATGCACGTGACCTGGTCCTCCACCGGGAGTGAGGTTCCGAGGGGGTGGCGCTCCCGGAGCGCCGTCCTGGCGGTAGGTGCCCCGTGTGCGGCCTGAGCGGAGAGGTGCGCTTCGACGGCCGAAAACCGGACCTCGCCGCCGTCGAGCGCATGACCGATGCCCTGGAGGCGCGCGGCCCCGACGGCAGAGGGGCGTGGTCGCAGGGCCCGGTGGCCCTCGGCCACCGCCGCTTGCAGATCATCGACCTGTCCGAGCGCGGTGCCCAGCCCATGACCGACGCGCAGCTGGGGCTCACCGCGGTCTTCAACGGTTGCATCTACAACTACCGCGAGCTGCGGGGCCGCCTCGAAGGGCTCGGGCACCGCTTCTTCTCCGGCTCCGACACCGAGGTGGTCGTCAAGGCGTACGCAGAGTGGGGCCAGGAGTGCGTCGAGTCCCTCATCGGCATGTTCGCCTTCGCCGTGGTCGAGCACCACACGGGCCGCGTCGTACTGGCCCGTGACCGGCTGGGCATCAAGCCCCTGTACGTCACCCAGGACGGCGAGCGCCTGCGCTTCGCCTCGTCCCTGCCCGCGCTGCTGGCGGGCGGGGGGGTCGACACGTCCCTCGACACCGTGGCCCTCCACCAGTACCTGACCTGGCACGGCACGGTCCCGGCGCCCCGCACCGTACTGGCGGGCGTCAGGAAGATCCCGCCGGCCACCGTCCGCGTCGTCGAGCCGGACGGCACCCACCGTGACCACTGCTACTGGCAGCCCTCGTACACCCGGCACTCCGAGCTCGGCGAGGATCCGGTGCTCTGGCGGGAGGCGGTGCACGACGCGCTGCGCACGGCGGTGCGGCGCCGCACCGTCGCCGACGTCCCCGTGGGCGTGCTGTTGTCGGGCGGGCTGGACTCCAGCCTGATCGTGGCGCTGCTGGCCGAGGAGGGGCAGGACGGCCTGGCGACCTTCGCGATGGGCTTCGAGGCGGAGAAGGGGGAGGACGGAGACGAGTTCCGGTACTCCGACCTCGTCGCCCGCGGGTTCTCGACCGACCACCACCAGTTCATGATCCCGTCCGACCGGCTTCCGTCAGCCTTGGACGCCGCGATCGGCGCCATGAGCGAACCCATGGTCAGCCACGACGCCGTCGCGTTCCACATGCTGTCGGAACAGGTCTCCAAGGAGGTCAAGGTCGTGCTGTGCGGCCAGGGCGCCGACGAGGTGTTCGCCGGATACCACTGGTACCCGCCGATCGCGTCGGCCGCCCGGACGGATGCGCACGAGGCCTACGCGTCCGCGTACTTCGACCGGACGCACACCGATCTCACGGCCATGCTGCATCCGGACTTCACCGCCGGCCACGACGCCTCGACGGACTTCGTCCGCGCCCACATGTCCGCGCCGGGGGCCGACACCGCTCTCGACGCGGCCCTGCGGATGGACGTCCACGCGCTGATGCCCGACGATCCGGTCAAGCGGGTCGACAACATGACGATGGCCTGGGGTCTGGAGGCGAGGGTGCCGTTCCTGGACCACGAACTCGTCGAGCTGGCCGCGGCCTGCCCGCCGCGGCTGAAGCTCGCGCAGGACGGCAAGGCGGTACTCAAGGACATCGGGCGTACGGTCCTGCCCCGGGAGATCGTCGACCGTCCGAAGGGCTACTTCCCGGTTCCCGCGGTCCGGAACATGGCCGCGCCCGTGCTGACCCGCGTCCGGGACGCCTTCGCGGCACCGGAAGCGCGCCGACGCGGGATCTTCGACCGGCGCGTGCTCCGGGAGCTGCTCGCGGAGCCCAACCGTCATCGCACCGTACGCGGTGCCAGCACCTTGTGGCAGGTGGCGTCGTTGGAGATCTGGCTCCAGACGCACGGCATCCAGTGAGCCGCCGACACCTGCGAGCGGAACCGGGAGAGGCGGCCCATGCCCCTTGAGTACAGGAAGCCTCGGGAGTACGCGCCCGGGGCCGCCGACGGGATGGCGGCGGCCCACGCCGTCGGGACACCGCCCCCACCGGAGGCCGGGCCGGAGCCCGCACCGGAGCCCGCACCGGAGCCCGCACCGGCTCCCGTACCGATCCGGATGCCCGGCAACCGGCCCGCCGACCCGCCGACCCTCCTCGCCGCCCACGGGTGCTGGTACCCGTCCGCCGACCCCACCGGTGAGCACGTGGCCTTCATCTGCGACCGGGCGGGCGTCCCCCAGCTGTGGAGCGGGCCCGCAGGGACGAGCGAAGTCCACGTACTGGACGGCGACCCCGACCCGGTGACCGAGGTCTCCTGGTCACCCGACGGGCGCTGGATCGCCTACACCTCGGCTCCCGGTGGCGGCGAGCACACCCGGGTCCTGGTCGTGCGCCCGGACGGCACCGGACGCCAGGTCCTTGCGGGCGCCGAGCCGGGAAGCTCCGCCCACCTCGGGTGCTGGACGCGGGACGGCAGCGCCCTGGCCGTCACCGTCGCCCAGCCCTCCCGGGCGGGCTCGGAGCACGGTGGGCCAGGGCATCTGCCCGCGGACGCGGACGGTGCGCCGGTCGCCGCCGGCAGGGCTCCCGGTGCGGCCTGGTCCGAACGCGGCGGTCCCGCGGTCCTGCTCGGAGGCGGGGCGCCGCAGCCCGCCGTGCCGTCCGTGCTCGGCGCGGCCCGCCCGGCCGTGGACGGCACGCCGGTCGCGGAGCCCGGCCCGGCGCGGGGCGGCGGGCTGGCCGCCTACCTGGTCGACCCGGACGGCGCCGACGCGCCCGTCCTGCTGTTCAGCGAGGAGTCGGCCGCCTCCCTGCGCGTGTGCGACGTGAGCGCGCAGGGGCGCTTCGCGCTCGTCCGCCGCGGCCCCCGCGGCCGTCGGGAAGGCCTCGTGCTCGACACGGTGTCCGGCCGCACCGCCTTCTCGCTGCACGTCGCCGACGGGGATCCCTGGATCGGCCGGTTCTCCGCCGACGCGCGCACGCTGTGGCTGCGCAGCGACGCGGAACGGGAATTCGCGGCCCTGCTGCGCGTACGGCTGGACGAGGAGGGCGCGTGCCAGGGCGTTCACGTCGCGGCCGAACGCGACAGGTCGGGCCTCGACCTGCTGAGCGTGCCCGACCACGGCCGGTGGGCCGTCCTCGCCTGGAACGTGCACGGCGCCACCGAGCTGGAGAGCGTGGCGCTGCCCCTCACCCCTGCGGACGACGCCATCGGACCGCGTCACCGGGCGGTCCTGCCCCACGAAGTGGTCACCCGCATGGCGCCGGTGGAGCGCGGCGGGCTGTTCACCGCCCTCGCGGGATCCCGGCGCAAACCCGGCATCTGGCAACTGGACGAGGCCCTGCTGCCCACGCGCACCGGCTGGTCGGCCCGCGACGAGGACGCGGTCCCGCCGGGGCGCCCTCCCGTACGGCCGCTGCCCCTGCGCTGCGCGGCCCGCGACGGGCTGGAACTCGCCGGCTGGTACTACCGTGCGCCCGAAAGGGATCCGGGGCGGCCTGCCCCGTGCGTGATCCACCTCCACGGCGGCCCGGAGGAACAGGAGCGGCCGGTGTTCAACCCGCTGTACCACGAGCTCCTCGGCAGGGGCCTGGACGTGTTCGCCCCCGACGTCCGCGGTTCGTCCGGCTGGGGGCGGTCCTTCGTGGACGCCGACCTCGGCGCCGGCCGGTTCGCCGCGATCGACGACGTCGCCGACTGCGCCGCACACGTGGTCGCGCTCGGGTACGCCGACCCCCTCAGGCTCGGGGTGATGGGCCGCTCGTACGGCGGCTACCTCACCATGGCCTCCCTGGTGTGGCATCCGGACCTCTTCCGTGCGGGGGTCGCCGTCTGCGGGATGTCGGACTTCGCGACGTTCTTCGCCGGTACGGAACCGTGGATCGCGCAGTCCGCGGCCGCCAAGTACGGCCACCCCGAACACGACCGCGAACTGCTCCGCACCCTGTCCCCGATGAGCCGCGCCGACCAACTGCGCGCTCCCGTGCTGGCCGTCCACGGCGAGCACGACACCAACGTCCCGCCGACGGAGTCGGAGCAGTTCGTCCGGGCGGCGCGCGAGCGCGGTGTGCCGGCGCGGCAGCTGACGTTGCGCAACGAGGGACACGAGTTCCTGCGCGCCGACAACCGGCGGCTCTACCGGCGTACCGCAGCGGACTGGCTGGAACAGCACCTCGGCCGGAGGCCGACGGCCCCGTGAGCCGGGAGCGGCGTGTTCCGCGGCGTCCGCGTCTTCGCGGACCACGGGGTTCATCGCGGCTCAGCGGGTAGGCGACGGCACGCGCAGCCGTGAGGCAGCGGGCGGATGCCCCGGGGCGGCGGGTGAGAAACACCCGGACCCCGTTTGGGAGCGGATGCCTGCCGGTCATGGCTGAAGCGTCCAGTAGACGCCGTTCCCTGGGAGAGACGATGACCACGAAGCACACCCCCGCGGCCTCCGATCCGGGCGGGGACGGGCTGCCGGGCAAGCCGGGGCCCGTATCCCCGGCGGTGGCCGAGCCGACACGGCCCGCGGAGCCCCTGCCGCCCAAGGCGGACCAGGAAGGGCCGGAGACCGTGAGCCCCACCGGCCAGGCCACCGGGGCGGAGCAGGCGCGCACGGCGCAGAGCGGCGCGTACCTCACCACCGCCCAAGGGGCACGCCTGTACGACAGCGACCACTCGCTGAAGGCGGGGGCGCGGGGGCCGGTCCTGCTCCAGGACCACCATCTGCGCGAGAAGATCACGCATTTCGACCACGAACGGATCCCGGAGCGGGTGGTCCACGCCCGCGGCGCGGCCGCCCACGGCGTCTTCCAGGGTTACGGAACGGCCGAGGAGGTGACGCGGGCCGCCTTCCTGGCGAAGGACGTGGAGACTCCGGTGTTCGTCCGGTTCTCCACCGTCCTGGGCTCGCGCGGTTCGGCCGACACGGTGCGTGACACCCGGGGCTTCGCGACGAAGTTCTACACCGACGAGGGCACCTTCGACCTAGTCGGCAACAACATCCCGGTGTTCTTCATCCAGGACGCGGTCAAGTTCCCCGACATCATCCACGCCGGCAAGCCCCACCCGGACCGGGAGATCCCGCAGGCGCAGAGCGCCCACGACACGTTCTGGGACTTCGTGTCCCTGCACACCGAGGCCACCCACCACACCCTCTGGAACATGTCCGACCGCGGGATCCCCCGCTCCTACCGGATGATGGAGGGCTTCGGCGTCCACACCTTCCGCCTGGTCGGCGCGACCGGTGACACCACACTGGTGAAGTTCCACTGGAAGCCGAAGCTGGGCGTGCACTCCCTGGTGTGGGAGGAGGCCCAGCTGATCAACGGGATGGATCCCGACTTCCACCGCCGGGACCTCTTCGACGCCATCGAATCCGGCGCCTTCCCCCAGTGGGAGCTGGGCATCCAGGTCTTCCCCGACACCGCCGACCAGATGTTCGAAGGCATCGACCTCCTCGACCCCACGAAGATCGTCCCGGAGGAGATCGCGCCGGTCCAGCCCGTCGGGCTGATGACCCTGAACGCCAATACGAAGAACTACTTCGCGGAGACCGAGCAGGTCGCCTTCCACCCCGGCCACCTGGTTCCCGGCATCGACGTCACCGACGATCCGCTGCTCGCCGGCCGGCTCTTCTCCTACCTCGACACCCAGATCAGCCGGCTCGGCGGACCCAACTTCGGCCAGATCCCCATCAACCGGCCGCACGCCCCCGTGAACGACATGCTCCGCGACGGCATGCACCAGACCGCCGTCCACACGGGTGTCGCCCCCTACCGGCCCAACAGCCTCGACGGCGGCTGCCCCTTCCTCGCGGGCGCCGACACGAGTGCCTTCATCGAGACACCCGTACGGGTCCCCGAGGCCGGCAAGATCCGTGAGGCGCCCGCCTCCTTCGCGGACCACTTCACGCAGCCCCGGCTCTTCTGGCTCAGCATGACCCCGCCGGAACGCGAGCACATCATCGCCGCCTACACCTTCGAACTGAGCAAGTGCTTCGAACAGGCCGTCAGGGAACGCACCCTGGGGGTCCTGGCGAACATCGACCCGGAGCTGTGCGAGAAGGTCGCCGAAGGCCTCGGCCTGCCGGTACCGCCCGCCACCACCGAGCTCGTCACGCCCGAGCCCAGCCCCGCCCTCTCGCAGCTGGGGCGGACGTGGCCGGTCGACGGACGCGTGGTCGCCATCGTCACCGACGCCACCGCCGACCCGCAGGGCGTGCGGAGCGCGCGGCAGGCCGTCCTGGACGCGGGCATGGTGCCGCTGATCGTCGCCCCGGCCGGCGGCACCCTCGACCCCGACGGTGACCCGATCGCCGTGCAGCGCACCTTCGCCACCGCCCGCTCCGTCGAATTCGACGCCCTGCTGTTCGCCGGAGCACCCGGGCCGGGCTCCGACGCCCACGGCGCCCGGGACGCCAAAGCCGGCGGGCCCGCGCCGCAGGGACCCGACCCCCGCGTCGTGCTCCTCCTCACCGAGGCCTACCGGCACGGAAAGGCCCTCGGCGGCTGGAACGGCGCGGACCGGCTCCTCGAAGCCGCCGGCGTCGACGCGGACGGTCCCGGCATCGTCCTGGGCGAGGACGGCGCCTCGGTCGTCGTGGCCCTCGTCACCGCCCTGTCCGAGCACCGCGCCTGGGACAGGTTCCCGCCGGCCGCCTGACCCCGGGCGGGAAACAACCGCGGGCCCACCGCGTCCCTGGCGGCGGTGGGCCCTTCCCGTGCGCCGCAGCGGCCCGGCGGACAGGAGAGGCGCGCCCCGCGGGACGGGGTTACGTTTGATGCTTCGAAGATCGCCCGGAAGCCGAATGGGACGTCTTTCACGGGGCAGCCGCAGTGTGTCGTCAAAGGAGCGGCCCACACGGCGCGCCGCGCTCGATCCCCGGAGGTACGCGATGTCCAGCACGGCTCTGGCCTTGGGAACGCTTCCGGGCGGCCTGGTCGCCCTGCCGAGCGTCTACCGCCCGCAGGCCGACACCCGTCTGCTCGCCGGCGCGCTCGCCCACGAGCAGCTCGGGCCCCGTACGGAAGTGCTGGAGATCGGCACCGGGACCGGCGCACTGGCTCTGCACGCCGCGCGCAGGGGCGCCGCGGTCACGGCGGTCGACGTCTCCTGGCCCGCCGTCGTCACGGCGCGCATGAACGCCGTGCTGCAAAGACTGCCCCTGCGCGTCCTGCACGGCGACTTCGCGGAACGCACGGCGGGCCGGCGCTTCGACCTGGTCGTGGCGAATCCGCCGTACGTGCCCGCACCCGGCGCCCGCTTGCCCGCGCGCGGGCCGGAGCGGGCCTGGGACGCGGGCCCCGACGGACGCCTGGTGATCGACCGGATATGCGCGACCGCTCCGGCTCTGCTGCGTCCCGGGGGCGCTCTGCTCATGGTGCACTCGGGCATGTGCGGGGCCGGTGCGACCGTGGACCGGCTGGCCGCGGCCGGGCTGTCCGCGGAGGTCACGGGGAAGGCCTCCGTCCCGTGGGGGCCGGTCCTGCGTTCGCGACGGGCCTGGCTGGAGCGGCAGGGCCTGGCGAGCGCAGCCGAGGAGTGGGAAGAGCTGGTGGTCATCCGTGCCCGCAACGTCTGACGGCGGCGCCCGCCCGGCGTCCGCGGCGGCGCCCCCCGCGCGCCGGGTGTCCGTGGACCCGCAAGGACCGGTCCTCGTCGAGGGCCCGGTCGAAATCGTCCTGGACGACGGAACGGTCGCCCGGTCCGACCGCTTCGCGGTCGCCGTGTGCACCTGCCGCCGCAGTCGGACGTACCCCTGGTGCGACACCAGCCACCGCCCCCGGGAACGCAGCGTCCCGCCGCCCGAGAAGGGGAACCCGTGATGCCCGCACCCAGCCCGAGCCCGACGGCCACCGCTGCCGGACCCCGCCTGGTGGAGGGGCGGGGCGAGTTGTCCCGCGCCGTCACGGACGCCCTGCGGTCAGGCTGCGCACCCGAGTACGCCGCCGGGTCCGTGGCGGCGGCCGATCCGTACGGCGAGGACCTCCAGCTCGCCCTCTACCTGCTGTACGAACTGCACTACCGGGGCTTCGAAGCGGTGGACGACGCACGCGAATGGGACCCGGACCTGCTGCGCCTGCGCCAGGCGATGGAGGCGCGGTTCCTCGACGCCCTGCGCGGCGAGCTGTCCGACGCGCCCCGGACGGTCGAGGACGCCTTCGCGCCGCTGCTGGTGGAACCCGTGGACCTCTCCGGCAGCCTCAGCCGCCACCTGGAAACCGACGGGGAGCCGTGGCAGTTGCGCGAGTACGCGGCCCTGCGCTCCCTCTACCACCTCAAGGAAGCCGACCCGCACGTCTGGGTCGTCCCCCGCCTCACCGGCCGGGCCAAGGCCGCCATGGTCGCCATCGAGTACGACGAGTTCGGCGCCGGGCACGCCGAGCGGATCCACGCGCGGCTCTTCGCCGACCTCATGGCCGACCTCGGCCTCGACCCGGCATACGGCCGGTACCTCGACCACGCGCCCGCGCCCCTCCTCGCGACCGTGAACCTGATGTCCCTCTTCGGGCTCCACCGGGCGCTGCGAGGAGCCCTCGTCGGCCACTTCGCCTGTGTCGAGGTCACGTCGTCACCCGGGTCCAGGCGCCTGGCCAACGCCATGCGGCGCTGCGGGGCGGGAGCCGCCGCCGAACACTTCTACGCCGAGCACGTCGAGGCCGACGCCGTTCACGAACAGGTCGTACGCCGCGACGTCATCGGCGGGCTCCTCACCGACGAGCCCGCCCTGGAAGCCGACATCGCCTTCGGCTGCGCCGCGACCGTCCTGCTGGAGGACCGGCTCGCCCACCACCTGCGCGAGGCGTGGGCGCGGGGCCGGAGCGCACTGCGCGGTCCGCTGCCGTGAAGCGCACCCGGGGCGGCGCCGGCGCGCCGGTCCCTGACTACGGCGGATCCTGGGTCGGCGTCGGCGCGCCCATCGCCCAGCGGATCGCCGCGGTCACGGCGTGCCCGCAGGGCCGTACGCAGACCCTCTCGAACGGCGGCCACCAGGGCAGGCCGAGCTCCGCCCGGGCCCAGCGGGGGAGCATGCTCACGGCATTCGCGGCGAGGAGGGCGTACGGGGCGCGGGCGGCCGCCGGCAGGGGCGGGTGGAGCAGGATGAAGCGGGCGGCGTCCCGGGCCTGCGCGGTGCCGCGCAGCTCCGGCAGGTAGGCGGCCAGCCGCCGGGCCAGAGCGGCCCGGTCCAGCGGGGGATCCGGCACACCGAGCGCCGCCGCCACGCGCGCGGTGTCGGCTATGTACGCGTCACAGCCGGGTCCGTCGAGTGGCCGGGCGCCGTACCGCTGGTGGGCGCGCAGGAAGCTGTCGACCTCGGCGACGTGGACCCAGGTCAGCAGCCGCGGGTCCGAGGCGTGGTAGGGCTCGCCGGTGGCGGTGGTTCCGCGCACGCCGTCGTGGACGGCCCGCACCCGGTCGACGGCGTGCTGCGCGTGCTCGGCCGTGCCGTACGTCGTCACCGCGAGGAACGTACTGGTGCGCTGCAGCCGGCCCCACGGGTCGCCCCGGTACCCCGAGTGTCCCGACACCGCGGCCATGGCCAGCGGGTGCAGGGACTGCAGCAGCAGCGCCCGCAGCCCGCCGATGAACATCGAGGCGTCGCCGTGGACCACGCGCACCGGCCGGTCCGGCCCGAACCAGCGCGGGCCGGGCGTGCCGTGGATGCGGGCGCGGTTGTCCGGTCCCGCGGGCCCGGCGACGCGGGAGAACAGTTCCCGGCCGAGCTTCTCGCGCAGTTCGGCCAGCACGGGTGCAGCCATCGCCATCCACCCATTGTGGTCCCCCGGTCCAGAACCTGTCAGCAGGTGCGCCCGACGCGGCCCGCACCGGGGGAGACGCGGTCCCCGCCTCACGGCGAGGGCACGGCCGCCGGCCCGGTTCCCGTGAGGGGCGCCGCCGTCGCCTCGAAGTGGTCCCAGGGGGCGTGCGGCGCGATCGGTGCCACCTCGGGGTCGGTACGGAAGTCCAGGACCGTCGGTCCATCGGTCGCCAGGGCGGTGCGCCAAGCGTCCTCGACCCCGCCCGGATCGGTCACGCGGATACCGGCCACGCCCAGCGAGCGGGCCAGGTCCGTGCAGGGTTCACCGGTGTTCCACACCGCCACGATCAGGCGGGGATCCGTCCATTCGCCGGCGTGTTCGGCGATGGCGGCCAGCTCCGCGAGGCCGTTCTCCCGCACCGCCGCGTCGTCCACCAGCGCGACCGCCGGCCGGTCGGGGTGCGCGAACTTGGCACCCACGGCGTAGGGGACCGCGCAACCCGTGCTCGCCAGGGTGCCGGACAGCGTGCCGCGCATGCCGTCGCGCATCGTGAGGTGCCGGGCGTACCAGGTCGCGACGGGACCGGAGTCGGCGGTGATCATCGCGTCACCGGGGAGGAGCAGGTCCAACGCGTGCGCAACGTACTCGGGGTTGACGGGGTCGCCGCGCAGGCCGGCCCGGCGCGCCATGGCCGTCTTCCACCGCCGCACGTCCCGGACGACGCCCTCCTGCCAGGAGCGGTCCCGGACGGGACGCAGCAGGGGCAGCAGCGCGCGCAGCGTGGGGGCGGCGTCGCCGACCAGGTCGGCCTCGTAGGGATAGCGCGGTCCGACCGGACGGGGATCCACGTCGATCCGTACGGCCCTGGCCTGCCCGTACGGGGGCAGGAACTGCGCGTACGGAAAGCCGGAGCCGATGGTGAGCAGCGTGTCGCAGGTGCGCATCAGCTCGTACGAGGGCCGGGTTCCCAACGGGCCGACGCAGCCGGTGACGTAGGGCAGGAGGTCCGACAGGGCGTCCTTGGCGAGCAGGGACTTCGCCACTCCCGCGCCGAGCAGCTCCGCCACCTCGGCGACCTCGGCAGCGGCCTGGGCGGCGCCCTGGCCGATCAGGAGGGCCACCCGGTCACCGGAGTTCAAGATCTCCGCCGCCCGCTCGACGGACCGGGTCCGCGGCACGGGGTCCCCGCCGCTCGCGTCCAGGCTCGACGCGACGAGCCTGTGGGCGTGGCCGGTCGGCGGGAAGGCGAGGTCCTGCACGTCGGCCGGGATGACGACCGCGGTGGGCGCGCGACGGGCGTAGGCCGTCCGGACCGCCCGGTCGAGCACCTCGGGAAGGTCTCCGGGCGCGCCCACGGTCTGCGGGCCGGCGCCGACCGCGTCCTCGAACAGCGCCGCCTCCTGCCCGGGGGTCCCCCCGTCGCCGGGACCGGCCCGCCCGATGAGGGCCACGACCGGGACCTGGTCGAGCCGCGCGTCGTACAGCCCGTTCAGCAGCTGGACGGCGCCGGGGCCGGAGCCGGCCGCGCAGACGCCGACGTGCCCGGAGAACTTGGCGTATCCGATCGCCTCGAAGGCAGCCGACTTCTCGTGCCCGGCCCGCAGGAAGTGCGGCTCGTCACCGGCCCGGGCCCACGCCGCGAGGAGCCCGCCGATGCCCGCGCCGGCGCAGCCGAAGACGTGGGCGACGCCCCAGGCGCGCAGTCGTTCGAGGATGTGGTCGGACACCGTGTGCTCGGGCACCCTCGCGGCGGTCATTTCACGCCTGCCCCGCCCGGCTCGCCCGGCCCGGGGCGGTCCGTTCCGCCTTCCGCCTTCCGGGGCCGTGAGACGGCGAGGCGTTCACCTGGTGGACCTTCCCGGCCACGGCGCTAGGCCGGCGTTCCACCGGCGGCGGCCCCGCTCCCGGCGCTCCCGGCACCGCCGGCGCGGCGGCCGCGGCGGGAAGGGCCCGAGGTCGAGACTTCCAGCAGGCGGTCCATCGCCCGCAGGACCTGCTGGAGGTGCTGCCAGGGATCCTCGGTCTCACCGGATCCCCGACGTCCCCCCGGCTGCTCGGTGCGGTTCATGGTTCTCTCCGATCCGAGGTCCTGTCCGTGCGGGAGGGCGCCTGCCCGCTGGAAGCCCCGGTACGCCTAACCACCCCCGTCCGGGCGGCCCGGTCCGGTCGGATCCCGTACGGCCCGGGCCGGCGACGGGCGTGGCGGGCCGCCCGGCCACCGGGCCGCCCGGCCACCGGGCCGGACGGTCCTATGGCCGGGCGGTCCTCGGGTCCGCCGGTCCTATGGCCGGGCGGCCCGTCAGGCCGGATGGTCGCGGAACTCCTTGACGAGCGTCGCGCAGAAGGCGTCGAGGTCGTCCGGCTTCCTGCTCGTGACGAGCGTCGCGGGCGCCGCGTCGCAGACCTGTACGGGCTCGTCCACCCAAGTGCCCCCGGCGTTGCGGATGTCGGTGGCCAGACTCGGCCACGAGGTCAGCGTGCGGCCGCGGACCACGTCCGCCTCCACCAGCATCCAGGGCGCGTGGCAGATCGCCGCGACGGGCTTGCCCGCTTCGAAGAAGCTGCGGGTGAAGCCCACGGCCCGCTCGTCCATGCGCAGCGCGTCCGGATTGGCGACCCCTCCGGGCAGTACGAGCGCGTCGAAGGCGTCCGAGGTGTCTCCGGCGAGGAGGTGGTCGACGGGGTAGCTGCCCGCCTTGTCGAGGTGGCGGTACGCGCGGATCCGGCCGGGCGCCGTCGAGACCAGCTGCGGATTCCAGCCGGCCTGCAGCACGGCCTTCCAGGGCTCGGTGAGTTCGATCTCCTCCACGCCTTCGGGCGCGGTCAGAAAGGCGATGCGCACCGGATTTCGCCTCCTTCAGTCGGGGGGTTCCGGTACCACCGGCCGTTCGCTGGGCGAGGGCTGGTCGGGAGCCGGTCGGGGGTCGTGGGGCTTGGGATCGGGTTCGGGTTCGGGGGGTCCGGGACTCGGCGGTCCGGGATCCCGCGGTACCGGATCAGGGCGCTCCGGCGTGGGACCGGGGCCCTCGGGTCGCGGTCCGGTGTTCCGCTCCATGGCTTCACCTCGGGTTCCTTCCGTGCGCGTCCACGGGGCCGTACGGGCGGGATCGCGCGCACCCCGGCGCCTGCCCCGTCGGGCGCGCCCCAATCAGTGCCCGAGGGGGCCGGGGGAGCGCCGGGCGCCGTTCCCGTCAGGCCGCGGCGACGGCTTCCGCGAGGCTGTCCACCACATGGCTCAGCCGCCCCCGGCTCCGGTGGGCGGCCCGCTGCTGCGCCGCCCCGATGCCCTCCGCCCGGACGCGGTCGAGCAGGGAGTCGACGAGTCCCAGGTCCCCGGAGGCGGCGAGCCCCGGGGTCACCCGGTCCCGTAGCCGGGCGACCAGGGCCCACGCCGGCACGGAGGCACCGCTGACCGGATCGAGGCCGTCGCCGTCCAAGCCGTGGACGGCCGCGCGCCGATGGGCTTCGCGGAGCCTCGCCGGCCGCGGTGCCGGGGTCGGGCCGCCCTCGGCCGCCTCCGACCCCAAGGTGGCGGCGAGGCCCCGTACCAGGACCGCCAGCAGGACGACCGTGTCGATCCGGGCGTTCACGTCGGCGACCCGGATCTCCAGGGTCGGCACGTGCTCGGACGGGCGGGCGTACCAGTAGATCATCCGTCGGTCGAGCACCGCTCCGCTGCGGACGAGCTCGTCCGCGAGGCGTTCGTACGCGGCCTCGTCGAGGACCGGGGCGGGCCCCACGGTGGGCCAGCGGGCGTGTTCGACGGCCCGCCAGCTGGCGTAGCCGGAGTCCGTGCCCCGGTTGAAGGGGGAGTTGGCGGCGATCGCCTGGAGCGAGGGCAGCCACGGGCGCATCCGGTTGGCGAGGTCGAGGGCCTCCGCCCGGCTGCGCACGCCGATGTGGACGTGGCATCCGCACACCACCTGGTCGTAGTCACCGAGGACCGACGCGAAGCGCGAGGCCATCCTGCGGTACCGCTCGCTCGGGGTGACCGTCAAAGGACGCTCCGGCGGTATGACGGGCGTTCCGGCGGCGACCAGCAGGCAGTCCTCGGCGGCCGCGGCGCGGATCACCTCGGCCCGCAACCGGGCCAGCTGCGCCCTGAGGTCGGCGGGGCTCGCCGTGGGGCTGGTGCACACCTCCACCTGGGCGGTGTAGAACTCCGCTTGCACCAGCGGGCCGAGGGCCGGCGCGGCGGCTTCTATGACGCGCGGTCCGCGCCCCACCGGGGCCCGGCTGCGGCGGTCGACGAGCAGGAACTCCTCCTCGACGCCCATGGTCAGCCCCGCGACCGGGCCGGGGCCGGCCTCTAGCGGCGCGGCGGACGCGCGGGCCGCGCCATCACCCCCGGCGGAGCGCGGGGATACGGTCAGTGCCATTTCGGGTCCCCTCCGTCGACAGGGGCCGCTCGCGAGGGCCGACCGCGCGCTGGGCCGCCGGTCGTCCACGTGCTCGGCTGCGGGCCGGCTCGTGCCGTGAACGGGAAGGTCCGCCGGGCGGACCTTCCCGACCGCCGCACTGGTGGTAGGCGCATACCCCTCGGATCGCCGCTCACGCAGGGGGACGGCCGTCGGCGGTGCTGCCGGACGGAGCCTCAGCCGAATTCGGGAACGAAGGGGAGGAAGTCCTGCTCCAGCGCCGAAGGGATCACCACGTAGCTGGCCTCGGGAAGCTCGTTCCACACGCCGGGCAGGTCGCCCAGCGGCTCGGAGACCACGATGCGGGACTCGTCGGAGATGTCCCGCAGGAAGTCCACTTCCGGGTGGAGGTGGCGGACGGTGTCGGCACGGCTGCTGTAGAAGAGCGACCGGGACGCGCCCTTGCTGGAATAGCGGAAGGCCCAGACGCGCTCGCCGTCGCTGATGGCCAGCGTCATCTGGAGCGGTTCCACGACGCCGTGCTCCTTGCCGAGCCGCTCCACGAGCCCGGCCATCCTGGCCACCGCGCCCGGGACGTCCTGATCGAGTCCGAACGTGACCGCCAGGTAGAACATCACCTCGGAGTCGGTGGATCCTTCGATGAACGGGAACAGCGCCGGGTCGACGGCCAGGCAGAGGTCCCGCTGCAGCCGGTGGAAGTCCGCGATGGCCCCGTTGTGCATCCACAGCCACCGGCCGTGGCGGAAGGGGTGGCAGTTGGTCTGCTGGACGGCCGACCCCGTCGAGGCGCGCACGTGCGCGAAGAACAGGTGCGAGCGGACGTGCGCCGCCAGCTCGCGCAGGTTGCGGTTGTTCCAGGCCGGGGCGATGTCCCGGAAGACGGCCGGTGTGCCGTTGCCGTTCTCGCTGTACCAGCCGATGCCGAAGCCGTCGCCGTTCGTCGTCTCGACGCCCATCCGGGCGTTCAGGCTCTGGTTGATCAGCGAGTGCTCCGGACGGTAGAGCACGGCGTCGAGCAGCATGGGCGAACCCGAGTAGGCGAGCCAGCGGCACATGCGACCAAATCCTTTCGCAGCGTAATTCCGAGCCTAACCCCGCGCCGGGCACCCCTCGCGTCCACCGGGCCCGGACAGTGCCTCGCGGATCCGTCCGGGACACCGGGAGCCCGGCGGGAGCCGAAAGAGGCGGCCTAGGCGGGCGGGGAAGGCGCGTGCCATGATCGAGGGGTGAAGGGCGATGCCGCTCGGGGGGGTGAGGGCGCCGCACCCGAGGTGCTGGCGCTCGCCAAGGTGGTGGCCAGGCTCCGGTCGGAAATCGTCGGTCTCGAAGGCGTCGCCGCGACCACGGCCGTGGTCGAGCGGGCCAAGGGCGTCCTGATGGCCCGCACGGGGGCCTCCGCCGACGCGGCGTACCAGATGCTCCTCGACCGGGCGGGCGAGCGGGGCACCACCGTCCTGGAGGAGTGCTGGATCGTCCTCGGGCAGGTCCGCTCGCACCCGCCGCCCGGTAGCCGCCGGTCCTCCCCGCCCGCCACCACGCCCACGGACGACGGGGACGAGCCCGCCGGATCGGCCTTCAGCCGCCGGCGCTACCTCGTCGGGCACCGCGACGCCGATGCCGCACTGCGTCCCCTCCTGGCCCGGCTCGCGGACGGTCTGACGACGGCGCACGGCGGCGACGACATCGCGGAACTGCTGCGGAGCGTGCTCGGCGGGGCCGCCGGCGCGGACGCGGTGATGATCTACTCCCTGACCGCCGCCGGAAGCCTGGAACTGACCGGACACGCGGGCATCGACGAGGCGTTGGCCGAGCGTTGGCGCCACGTCCCCCCGCTCAGCGGCGTCGCCGCCCACGAGGCGATCGCCGGCCGCCGGGCGCTGTGGCTCGAGGACCCGGAGCAGGACGCCCGGCGCTACCTGCTGATCGGGGACCCGCCGGAGCGGTGGCCCGCCCGCGCCTGGCTCCCCGTACCCGGCGACGGACCCGCGAAGGCGGCCATCGGGATCCTGCGCGCCCGGCCCGGCCCCTTCGCCGCGGACACCCGGGCCCTGCTGCGCCAGGCGGCCCGTTTGTGCGCAGGTTCGCTGGTGGCGCCCGTACGGGCCCGCGAAGCCGCCGCCGAGCGGGCCCGGGACAGCGCCGAGGTGACATCCGTGCAGCGCGTCCTGGAAGCGCTGTCCGGCTCCGCGATCCTGCTCACCCCGCTGCGCTCGCAGTCCGGCGAGGTGGAGGACTACCGCATCGACGCGGCGGCGCCCGACTCGGTGGACGTGGCCGGGCGGCGCGGCAAGGAACTCGTGGGCCGCCGGATCCTGGAGACGTACCCGACGGTGGCGGGCACCGCGCTGTGGGACGGGTACCTGGAGACGCTGACCACGGGAACCGGGTACGAGGGAGCGCCCTTCACCTACGAGGAGGTGGTCGCCGGCGTCCCGCGGCAGTCCGTCTACTCGGCCCGGGCGTCCCGGCTGGGGGACCGCCTCGTCGTGTCCTGGATCCGCCACGACTCCAGCGAGCGCGAGACGCGGCGGCTGGCCGACATGCAGCGCCTCGGCAACCTCGGCTGGGCGGGCTGGGACCTGATGACGGACACCATCACATGGTCCGACCAGGTCTACGCCATCTTCGACCGCGATCCCCGGGACGGGCCGATGACACTGGAGGAACTGCCCCGCCACCTCCTCCCCGACGACCTCCCGACCCTGGCCGCGGCCGTCCAGCGGCTGCTGAGCCGGGGCGAGGCCATCGACCAGCCGTTCCGGATCAACACCGCGCACGGGGTGCGGCACCTGCGGATCGTCGCCGAGGCCCAGACGGACGCCGACGGCGCCCCGGTCGAGGCGCACGGCTTCTTCCAGGACATCACCGCGCGGCGCGACGTCGAACTCGCCCTGCTCGAGAGCGAGCGCGCCGTACTCCTCCAGCGCGGCATGCTCCAGGCCGAGCGGGCGCTCGGCGCCCGCCTCCAGGACACCCTGCTGCCGATCCCCGAACAGTCCCTGGAACTGGCCGGCCTGCGCATCGACGTCGCCTACGTCCCCGCCGACCGGGGGATCAACGTCGGCGGCGACTGGTACAGCGCCATCGAACTCCCCGACAAGAGCGCCCTGTTCGTCGTCGGAGACGTGGCCGGCCACGGTCTGGCCGCCGTGGGGACCATGGCCCAGCTGCGCTTCACCACGAAGGGCATGACGATCACCGGCTCGGCCCTTCCCGACGTCCTGCGACGACTCAACACGCTCCTGCTCCACACCGCTTCGGACCCGTCCGCCACCGCCACGGCCACCATGGTCATGGCCCGGTACCGGCCCCGGGACCGCCGCTTGACCTGGGTCCGGGCGGGACACCTGCCCCCCTTGCTGATCCGCGGCGACCGGGCGCGGTTCCTCGACCAGCCGCAGGGCAGCCTCCTCGGCGCCAGTTTCGACGCCTCGTACGGGCAGGCCGTCCTCGATCTCCTGCCCGGCGACCACCTGCTCCTCTACACCGACGGACTCGTCGAAGACCCGGGTGAGGACATAGAAATGGGGCTCGGCCGGCTCGCCGCGGTCACCTTGCGCCTCCTCCGGGAGGGCCGCGGCGAATCCCTCGCCAGGACGCTCGCCGCGCAGTGCCCCGGCAACCGCGACGACCTCTGCGTCCTGGACATCCACGTTCCCCAAGCCCACGCCGCGGCCGACAGCCGGGAGGGAGCCGATGAAGCGGCCGACCGGCGCGGCGCGGACGAACCGTAGAATCCGTTGTATGGGTATGTGCGCCCACCACGACGGTCAGGGGTCGTCATGACGACCCCGTCCGCCGACGCGCCCGGCCCCGGCCCGCATCACGCCCCGCCCCACCACCGGGAGCACGGGCCGGACGGAAGCGCCCCCCTGGCCGACGCGGTCACCGCGCTCACCGAGGAGATCGCGGCCCTGCGCGGCGACCGGGCCCGGCGGCGGTTGTTCGACCTCGCCACCGGAGTCCTCACCGTCCAGCTGAGCGCCTCGCCGACCGAAGCAGCCGACCACCTGGTGCGGCTGGCCGTCTCCACCGGGCTGGGGGCGGCGGACCTGGCCGCCGACATCGTCAACGCCGCCGTCGGAGCCGTGGTCGTCGATGTCCCCGAGGGGCCGGCCCCGGCGGCTTCCGAGGCACGGCGCGCGCGCCGCAGCACGGCGGCCGTGCAGGCCGCCGACAGCGCGGGCGAGGCGATCGACACGCTGCTGGAGGGGGGACTGCGGCCGCTCGGTGTGCGCTCGGTGTTCCTCTGGCGACGTACGGAGAGCGACTGCCTGGCCCTCGTAGGGCAGGCCGGGGCCGGCCGGCAGGAGGCCGTGCACTGGCAGTGGATCCCGCCGGAGGGCGGCGGCCCGCTCCACGGGGCGATGGCCGCCGGCTCACCCGTCTGGCTGCCCGAGGGCGCCCCCGCGGGCGGCCCGCGCGTCCCCGGGGCCGCCGCGGACGGCGCGCGCGCGTTGCTGCCCGTACGGGAGCAGGGAAGGGTCGCCGGGCTGCTGCTGGCCGCCTGGGACCGCCCCGACCCGCTGGCGGAGCCGCTGCGCAGGGCCCTGGTCGAACTGTGCGAGCCGGCGGCCCGCATCCTGGACTGGGACGCGGACGAGCCGGGCGGCCCGCGCATCGTCGCGGGGCTGCTGGACCAGCTCCAGCAGCCCGCCGCGGTCATCCTGGGCACGGAGCGGGAGCCCGCCAGGGGGCTGGAGATCGTCGAGTACGTCAACAGCGCGGCCCGTACGGCCCTCGGCGCGCTGCGCGACCCGGTCGGGCGGCCCCTGGCGCAAGTGTTCCCGTACGCCCATGACGGCCTCGTCCGCATGCTGTCGGGCGCGGCGACGGGATCCGGGCCGCAGTACGAGCAGAGCCTGCCCGTGCGGGGACCGGAGTCGCCGCAGTGGGCGCCCGGGTCGATGGCGCACGTCCGGGTCGTGGCGCTGAGCCGCTGCCGCAGCGCCGTCCTGTGGGACTGCGCCGACGACAGTCCCGTCCTGGCCCGCGTACTGAGCAGGCTGGAGCAGGTGGCCTCCTTCGACGACGACCTGCTGACGGGCCACTCCCTGTGGAGCGAGCAGGCCTACTCCATCTTCGGCATGGACCGCGCCGAGGAGCCCGTGCCCCTGCGCCGGCTCGCCGAACGGCTGCACCCGGACGACGCCGAGGTTCTGCACGGGCTGACGTCCGCCCTCACGGAACGGCACGAGGGAGCGCACGCGCTGGTACGGGTCGTCCGCGAGGACGGCGGCGTACGCCACGTGCGCATCGCCGCCGAGCCGGTCCTGACGGCCGGCGCGCTGACCGGCCTGGCCGGCGTGTACCAGGACGTCTCCGCCCAGTACCGCACCGAGGTGGCCCTGACCGCCAGCTTCGACCGGCTCAACGCCGCGCAGGCGGAGGCGGAGCTGCGCAACCGGGTCGTCCGGCAGTTGCAGGAGGCGATCGTGCCGGAGGCACCCGTCCTGGAGGCCACGCCCGGACTGCAGATCGCGGCCCGCTACCGGCCGGCGGCCCAGGAGTACCGGGTCGGCGGGGACTGGTACGACGTACAGCCGCTGCCCAGCGGACGGGTACTGCTGTCGGTGGGCGACATCGCCGGGCACGGCATCGACGCCGCGAACGGCATGGTGGCGCTGCGCAACGCGCTGCGCGGCCTGGCCTTCACCGGCTGTACCCCGGGCCGGCTGATGGAGTGCCTCAACGAGGTGGCCCTGCACACCTCCGGCCAGCCCACCGCGACCGCCCTGTGCGGCCTGTACGACCCGGCCGACCACACGCTGTGCTGGACCGGGGCCGGGCACCCGCCGCCGCTGCTGCTGAGGGAGGGGCGGGCCCTGTTCCTCGAGGGCCCGCACAACATCCTGCTGGGAGCCGTGCCCGGAGCCCCGTACGCGGAGAGGGTCACGCGGCTGCGGCCGGGCGACACGCTGCTCCTCTACACGGACGGGCTCATCGAGCGACGGCATTCGGGCCTGGACGAGAGCCTGGCGGTGCTGCGGGGCGCTGCGCAGCGGCTGGCGGGTGCAGGGCCGGACGAGCAGGCCGAGCGGCTGATGTCGGAGGTGAGCGGGGACACGGACGACGACACGAGCCTGGTGGTCGTACGGGTCGCCGGACGGCCGTCGTGAGGCGCGGCGCCGGCGGCGTACGGGGTCCACGGCGCGGCCCGGGGCGGGGCCCACGGCTCAGTGGTCGCGGTCGGGTGCCCGGCCGGGGCGGGGGCCGCTCCCGCGCTCCGCGAGGCAGGCGCGGATGACGGCGATCAGGTTCTGCGGGTCCACCGGTTTGGTCACGTAGTCCGTCGCTCCCGCGGCGAGGGCCTCCGCGCGGTCGTCCGGCATGGCCTTGGCGGTGACCACGATGACGGGTACGTCGCGGTAGCCGGGCATCCGGCGGATGGCGCGGGTGGCGGCGTACCCGTCGAGCCCCGCCATCATCAGGTCCATCACCACGAGGTCCACGTCCCCGCGGCCGGCCAGCAGCGCGATGCCGGTCTCGCCGTTGTCGGCGGCCAGGACGCGCAGGCCGGCGGTCTGGAGCATGGCGGTGAGGGCGAAGACGTTGCGGGCGTCGTCGTCGACCACCAGCACGGTACGCCCGCCCAGGTCGGGCAGCGGCTCGCCCGGCCTGCCGGCCGGCAGCCGCGCCCCTTCCGCGAGGGCGGCGGCGGGGGCCCGGCCGTCGCGCACGGGAAGGTACAGCGCGAAGCGGCTGCCCTGGCCCACCGTGCTCTGCGCGACGATCACTCCGCCGAGCAGCCGGGCGACCTCGCGGCTGATGGACAGCCCCAGACCGGTACCGCCGTAGGCGCGCGAGGTCGTCGCGTCACCCTGCCGGAAGGCCCCGAACACCGACTCCAGCCGGTCGGCGGGGATGCCGATCCCGGTGTCGATCACCTGGAAGGCGACCACCGGGCCGCTGTCCTTCAGCGCGGACGGCAGTTCGCCGGGGCCCGCGAGGGTCACGCGCAGGGAGACCTGGCCGGTCTCGGTGAACTTCAGGGCGTTCGAGAGCAGGTTGCGCAGCACCTGGCGCAGCCGCGCCTCGTCGGTGGTCAGGTCGTCGGGTACGTCCGGGGCGGCGGCCACCGCGAATTCCAGTCCGCGTTCGTCGGCGACCGGCCGGAAGGCGGCGTCGACGTAGTCGAGCAGCCGGCGCAGCGACACCGCCTCGGTGTGCACGTCCATCTTCCCGGCCTCGACCTTGGAGAGGTCGAGGATGTCGTTGATCAGCTGGAGCAGATCGGATCCGGCCGAGTGGATGACGGTCGCGTAGTCGACCTGCTTCTCCGTCAGGTTCCCCTCCGGATTCTGCGCGAGGAGCTGGGCGAGGATCAGCAGGCTGTTCAGCGGAGTGCGTAGCTCGTGGCTCATGTTGGCCAGGAACTCCGACTTGTACATCGAGGTGCGCGACAACTGCTGGGCCCTGGTCTCCAGTTCCTGGCGGGCCTGCTCGATCTCCAGGTTCTTGCTCCCGATGTCCCTGTTGCGCTCCGCCAGCAGGGCCGCCTGTTCCTTCAGTTCGGCGTTGGAGCGCTGCAGCTCCTGTTGGCCGTGCTGGAGTTCTTGCGAGCGGGAGCGCAGCTCGGACGTCAACTCCTGAGACCGTTCGAGCAGTTCGTCGGTGCGGGCGTTCGCGATCAGGGATCTGACGTTGACGCCGAGCATCTCGGTGAACTGTTCGAGGAAGTCCCGGTGCAGGGGGCGCAGCGGGTGTACGGACGCCAGCTCCACGGCGCCCAGCACCTGGTCCTCGGCGACGATCGGCAGGACGACCAGGGTGGTCGCGTCCGCGGCCCCGGTGCCGGAGGCGATGACGGCGTAGCCGGCGGGGAGGTCGTCCACGGTGATCGCGCGTCGGCCCGCGGCGGCCTCGCCGACCAGGGACTGGCCGATCCGGAACCGGCGCGGGCCCGTCTCGGGGGCGTCGGGAAGCCCGTAGGTGGCGATCGCCACCAGCTCGATGCCGTCGGGCCGCTCCTGGGCCAGGAAGAAGCTGCCGTACTGGGCGTCCACCAGCGGCGGTACCTCCCGCATCAGCAGGCGGGCAACGGCGGGAAGCTCGCGGATGCCCTGGATCCGCCGGGAGACCCCCGCGAGGCTCGACGCCAGCCACTCCTGGTCCTCGTTGGCCCGGGTCGTGGCGCGCAGGGACTCGACCATGGCGTTGATGTTGTCCCTGAGCTCCCCGACCTCGCCGGGGGCCTCCACGGTGATCGAGCGCGTCAGGTCGCCCTCGGCCACCGCGCTGGTCACCTCGGCGATGGCGCGTACCTGCCGCGTGAGGTTGCCGGCCAGTTCGTTGACGTTCTCGGTCAGCCGCTTCCAGGTGCCCGAGACGTCGGCGACCTCGGCCTGGCCGCCGAGCCGGCCCTCACTGCCGACCTCGCGGGCCACCCGAGTGACCTCGGCGGCGAAGGACGACAGCTGGTCGACCATCGTGTTGATCGTGGTCTTGAGCTCCAGGATCTCGCCCCGGGCGTCGACGTCGATCTTGCGGGTGAGGTCACCGCGGGCGACGGCCGTGGTGACCTGGGCGATGTTGCGCACCTGGTTGGTGAGGTTGGTGGCCATGGAGTTGACGTTGTCGGTGAGGTCCTTCCAGGTGCCCGAGACCCCTCGGACGGTCGCCTGACCGCCGAGGTTCCCCTCGGTGCCGACCTCGAAGGCGACCCGGCTGACCTCCTCGGCGAAGGCCGAGAGCCGGTCGACCATGGTGTTGATGGTGTCCTTCAGCTCGAGGATCTCACCGCTCGCGTCCACCCGGATCTTCTGCGTGAGGTCGCCCCGGGCCACGGCCGTGGCGACCTGCGCGATGTTGCGCACCTGCGAGGTGAGGTTGTCGGCCATGCTGTTGACGCCCGTGGTCACCTCGCGCCAGACGCCGCCGGTGCGCGGGACCCGGGCGTGTCCGCCGAGCAGGCCCTGACCCCCGACCTCCTGCGCCACCCGGGTGACCTCGGACGTGACGAGGGACAACTGGTCGATCATCCCGTTGTAGACCGCCGCGATCTCGCCGGGCAGGCCGACGGCGTCGTCGGGGAGGCGGGTGCTGAGATCCCCGTCCCGTACTGCGGTGAGCCCGGCCAGCAGCTTTTCCAGTATTTGGTCGGAATCATTCATATCTGACCTCACTGCGATCCACTGTGACATGAGAAGGGTCAGACGGCCCCGCGTGGGGAATATCCCTTCGGGAAGACCACGACGGTTCCCGCCGCCCCGACCGGGCCGGCCGGAAGCCCCCAACCCGTCGGAGGAAGCTCATGTCACCCGTTACCCGCGGCACCATGGATCCGTTCCATGCCGAGCCCCGCGAACTCCCGGACGTGCCCGATGTGCCCTACCTGGCGGATGTGGCCGACGCGCCGGATGCCGACGTCCCCGAGGATCCGCTCGCGGTCGGCACGGCCGAGGCGCGCGTCCTGTCCGTCGCGCTCTTCCGGCGCCTGAACGGGCTGCGTGAGGGAACGGCCGAGTACTCGTACGTGCGCAATACGCTCGTGGAGCTCAACCTCAGCCTGGTGAAGTACGCGGCACGCCGGTTCCGCAACCGCTCCGAGCCCCTCGAGGACATCGTCCAGGTCGGCACGATCGGCCTGATCAAGGCCATCAACCGGTACGACGTCGAGCGCGGGGTCGAGTTCACGACGTTCGCCATTCCCACCATCACCGGCGAGATGAAGCGGTTCTTCCGGGACACCAGCTGGTCCGTGAAGGTTCCGCGGCGCCTCCAGGAACTCCGCCTCGACATCGCGAAGACGTACGACGCGCTGGAACAGGGCCTCGGACGGCGGCCGACCGACCTCGAGCTCGCGACGCGCCTCGGCATCAGCGTCGAAGCACTGGCCGAAGGCCGTCAGGCGGCCAACGGCTACACCGCCGGCTCGCTGGACGCCCCCGTGGGGCAGGACGCGGAAATCGGCCCCCGGGAACGACCGCTGGGGGCGGAGGAGGACGCGTACGACCGCGTCGAATGCCTGGAGACGCTGAAGCCGCTGCTCGCCACGCTGGGTGAGCGCGACCGGCTGATCCTCTCGCTGCGCTTCGGCGAGGAGCTGACCCAGGCCGAGATCGGCAACCGGCTCGGGCTCTCGCAGATGCACGTCTCGCGCCTGCTGGGCCGGATCATGGCCACTCTGCGGACCGGGATGCTCACGGACGCCGAGGACCCCGAGGAGGCCGAGGGCGCCGGCGAGGACCGGAGCGAAGAAGGGCGCGGGCACTGACGCGGGTACGCGAGCGCCATGGCCGGTCGAGACCATCGGGCCGTTCGGTGGGTCCCGGATCCGGTTCTCACGGCCGCCGGACGGTTCTGAGGGCTGTCGGGGCTCAGACCGGGCGGGGGAACCCGTCCACCCGCCCGGGCGGCGTACCTTCAGCCATGCGGAGGGCCGTCGGCGCGTCGAGCTCCACCCACACGCATTTCCCCCCGTCCGCCGGCTCCGAGCCCCACTCCCGTGCCAGCCGCTCCACGATGAGCAGCCCGTGGCCTCCGGGCCGGGACGGGTCGGTCGGATGCCTGACGGCCGGCGCGACCGGACTTCCGTCGGTCACCTCGATGCGCAGCCGATCGCCGGTGCAGCGCAGCAGCAACGAGCTCGGACCACCCGCGTGCATGCAGGCGTTGGCCACCATTTCGGACACCAGCAGCAGGGCGTCGTCGGCGGTCTCGTACGTCCCGCCGCCCCCACCCCCGCTCGCGGCCCCGGGCAGCCACTGCCACTCGGTCAGGGCCCGGCGGGTGAAGTCCCGGCACTGGCTGACGACATCCGTGGTGTCGTGCAGCACCAGGCGCCGGGTCCGCTCCGGTGGCCGGCGCTCGCTCATCGCTGCTCCTCCGCTACGCGCGCTGGTGACTCGCCAGGGCCGACTCCACATCGGTGTGCAGCGGGAAGAGCCCGTCCGCACCCGTTATGTGGAACATGCGTTCGATCGGCTGATGGAGGCCGATCAGTTCGAGGCTGCCACCCGTTTCCTGGACCGCGAGCCGGTTGTGCAGCAACACGTTCAATCCCGTGGAGTCACAGAACTCCAGCCTGCTGAAGTCGACGAGCAGCCACTGCCTTCCGCCTGCCCGGGCGGCTTCGAGAGCCTCCCGCAAGGGCTCGACGGTGTCGTGGTCGAGCTCACCGGCCAACGCCAAGATCGTGGCCCCCCCGACGGGCCGTACTTCGACCGCGAAACGGTCATCGTCCGCCGTCGGCATTGCACACCCCCTTCAGCAGAGTCTCGTATCCGGACACATTGCGCGCCTACCCCCTCGCGCGCCACCAAACCCGACGGGCGCGAGTGAGCGGGCGTGCCCCGCGCGGGCGAGAGCGGGTCGGGGCGGCGATCGCCGCACTCGACGGCGCACACCCGTCGGCCCACCGGAGTCAGGCGGGCGGTTCCGGGTCGATGGGGAAGAGGCCCGAGGACCCGGTCACCTCCAGCAGGCGCAGCATCTGGTCGCTCGGCGCGGCGAGACGCAGCGTGTGGCCGGATTCGACGGCCTGCATGCGGGCCCGGAGCAGGGCGTTGAGCCCGGCGGAGTCGCAGAACGTGAGGCCGCTGAGGTCCACGACGGTCTCAGCGGGCCCTTCGGCGCGGGTCACCGCTTCGAGCAGCAGGGCGCGTACTTCGGAGACCCGGCTGATGTCCATCTCGCCCGTCAGGCGGACCACGACCGGTTTCGGGTCCGGGGCCGGTCGCTCGGGGGGCTGCTGGGCGGGATCCTGCTCCTCGGGCATCTGGCTCCTTCGTCCCGGCCCCCTGTGGACTCGTACGGCCGGCCTCCGAAGAGGCCGGCCTGCCCGTCCTCGTGCGGCCGGGAGTGGAAACTCCGCCCCGGGCCCGGGGCGCCGGCGGGGGGGGGGGCGCCCGGGCCCCGGGGGGGGGGGGTGGTCGCATGAGCGCCGGAGGGCGAGTGGGTGTTGGGGCGGGGCTTGCTC
>NZ_JBHWVV010000020.1:0-146074 GCF_042736715.1 Streptomyces sp. NPDC060049
CCCCCCGGCCGAGGGCCGGGGGGCGTCGCCGTACGCGGGTGGCGGACTGCAGGGCCGGGGCCGCAGGGCCCCGGGGCGAGCGGCCCGCCGGGTTACAGGGCCACGCCCAGGAGGGCGTCGACCGTGCGGGAGACGAGGCCGGGGGCCGACTCGTCGTCGCCGTCGGTGGCGATCTGGAGCTCGACCCAGCGGTCTACGGCCGCCAGGGCGGCGGGGGCGTCCAGGTCGTTGGAGAGGGCTTCCCGGACCTCTTCGACCAGGGCGTCGGCCGCGATGCCGTCCGGGCGGGAGACGGCCGCGCGCCAGCGCTCCAGGCGGGCCACGGCCTCGGCGAGGACGTCGTCCGTCCACTCCCAGTCGGCACGGTAGTGGTGGGAGAGCAGGGCCAGGCGGATCGCCGCGGGGTCCACCCCGGCACGCCGCAGGGCGGACACGAAGACCAGGTTGCCCTTGGACTTCGACATCTTCTCGCCGTGCAGAGCGACCATGCCGGCGTGTACGTACGCCTTGGCCATCGGGAACTCGCCCGTCAGGACCTGGGCGTGCGAGGCGCCCATCTCGTGGTGCGGGAAGACGAGGTCGGAGCCGCCGCCCTGGATGTCGAAGGTCATGCCCAGGTGGTCGAGGGCGATGGCGACGCACTCGATGTGCCAGCCGGGCCGGCCGCGGCCCAGCGAGGCGCCGTCCCAGCTGGGCTCGCCCGGACGCGCGGCCATCCACAGCATCGGGTCGAGGGGGTTCTTCTTGCCCGCGCGGTCGGGGTCGCCGCCCCGCTCGGCGGAGAGCAGCCGCATGGCCTCGGCGTCGAGGCGGGAGACCTTGCCGAAGTTCGGGTCGGACTCGACCGAGAAGTAGACGTCGCCTTCGAGCTCGTAGGCGGCGCCGACGTCCCGCAGCCGCTCGACCAGCGGCACGATGCCGGGTATGGCCTCGACGGCGCCGATGTAGTGCTGCGGCGGCAGCATCCGCAGGGCGGTCATGTCCTCGCGGAAGAGCGCCGTCTCGCGCTCGGCGAGCTCGGTCCAGTCCTGGTTGTCGCGCAGCGCCCGCTCCAGCAGCGGATCGTCCACGTCCGTGACGTTCTGGACGTACACAACCTGCCGCTTGGTGTCGAGCCACACGCGCTGCACGAGGTCGAACGCGTTGTAGGTCGCCGCGTGACCGATGTGGGTCGCGTCGTACGGGGTGATCCCGCACACGTAGATTCGGGCGACGGGACCGGGGGCGAGGGTGATCGTCCCCTGGGTCGCGGTGTCGTGGATCTGGAGGTCGCGGCCCTTGCCAGGCAGGGCGGGGACCTCAGAAGCGGGCCAGGCATGCATGCGTCGAGCGTAACCGGACGGGTGTTCCGAAAACGAACCGGACCTGCACTGTTGTCTTGATCGGCACTCTTGCGCCATGGCCGGATCTATGCCTGCGGGGCCGTGCCGTCTCAGACGGGCGGCCAGGGGATCGCGGGCCACTGCCCCGACGGCAGCGGATGCGTCCCGGTGCGCAGCAGCACGGCCACCCGGGCCCGTACGGCGGCGAGCTCGGCGGCGGTGACCAGTTCGCCCAGTCGGGTGGCGAGGGGTTCTCCCGCGGCCAGTGCGGCGTCCAGGGCGGCCAGCACGGAGCTCGCCTCCTCGGTCAGCGGCTCCCCCGCCCAGCCCCAGAGCAGGGTGCGCAGCTTGTCCTCGGTGTGGAAGCTCACTCCGTGGTCGATGCCGTAGATCCGCCCGTCGGGTGCGGGCAGCAGGTGGCCGCCCTTGCGGTCCCCGTTGTTGATCACCGCGTCGAGGACGGAGAGCCGGCGCAGCCGCTCGTCGTCGGCGTGGACGAGGAGCGCGGTGCGGCCCTCCCCGACCTCGGCGAAGGCGACGGGCCGCCAGCCCTCACCGGCCTCCTCGCCCTCCACGAGCGCGAGCAGTCCGTCCTCGGGCGAATCCCCCGCCTCGATCCACTGCTGGACCATGCCCTCGCCGTAGGGTCCCTCGCGCAGCACGGTCGGGGGCACCAGCCCCCAGCCGGTGGCCTCGGAGACGAGGTAGGCGGCGACCTCGCGCTGGGCGAGGTTCCCGTCGGGGAAGTCCCAGAGCGGGCGCTCTCCCTTGACGGGCTTGTACACGCAGTCGACGCTGACGCCCTCGTGCGCGACCGTGCACCGCAGGACGGCGTTGGACGCCTCGCGGATCCGGCCGACGACCGTGAGCTCCCCGTGTGCCAGCAGCTGTTCGAGCTCCCCCGTGGCGTTCACGCCTGGCGCCGGTAGCCGTTCTGGCGCGGGCAGACGTGACCCTCGGGGTCCAGCGGCAGGCTGCACAGCGGGCACGGCGGGCGGCCGGCGTTGACCACGTCCAGGGCCCGCTTGGCGAAGGCCCGGGCCTGGGCGCCGGTGAGGCGCACGCGCAGCATCGGCGGGCCGTTCTCCTCGTCCTGGAGGAGCCGCTCCTCCGCCTCGGCGAGGTCCTCTTCGGACTCGGCCTCCAGTTCCACCAGGGCCTGCGCTTCGACGATCATCCGCTGGTCCTCGCCGTCCCAGGCCAGGGCCATGGTGCCGACGCGGAACTCCTCGTCGACGGGGACGTCCAGGGGTGCGGTGTCGGTCGCCTCGGCGGGGGCGACGGCCGGGACCGGGGCATTGCCGCCGGTGCGCCGTACGACCTCGTCCAGCAGTTCGTCCATGCGCTCGGCGAGGGCCGCGACCTGGGTCTTCTCCAGGGAGACGCTGGTGACCCGGGGGCCGGTGGAGGCCTGCAGGAAGAACGTACGGCGGCCAGGCAGACCGACCGTGCCGGCCACGAAGCGGTCCGGCGGGTCGTAGAGGAACACCTGACGGGGCACGTCCAGTCTCCAAGTGTCTGCGGCAGGGGCAGGGCTGCGCCCATGTGTTGGCCCGTCCACCCTACTGCGCCGTTCGATCACACCGCGCCCGCGCCGCCCCCCACGACCGCGTTGCCGCCGTCTTCGGCCGCTTTGTCCTCGGCGGGCCTTGCGCGGGGCACGAACGAGGCGAAGTCCCCGGTGTCGCCGAGCCGGAGCAGGAACGGCCGGGTCGGCGTGTAGCGGATCGCGGTGACCGAGCAGGGGTCCACGTGGATCCGCTGGAAGAGGTCCAGGTGCATGCCGAGGGCGTCCGCGACGACGGACTTGATGATGTCCCCGTGCGAGCACATCAGGAAGACGGCGTCGCTGCCGTGCTCCTCCTCGATCCGCGCGTTCCAGTCGCGTACGCAGTCCACGGCGCGGGCCTGCATGGCCCGCATGGACTCCCCTCCGGGGAAGGCGGCGGCGGACGGGTGCTGCTGGACGACGCGCATCAGCGGTTCTTCGGACAGCTCGGAGAGTTTGCGGCCCGACCAGTCGCCGTAGTGGCACTCGCCGATCCGCTCGTCGGTGTGCAGGGGGAGCCCGGGCCGTTCGGCCAGCAGCGGGGCCAGGGTCTCGGCGCACCGCTGCAGCGGGCTGGTGACGGCGGCCGCGAGCGGGACCCCGGCGAGACGCCCGGGCAGCGCCGCGGCCTGCCCGGCACCGTGCTCGTCGAGGGTCACTCCCGGGGTCCAGCCGGCGAGCAGCCCTGCGGTGTTGGCGGTGGACCGCCCGTGTCGTACGAGGATCAGCGTGGCCATGCGGTCAGCCTAAGCGGTCGCGCCGGTGTGCGGGCGGGGCCCGGGCAGGGAACAATGCCCGCGTGATAGTGGACTGCGCGATGTACCGGAACGGCCGCCGCTCCCAGGCGCCCGAGGACTTCTCGGACGCCCTGGACGAGGCGCGGGCCACCGGCGACGCCTTCCTCTGGGTCGGCATGCACGAGCCGACGGAGAAGGAATTCGAGCACGTCAGCCAGGAGTTCGGGCTGCATCCGCTGGCGGTGGAGGACGCGCTGACCGCGCACCAGCGGCCCAAGCTGGAGGTCTACGACGATTCGCTCTTCGTGGTCCTCAAGCCGGTCATGTACGACGACGACGCGGACCGGGTGACCACGGGCGAGCTGATGGTGTTCATCGGCGACTCCTTCGTGGTCACGGTCCGGCACGGCGAGGGGGCCGCGCTGACCGCCGTGCGCCGGCGCCTCGAGCAGGACCCCGAGGTGCTCCGGCACGGCCCGACGGCGGTGCTGTACGCGGTCTCGGACGCGGTGGTGGACCACTACATCGAGGTGGCCGCCGAGCTCCAGGCGGACCTGGAGGAGTTGGAGGCCGAGGTGTTCTCGCCGAGCTCGGCGGACACCAAGAACACCGCCGCCCGGATCTACGCCTTCAAGCGGCAGGTCCTGGAGTTCCGCCGGTCCACGAGTCCGCTGCTGCAGCCGATGGACCGGCTCGCCTTCGGGACCGTGCCCTTCGTGCACGAGCACGCCCGGCCGTTCTTCCGCGACGTCGCCGACCACCTGACCAAGGCGAACGAGTACATCGAGGGCCTGGACCGGCTGCTCTCGGACGCCCTGGCCGCGCACCTGGCGCAGATGGGCGTCCGGCAGAACGACGACATGCGCAAGATCTCGGCCTGGGCGGCCATGGCGGCGGTCCCGACCATGGTGGCGGGGATCTACGGCATGAACTTCGAGCACATGCCCGAGCTCACCCACCGCTGGGGCTATCCGGCGGTGCTCGTCGTGATGGCGGCCCTGTGCGCGGGCCTGTACCGGATGTTCAAGCGGCGCGGCTGGCTCTGATCCGGGCGGCGGCCCGGCAAGGGCTCAGGCGAACTCCGGTGCCGTCGTCGCGGACGCGCCCAGCGGGTCGCTGCGCTCCGGCCGGCGCAGGTCCACCATCCGGTGCCAGCCGCTGAACCGCTCGTACGCGTACATCCCGCGGATCCCGGCCGCGAGCGCGGCCGCCTTCGGTGCGGGCCAATGCAGCAGCCGTCCCATGTGGCCCATGACGGCGAGGCTCACGTCGCGGTAGACGGCGATCTCGGCGAGCGCGCACTCGCGCAGCACGCGGTGGATGGTGCGGCCGTGGCCGGCGCGGGCGAGGCGGAGCAGTTCCTCGTGGCAGTAGGCCAGGTGGTTGGCCTCGTCCGCACCGATCATGCGGATGGCGTTGCCGAGCTCGGGATCGTCTCCGAAGTACCGGACCAGCATGTCCATCTGGTCGGCGGCACGTTGTTCGGTGACCCGGCTGTGGGCGAGGTAGACGACGATGTCCTCCTCGTTCAGGGACCGCTCGCCGCGCAGCTTGCCGTGGCTCAGGCCGATGCCGCGCCGCTCCAGCAGCATCGTGTAGTCGGTCTCGGGCGGTACGGGCACCGGGGGCAGGCCGCGCTTGCGGAGCAGCGCGTTGAAGATCCGGCCGTGTTTGTCCTCGTCGGCGCCGTGCCGGGTGATCTTGGGCGCGAGATCGCGCATGGAGTCGGGAACGAGGGCCGCGATGCGGGCGTTCTCCCAGCCGCCCTGGGCCTCGCCGCCGGCGGCGATGGAGCAGAACAGCTGGAAGGAGTCGTCGTGGTCGACGATCTCCCGGAACAGGCTGTGTGCAGAGAGCATGTGTCGAGTCAAAAGCCGATTCGCGGGCCGGGCAACCGGGTGGGTCCGCGACTCGGCCGAATGAACGACGGCGACCGGTGGGCCCGGGGGCGTAACCCCGCGGGCACCGGACGCGTTGTTGGCTGTGTCGGCCGTGGCGGGGAAGACCCCCCGAGCCCCCACCACGGCCGCAGAGCGTGAACCCGGGCAGTGAGCCGCGGGAGTGCGACGCGGGGCCGGTCAGGCGAGGCCCGCGAGCTCCATGGCCTCGGTGCCGGCCCGCAGGGCGGCGATCCGCTCGTCCAGGGTGAAGCCGGCGGGGGCGAGCGTCAGTGTGGTGACTCCGGCCTCCGCGTAGGCCCGCATCCCGTCCGCGATGCGCTCCACGCTTCCCAGCAGGGTGGTGGAGTCGATCAGCGAGTGCGGGACCGCGGCGGCCGCGCCCTGCTTGTCGCCCGCCAGGTACTTGTCCTGGACCTCGACCGCTTCCTTCTCGTAGCCCATGCGCTGGGCGAGCTGGTTGTAGAAGTTCTGCTTGCGGCTGCCCATGCCGCCCACGTACAGGGCGGTGTACGGGCGGAACACGTCCGCGAGCGCGTTCACGTCGTCGCCGAGGGCCAGCGGCACGGTCGGGCAGACGTCGAAGCCGTCCATCGTCAGGCCGGCCTTCTCGCGGCCCGCCCGGATGTGCGTGAGCGCGGTGGCCTCCAGGTGCTCGGCGGCGGGGAAGATCAGCAGCGCGCCGTCCGCGATCTCGCCGGTCTGCTCCAGGTTCTTGGGCCCGATGGCGGCGATGTAGAGCGGGATGTGCTCGCGCTCGGGGTGCACGGTCAGCTTCAGGGGCTTGCCGGGGCCGTCGGGCAGCGGCAGGGTCCAGTGCTCGCCCTCGTAGGACAGCCGCTCGCGGCTCATCGCCTTGCGGACGATCTCCACGTACTCGCGGGTCCGGGCGAGCGGCTTGTCGAACTTGACGCCGTACCAGCCCTCGGAGACCTGCGGTCCCGAGACGCCGAGGCCGAGCCGGAAGCGGCCCTTGGTCAGGGAGTCGAGGGTGGCGGCCGTCATGGCCGTCATCGCCGGCTGGCGGGCCGGGATCTGCAGGATCGCCGAGCCGACGTCGATCCGCTCGGTCTGGGCGGCGACCCAGGCCAGCACGGTCGGGGCGTCCGAGCCGTAGGCTTCCGCGGCCCAGCAGACGTCGTAGCCGAGACGGTCGGCCTCCTGCGCGACGGCGAGGTTGTCGGCGTCCATGCCAGCGCCCCAGTAGCCGAGATTGATGCCGAGCCGCATGTGTCGTCCCCTTACCGGTTTACCGATCAGTAACGTTGGTCTGCGGGGACTGTAGCGCGCCCGGGTGCCCCGCGTCAGTGCCGCAGTAGTCTCAGCCCTCATGGAGCAGAGGCATCTCGGTCGCACCGGACTGCGCGTCTCCCGGCTCGGCCTCGGCACACTGACCTGGGGCCGGTCGGCGGACGGACCGGACGAGGCGGAAGCGGCCGCGCAGTTGAAGACGTTCTGGAACGCGGGCGGCACGCTCGTCGACACGGCCGACGTGTACGGCGGCGGTGAGGCGGAGTACCTCCTCGGGCAGTTGATCGGTTCCGTCGTACCTCGGCGGGACCTGGTGATCGCCACCAAGGCCGGCGGGGTCGCGGACCCGGACCGCCGCTTCGACGGTTCGCGCGGCCATCTGCTGGCAGCGCTCGACGACTCGCTGGCCCGCCTCGACACGGACTACGTCGACCTCTGGCAAGTCCACGCCTTCGATCCCTGGACCCCGATGGAGGAGACCCTCCAGGCGCTGGACATCGCTGTGAGCAGCGGTCGGGCGCGGTACGCGGGCGTGTCCAACTTCAGCGGTTGGCAGCTCGCGAAGGCCGCGACCTGGCAGCTCGCGGCGCCGGGGGTACGGACCCGGCTGGCATCGACGCAGATGGAGTACTCGCTGCTCCAGCGCGGCGTGGAGCGGGAGGTGCTGCCGGCGGCGCTGGACCTCGGCGTGGCCCTGCTGCCCTCCTCCCCCCTGGGCCGGGGCGTCCTGACGGGCAAGTACCGGTCCGGTACCCCGGCGGACTCGCGGGGCGCCTCGCAGACCCTGGCCGCCTTCGTGGACCCGTACCTCGACGAGGCGGCGAGGCGGATCGTGGACGCGGTGGCGACGGCCGCCCACGGCCTGGCGGTGACCCCGCTCCAGGTGGCCCTGGCATGGGTCCGGGACCGCCCGGCGGTGGCCGCCCCGATCCTCGGCGCGCGCACGTCGGCGCAGCTCGGGGCGGCTCTGTCGGTGGAGACGCTTAGTCTTCCGGAGGAGATCCGCCGGGCGCTGGACGACGTTTCGGCGCCCGTCCACCGCTATCCCGATCAGGACTGGAGCACTCTGTGAGCGACACCGCTGCCGCCGACGCCGCTGCCGCGGAGGACCCGGCCGCCCCCGGTGCCGGCACGGCACCGGCCCCCACCGGCGACGAAGCCTCCGGCGAAGCCGCGGCCCCCTCCCGCGAGGCGGGGGACGACGACGGCGGAGCCGGGACCGGGGCCGGGGGTCCGGAGGCGGACGCCGCGCTGACCGGCGAAGCCGGAGACGGGAACCCGGAGGCGGACGCCGCGCCGTCCGACGCAGCCGGGGACGGGGGGCCGGGGGCGGAGCCTGCGGTTTCGGGAAGGGGCGGGGTGGGGGAAGGCCCCGCAGGGCCCGCCGCCGACGACTCTGACGCGGAGGCCGACCCGGCGCCGGCCGCCGCCGACGCGGTCGCGGAAGGGGCCGCCGAGGCCAAGCCCGCGCTCAGCGAGGCCGCCGCGGAGCTGGCCGCGCAGAAGATCGAGCGGGAGCGCATCGCGCGCCGCAAGGCCGAGCGCGAGGGACCCGTCGAGGCCGGGGCCAAGCTCAGCGGGAAGGCCGCCGATCTGCTGGCCGCCGTACGGGCCGTCGAGGGCGGGGGCAAACCCCCCGCCGAGTTCGACGCGCCCCCGGCGCCGCGCAGGACCGTCCCGGCGCCCGCGCCGGAGCGCACCCCCGGGGCGGACCCGGAGACCGCGTCCGCACCCGCCCCGTCGGCGCCGCCGCCGGCCGCGCCCATGCCCGCACCCGTGACCGCGACCCCGGCCGCCCCCTCCGACGCCGCCGTCCGGGCCGTCCGCGACGTGCTCGCCCGGGGCGGTGCGCCCGAGGCCCTCGCCCCGCAGGCCGCCGCCGTCCTCGGCGACGGCGCCGCCGAGGAGCTGGCGCGCTCCCCTTGGCGGCTGCTGGCCGTCGCCGGGGTCCGTCCGGCCCAGGCCGACGGTTTCGCCCGCGCCCTGCTCGGCGCCGGGCAGACCGGCCCCGGGGACGAGCGAAGGGCCGCCGCCCTGGTGGGCTGGCTGCTCGCCCAGGCCGCCGCCAAGGGGCACACGGTGCTCGAAGCCCCGACCCTGGAGGCCGCGCTCGCCCAGTACGGCGTACCGGACCCGGCCGAGGCCCTGGAGGCCGCCGTCGGCGACGGAGCCGCGCTGGCTTTCGAGGAGCCGGTCGGTCCGCCCGCCGGTGAGGACGAGGAGCCCCTCGTGCGGATCCTCGTGGGGCTGGAGGGCTGCGCCATGGCCGAGGAGAGCCTCGCCGAGGGCCTGGCCCGCCTCGCCGGCACCTTCACGGACCCCGCCGACTGGGACAAGGCCGCTACCGGCCCCGGCGCCGAGCTGATCCGTGCCGTCGCCGGCCACGGCCTGGTCGCCCACACCGGCGGCGAGGCCGCCCGCGCCGAACCGCGCGCACTCCTCGCGGCGGCCCGGGAGTTCGGCCTGCGGGCCTGCCTGGCCGCGCACGCCCCGGCCGAGGGCGCCGTCACCGTGGCCGGGCTGCTCAACGGCACCGAGGGGCCGGGCCGGGACGCGGACGGTCACTTCGCGCTGGACCTGCTCATCGTCCTCGACGCCCCGCAGCTCGACGTGGAGACGGCCGCCGCGCTGGTGGAGTCCGTCCCCGACGGCGCCCGGCTGGTGCTGTCCGGCGACCCCGCCGTGCTGGGGTCCGCCGGGCCCGGCCGGGTCTTCGCCGATGTGCTCGCGGCCCGTGCCTGCCCCCGGCTCGTCTCGCGCGTCCCGGACCCCGGTCCGATCGGCGAGCTGGTCTCCGGGGTCGGCGTCGGGGAGCTGATCCAGGTCGACGCCCCCGCCAAGGAGGTCGTCATCGTCCCGGTCCGCGACGCCGGGGAAGCCGTGCACCGGACGGTGCAGCTGGTGGCGGAGTCCGTGCCCCGCGCCTTCGGGATCCCGGCGGACGCGGTCCAGGTGATCACCCCGGGTCACGGCGGTTCGGCGGGTACCCGCGCGCTCAACGCGGCCCTCAAGGAGCGGCTGAACCCGGGCCCCGGCCGCTTCGGCGGCTTCGACCCCGGTGACCGCGTGGTCCATGTGCCCTCCCCCGGGCGGGCCCTGCCGGCCCGGGTGGTGTCGGCCGACGCGCAGGGGCTGCACCTGGCCGCGGCCGGAGGGGCGCGGATCGTCGTAGCCAGGGAGCGGGTGGAGTCACAGGTGCGGCACGGCTGGGCCGTGACGGCGCACCAGGCCGTCGGGGCGCGCTGGCCCGCGGTGGTCGTCGTACTGCCGGGGGACGCGGCGCAGGCCCTGTCGCGGGACTGGGTGTACACGGCGTTCGGCCGGGCCGAGCGGCACCTCTCGGTGGTGCACGGCGTGGACCAGGCGTTGCCGCGCGCGGTCGCGGAGGTCCCCGCGAAGCCCCGTACGACCCGGCTGGCGGCCCTGCTGCGGGCGCTCGTGGAGCCGGCGCGGGGACCGGAGCAGGCCTGACGGCTGCCTGTGACACGAGCGCGCGGCCCCGTCCCGGGTGGGACGGGGCCGCGGCGCTCTCATGCGGGAGACGGCCGACCGCGGCCGGCCCGGGGGTCAGGCCGGGGCCAGGCCCGGCTCCGCCGCCTCTTCGTCGTCGGCGTCCTCGTCGAGGTCCTCGTCGAAGACCGAGCTGACGTCGAACCGGTGCATCACGTCCTGCGGATCGATGTGGGCGAAGGGCGAACCCAGCCACTCCCCCGGTTCGGCGACGTCCTCCGAGGCCGCGATCCAGAGCGTGGAGTCGCCCTCCTCCAGCCCGAAGTCCTTGGCGCGGGACGCGATCTCGTCGGGCTCGTACTCGCCGAAGAGCACGCCGAGCGCGCCGGCGGTGCCGCCGTCGTGTCCGACTTCGGCTTCGCGGTCGTGCGCGACGACGCGCTCGGCCTGGGCGATGAGGCGGGCCGGTTCGACGACCGCGTAGTCGCGGCGGATGAGCACGCTGAAGGCGGCGGGCTCGGCGGGCCCGGTGTACGGGAGCCCGTCCTCGGGGCTGGGGATCTCGAAGGGGGTGACCTCGTCGTAGCGGTCGTAGAGGAACTCGTCGTAGACCTCGGCGGCGGCGGCGAGTTCGTTGAACGCCGCGTAGACGTCAGGATCATCGTCCCCGATCCTGCTCTCGACCGCGGCGAGGTGACGGTCGAGCGCGGCCTTGACCGCCTCGGCGGCGGCGCGTACCTCGGCAACAGTGGGCAGAGCGGCATCAGACATAGTGCAGACGCTATCCGTAGCAGGGCTCTGCCCGCACAATAGATGCGATGCCGGAATACGAATTTGTCGACTTGTACGTGCCCCGCGGGGTTCCACGTCAGGAAACGACCCGCATGTTGACCGATCACGCCGAGTACGGGCATTGGGAGCTCGACCGGCTGACCCTGCTCCGGGACGGCAGCCGCCGCGTGCGGCTGCGCCGCCGGATCATCCGTCAGGTCCGCGCGACCTGGTGAGGCGGCTCCCGGGAGGGGGCCGCCCCAAGCAGGACGTATGCGTGAACGTCCGTCAGGCGGCCTTGCGCGCCCGGCGGTAGAGAACGGCGCCGGCCAGGAGCATGCCCGCGGCCAGGGGGATCCCGGCGGTGAGGGTTCCACCGGCGCCGGTGGCGGCGAGGCCGGGCCCCTCGCCGGGGGTCGACCCGTTGCCCGAGCCGGTCCCCGGGGCGGGGTGCGTCACCGGGGTCACCGATCCGGTGCCGGGCCCCGTGCCCGGACCGGTGGGCGTGCCGGGATTCCCCGGGTTCCCGTGGTCACCCGGACCACCCGGATTGCCGTGGTCACCCGGACCACCGGGGTTCCCGTGATCGCCCGGACCACCGGGATTCCCGTGGTCACCCGGACCACCCGGATTCCCGTGATCACCCGGACCACCCGGACCACCCGGATTCCCGTGGTCACCCGGACCACCCGGATTCCCGTGATCGCCCGGACCACCGGGATTCCCGTGATCGCCCGGACCACCCGGGTGTTCGGGGTGGTTCGGCTCGTCGTCGTCGCACGGCTCGTCCGGGTGGCCCGGGTTGTCCGGGTGGTGCGGGTGCTGGGGATGGCCCGGGTGTTGCTGCTGGTGTCCGGGTCGGGCCGAGAGGTTGGCGCAGCGGTTGCCGAAGGCCGGGTTGAGGGCCCCCACCACCGTCACCGTGTTCCCGCAGGCGTTGACGGGTGCGTCCACGGGTGCCTGGAGGGTGTTCCCGGACAGCAGGCCCGGTGAGTGCGCGGCTTGGCCCGAGGCGCCGGAGTCCGCGTGTGCGTAACCCCCTCCGAGCGCGATCAGACCACCTGCCGCCGCCATGGTGATCAAGGTCTTCCTGCCGGTGACCGGTACCTGTCGTCGCATCTGTACTTCGTCCCCTGATGTGTGCTTGGTGCGCGTGCACGCTCGGTCGGCGCGCTGGTCGCACAGGCTCCCCCGCCTGGCGCGCCGAAAGGATCAATATCGGGCCGCAAAGCCCAGCGGCCCCGGAGCGCTCGAAAGCGCTCCGGGGCCCCAGAACTGTCAGAAGCGTCAGGCGTTGACGCAGGTGTTGCCGAAAGCCGGGTTCAGCAGGCCGATCACGGAGACCGTGTTGCCGCAGACGTTCACGGGGATGTGAACGGGAACCTGGATGACGTTGCCGGACGCGACACCGGGCGAACCGATGGCCGCACCCTGTGCACCAGCGTCGGCGACAGCCAGGCCCGCTCCCGCGAGAACCAGACCACCGGTGGCAGCCGCAGCGGCGACAACCTTCTTGAGCATTGTTCCTCCTAGTAGGCAAGTGCGGTCCCAGCCGCGGACCGCACCACCTGTAACGAGGAGGGATCACCGGGGCTACGAGCGTATGAGCGCATTCACTCTTCTCAGTGGAATCCGCACACCTTCCCGAATTGCGGGCGTTAGCTTCGCCCCGCTCTTCTCGCGGCCCGCCTCAGGACTCGTCGATGAACCGGTCGAGCACGCGCACGCCGAACTTCAGACCCTCCACCGGCACCCGCTCGTCCACGCCGTGGAACATCCCGGCGAAGTCCAGCTCCGGCGGCAGCCGCAGCGGCGCGAAGCCGAAGCAGCGGATGCCCAGGTCGTCGAAGGACTTGGCGTCCGTACCGCCGGAGAGCATGTACGGGACCGCGTGCGCGATCGGGTCGTGGGCCTTGAGGGCGGTCTGCATGGCGTCGACGAGCTTCCCGTCGAAGTCCGTTTCGAGCGCCTTGTCCGCGTGGACGTCCTCCCGCTTCACGCGCGGGCCGAGGATCCGGTCGAGATCGGCGAAGAACTCGTCCTCGTAGCCCGGCAGGAAACGGCCGTCCACGTGGGCGGTGGCCTGGCCGGGGATGACGTTGACCTTGTAGCCGGCGCCGAGCATGGTCGGGGCGGCGGAGTTGCGCAGCGTCGCTCCGACCATCTTGGCGATGCCGCCGAGCTTGGCGAGCGTGGCGTCCATGTCGTCCGGGTCGAGCGGGGTGCCCAGCGCGTCCGACAGCTCGTCCAGGAAGCTCCGCACGGTCTTGGTGACCCGCACCGGCCACTTGTGGCGGCCCAGGCGCCCCACGGCCTCGCAGAGCTCCGTGATGGCGTTGTCGTTGTTGGTCATGGACCCGTGGCCGGCGGTGCCGTCGACCGTGAGCCGCATCCAGTGCATGCCCTTCTGCGCGGTCTCCACCAGGTACAGCCGCAGGTTCTCGTTGACGGTGAAGGAGAAGCCGCCGACCTCGCCGATCGCCTCGGTGACGCCCTCGAAGAGCCCGGGGTGCTTGTCGACGAGGTGGCGGGCCCCGTAGACGCCGCCGGCTTCCTCGTCGGCGAGGAAGGCGAGCACGATGTCGCGCGGGGGCTTGCGGCCGCTGCGCATGCGGTCGCGTACGACGGCCAGCGTCATCGCGTCCATGTCCTTCATGTCGACCGCGCCGCGGCCCCACACGCAGCCGTCGGCGATCTCGCCGGCGAAGGGGTCGTACGTCCAGTCGGCGGCGTTGGCCGGGACCACGTCGGTGTGCCCGTGGATCAGCAGCGCGGGCCGCGAGGGGTCCTCGCCCTCGATCCGCGCCACGGTCGAGGCGCGCCCCTTGTGCGATTCGAAGATCTGCGGCTCCAGCCCGACCTCGGCGAGCTGCTCGGCGACCCACTCGGCCGCCTTGCGCTCGCCCGGCCCCGAGTGGTCCCCGTAGTTGCTGGTGTCGATCCGGATGAGGTCCCGGCAGAGGTCGACGACCTCGTCCTCGCCCGAGACGGTCCTGCCCGCGCCCGATTCGCTCACGCTGCTTCCTCCCACTGATCAGTACCGAACTGCCTCCATCCTCCCGCTCGGGGCCGCTTCGCCCAAGGGCGATCCCCGGCCGCCGGGGGGTGTGATCGAGGACCCCGGAATGTTTGGTAATGTTTTCCACGTCGGAACGGCCCGCGAGGGACGCGAGACAGACACCTTGTCCGGGTGGCGGAATGGCAGACGCGCTAGCTTGAGGTGCTAGTGCCCTTTATCGGGCGTGGGGGTTCAAGTCCCCCCTCGGACACCAGCGAGAACCCCACTTCACGTGGGGTTTTCTGCGTTGTGGGACAACTCCGGAGCGGGTCGCGCGCGGTGGGGCCGGGATATTCTGGGCCGGTGAACGAGAACCTTCCCCCTTGTCCGAAATGCTCCTGCGCGTACACCTACGAGATGAACGCGCTCGTGGTGTGCCCCGAGTGCGGTCACGAGTGGGTGCCCGCCGAGGCGGCCGCGGACGGCAGCGAGAACACCGGGGAGCGCGTCGTGAAGGACGCCGTGGGCAACGTGCTGAGCGACGGCGACACCGTGACGGTCACCAAGGCGCTCAAGGTCAAGGGCAGCCCCTCGGGGATCAAGGCCGGCACCAAGGTGCGCAACATCCGGCTCGTCGACGGCGTCGACGGGCACGACATCGACTGCAAGATCGACGGCTTCGGAGCCATGCAGCTGAAGTCCGGCGTGGTCAAGAAGGCCTGACCGCCGGGCCCCGCCGGATACGACGAGAGGGACCCCGCCGCGGCGGGGTCCCTCTCGTCGTATCCGCTTCCGGTCAGTCGCCCGGGGTGGAATCGGCCGCCTGGTCGAGGCGGAAGGCCTCGTTGCCCAGGCCGATCCGCGCGTGGACCTCGGGTCGGGTCGAGCGCAGGACCAGTCCGTACACGAGGCCGACGACCACGGCGGCGGCGATGATGCCGGGCAGTGCCCAGCTGAGCGCGGAGCCCTCCTCGGCGCCGACCAGGACGCCGAAGTCCCTGACGGTGTAGACGGCGATGGCGAGCAGCGCGACCCCGGCGAGGCCGGACGCGACGAGGCGCCAGATCTGGGCGCCCGCGGTGCCCCGGCGGACGAAGAAGGCGATGACCGCGAAGGAGGCGGTGGCCATCAGGAGGGTGACGCCCAGGGCGCCGACGCTGCCCATCCAGGTGAACAGGTGCAGGACGGGTGCGGTGGGGTCGCCGGTCGGCATGTCGTCGGTGAGCGCGAAGGCCAGGACGACGACGACGGAGACGACGGTCTGCAGGAGCGAGCCGGTGGCGGGGGCGCCCGTGCCGGCGTTGGTGCGGCCGAAGGCGGCCGGGAGCAGGCCCTCGCGGCCCATGGCGAAGGCGTAGCGGGACACGACGTTGTGGAAGCTGAGCATCGCCGCGAACATGCCGGACACGAACAGGATGTGCAGGACGTCGGTGAAGGTGGCGCCCAGGCGGCTCTCGGTGAGCTGGAAGAGCAAGCCGGGGCCGGCCTCGGCGGAGGCTTCGACCACCTCGCCGGGGCCGGTGGCGACGGTGAGGGCCCAGGCGCTGAAGGCGAAGAAGAGGGCGACGAAGCCGACGGCGAGGAACATCACCCGGGAGACGACGATGTGCGGCTTGCTGGTCTCCTCGGCGTACACAGGGGACTGCTCGAAGCCGACGAAGGCGGCGATGCAGAAGCACAGGGCGGTGCCGAGGCCGGCGCCGGTGAGGGTCTCGGGGTTGAAGGCGTGCAGCGAGAGGCCTTCGGGGCCGGGCTTGCCGAGGGCGGCGAGGTCGAAGACCACGACGAGGAGCACCTCGATGACCAGCAGGACGCCGAGGACCTTGGCGTTGAGGTCGATCTTCAGCCAGCCGAGTGCGCCGGTGAGGGCGACGGCGGCCAGGGCCGGTATCCACCAGGCGAGTTCGGTGTCGAGGTAGGTGGCGAAGAGGCCGGACATCTCGAAGCCGAGGATGCCGTAGACGCCGACCTGCATGGCGCTGTACGCGACGAGGGCGACGAGCGAGGCGCCCGCGCCGGCGGTGGGGCCGAGCCCGCGCGCGATGTAGGCGTAGAAGGCTCCGGCGTTGTGGACGTGCCGGCTCATCTCGGCGTAGCCGATGCCGAAGAGCGCGAGGACGGCGCCGAGGATGACGAACAGCAGCGGCTGGCCGACGATGCCCATGACGCCGAAGGTGGTGGGCATGACGCCGGCGACGACCATCAGGGGGGCGCTCGCGGCGAGGACGGAGAGCAGCAGGCCGGCGGTGCCGAGGCGGTCGGCGCGCAGCGCGCGGTCCTGGCCCTTGTACGTACGGATCTCGGCCGGTCCGGCCGGCTCGGTGAGCGTGTTGGATCTGCCCGTCGGCATGGCGGGGTGTCCTTTCGAGGCGGGAACGGAGCGGTGCGGGGACTGAGCGGGCGGTGCTGGGGTCGGGCCGTGCGGAGGTCAGGCCGTGCCGAGGGCTGCGCTGCGCGCTGCGAGGAAGGCCTTGTGCGGGTCGAGGTCCGGGTAGGACCAGGGGGCGCGCGTGGCGTGGCTGCCGATGCGCTGGAAGAGGGCGGCGGCCTCGGCGGGCCGGCCTTCGCAGAGTTTGGCGTGGGCGAGGAAGTTGAGGTCCACACGGTTGCGGGGGTGGTCCTCGCGCTCCCACTCCAGCCACCAGTCGAAGGCGGAGCGCAGCACTTGGCGGGCGCGGCGGCCGGACCAGTGCTCGGTCATGGCCTGGCGGCTGTGGCCGTGGGCGGCGGCGAGGACCCGGTAGCGCTCGGCGTGGGCGATGACGGGGAGCACGGCGAGCGGGGAGTCGGCCGGGGACTCCTCGGCGGCCCAGGCCGCGAAGTCGTAGACCTCGTGCAGCGGGTCGTGGCCGGAGGCGGGGGCGCGCTCGGCCAGCCGGGAGACCATCAGGTGGTGGGCGTGGTGGTGTTCCCGGTGGCGTGCCCGGACCTGGTCGAAGTGGCGGCTGAAATCCTCTTCGGTGCCGAAGGCGCGGGTCAGGAGGAGCAGGCCGAGCCAGGGGGTGGGGTCGGCCGGCAGGAGGGCGGCGGCGCGCCGGCAGGCTTCCTCGGCCGCCTCGGGGGTGCCTTTGCGGCGCAGGGCGGTGAAGACGGCCGCGCAGGCGAGGAGGGTGACGGCGTCGGCGCTCTCCGGTTCGGCGAGGAGCCATTCGCGGGTCCAGGCGGTCGCGGCGGGGGTTTCGGCGAGGACGACGAGGCGGTGGCCGCGGCGGTCCCAGTCGTCGCCCGTGGCGACCAGGAGGGAACGCGCCTTGGCCCAGCGGCCCTGGGTGAACTGGGAGCGTACGTCGACGAGTTCCAGGTCGCAGAGGGCGGAGTCGAAGAGCTGGGCGTCCCGCTTGCGGGCGCGGCCGAGGGGCGGCGGAGGCGGAGACATCCGCGGTTTCCCTCCAAGACGCGGGCGGTCGGGCTGTGTTGCCGGATGATCACACACAGCAAAGCGGTACGCACAGCTCCGCGTCAAGGTCCAGTCCACTGGGTGGCGTGTTTCAACTGGTGCGGAAAATTGCCGAGTTGGGCTGGTACCTCCGCTTCGCGGCCCGGTCCGCGGCGGCGGTCCCCGGGGGCTTGCGGGGGCGGGGTACCGGCCAGGATCCGCCGGGCGTCCGCGGACGGGGCGCCACTGAGCGGCCGCGCCGGACCGCGGTCCCGGACGGCGCCCCGGACGGCCGTACGGGCGTCCCGGCCGGCGGCCAGGAGCCCGCGCGGAGTCCCCTGCGGGGGCGGTGCGTGCGTCCACTGGCCGGATCTCGCCCCTGCTCGCCCCGTCTTTTGCCGGGGTCGGAAACGGGCCCCTCCGCACGATCGGCACCATCGACGGGAGCGGCGCGCGTCCCCGGCCGACGGCCCGGCTGCCCGGCCCGACGGCCCTAGCCGATCGCTGCGGCTGCGGCGCGGCCCGCGGCGCGGCCCGAGAAGACGCAGCCGCCGAGGAAGGTGCCTTCCAGGGCCCGGTAGCCGTGGACGCCGCCGCCGCCGAAGCCGGCCGCCTCGCCCGCCGCGTAGAGGCCCGGAAGGGGTTCACCCTCGGCGGTGAGCACGCGGGAGGAGAGGTCGGTCTCCAGGCCGCCGAGGGACTTGCGGGTGAGGATCGAGAGCCGGACGGCCACCAGCGGGCCCGCCGCGGGGTCGAGGATCCGGTGCGGGGCGGCGGTGCGGATCAGTTTGTCGCCGAGGTACTTGCGCGCCCCGTGGATCGACATGACCTGGAGGTCCTTGGTGAAGGGGTTGGCGATCTCCCGGTCCCTGGCGACTACCTCCCGGCGGACCGTCTCCTCGTCCAGCAGCCCATCCTTCGTGATCGCGTTCATGCCGCGCACGAGCGAGGACAGGTCCTTCTCGACCACGAAGTCGACGCCCTTGTCCATGAAGGCCCGCACCGGGCCGGGGACGGCCTGCCGCGCCCGGTCGATGACGCCCCGGACCGACTTGCCCGTCAGGTCCGGGTTCTGCTCGGAGCCCGAGAGGCCGAACTCCTTGCCGATGATGCGCTGGTTGAGCACGAACCACGTGTGGTCGTGGCCGGTCCGCATGATGTGGTCGAGCGTGCCGAGGGTGTCGAAGCCGGGGAAGAGCGGGACCGGCAGGCGCTTGCCGGTCGCGTCCAGCCAGAGCGAGGAGGGGCCGGGCAGGATGCGGATGCCGTGTCGGGCCCAGATCGGGTTCCAGTTCTCGATGCCCTCGGTGTAGTGCCACATCCGGTCCTTGTTGATGTGGCTCGCGCCCGCCCCCTCCGCGATGCCGAGCATGAGGCCGTCCACGTGCGCCGGGACCCCGGAGAGCATCCGCTCCGGCGGGGTGCCGAGCCGGGCCGGCCACTGCGCGCGCACGAGATCGTGGTTGCCGCCGATGCCGCCGCTGGTCACGATCACGGCTTGGGCCCGCAGGGAGAACTCCCCGGTGGCCTCGCGGCCGCTCGCCGTGCCCCGCACGGCGTCGCTGGGGGCCAGCACCTCGCCGGTGACGGTGTCGAGCGTGCCCGCGGTACGGGTCAGCCCGGTGACCCGGTGGCGGAACCTCAGCTGGACCAGCCCCCGGGCCACGCCGGCCCGGACGCGGCGCTCGAAGGGCTCCACCAGGCCGGGGCCGGTGCCCCAGGTGATGTGGAAGCGCGGGACGGAGTTGCCGTGGCCGTTCGCGTCGTAGCCGCCGCGCTCCGCCCAGCCGACGACGGGGAAGAAGCGGACGCCCTGGGCGTGCAGCCAGGGGCGCTTCTCGCCGGCGGCGAAGTCCACGTAGGCCTCGGCCCAGCGGCGCGGCCAGGCGTCCTCCTCGCGGTCGAAGCCCGCGGTGCCGAACCAGTCCTGGAGGGCCAGTTCGCGCGTGTCCTTGATCCTCATGCGGCGCTGCTCGGGCGAGTCGACGAAGAACAGGCCGCCGAAGGACCAGTGGGCCTGGCCTCCTATGGACTGCTCGGGCTCCTGGTCGAGCAGGATGACCTTGCGGCCGGCGTCGACGAGCTCCGCGGTGGCCACGAGGCCCGCGAGGCCCGCCCCGATCACGATCACGTCTGCGTCGTACGTCATGCGAAACCCGTCCTCCGTCGGTGGTGGAGGCGATCCTTTGCTACGGAGCGGTAACCAGTCAACAGGAGCGGAGGGACCAGGCATGAGCGCGGCCGACGAGGTACTGGACGTGGTGGACCGGGACGACCGGGTGACGGGGCGGGCGCGGCGCGGGGACGTGTACGCGGCGGGGCTCGTCCACCGGTGCGTGTTCGTGCTGGCCAGGGACGACCGGGGGCGGGTCTTCGTCCATCGGCGCACCGCGTCGAAGCTGGTCTTCCCCTCGCACTACGACATGTTCGTGGGCGGGGTGGTCGGCGCCGGCGAGGGCTACGGGCAGGCCGCCCTGCGGGAAGCGCAGGAGGAGCTGGGCGTGGCCGGACTGGCGGCGCCCGAGCCCCTGTTCAAATTCCTGTACGAGGGTCCGGGCGGGGCCTGGTGGTCCTTCGTGCACGAGGTCCGCTGCGAACTCCCGGTCCGGCCGCAGGCCTCGGAGGTGGCCTGGCACGCGTGGCTCCCGGAGGAGGAGGTGGCGCGGCGGGTCGCGGACGGCTCCTGGCCCTGGGTACCGGACGGCCTGGAGGCGTACCGGCGGCTGCGGGAGTTCCGGTCGCAGGGCCGGTAGGCCGGACCGCCAGTAGATTGGGCGGGTGATCGACTTCGTCAAGGACGTACGGCTGTGGTTCGCACCGGCGCGGGTGCGGGACGAGGGCGAGACCCCCGACTACCGCTTCTCGCTGGCCAACGAACGGACCTTCCTGGCCTGGATCCGGACCGCGCTCGCCCTGGTCGGCGGCGGTTTCGCCGTGGACCAGTTCCTGCCCGACCTGCGGTGGGGGGTGCGGGTCGGGATGGCTTTCGCGCTGCTCACGGTGGGCGCGGCCTGCGCGTTGCGCGCGGTGAACCACTGGGTGCAGTGCGAGCGGGCGATGCGGCGCGGCGAGGACCTGCCGGTGTCCCGGTTCCCGGTGGTGCTGAGTCTGGGTGTGGGCCTGGTCGCGGTGGCGATGGTCGTGGTCGTGCTGCTGGGCTGGACGAAGGGGCGGTGAGCGCCCGGGGAGCAGGCGGCGACGGCCTGGGCCGCGACCCCGACGCCCTTCGTGACGCGGGCCTGCAGCCGGAGCGGACCCGGCTCGCGTGGCGGCGTACGACGCTGACGTGTTCGGTGACGGCCGTACTCGCGCTGCGCCAGACGTTGCACGGGGCCGGATCCCTGGTCGAGGTCGTCGGGATCGCGGTGATCGCGCTGGTCTGGCTGGCGTTCCTGGGGGTGGCGCACCGGCGGACGGGAGAGCTGGCGGCGGCCCGGCCGGCCGGGCTGGCACCGCGCGCCGCGCTCGCGGCGACGGCGTGCACGGTGGCCCTGGCCGTCTTCGCGATGGCGCTCATCTTCTGATCCGACGATCCGATCGTCCGCCTTCCCGTGCCACTGCGGCGCGCATCCGGACACAACGGGTCATCCATGGTCGATCCGCACTAGCCTCGGCGCCATGACGACCCTGCACCGAGAGCACCCCGCGCACGAGCACGCACACGCCCACGGCCCCGCCTGCGGGCACACGGCGGTCGATCACGGCGACCACCTCGACTACGCGCACGACGGCCATCTGCACCGGGAGCACTCCGGACACTGGGACGAATGCGAGCCCTCGGCGCACACCGCGCACGAGGCCCACGAGCACGCGCACGGTGCGGACTGCGGGCACGACTCCGTCCGGCACGGCGACCACCTCGACTACCTGCACGACGGACACCGCCACGCCGCTCACGACGGGCACTACGACGACCACTGAGCGGTTCGGCCGACGAACCCCGCACTCCCCCCGGGACGCCGCGGCTGGCAGGATGCCGACAGCCCGTCACAGCGACCCGGGGAGAACGCGGATGCCCGCAGAAGAGCCGTACCTCGTCCAGCCCGCCGACGGGGTGTACGCCTACGTGCAGCCCGACGGCGGCTGGTGCCTGAACAACGCCGGCTTCGTCACCGGCGGCGGACGGACCCTGCTCGTCGACACGGCCGCCACCGAGCGGCGGACGCTGGCCCTGCGCGCGGCCGTGCTGGCCGCCGGGGCGCCGCTCCCGCGCACGGTGGTCAACACCCACCACCACGGGGACCACACCTACGGCAACGGCGTGTTCGCGCCGGAGGCCCTGATCCTGGGCCACGACAACGCGCGGTCCGAGCAGCTCGCCGCCGGGCACCAGCTGGAGATGATCTGGCCGGCGACCGACTTCGGCGCGATAGACATCACCGCGCCCGACCTGACGTACAGCGACCGGATGACGCTGCACGTCGGCGAGGACGAGGTGCAGGTCATCCACCCGGGTGTCGCGCACACCACGGGCGACTCGATCGTGTGGCTGCCCCGGCAGCGGGTCGTGTTCACCGGGGACCTGGTCTTCGCGGAGGGCACGCCGTTCCTGGCGATGGGGTCCCTGGCCGGTTCGCTGCGGGCGATGGAACTGCTGCGCTCGCTGGGCGCGGAGACGGTCGTACCGGGACACGGGCCCCTGACCGGGCCCGACGCGTACGAGGCCACCGAGCGCTATCTGCGCTACGTCGAAGAACTGGCCCGGGAGGGCAGGGAGAAGGGGCTGACCCCGCTGGAGGCGGCCCGGCAGGCCGATCTCGGCGAGTTCGCGGCCTGGCGGGAGAGCGAGCGGCTGGTGGCGAACCTGCACCGGGCGTACGCGGAGCTGGCGGGGGAGCCCGAGGGGGTCCCCCTGGACATCCTGGCGGTGCTGCGGGACATGACGGTGATGAACGGCGGGACGCCGATCCTCTGCCACGCCTGACGCCGACGGGCCGCGGGGGTTCCCGCGGCCCGCTCCCCATCTCCGCTTCCGCCTCAGCTTCCGCTTCCGCATCCGCTGCCGCATTCTTTCCCTTCCTCTTCCTCCGGCCTACTGGACGACATACCGACTGGTCGGCATGATGGGTGGGTCCGATCCGTCGTCGTCAACTCCGTACGGAGGCGTGCACCATGACCTCAGCCCCAGCCCCAGGCCCGGACCCGTCCGGCCCCCGAGGACTCGATCTGGAGCGGCTGCGCGGTCATCTCGACCGGGCGCGGCCGGGGCTCGTGGCCGGGCCGCTGACCGGCCGGCTGATCGAGGGCGGCCGCTCGAACCTCACGTACGAGGTCGGCGACGGGCACTCCCGATGGGTGGTGCGCCGCCCGCCGCTGGGGCACGTACTGGCCACCGCGCACGACATGCGGCGCGAGCACCGGGTCATCGCCGCGCTGCACGGCACGGCGGTTCCGGTGCCCGAGCCGGTGCTGCTGTGCGAGGACGAGGCGGTGCTGGGCGCGCCGTTCTACGTGATGGAGTTCGTGGAGGGTGTGCCGTTCCGCACGGCCGGGCAGCTGGCCGCACTCGGCCCCGAGCGGACCCGTCGGGCGGTACTGGGCCTCGTGGACACCCTGGTCGACCTGCACGCGGTGGACCCCGGATCGGTGGGCCTGGGCGACTTCGGCCGTCCCGAGGGCTTCCTGGACCGGCAGCTGCGCCGGTGGGGCAAGCAGCTCGCGGCGTCCCGGGGCCGGGAGCTCGCCGGGATCGACGCACTGCACGGCGCGCTGGGCCGGGCCCTGCCCGGCTCCCCCGCGCCCACCGTGGTGCACGGGGACTTCCGGCTCGACAACGTGCTGATCGGCGGCCCCGACGACACGATCCGGGCGGTGCTGGACTGGGAGATGTCCACGCTCGGCGATCCGCTGACCGATCTCGGGCTGCTCGTGATGTACAGCTCCGACCTGGGCCTGACGGATTCCCCGGTGAGCACGACCAGTAGCGCCCCGGGCCATCCGGCGCCCGCCGAGCTGATCGAGCGGTACGCCGTCCGCTCGGGCCGGGACACCTCGCAGGTCGCCTGGTACACGGCGTTCGCCTGGTTCAAGCTCGCGGTGATCCTCGAGGGCATCCACTACCGCTTCACGCTCGGGCAGACCGTCGGCGCGGGCTTCGACCGGATCGGCGAGCTGGTACCGGTCTTCATCGAGCACGGTCTGACCACCCTCCAGGAAGGCTGAGGAGCCACGATGGACTTCGCATTCGACGCCCGGACCGAGGAACTGCGCGGGCGGCTGCTCGCGTTCATGGACGAGTACGTGTACCCGGCGGAACCCGTCGCCGTCGGGCAGCGCGCACGGCTGGCCTCGCCCTGGGACACCCCGGCCGTCTTCGGTGAACTGAAGGCCGAGGCGCGCCGGCAGGGGCTGTGGAACCTCTTCTTCGTCGACGGGCACGGCGCGCACGGCGGCGGGTACGGCGCCGGGCTGACCAACCTCCAGTACGCCCCGCTCGCCGAGATCACCGGCCGCAGCCCGCACCTGGCGCCGATGGCGACGAACTGCGCCGCGCCGGACACCGGGAACATGGAGCTGCTCGCGCAGTTCGGCGACGAGGAGCAGAAGAAGCAGTGGCTCGAGCCGCTGCTGGCCGGGGAGATCCGGTCGGCCTTCGCGATGACGGAGCCCGACGTGGCCTCCTCGGACGCGACGAACATCGAGACCCGGATCGAGCGCTCGGCCGGCCGCGACGGGGCCGCCGAATACACGGTGACCGGCCGCAAGTGGTTCATCTCCGGCGCCATGAACCCGGACTGCAAGATCTTCATCGTCATGGGCAAGACCGACCCCGACGGAGCCGACCCGCGCCGCCAGCAGTCCATGATCCTGGTCCCCCGGGACACCCCGGGCGTCGAGGTCCGGCGCGCGATGACGGTGTACGGGTACGAGGACCACGACCACGGCGGCCACGCCGAGGTCGTCTTCGACGGGGTCCGGGTCCCCGCGGCGAACCTGATCGGCGAGGAGGGCGGCGGCTTCGCCATCGCCCAGGCCCGGCTCGGGCCGGGCCGGATCCACCACTGCATGCGGCTCATCGGCATGGCGGAGCGGGCCATCGAGCTGATGTGCCGGCGCGCGGTGGGGCGTACCGCCTTCGGCAAGGAGCTGGCCGCGCAGGGCGTCGTACAGAACTGGATCGCGGACGCCCGGGTCACGGTGGAACAGCTGCGGCTGCTGGTGCTGAAGACGGCCTGGCTGATGGACACGGTCGGCAACCGTGGGGCGCACACCGAGATCCAGGCCATCAAGATCGCGACCCCGCGGGCGGTCCTGCGGATCCTGGACGACGCGGTTCAGCTGCACGGCGCCGGCGGGGTGAGCCAGGACTTCCCCCTCGCCGAGCTGTGGGCCGCGGCGCGGACGCTGCGGCTGGCGGACGGCCCGGACGAGGTGCACCAGCGCTCGCTGGCGCACCGGGAGCTGAAGAGGTACCGCGACTAGCCTCCGGCGGGTGGGGCGGGTGGGGCGGGTCGGGCGGTTCGGGGGGGGGAGGCCACGAGCATGGGACCCGCCGAATGGTCTGGACCACATGGCGAGGTCCGATATATTCGACTTGTCCCCCACCGAAAGTGCATATCGTCATGCCCAGCTCCACCCTGGCCCCGCCCGCGCCCGCCGCGGTCGCCCCCACCGCGCAGGCCGCGCCGGCTGCGAAGGTCGCCGATCCCGGCCCGCTCGGCCTCGCGGCGTTCGCCCTCACGACCTTCGTGCTCAGCCTGTTCAACTCGGGCCTGATCTCGAACGCCGCCCTCAGCGCCGTCGTGCTGCCGCTGGCGCTGTTCTACGGCGGCCTCGCGCAGTTCGTCGCGGGCGTGCTGGAGTTCCGCCGCGGCAACACCTTCGGGACCACGGCATTCGTGTCGTACGGCGCGTTCTGGATGTCCTTCGCGGCGTACGTGAAGTTCGTCGTCCCGACGCTGCCGGCCGACCAGGCCCACGTGGCGACCGGCTGGTTCCTCGTGGCCTGGTTCATCTTCACCGCGTACATGTCGATCGCCGCCATGAAGCTGGACGTCGCGCACCGGGTGCTCTTCGTCTCGCTGGCGCTGACCTTCCTCTTCCTGGCGCTCGGCGACCTGGCGCAGAGCACGGCGCTCGGCCACACCGGCGGCTTCCTCGGCCTCTTCACCGCGGGCGTCGCCTGGTACATCTCCTTCGCCGTGGTGGCCAAGGAGACCTGGGGCCGCGACGTGGCCCCGCTCGGCTAGGACGTTCCGACGGCCGTCGGTCCGGCGGCGGTGGTACGACCCGCCGCCGTGTCGATGACCTCGTCCAGCACCTCGCGGGACCGGAGCAGGTCGGCGATCAGCCGGTCGATCCGGTCCCGTTCCGTCTTCAGCTCGGCGACGAGCGCGGGGGTGGCCCGCACGTTCGGCCCGCCGTCCGCATCGCGCATGCAGGGCAGGATCCGGCGGATCTTCGAGCTGTGCAGGCCCGCCGCGTAGAGCTCCTGGATCCGGATGACCCGGTCCACCGCCCGCTCCGCGAAATCGCGGTGCCCGCCGGGCGTCCGGTCCGAGACGAGCAGTCCCTGGGTCTCGTAGTAGCGCAGCGAACGCTCGCTGACCCCGGTGCGCGCCGCCAGTTCACCGATCCGCATGCCCCACCTCGGCTTGAATCTGACATCAGTGTCAGGTTTTACGGTACCGGCATGACGCACACACAGCAGGTCTCCGCCGCATCCCGTCTCTTCGAATCCGCCCGCCTCGGCGGCCTGGAGCTCCCCAGCCGCCTGGTCATGGCGCCGCTGACCCGCAATCGCGCGGGGGCCGACGGTGTCCCCGGCGCCCTCATGGCCACCTACTACGCGCAGCGCGCCTCGGCCGGTCTGATCATCGCCGAGGCCACCACACCGAACGCCGTCGGCCGGACCTACCCCCACATCCCCGGCATCCACACTCCGGAGCAGATCGCCGGGTGGCGGCGCGTCACCGACGCCGTACGCGCCGCCGGCGGGCGGATGTTCCTCCAGTTGCAGCACGGCGGCCGGGTCGGCCATCCCGACACCAGCGGGCACGTGCCGCTCGCCCCGTCGGCGGTGCGGTTCCCGGAGCCGCTGCAGACCCCTGGCGGACTCCAGGACGCCGTCACACCCCTGGAGATGACTCCCGAGGACATCCGTTCCACCATCGCCGACTTCCGGGCCGCCGCCCGGAGCGCCGTGGAGGCGGGGTTCGCCGGTGTGGAGGTGCACTCCGCCAACGGTCACCTGCTCCACCAGTTCCTGGCGCGGAACACGAACCTGCGCACCGACGGGTGGGGCGGCTCCGTGGAGGGCCGGATCCGGTTCACCGTCGAGGTGGTCCGAGCCGTCGCCGAGGCCATCGGACCGGACCGGGTCGGCGTACGGATCTCGCCCGGGGTGGAGGTCAACGGCATCGAGGAGGGCGACACCGCGGAGATCTACCCGGCGCTGGTCAAAGCCCTGGCGGACATCGGACCGGTCTATCTGCACCAGGTCTACGCCGACCCGGACCAGGCCCTCTCCCAGGAGATCCGCGCCGCCTGGCCCGGCACGCTCATCGCCAACCCGCGGCTCTCCCGCGAGGAGGTCGCGTCCGACGGCGGCAAGCGGCGGGCCGAGCGCCTGCTGGCCGGGGGCGCCGATCTGGTCGCCCTCGGCCGGGGGTTCCTCGCCAACCCCGACTTCGTGGAGCGGCTGCGCACCGGCGCGCGGCTCAACGAGGTCCGGCCGGAGTTCCTGATGCACGTGCGGGGGCCGCAGGGGTACACCGACTACCCCGCATTGCCTACGGGCGCAGGGCGCGCATCAGGAGGTCCGCGAGGTGGTCGGCGACCTGCTGGGGGGTGAGCGGGCCGTCCTCGCGGTACCAGGTCGACAGGTGGTGGACGGAGCCGAAGTGGTAGTCCACCACCAGGTCGGCCGGGGTCGCGGTGGAGAAGACCCCGGCGCGCTGGCCCTCCTCGACCAGCGCCCGGAACCGCTCGTGGTAGCGCCGGCGCTCCGCCCGGACCTGCTTGAACTTCTCCGGGCTCAGCTGGTGCATCGACCGGAAGAAGATCGCCGCGTCGTCGAGGTTCTCGATGGTGGTGACTACGACGTCGGCGGCGGCGGCGCGCAGCCGCTCCTCGACGGGCGCGTCGGAACCGGCCACCGCGTCGAGCCTCTGCTGCTGAAGGCGCAGCATGCGCGCGTACACCTCGTGCAGGAGGTCGTCCTTGGAACCGAAGTAGTGGTAGAGCGCACCCTTGGTCACCCCGGCCGCCTCGACGATCTCCTGGACCGAGGTCCGGTCGTAGCCGCGCTCGGCGAACAGCCTGGTCGCGACGGCCAGCAGCCGCTGCGGTACCGGAGCCTCGTGGGTGGCGACGGGCTCCGTCGTGGTCTTGGCGGCCATGGCGCTCGCCTTCCTTTCCTGATCCTCGACCGGTCCTCGTCCGTGCGGCTCCGCGGGGCCGTCCGGCGGTCCGGCCGTGCGGCCCTGCGGCGTCCGGCTGTTTTCAGCCGCGGTCGCGCAGTTCCCGTCGCAGGATCTTGCCACTGGTCGTCTTCGGAAGAACAGGCAGGATCTCCACCTGGCGCGGGTATTTGTACGCGGCGATGCGCGCGGCGCAGTACGCGGAGAGTTCTCCGGGGTCGGCCACGGCCCCGGGGCGCAGGCTGACGTAGGCCTTCACGCTCTCGCCCCGGTAGGGGTCCGGGACGCCGACGACGGCCGCCTCGCGTACGGCGGGATGGGTGTAGAGCACGTCCTCGACCTCGCGCGGCCAGACCTTGAAGCCGGACGCGCAGATCATGTCCTTCTTGCGGTCGACGACGTAGAGCCAGCCGTCCTCGTCCATGAACCCGACGTCGCCGGTGCGCAGTTCGCCGTCCGGAAAGGCCTTGCCGGTCTCGTCGGGCAGGCCCCAGTAGCCGGGGACCACCTGCGGTCCGCGCACGGCTATCTCGCCGGTCTCGCCGAAGGGCACCTCGGATCCGCTCTCGTCGAGGATCCGTACGAGGGTGTCGGCGCCGGGCAGGCCCACCGAGAGGGTGCCGGAGGCGGGGTCGACGGGGGCTTCGAGGTGCACGGGGACCGAGGCGCAGGGGGCGGTGCACTCGGTGAGGCCGTAGCCGTTGCGCAGGTAGAAGCCGAAGGCGGCGCGGAGGCGTTCCACGAGGGCGGGCGGGAGCGGGGCGCCGCCGGAGGAGACCACCTGGAACGAGGCGAAGTGGTCCGGTGTGGCGCCGGGGTGGGCGGCCAGCGCCATGAAGGCGGTGGCCGGGCCGACGGTGTAGGCGGGGCGGTGTTCGAGGAAGGCGTCGAGGACCACGCCGGCGTCGAAGCGGTTCGCGAGGACGAGCGTGCCCGCGTTGGTGAAGCAGGCGGCGAGCTCACAGACCATGCCGGTGATGTGGAAGAGCGGGGCGAGGGCGAAGTACGCGGCGCCCTCCGGGAGGGGGTGGCCGGTGACCTGGCGCACGGCGTTGTGGGTGAGCGCGCCGTGCGGGTTCATGGCGCCCTTGGGGGTGCCGCTGGTGCCGGAGGTGTAGCTGATGAGCGCGGTGTCGGTGGCGGTCAGGCCCGGGTCGGGCGGGGCGGGGAGGCCGCGTCGGGCGACGGTGGCGAGGTCGTCGGTGCCGGCCGCCTGCTCGGGGCGCCCCGGTGCGAGGACCCGTACGTCGTCGCGGGTCTGGAAGTCGAGGTCGGACGCCGTCAGGACGGTGCGCACAGCGGTCCCGTGCGCGGCCTCGCGCAGGTGGGCCGGCCACGCCCGGGCGTCGCACACGAGGGCCGTGGCCCCGGAGTCGCGCAGGATGTGGGCGGCCTCGGCGGACTTGTACATCGGGTTGAGCGGGACCACGACCGCCCCGGCCTTCCAGGCGGCCAGGACGGCGAGCACGAAGTGCGGGGTGTTCTGGAGCATGACGGCGACCCGGTCCCCGCGGCCCGTGCCCCGCTCGGCGAGGTGGCCGGCCAGGGAGTCCGAGAGCGCGTCGGCCCCGGCGTAGCCGACGCGGCCGTCGAAGTAGGCGAGGGCGGTGCGCCCGGGGGCGCGGGCGACGGCGGCCCGGAAGGCGTGCAGCACGGTGGGCGGGGGCGCGACGGGCGCCCGCTGCGCGGGGCTGAGCCGGGCGAGCCAGGGCTTCGTCCCGTAGGCGGAGGCGGGGGCGCCGGCGGCGAACGCGGTCATCGGGCCTCCCAGGCGCGCTGGAGCCGGTTCATGCCGCTGAGCCAGCGGTCCGGTTCGGTGGCGCGGGCCGCGTAGAAGTCCGCGACCTCGGGGTGCGGGAGGATCAAGAACCGGCCCTTCTCCATGCCGTCGAACGTGGCGTCCACGACCGCTTCCGGCTCGATCGCGGTCGGCGCGAGGACCAGCTCGCCCGCCGATCCGGCGGCGGTGAGCATGTCGGTCCGGACCCCTTGCGGACAGATGGCGTGGACCTGGAGCCCGCGGTGGCGGTAGGTCAGCGAGAGCCATTCCGCGAAGGCGAGCGCGCCGTGCTTGGTGACACTGTACGGGGCGGCCCCGATCATGGTGAGCAGCCCGGCGGCCGAGACCGTGGACACGAAGCGGCCGCTCTCGCGTTCCAGCCAGTCGGGCAGCAGCAGTCGGGCCGCCCGGACGTGGGCCATGACGTTGGTGTCCCAGGCGGCCTCCCAGACGGCCTCCTCGGCGAAGGCGTCACCGCCGGAGGCGAGACCGGCGTTGGCGCAGTAGACGTCGACGGCGCCGCCGAGGGCCTCGCGGGCCTCCTCGACGACGGAGGAGGCGTCGCCGGGCACCGCGATGGCGCGGGCGCCGATCGCGTCCGCGACGCAGACGGCCTTGGCGGGGTCGAGGTCGTTGACCACCACCGTGGCCCCCTCGGCGGCGAAGCGGTGGGCGAGGGCGGCGCCGATGCCGCCGCCCGCGCCGGTGACGACGACTCGCTGGTCCTGGAACGCGTTCACTGGTCCACCCTTCGTGGCCTGCTGCCGAGTGCCGGATCCTCGGCTCACTCGGCAGACTAACCAGTCGGTATGTTCGGACGGAAGGGTGCGGCGCCCTACTTTGGCGCGATGACGCTGTCGCGACGCGGGTTGCTGGGTCTGGCCGGGGCGGCGGGGGCCGCTGGTAGCTGGGGGGCGGGGGCCCGTGCGGAGGCGGCGGCCGCGGCCGCCCCGGGGTCCGTCCCCCCTGCGGCGCCGGCGCCCGCCCCGCGCCTCGCCCCGGCCGCCGGCGACCGGGTACGGACCGGGTTCGAGCGGCTCGCGGCGGACGGGTACGACGTACTGGCCGGGCAGCGGGTCGGCGTGGTCACCAACCCCACCGGGATCACCGCGGACGCGCGCCACCTGGTCGACGTGCTGCACGCCGACGAACGCGTCGACCTCGTCGCGGTGTTCGGCCCCGAGCACGGCTTCCGGGGCACGGCCCAGGCCGGCGGCTCGGAGGGGACCGGGCGCGATCCGGCGACCGGCCTGCCCGTGTACGACACGTACGACAAGAGCGGGCAGCGCCTCGCGGACGTCTTCACGGCGGCCGGCGTCGACACCGTCGTCTTCGACATCCAGGACGTCGGCGCCCGCTTCTACACCTACGTCTGGACCCTCTACGACTGCATGCGCGCCGCCGCGCTCGCCGGCAAGGCGGTGGTGGTGCTGGACCGGCCCAATCCGGTCGGCGGCCGGCGGGCCGCCGGGCCCGTCCTGCAGCGCCCGTACGCGAGCTTCGTGGGCCGGGAGCCGATCGCCCTCGCGCACGGGATGACGGCGGGCGAGCTGGCCGGGCTCTTCGCGGGCGAGTTCCTCCAGGGGGGCGGCCAGGCCCCGGGGGCCGTCCGGCTGCGGGTCGTGCGGATGGACGGGTGGCGCAGGGAGTCCTTCTTCGACGCCACGGGCCTGCCCTGGGTGCCGCCGAGCCCGAACATGCCGACCCCCGGCACGGCCCTCGCGTACGCCGGCACCTGCCTGTTCGAGGGGACGAACCTGTCCGAGGGGCGCGGCACGACCACCCCCTTCGAGGTGGTCGGGGCGGAGGGCGTCGACCGGCGCTGGGCGGAGGCCGCGAACGCCCTGGAGCTGCCGGGGGTGTGGTTCCGGGAGGCGTATTTCACGCCTTCCTTCTCCAAGCACTCGGGGAAGCAGTGCGGCGGGGTCCGGCTGATCGTCCACGACCGGGAGGCCTTCGACCCGGTACGGGCCGGCATCGGGCTGCTGGTCACCGCGCGGCGGACGTGGAGCGGTTTCGCGTGGCGCGCGGACCACTGGATCGACCGGCTGACGGGCTCGGACCGGGTCCGGCTGATGGTCGACGCGGGGGCGGGCGTCGAGGAGATCGCGGGCGACTGGGCGGCGGGGCTGGCGCGGTTCGCCGCGGTGCGGGAGGCGTACTTGCTCTATCCGTGAGCCGGTGGCGCGGACGGGTCCCGCAGACGCTCCCCGGGAGGGGTGGTCCGGTGGGCGGATCCGGGAGACGTCCCCGGGAGGTACCGGTCCGCACACGACGGGGCCCGCCCTCCGGAGCCGGCCGGGCGGCGGATCCGGTCGGGCGGCGGATCCGGTCGGGCGGCGGATCCGAGAGACATCCCCGAGAGGGCTGGTCGGGTGGGGGCGGCCGCAGGATGCTGTCGCCAGGGACACGGCGTGGAGGGGGACGTCATGGTGCACATCGGGGCGACGGCGGCTGCTGCGGGGATCGGGGCCGGGCCGTACGTGGAGCTGACTTTCGACGCGGAGGGCGACGCGGCCCCCGGCGCGCGGGAGGCGGTCTTCGGGATCGAGGCCACCGACCTGCTGGTCTTCGCACACGGGTGGAATTCCGACCGGTCGACCGCCACCCGGCTCTTCGACCGGTTCTACGCCCCCTTCGCGGATCTGGTGGGAACCGGGGTGCGGCTGGGGTACGTGGGGGTCGTGTGGCCGTCCATCCGGTTCTCCGACGAGCCGATCCCCGACTTCGACGCCCATGGCGCGCGGGGCGGGGCGGGAGCCCGCGCAGGAGACGGAGCGGCGGACGGCGCGGGGGCCGGCGGCGGGCCCACCGGTCCGGGCTACGGGACGGCACTGGCGCCGGACACCCGGCGGGCGCTCGGCGCGTTCTGGCCGGGCCGGGCCGCGGAGCTGGACCGGATCGCCGAACTGCTGGAGGAACGGCCGGACCGGGAGGGGGCCTTCACCGAGTTCGGCGCGCTGGTGCGGGAGCTCGCCGGGGTGGACGGGGTGGGCGCGGGCGACGATCTTGCCGCGGCCTTCACCACGCGCGAGGTCCCCGCCTTCCTCACCGAGGACGTCCTGCGGGTGTGCCGGGAGTTCACCGAAGCCCTGGCCGAGGCGGGCGCCACCTTCCCCGAGGACCTTCGCCGTCCCGGCTCCCCCGGCCGAACCGGCTTCTCCGTCGGCGGGGGGATGCGGACGCTGTGGAACGGCGCCAAGGAGGTGCTGCGGCAGGCCACGTACTACCAGATGAAGGCACGGGCCGGGGTGGTCGGCCAGTACGGCCTCGGGCCGGTGCTGGCGGAGCTCGCCCACCGGCGGCCGGCCCTGCGGGTCCACCTGATCGGCCACAGCTTCGGCGGCCGCGTGGTGTCCTTCACCCTGCGCGCGCTGCCCGCCGGAGCGCGGAACGTGAAGTCCCTGACCCTCCTCCAAGGTGCCTTCTCCCACTACGCGTTCGCCGAGCGCCTGCCGCACGATCCGGACCGCGGCGGCGCCCTGCGCGGGCTGCAGAGCCGGGTCGACGGCCCCGTGACGGCTTGCCATTCCTCCTACGACTCCTCCCTCAAGGTGTTCTATCCGCTGGCCTCCCGCATGGCGGGCGATTCGGCCGGTCTTCGGGGTTTGGACGAACGGTGGGGCGCCATCGGGCACGACGGGGTGCGGGCGGTGCCCGGCACGCCCCGGCTGACCCTCGACGCGGCCCTGCGCGACGGCCTGCCGGCAGCGGGCTGCGTCAGCGTGGACGCCGGTTCCGTGGTCCGGCGTGGGGGTGCCCCCTCGGGGGCGCACAGCGACATCTGCCACGAGGAACTGGCCCGGCTGGTGGTCATGGCGGGGCGCATGGGGCGCTGAGTTCCGGCCATGTGCCACCCGCACGCCTCCACCGCCCCCGCATGCGCCACCACCGGGCAGGGCATGTTGGGCTCACAGCGCGGTGCGCGGCGGGCGCAGCGCTCGGCGCTGGGCGCTCGACGGAGGTGAAGGCATGATGGCGGGATTCCGGAGTCTGGCCTACCAGGTGCGCGACGCGCGCAACGACCGGGCCCTGAGGCGCCATTCGCTGCGCCGCTGCCTGGAGCGGTTCGCCCCGTACGGGCACCGCGCGACCTGGTGGCACTTGTGCGACCGGCACGGGATCGGCCCCGAGGACCGGGCGGCCGACCCCCTGCGGCTGGTGGCCGCGCTGGAGGAGCTGGAGGACGCGCGGGCGGTCTGGCTGGAGTACGAGCGCCAGTTCGCGGCGCGGCGCCGGCGCGAGAAGCACGACGGGCTGCGCCGGCCGGAGTGGGCGTGGGGCGGCAGCGGGGACGCGGTGGTGCGGTGCGCCGATCCGGGGGTGCGGCCGCAGGGAGCGCTGGACGAGGTGCTGCGGCGGCTGGTGGCGGCGCTGGAGTCGCCGCCGGGGACGGTGTGCCCGGTGTGCGGGGCGCCGGAGCTGCACTGGCCGGCGGCGGCGTCCGCCGGCGCCGCGTGGGCGTGGGACGGGCCGGTGTGCGCGGGCTGCGGGATCGTGGTGCCCAGACCGGCGCTCGCGGACTCGGCACTGGCCGGGGGCGGCCTGGCGGGGGCGGCGTGAGACACCCGCCGCCGGGGCCCGCGCCGCTGGTCTCGCTCAACGGCTCGCGGAGCGCCGCCGACGGGGCGGCCGTGCCGGTGTCCCCCGGGGACGTCGTGGAGTCCGCCCTGGCGGCGGTGGCGGCCGGGGGCGGGGAGGTGCTGGTGTGTGCGCGCACCCCGTGCGGGCGGGAGAGCCTCTCGCCCCGGGTGGTGGGGCCGCTGCTGGAGGCCTTGCGGGGGGCTGGCCTCGGGGTTGGCGCTGGATCCGGGCGCGAGGGTGCGGGGGGCCGGGACCGGGGCGGCGGGAGCGGCGTACCGCTGTCCGTCCTCGCGAGCGTCGGCGCCGAGCCCGATCCGGCGGGGCGGCTCGCGCGGGTGCGGGCCTGGACGGTGCTGCCGGACCGGGCGGTGGTGCGGTTCGCGGAACCCGGGGCCCGGGAGCTGGCCGAGGCACTGCTGGAGCGCGGCGTGGCGGTGGACGCGGAGGTGCCGGTGGGCGGGCCGCCCGAGCCGTTGGCGCAGTTCCTGGCCTGGCCGGTACGGGACCCCGCGCGCGTCCGGCTCGTGGCCGAACTCCCGGGCGCCGACCCGGCGTCGGTCGCGCGGGCACTGCGCGGGCTGCCGCCCGTGCCGGTGGTGCTGTTCGGGCGGGACGCCGCAGCCTGGCCCGTCCTGCGCCTGGCCTTGCGGTGCGGCGCGGGCACCCGGACCGGCGTCGGGGACGTGCTGCGCCTCCCGGACGGAAGGCCGGCGAGGTCGAACGCGGAACTGGTCGAGGCGGCGGTTGGGTTAGGGGACGGCCCGGACGGTCGGGAGGCCCGGGACCGTCGGGAGGCCCGGGACCGTCGGGAGGCCCGGGACCGTCGGGCGAGACGGCCTAGAGCCGGGAGCCGGTGAGGCGTTCGCCGAAGACGTCGTCAGGGTTGGACAGGGCGCAGTTCTCCAGCGAGAGGCAGCCGCAGCCGATGCAGTCCGTCAAGTGGTCGCGCAGGCGGCCGAGTCGGGCGATGCGGTGGTCGAGCTCGGCCCGCCAGCTCTCGGAGAGGCGGGCCCAGTCCGCACGGGTGGGGGTGCGGCCCTCGGGGAGCTGGGCGAGTGCGTCGCGGATGCTGGCGAGCGGGATTCCCACGCGCTGGGCGGCGCGCACGAAGGCCACGCGGCGCAGCGCGTCACGCGTGTAGCGGCGCTGGTTGCCGGAGGTGCGGCGGCTGGTGATCAGGCCCTTGGTCTCGTAGAAGTGCAGCGCGGAGACGGCCGCGCCGCTGCGGGCGGACAGCTGGCCGACGGTGAGCTCGTGGACCTTCTCGGGAATCTGCGGCACACAGCCGAGGGTAGTGGGCCGGACCGACATCGGTTGGTGTCGGGCCGGGCCGACCTCCGTCGAGCGATGTGTCGTTGACAGATACACGGGGCCCCCAGCATGCTGAGCAAGCGCTTATTCGTCAGGGAGAGGCAGGGGTACGAGGATGGCCGAGCCGAGGATCTTCACGTCCGCCGAGGAGCTGACCGCCGGGGTCGGCGAGCCGCTCGGCCCCAGCGGCTGGCTGGAGGTGGACCAGAAGCGGATCGACCTCTTCGCCGACGCCACGGGCGACCACCAGTGGATCCACGTGGACCCGGAGCGAGCGGCCGGCGGACCCTTCGGCTCCACCATCGCGCACGGATACCTCACGCTGTCCCTGCTGCCGAGCCTGGTGCCGCAGGTCATGCGGGTCGAGGGCATGAAGATGGGCATCAACTACGGCGTGAACAAGGTGCGTTTCCCGGCGCCGGTGCCGGTCGGCTCGCGGCTGCGCGCGACCGCGCTGATCACGGAGGTCGTGGACGCGGGCGGCGGCGTACAGGTCTCGGCTACCGTCACGGTCGAGCGGGAGGGCGGCGAGAAGCCGGTGTGCGTCGCGGAGTCGGTGTCCCGCTACTACTTCTGAGCGGCGTCGGCCGCCGCGGCGGCCGCGCCGTCGGGGCGGGCCCCCACCATCCTGAGCACGAGGTCGGCGTAGAGCGCGCCGACCTCGTCCGGCGTGCGGCGGCCGTCCGTGCTGAACCAGCGGGCGACGTCGATGCAGAGCGACAGGACCGCGAGGGTGGTGCCGGGCACGTCCGGGACGTAGAACTCCCCCGCCGCGACGCCCTCGGCGAGGATGCGGCGGACGGCGGCGTCGCTCTGCCGGCGCAGTGCCACGATTTCGGAGCGGTGCTCCGGAGCGAGAGCATCGAGCTCGTACTGGACCACGCGCGCGGTGGTGTGGTGGGCCGCGTGCCACCGCACGAAGGAGCGCACGGCCTCGTCGAGCCGCTCGGCGGCGGTGCCGGTCCCGACGGCGGCGGTGTCCAGGATCTCGAGGGCCTTGTCGTGGCCGATCCGGCTGATCCGGTGGAGCAGCTCTTCCTTGGTCTTGTAGTGGATGTAGAGCGCGGCCGGGCTCATCCCGGCCCGGCCCGCGATGTCACGCGTGGTGGTGGCGTGGTACCCGCGCTCCGCGAAGGCCTCGACGGCCGCGACGAGCAGCCGCCGCGCCGCGTCCGGAGTGACCTCCGACCACGGCCGGTAACCGCCGACCGTCTCCTGCGCGCTCTCCATCGCCGGCTCACCCTCTTCGCGCTGCCCTGTGGTTCCTGGTGGGAGGAACAGCCTACCGGAGGGTGAGCAAGCGCTTAGCTGTTGTCGTCCGGATGTCCGGTTCCCGGACGGCCGGCTCCCGGATGGACGGCTCCCGGACGCGGGCGCTCAGCTGCCCTGCGCGTGCTGCTTCGGCGCGAAGGGGTCGTAGTCCACCATCATCTTCTCCATGCGGGCCTGGTCGACGCGGGTGACGATCTGCGTGACCTCCTGCCGGTCACGGATCACCTTGGCGAGGGTGAAGGCCGAGGTGGTCAGGTACAGCACCGCGATGCCGAGGAAGGCGCGCACCCAGCCGTTGGCGTCCAGGTTGTAGATCCCCAGGGCCACGGCGGCCATGGCGACGCCGAAGGAGGCGACGGCCTGGCCGTAGTACGCCCCCGTGTTCTGCTGCTTGACCGGTGTCTCGTTCATGGGTCCAGCTTCGGGCGGGCCGGGGCGCGGCACATCCGCGCTCGTACTCACGCACGTACTCAGCCGCGGTCCCGGTCGGGCGCGGTGCGCCTCAGAAGGCGGAAACTCCCGTACGGGCGCGGCCGATCAGCAGCTTCTGGATCTGGCTGGTGCCCTCGTACAGGGTCATCACGCGGGCGTCGCGCAGCAGTTTGCCGGCCGGGTACTCGTCGATGTAGCCGTAACCGCCGTGCACCTGGAGGGCGTTGCCCGCGGCGCGGACGGCGGCCTCGGAGGCGAAGAGCTTGGCCGTGGAGGACTCGGTGGCGAACGGCCGTCCGCGGTCGATGAGATCGGCCACCCGCCAGGTCAGCAGGCGGGCCGCGTCCACGTCCACGGAGATGTCGGCGATCAGCTCCTGGACCAGCTGGTGGTGGGCGATGGGCTTGCCGAACTGCTCGCGCTGGGCGGCGTAGGAGACGGCCGCGTCGAGCGCCGCTTGGGCGATGCCGACGCAGCCCGCGGCGACCGACATGCGGCCCTTCGCGAGGGCCGACATGGCGACCGAGAAGCCCTTGCCCTCGGGGCCGAGCATGGCGGAGGCGGGCACGCGCACGCCGTCGAGTACGAGTTCGGCGGTGGCTTGGCCGCGCAGGCCGAGCTTGCCGTGGATCTCGCGGCGGGTCAGGCCCGGGGAGTCGGTGGGGACGAGGAAGGCGGAGATCCCGCGGTGGCCGGGATCGTCGCCGGTCCGGGCGAAGAGGAGCACGACATCGGCCCACGTCCCGTTGGTGATGAACATCTTGCTGCCGCTGACGACGTACGAGTCCCCCTCGCGCCTGGCGCGGGTGGTGAGGGCGGCGGCGTCGGAGCCGGTGCCGGGCTCGGTGAGTCCGAAGCAGCCGAGCGCGTCTCCGGAGCACAGGCGGGGCAGCCAGGCGCGCTTCTGCTCCTCGGTCCCCCAGGCGGCGATGGTTTTGGCGACCAGCCCGAGGGAGACGGAGACGATGCCGCGCACGGCGGAGTCGCCTCGGCCGAGCTCCTCGGTGACCAGGACGTAGGAGAGGTGGTCTCCGCCGGAGCCGCCGTACTGCTCGGGGACGGTCAGACCCAGGAAGCCCACTGCCCCGAGCTTCTTCACGATGGCCCGGTCCACGCTCTCGGCACGGTCCCACGCGGCGGCGTACGGAGCGATCTCGCGCTCGGTGAACGCGCGGGCGAGATCGCGTACGGCGGTCTGTTCCTCGCTGAGCTCCAGATTCACCGGGCACCTCCGGGGCGGGACGGGATCGGACCGGGCCGTGCGGGGGCATGCCCGGGCCCGTTAATTAGCACTGCTAGTTTAAGTGGGGCAGGCCCTACTATGTGGCGCATGGCCAGACCGCGCAAGCCCCTCCTCAGCAGAGACCGCATCATCGAGGCGGCCGGCGCGCTGGTGGACGCGGAAGGACTGGAGGCCGTCTCCACGCGGCGGCTGGCGGCCGCGCTCGGAGTCAGCGGGCCGTCGCTGTACAACCACTTCCGCACGAAGGACGAGATCCTGGACGCGGTCGCGGACGCGGTGAGCGCGCGGGTCGACTTGTCGATGTTCGAGTCGCACGGCGGGACCGGAACCGGTAGGGACGGTGGCGGCGACGACGGAGGCGGAGGCTGCGGCGACGACGACGGAGGCGGCGGAGGCGGTCGACCCGGCGATGGCGAGGGCGACGTCTACGGGAGTGCCGGCGGCGCCGGCGCTGCGGGTGGCGCCCGGGAGTGGCGGGGCCCGCTGCTCGCCTGGGCGCACTCGTACCGGGCCGCGCTGTCCGACCATCCGAACATCGTGCCGGTCCTGGCGCGCGGGCCGGGCCGCAGGCCGGCGGGGCTGCGGCTCGCGGACGCCGTCTACGGCGCGATGACCGCCGCCGGCTGGCCGCCGGCGCAGGCGACCCGGATCGGCGCGCTGATGCGGTACTTCATCCTCGGATCTGCCGTGGCGTCCTTCGCCCGGGGTTTCGTGGACGACGAAACGGCATACGACCCCGCCGACTACCCGCACCTGGGCCAGGCCCACCGGCTGGCGCAGCGGCAACGCGAGGTGGACGAAGGGGCCTTCGAGACGGGCCTGACGGCGCTGCTCGACGGCCTGGCCATCCAGTACGAGGCGCTGCGGAAGCCGGTGGAGCCGGGTGAACCGGGGGAAGCCGCGCGGACGGGGGAGGCGGTCGAACCGCGGGAAGCCGTGCGCACGGGGGAGGCGGTCGAACCGCGGGAAGCCGTGCGCACGGGAGAACCAGTCGAACCGCGGGAAGCCGTGCGAGCGCAAAGATCAGCGGAACCGGGGGAAGCAGTCGAACCGGGGGAAGCGCGGGAGACGGCGTGACGGAAGGCCGCCCCCGATCATCCTGGCGACCCAGGCGGGCGGCGCGGATCGCGTACTGGCGCTGCTGGACTCCGGAGCGGATCCGGACACCGTCGGTGCGGACGGGCCGTCCCTGCTGGACCTCGTCGCCACCGGGGGCCTGACCGAAGTGGCGGCGCGCCTCGTCCGGCGGGACACCGGGCTCCCGACGGTGGGACTCCGCTGCTGCGCGCCGTCGACGCCGGGTCCTACGGCGTGGTCTCCGAGCTCTTCGACGGCGGCGCCCCCATGGACGCGCCGACTCCGGAAGGCCTCACCGCCATCGAACTCGCCCGGCACCGGCACGAAACGGGCGCGGAGAACGAGCTGCGCCGCCGGACGGAAGCCGCGGGGCCTGCGGAGCTGTCGCGCGTCGAGGAGGCGCACTACTGCTCCACCGGCCTGCTGCGGCTGGGCGGTGCGCGGGTCCGGACCTGGACCGGGGTCCGGACGGGGACCCGGGCCCGGCCATCGAGTCCTGACGCGCGTCGAGTCCTCGAAGAGCCCGGTCACACAGATCGAAGGAGACGGCTTAGAAGACCACCAGCGAGCGGCCGCCCTTCCCCGCCAGCATCGCCTCGAAGGCTGCCGGGATGCCGTCGAGCGTGATGCGGTCGGTGACGAGGGCTCCGAGGTCGAGGCGGCCCGCGCGGACGTGGGCGGCGATCACCGGGAGGTCGCGGGCGGGGTCGCTGTTGCCGTAGACGCAACCGGTGAGGGTGCGGGCGAAGTGGAAGATCTCCAGCGCGTGGAAGGTGACCTGCTGCTCCTTGCCGCCGATGCCGACGACGGTCGTCCGGCCGCCGCGGCGGGTGGACTCCCAGGCCCCGCGGATGGTCTCGGCCCGCCCGACGCACTCGATGGCGACGTCCGCGCCGTGCCCGCCGGTCAGGGCTCGGATGTCCTTGGCCGTGGTCTCGGAGGCGAGCACGAACTCCGTGGCCCCCGCCGCCCGGGCCAGCGCCTCCTTGGCCGGGGAGACGTCCACGGCCACGATCGGGCCGGCCATGGCGATGCGCGCCGCCTGGAGGGCCGCGAGACCGACGCCGCCGACTCCGAAGACGGCCACCGATTCGCCGGGCCGTACCTGGGCGCTGTGGTGGACGGCTCCGTAGCCGGTGAGGACCGCGCAGCCGAGCAGCGCGGCCTCGGTGAGCGGGATCCCGGCGGGGGCGGGCAGGACGCAGTGGGCCGCGACGACCGTCTCCTCGGCGAAGGCGGCCACGTTCAGCCCGGGGTGCAGCTCGGTTCCCCGGGCGTCGTGCGCGTAGACGTCCCCGGCCCCGGCGAGGGCCTTGACGCAGAGCCAGACCTCGCCGATCGAGCAGTGGTGGCACTTCCCGCAGGACGGGGCCCAGTTGAGCACCACCCCGTCGCCGGGCGCGACATGGGTGACCCCTTCCCCGACGGCGAGGACCGTACCCGCGCCCTCGTGGCCGAGGACGGCGGGTACGGGGATCCGCATGGTGCCGTTGCTGAGGGAGAGGTCGGAGTGGCAGACCCCGGCCGCGGCGAGCCGCACCCGGACCTGCCCCGGGCCGGGCTCGGGCAGCACGATGTCCCGTATCTCCAGCGGGGCTCCGACGGCGGGCAGGATGGCGGCGCGGACCATGGTCGTCGTCTCCGTGTGTGCGGGGTGGGCGGGCGGGGCTGGGTGGGACGGCAGGGGTGGGACGGCAGGGGTGGGGCGGTGAGGCGGTGAGGCGGTGGGCGGTGAGGCGGTGGGCGGTGAGGCGGTGGGCGGTGGGCGGTGGGCGGTGGGGCGGTGGGCGGTGGGGCGGTGGGCGGTGGGGCGGTGGGCGGTGGGGCGGACTAGAACTGCAGGGACTTGGTCTGGAGGTACTCGGCGAGGCCGTGCGGGCCCAGCTCACGGCCCACGCCCGACTTCTTGTACCCGCCGAAGGGTGCGAGCGGGTTGAAGCGGCCGCCGTTGATGTCCACCTGGCCGGTGTCCATCCGCCGGGCGAAGGCCACGGCCGTCTCCTCGTCCCCCGCCCAGACCGCCCCGCCCAGCCCGTAGTCGGTGCCGTTCGCGATGGCCAGGGCCTCGTCCTGGTCCTCGTACGGAAGGATCGACAGCACCGGGCCGAAGATCTCCTCCTGGGCGATGGTCATCTCGGGCGTGACGTCGGCGAACACGGTCGGGGCGATGAAGTACCCCTGTTCGTGCGGGGCCTCGGGCCCGCCCGCGACGAGGCGCGCACCCTCCTCCACGCCCTTGGTGATGAAGCCGCGCACACGGTCGCGCTGCTTCGCGCTGACGACCGGGCCCAGGCGGGTGCCCGGGTCGAGGGGGTCGCCGGAGGAGTACTTGGCGGCGGCCGTGGCGGCGAGGGAGACCGCCTCCTCGTACTGGTCGCGGTGGACGAGCATGCGGGTGAGCGCGTTGCAGCTCTGGCCGGCGTTGTTCATGACGTGGCCCACGCCTGCCGCGACGGCCTTGGCCAGGTCGGCGCCGGGCAGGATGACATTGGCCGATTTGCCGCCCAGTTCGAGGGCGACCCGCTTGACGGCGGCGCCGGCCGTGGCGCCGATCAGCTTGCCGACGGCGGTGGATCCGGTGAAGGAGACGAGGTCGACTCCCTCGTGCGCGGCCAGGGCCTGGCCGGCGACCGGGCCGGTGCCGGTCACCAGGTTGAAGACCCCGGCCGGGATCCCCGCCTCGTGCACGGCTTCGGCGAAGAGCTGTGCGGTCAGCGGGGTGTCCTCGGCGGGCTTGAGGACGACGGTGCAGCCTGCGGCGAGAGCGGGCGCCACCTTGGCAACGATCTGGTGCAGCGGGTAGTTCCAGGGCGTGATCGCCCCGACCACACCGACCGGCTCCATCAGCACGGTCGAGTTCCCGATCCTCTCCTCGAAGGCGTACGAGGCACCGAGCTCGGCGAAGGAGGAGGCCACCGCGACCGGCGCCCCGACGTGGACCATCTCGGAGAAGCCCAGCGGGGAACCCAGCTCGGCGGTGATGGTCTCGGCCAGCTCGCCCTTGCGGGCGATCAGCACGTCGCGCAGGGCCCCGATCAGGGCGGCCCGCTCGGCCGGAGGCGTGGCCGCCCAGGACGGGAAGGCCGCGCGGGCCGCGCGTACGGCCGCGTCCACGTCTTGCGCCGTACCGGCCGGGACCGAGGCGATGGGCCGCTCGTCCGCCGGGTTGAGGACCTCTATGCGGTCACCGCCGAAGGCGGCCCGCCACTCGCCGCCGATGTACATACCGTCATGGGCCTTCATGGCATTCCTCCCGAGCACGCACGAGCGCGTAGACCTGACGTCGCCAACACCCTACAAACTAGCGCCGGTAGTTTTGTGGGCGCCAGGGGCGGAGGGCGTCAGATGATGCCGAAAAGCATCCCTGCCCCCAGGACCACCAGAGAGGTCAGAGCCGCCCATTTCACGGTGAAACGGGTGTGATCGCCGAACTCGACCTTCGCCATCCCGACGAGGACGTATACGGCCGGAACCAGCGGGCTCGACATGTGCAGCGCCTGCCCGACGAGGGAGGCGCGGGCGATCTCGAGCGGGGACACCCCGTGGGCGGCGCCCGCCTCGGCGAGGACGGGCAGGACACCGAAGTAGAAGCCGTCGTTGGACATGAAGTAGGTGAGGGGGAGGCTCAGCAGCCCGGTGACGAGGGCCATGTGCGGACCCATGCCCTCGGGGATGGCGCCGACGAGCCAGTCGGCCATGTGCTTGACCATGCCGGTGCCGGTGAGGACCCCGGTGAAGACGGCGGCGGCGAAGACCATGCCGGCGACGTTCAGGACGTTGTCCGCGTGGGCGGCGATCCGGGCCTTCTGGTCCGGCATGTGCGGGAAGTTCACCGTCAGGGCGAGGGCGGCGCCGAGGAGGAAGAGCACCGGGATGGGGAGCAGCTCCATGATCATGGCGGTGAGGAGCGCGACGGTGAGGCCCGCGTTGAACCAGTAGAGGCGGGGCCGCAAGGTCGCGCGCCGCGGGTCGAGGCCCTGGAAGCCGTCCTCCTCGGGGGCGCCGGCGCCGCCCGCGGTGCGGGCGTCCGGGTCGACGGCTACGGTTCCGGCGGACGGGGTGGAACTCCCGGGTGCGGGGGATCCGGCCGGTCCGGTGGGCGCGGCGGATTCCGTGGGCGCGGCGGAACCGGTGGGCGCGGCCGCCGGTGCGCGCGTACTGCCCGCTTCGGCCGAGCCCGTACCGGCGGCGACCAGGAGCTCCTCGGCCGGCTCCACGTCGCCGGGGAGCGTCAGCCGCCCGAGGCGGCGGCGCTCCTTGACGCCGAGGACGTAGGCGAGGACGAAGACGAAGAGGAGTCCCGCCGCGAGGGCGGGGATCATCGGGACGAAGATGTCGGCGGCGTCCAGCTTGAGGGCGGTGGCGGCACGGGCCGTGGGGCCGCCCCAGGGCAGGGTGTTCATGACGCCGTTGGCGGTGGCCGCGACTCCCGTCATCACCACCAGGCTCATGCCGAGCCGCTTGTACAGCGGGTACATGGCCGAGACGGTGATCATGAAGGTGGTCGAGCCGTCCCCGTCGAGCGAGACGATGGCGGCGAGGACGGCCGTGCCGACCACGACGCGCATCGGGTCGGCCTTGCAGAAGCGCAAGATGCCGCGCACGACGGGGTCGAAGAGGCCGACGTCGATCATCACGCCGAAGTAGACGATGGCGAACATCAGCATGGCGGCGGTCGGCGCGAGCTTGCCGACCCCGTCGATGACGTAGCCGCCGAGCTGCGCGCCCTGTCCGGCGAACACGCAGAACAGCGCGGGGATGAGGACGAGCGCCGCGATGGGCGACATTTTCTTCAGCATGATCAGGACCAGGAAGGTCGCGATCATGGCGAAGCCGAGGAAGGTCAGCATGGGGGGAACCTAGGCGCCTCCTTCCGGGCCCAACAAGACGTCCACGCGTGAGCAATACGAGCAAAACCCCAGCTCAGGGGATGGGTGTCAGTTCGACGGGGAAACCGTTGAGCACCGCCGTACCGGAGAGCGGGTCGAGGCGGGTGCCGTCGAGGAGCTGGTTGACGTTCACTCCGGGCACGGCCGAGGCCACCGAGAGCCGGGTGCCGGGGCGGTCGTGGCCCCAGCCGTGCGGAAGGCTGACGACGCCGGGGCGAACGGAGTCGGTGACCTCGACCGGGACCACCAGGCTGCCGCCGTCCGAACTGATCTCGGCCGGCGCACCGTCGGTGAGGCCGAGCCGCGCGGCGTCGTCCGGATGGACCTGGAGGGTGCAGCGGTTGGAACCTCCCACGAGGGCCGGGACGTTGTGCAACCAGCTGTTGTTCGACCTCAGGTGGCGGCGGCCCACGAGCACCAGGGCGTCGGGGTGGGCGGCGAGCGTCGCGCGCAGCCTGGGCAGTTCGGCCGCGATCGGGGCCGGCAGCAGCTCGATCCTGCCGCTGCGCGTCTTCAGCAGGCCCGGGAGCCGGGGCCGCAGCGGGCCGAGGTCGATGCCGTGCGGGTACGCGCGCAGCCGCTCCAGGCAGAGACCGGGGGCGAGTCCCGACGCGCCGGCGGCGTCACCCGCGCGGGGCTCCGTGGCGTCGGCGCCCGGCCGGGCGTTCGCGGGCGTCGCGGGATCGGCGTTCGCGGGCATGGCTGACTGCGCACGGAAGCGGTCCCCGTACGGGCCGAGCCGGAGCATCAGGTCGAGGCGGCGCTCGGGCCCGTGGGCTCCGGCGAGCCGGCCGGCGAGGGCCACCGGGTCCTCCCCGTGCAGCGGGGACAGCGGGTCGGCGGTCTCCCTGGCGAGGGTCGCCTGGATCGCCAGGTCGTCCACGGCCTCCGGTCCGGCTCCGTGCATGCCGGAGACGGCCAGGACGAGGCGCGCGTGGATCTCACACTCGTCCATGCGGCCCTCTTCGAGCGGGACGGCGGGCGGTGAGTACCGGACCTGGTTGCGGATGGCGAAGGTGTTGAAGGAGAAATCGAAGTGGGCGCTCTGTGAGGGCGGCGGCGGAGGCAGGACCACGTGCGCGTGGCGCGAGGTCTCGTTCAAGTACGGGTCGACGCTGACCATGAAGTCGAGCCCGGCCAGGGCCGCGTCGAGCCGCCGGCCGTCGGGGGCGGACAGCACCGGGTTCGCCGCGATGGAGACGAGGGCGCGGATCCGCCCCTCCCCCGGGGTCTCGATCTCCTCCGCCAGGGCGGCCATGGGGAGTTCGGCCTTGGCCTCGGGGTGGCCGCTGACCCGGCTGTGCCAGCGGCCGAGGCCGAAGCCCTTTCCGGGCCCGGCCGGCCGGGGTGCGCGGTCGGTCGCGGACAGCGGGAACAGGGCCCCGCCCGGCCGGTCGAGATTGCCGGTCAGGATGTTCAGCACGTCGACCAGCCAGTTGGCGAGCGTGCCGTACTGCGTCGTGCTGCTGCCGATCCGCCCGTAGACGGCGGCTGTCGGCGCGGCCGCGAGAGCGCGGGCGAGGTCGCGGATCTCTTCGGCCGGGAGGTCGCAGGCGGGGGCGACGGCCTCAGGAGTGAAACTACCGAGCGCTTCGGCGAGTTCCCCGATCCCTTCGGTGAGTTCCGTGAGCGCCCCGAGGGCCGTCTGCTTCTCGGCGAGCAGCGTGTGGGCGAGTGCCGCGAGCAGCAGCGCGTCGCTGCCGGGGCGCGGAGCGAGGTGGAGGTCGGCGAGTTTGGCGGTGCGGGTGCGGCGGGGGTCGACCACGACGAGGGTCCCGCCGCGGGCGCGCAGCGCCTTGAGCCGGCCGGGGAAGTCGGGGGCGGTGCACAGGGAACCGTTGGACTCGACCGGGTTGGCGCCGAGGAGCAACAGGAAGTCGGTGCGGTCGAGGTCCGGGACCGGGATGGCGAAGGGGTCGCCGAAGAGCAGCCCGCTCGAGACGTGCTTGGGCATCTGGTCGAGGGTGCTGGCGGTGAAGAGGTTGCGGGTGCCGAGGGCCTTGAGGAGCAGCGGCGGGTACAGGTGGCCCGCCATGGTGTGGGCGTTCGGGTTGCCGAGGACCACACCGACCGACTGGGCTCCGTGCTCCCGTGCGAGGGCGGGGACGGCGGCGGCGATGGCCTCGAAGGCCTCCTCCCAGGTGGCCTCCTGGAGCCGTCCCCCGCGCCGGACGAGAGGGCTGCGCAGCCGGTCCGGATCCGAGTCGAGGGCGCCGAAGGCCGCACCCTTGGGGCAGATGAAGCCGCGGCTGAACACGTCGTCGCGGTCACCTCGCGCGCCGGTGACCGTGGCGCCTTCGATGGTGAGGGTGAGGCCGCAGGTGGCTTCGCAGAGGGGGCAGATGCGCAGGGCGGTGCGGGGCATGGGCCCTCCAGGGGCGGCAGGCTGCGGCACGGGGCGCGGGCGGTACGGCCGCGCGGGCGGGATCGAGCATACCGACCGGTAGGGACGCTGGGGAGGGGTCTGCGCCAACCGTCCGTCAGTCCAGGACGCGGGCGAGGTAGGCCTGCATCATCGCGCGGGTTTCGGCGACGATGTCGACGTCGCCGGTCGGGTCGTTGCGGAAGGCGAGCTTCGTCAGGGCGTCGGTGGCCTCGACGGCGACCAGGACGGCCCGTTCCAGAGCGGCGTCAGGGGTGAGGCCCAGGTGGCCGCTGAGGAGCTCGGTGAGGCGGACGGCGACGAGGTGGTTGGGGTCGGAGGCCGGCCCCTCGGGAGGCGGCGCGGGCACCCCGAAGTCGACGAGGGCGAAACCGGGGACGTTGCGCTTCATGACGAGGTACTCGTCGAGCACCACGTCCACGACCGGCCGCCAGTCGGTGGCCGGAAGTCCGGCGAGCCGCTCCTCGATGGCGTCGGCGTAGCTGTCGAGGTTGCGGTGGGCGAGGGCGACGGCCATGGCCCGTTTGTTGCCGAAGAACCGGTAGACCGAGCCGATGGGGACGCCGGCGCGCTGGGCGACGGCCCGGGTGCTGAGGCTCTCGTACCCGGTCTCGTCCAGGAGTTCGGCGCAGGCGTCGAGGATCCGGGCGAGCCGGTCGGCGCTGCGCTGCTGGATGGGCGTGCGGCGCAGGGGGTGGGCTGGGGACACGGGGTCCATCATGCCGCTCCTCGGTTCACGGGTGGGCGGCGGTACCGGATCGGCGGCGTCAGTTCAGCAGCAGGCTGAGGCCGCCGACCGTGTACGTGATCATCAGCGCGAACAGCGGCAGTTGCCCGGCGACGGCTTTCGCGGGCGGGAAGAGCCGTACGGAGCGGTCGTGCGCGGCGATCACTCCGAGGACGTGGCCGGTGACGACGGCGACGACCTGGAGGGCGGCGAGGCCGCCGGGGCCCAGTGGCGGCAAGGGTTCCGGGGCGTTGTCAGTGCCGAGTGCCATGCTTACTGTGCGTGGTCCTTCGATTACCAGGAGGGAGAAGTAATGGGCGACGAGATAGCCGAGCGCGATCGGCACGAGTGAGTGCGCGAAGGCGGTCAGCGGGCCGGGGTGCGGGCCGCAGACGAGGCGGGTGGCCGCCGCGCAGAGGCAGTAGAGGGCGGCGACGAGGGCGATGGAGCCGAGGAGTCCGAGGGTGGCCGCGGCGGTGCGGCCGAGGGGGGAGGTCTGGATCGCGTTGATCCACGAGGGGTTGTCGGAGAAGCCGTCGTAAGCGGTGGATCCGAGTAGGACGCAGACGGTGGCGACGAGTCCGGGCCGCTCGGGCGTCGCGTCGAGTCCGTGGAAGGGGTTGCGGAGGACCAGGCGGCCGTCGCCGCGGCGGCCGAGGGGCGAGAGCCGGGCGAGGAGGGCGGAGTAGGCCTCGAAGGCGTCTCCCTCGGCGAACCAGCGCTCGCCGAAGCGGGCGGCGAGCAGGAGTTGGAGGGTGGCGTAGCCGGCCAGGACCGACAGGAGGGTGGTGGTGGAGGCGGGATCGGGAGAGACGAGCTCGAGCCAGGTGAAGGCGAACAGTCCGGCGGCGGCGGGCCACTGCCCGATCCGGGCGGGGATCGGGCGGACCCGCGGGGGCCGCAGCCGGGAGAGCGCGTGGTGCAGGGCACGGAGCGGATTGAGGAGGCGCCAGACGGGACCGAGGAGGAGGGAGGCGGGCACGAGGCCCACCCAGAGGAGTACGTAGACGGCTCCCGGAGCGGGGTTGCGGGCGGGGTCGTCGGGACCGAGGAGGAGGTGCAGGAGTACGGCGAGCGCGGCGGCCAGGCCGAGCCCGCGCAGGGCGGTGCGGGTGGCCGGCGCGTCGGCCACCCGCTGGAGCCCGGCGGGCAGGGCGATGCCGGAGCGGTCTCCGTGGAAGCGGGAGGCGGACCAGAGGAGGCCGAGTGCGAGGAAGGAGACGAAGAGCGCGGCGAAGGCGCCGGCGAACGCGTAGAAGGGGGAGATGGGCAGATCGTGCTGGGATCCGATGCCGTGCGCGAGCGGTGGCATGGCCGGCAGCGTCGGGTGCCTCACCGGACGAGGAGCTGGGTCAGGACCAGGTGGGACTCGTGGGTCTCGACTTCGAAGAGACCCGTTCGGTCGGCCGTCAGGATCAGGGTGGCCTCCTGGCCTGCCGGCAGGGCGAGTTCCTTGTCGAAGCCGTGGACGTGCAGGGTGTCCGCGCGGTCGCTGGTGACGCGCAGGGCTACGCGTTCGCCGCGCGTCACCTCGACGCGGCCCGTGGCGGGGGTGACCTTGCCGTCCCGGACGGTGATGGTGACCGTACGGTCGGCCGCCTCCGGGGACGGAGGCGGAGCGGAGGCCGAGGGTGCGGGCTGGGTGTGGCCGTGCCCGGCCTGGCCGGTGGCGGTGAGCGGGAGCGTGCCCTCGACCGGCTTGCCGGCGACGGCCCAGGCGGTGTGGTCGTCCGCGTAGAGGCGGACGGTCAGAGTGTGCGCGCCCTCGGGCACTTGCGCGGCGGGCAGGTGGAACCAAGGGCCGTACAGGCGGGCCAGTTTGCGGCCGTCCAGCTCCAGGTGCGCGTGGCCGGCGCCCGGGAGGGCGGCGCCGCCGGCACTGTCGGGCGTGAAGTGGAAGTTCTTCACGGCCAGTTGGAGGTTCCAGCCGTCCTCGGAGTCGGGCCGGGCGGTGACCTGGACCTCCGGCGCGCCCTCGGCCGGCACCTCGCGGAGCCGGTGGCCGGCGCCGTCGTCGGCGGTGAGCAGGGTGCCGACGTCACCGGAGGCCTGCTCGTGGCTGGTGCCGGGTTTGTGGTGGGTGGTGGCCCGTCCGCCGCAGCCCGTCGCCGCGCCGCCGGCCAGGAGCAGCGCGAGGGCGAGAAGGGTGGCGGTGCGGCCCGCGCCCCGGGTCCGGCGCGGCGGCGTACCGCAGACGTCGCACCGGACCCGGCTTTCGGAGCGGTCGCTCACCGCGGGTCCCCCTCGGCCGCGCGGGGCTCCGCCGTGGTCCCGGCCCCCGTCGGGGCCTCCGCCTCGGTGTCCAGGGCCGGGGCCGGGCCCGCCGGGACGGGTACGCGGTCGTCGGCAGGGTCGCCGCCGTCCGGGCCCGCCGGGGTGGCCGGGTTCCCGCCGGGTCGGGCTGCGGCGATGACGGCCCACAGGGTCCACACCACCGCGACGAGGGTCCGTATCCAGGCGGGGCTGAGCGGGATCCACGGAATCATCAGGACGGCCTTGTCGAAGGCGTCGAGGAGGGTGAGCGCGGCCAGGAGCAGGGTCAGGCGGGCCAGCCACGGGCGGGCGGGGCGCAGGGCGACGCCGATGCCCGTCCACCACAGACCGAGGCAGAGCAGCGCCAGGGCGGGGACGAAGCCCGCGACCAGCCCCATGGTGGAGCCCGCCACGTCCAGGACCAGGCCCACGAGGCCGAGGAGGGTGGCCGCCGTGCCCAGCCGGGAGGAGCGCAGCCGGCGCCACCACAGGAGGCCGCCGACCAGGAGCAGGACCGCCGCGACGGCCAGGGCGATCTGGGTCTCGACCCGCTGGAGGCCGCGCGCTCCGTACCAGTCGCAGCCGGCCGGGAGCTTGCGCGCCTGGACGCTGTAATCGGCGCAGACGAGGAGTTGGGCCAGCTTCACGGGCTCGCCTGCCAGGCGGGCCGAGCCTCCGGAGACCGCGCCACGGCGCTCACCGCACTCCGGGAGCGTGCCCGGGGTGGAGCCGTCCGGTCCGGACTGCCAGCAGTTGCCCCGTCCCTGGCCGTCCCACCACACGTCCATGCCGTTGGGGCGGGAGGCGCCGGACTTGTCCTTGCCGAGGATGTTGGCGGCGTAGCGGTTGTGGTGCGAGGTGTCCGCCTGCTTGGACAGCTTCTCCTCGCCCCGGATGAAGGCGGGCACGGCCGAGAGGAAGAAGCCCGCGCGCTGGTGGCCGTACACCCAGTTGTTCTCGTACAGGTTCCAGTTGCCGCCCGCGGTGATGATGCCGGTGCCCGGGGGCATGGAGATCTGCGGGCAGACCACGCCCTGCTCGTAGCCGCGCTCGGCCGGGGGCTTGGCACAGGTGCCGTCGGCGACGTAGTGGTAGTAGTCGGCGTTGTTGTCGTGGATCAGGTTGCGCTCGAAGCGGGCGTGGTTCTGCGGCAGTCCGGGGTGGCCGGGGAAGGCGCTGTCCATCGAGGCGCCGCCCATGTTCTGGTCGAACTCGTTGTCGTGCACCCACACGGAGTCGCCCGCCGTGCCGGAGTAGCCGACCATGTTGTGGTGGCTGCGGCAGCCGGTGATCTCGATGGAGTAGCGGGGGACGTCGTAGCCGCGGCCGTCGTTGATGTTGGAGGCACTGCCCGGGTAGACGCCGGAGTCGCCGTTGCCGTACGACTCGCAGTTCTTGTACAGGCCGTGGTCGCTGGCGAAGGTCAGGAAGCCGTATTCGTCGTTCCAGCGGGTCAGGACGTCGTCGATGACGAAGCCGTCGGCAGCCAGCACGTACAGCGAGTTGAAGGTGGTGCGCTGTGCGGTGAAGTTGCGGAAGTAGACGCCGTCGGACTTGTCGGCGCGGATCGCGTTCAGCTTGTGGTACTTGGCGTCGATGACGACGTCCTGCCGGGACGCTCCGGTGCCCTCGATCTGGAGGTCCTTCTTGCCGAGGATGGCGACGAGGTTCTGGTTGTGGCGGCAGGCCACCTGCTGCTCGTAGGTCAGGATCTGGTAGCCGAGTGAGGAGTTGGGCGCCGTGAGCGCGGCGCACTCCCCCGCCGGCGTGGGGAGCGAGGGCTCCTCCTCGTAGAGGCCCGGAAGGATCGCGATGTTCACGCCCGGGCGGTCCACGGCGTCCACGGCTTCCTGGAGGTGGCGGTAGCCGTTCTTCTCGCAGCGCTCGTAGAGGGCGAGGTTGCGCTGCTTGAGGTCATCGGGGAAGGCGGATATCCGGCGTTCGAAGGCCGGCCGATCGGTCTTGCAGACGATCAGGTCCGGCTCACCGGCGCGGTACCGGGGTACGGAGCCGGTGCCGTCGGGGAGTTCGACGGGGCGCTCCTCGTGCGCGCTCGCCGGGGACGCGGCGACGAAGAGGGACAGGACGGCTAGGAGGGCGGCGAGGAGCGCCGCCGGTACGGCAGGGAACCTGCGGGTCCACGACATGCGCGTGAGAGTAGAGCAATGTTCACCTTTTGGGATCCCCCCTTGCGCGAATAGCCCTCCGGCACCCCGAGTCGTGACCTGGAACCCACCCTCCGACCGCCTCCGCCCCAGTGGCGCGAGCGGCCGCGCGGGTCGCGGGCCACGCCCGTCGGGCCGTCCCGCGGGGCGCGAGTTCGCACGCCGTCGCGCTGCGGCGGGTGGGGACGGGCGCGGCCACTCCGCCGTCGCCTCGCGGGGATGGCAGGCCTGGCACGGGCCGCTACGCGGCGCCGGGCGGACGGCGGACGGCGGTTGGCGGACCGCGGACGAACCTGGTGCAGGCCACACCACCGCCACGCGCGGCGGATGGCGGACCTGCCCGCCTGGGCCCATGGACTGCGTGGGTCGCTGCCGGCAGTCCTCGGCCGGCCGGGACTCCGCCTCCGCGCCGGGTGGTGCGCGGTTGGGCGGTACGCGGCTGGTCGGCAGCCGGCCCTGACCGCGACCGCTGTGCTCGGCGGCCGCCGTCGCACGGGCCGGTCCGGGGGCGACCGCCGGGTACCCCGGTCGCGCGGCGCCGACCGCGCCGCACGAGCGGTCCGCAGGACGGACCAACCTGGTCGTACCGGCCTCTCGGTGACCCGGCCCGACACAGGCAAGCCGACCCACGCCGCGCGGTCGCAACGAGCCGGGGCCGGCCCCGCGAGCGGCCTACCCGCATCCGGCCGCGCCCGGCGGATAGGCGGGCCGGTTGGCCGCCCCGGGAGGCGAGCCTGGGGGTGGCAGGTGGCGGGGACCGGGCCGCCGGACCGGCTTCAGGCGCACCGCCCCGGCGGCGGGGAGCGGGACCCGCGCCCGGCGGACATACGGTGCCGGCTGTCCACCGGCTCAAACCCGGGGCGACGGCGGGTGGCGCGCCCCCGGCGGGCATCCGGTGCCGGGCTGACCGCCCGCGACGCGCCGGGACTGGGGGCAGGGCCCGCAGGCCGACTCACCGCACCGCGACCGACCCGGGTCGGTGGGCCGCCCACGGCCGACGGGCAGGCCGGTCAGCCCGCCGTCCCCGCGCCCCACGGGCACGCCCCCCAGCCACCCCGGCCCGCACCTCCCGCCCCGGCCGGGCGGCGCGGGTGGTCGGGGGGCGTGGCCGGAAAGGTGGCGTTGACGTGGAGGGGATGGAATCCTACTGTCAGGCATAGGATTCCATCGGCAGAGCGGGAGCGTGCAATGAGCGGCGGCAGCGAGCAGGCCAGGAAGACGGCGGAGGCGCTGGACTACCTCACCGGCTTCGGCAACGAGCACAGCTCGGAGGCGGTGCCCGGTGCGCTCCCGATCGGCCGCAACTCCCCCCAGCGCTCCCCCCTCGGGCTCTACGCGGAGCAGCTCAGCGGCAGCGCGTTCACCGAGCCGCGCTCCCACAACCGCCGCTCCTGGCTCTACCGGATCCGCCCCTCGGCCGCGCACCCGCCCTTCACCCGGACGGACAACGGCGCCCTGCGCACCGCGCCCTTCACCGAGGTTCCCGCGGACCCCAACCGGCTCCGCTGGAACCCGCTGCCCGACCCGGCTCCCGGAACCGACTTCCTGGCCGGCCTGTGGACCCTCGGCGGCAACGGCGACGCCGCGCAGCGCGCCGGCATGGCCATCCATCTGTACTCCGCCAACTCCCCGATGACCGACCGGGTGTTCAGCGACTCCGACGGCGAGCTCCTGATCGTCCCCGAGCGCGGCGGCCTGCTGCTGCGCACGGAGTTCGGCCTGCTCAGCGCCCGCCCCGGGGAGATGGCCCTGATCCCGCGCGGGGTCCGCTTCCGCGTCGAGCTGCAGGACGAGACCGCCCGTGGTTACGTCTGCGAGAACTACGGCCGCCCCTTCGAGCTGCCCGACCTGGGCCCGATCGGCGCCAACGGCCTGGCCGCCGCGCGCGATTTCCAGGCGCCCCTGGCCTCGTACGAGGACAGCGAGCGCCCGACGGAGGTGGTCAACAAGTTCTGCGGCAACCTCTGGACCGCGACCTACGACCACTCGCCGCTCGACGTCGTCGCCTGGCACGGCACGCACGTCCCGTACGTCTACGACATGCGCCGGTTCAACGTCCTCGGCTCCATCAGCTACGACCACCCCGACCCGTCGATCTTCACCGTGCTGACCTCGCCCTCCGACACCCCGGGCCTCGCGGGTGTGGACTTCGTGGTCTTCGCCCCGCGCTGGCTGGTCGGCGAGGACACCTTCCGCCCGCCGTACTTCCACCGGAACGTGATGAGCGAGTACATGGGCCTCATCGAGGGCGCCTACGACGCGAAGGCCGAGGGCTTCGTGCCCGGTGGCGGCTCGCTCCACAACATGATGTCCGCGCACGGCCCCGACCGGGAGACGTTCGACAGGGCGAGCGCCGCCGAGCTGAAGCCGCAGAAGATCGACGACGGTCTTGCCTTCATGTTCGAGACCCGCTGGCCGATCACCGCCACGGCCCAGGCGGCCGGTGCGGAGCACCTCCAGAGCGGATACGACGACGTCTGGCAGGGCCTCCAGCGCCACTTCCGCGCCTAGTATCACCAAGCGGCGCGTGCCGCCCGTCCTACGGAGAACCACCCGTGACCGCCTTCGCCCCCGACTCGCTGGTACTGAACCGGAAGCTCCCGCTCTGGTACCAGGTCTCCCAGTCGCTGCGCGCCTCGATACTGGGGCGCACGGCGGACGCCTCGCTGCGCCTGCCCACCGAGGAGCGGCTGGCGGAGCACTACGGGGTGAGCGTGCTGACCATGCGGCAGGCGCTCAAGGAGCTGGAGACCGAGGGCCTCATCAGCCGCCACCGGCGGCGCGGGACCTTCATCGAACCGGCGGCGATGCGCGGGGCCCCGGTGCAGCTGCTGGGGTCGGTCGACGCGATCGTGGCGCAGCAGTCGGGTGACCGTACGACGGTCCTCGGTCAGGAGCGGACGGCCGTGCCCGGGGAGCTGGTGGAGCACTTCCCGGACACGCCCGAGGTGGTCACGTACCGCCGGCTGCGCCACGACAGGGAGAGCGGCGAGCCGACCAACTGGGCGGAGAACGCGGTGCGTCCGGAGCTGGCGGAGGCGATCGACCTCGCCGATCTGGAGCGTTGGCCGATGACGAAGGTGCTGCGCGACATCGTGAAGGTCGACATCAGTCGGATCACCGACACCGTGGAGGCCCGTCTCGCGGACCCGGCCACGGCGGAGTTGCTCCAAGTGCCGCTGCTGAGCCCGATCTTGCACTACACGGGCGTGACGTACGACAAGAGCGGCCGGGTGGTCGACGTGGCGCGGATCCGCTACCGCGGGGACCGCTTCTCCTTCACGGTGACGGTCGACGCCCACTGACCACCCGCCCGGTCGGGCCACAGGTTCCGGGGCCAAGGAGGCAGGGGCAGGAGGGCAGGGGCCACCGGCCACCGGAAACCACTCACCAGCCGCCACCGGCGGGACCGAACGACGAGGGGCTACTTCTCCTCGCCCGCCGCCTTCTTCTCCGCGTCCTCCGTCCCGCGCTCGCCCTCCGCCTGGGACGGAGTGGTCCGCATCGTCTGGGCGTGGCGCTGCTTCTTCTGCGCCTCGTCCATGTCCTCGTCGAGCCGCTCCCCCTCGGCTTGCGACGGGGTCGAGTACTCGTCGTACTGGCTCATGACCGCCTCCCGGATGACCTGGGTCGGTGCGGATCCCTATACAAGGAGCCTAACCCTCCGGCCTGGACGGGGCCCGGCTACCCGGCGGCGTCGCTACCATCGGCCGGGTGAGCGCTGACGTACCGCTGCTGGACGAGCTGATGCCCTGGTCCGTGGGCCCCCTGCGGCTTGGCCGGGCCTGGGTGGCGGCCCCCGATCCGGGGACCCTGCGGGCCCGCTGGGCGGCCCTGACGGCCGCCGGGGGCCCCGAGCAGGAGCGTCTGTTCCGCCCGACCCGGGCGCGGACCCCCGACGCCGGGGCGGCCGAGCTGCCCGGTCGGCGCGCGGGCTCCACGGCCCGCTTCGCGGACACGCCGGGCCCCTGCCCCGATCCCGTACGGGTGCTGCGGGAGCCCTTCGACGAGCAGTGGCTGCTGCCCGACCAGCGGCTCGTCGATCTGGCCCGCCCAGAGCTGTGGCGGGTCATGGACGGGCACCAGCTGTTCCTCGTGGAGGGCCCGCCAAGGGCGCCGAGCCGGCAGAACGCGCAGGGCCGGACGCATCCGGAACCGCTGGTCACCGCGCACCTCCCGGTCGGCCGGCTCGGCCGGATCCGCCCCCTGCACCGCCGCCCGGGAGGCGCCGAGCCCAATCTCGCCCCCGGCCTGCTGCCGCTGCTCGGCGAGCACTACGGCACCTGGGTCACCCCCGAGGACGTGCTGTGCTGGATCCTCGCCGCGGGCCGCCCCGGGCCGCGGGGGTACGAGGTCCCGCTCACCGCGGACGCGACGCGCTGGCGGGCCGGGCTGGACCTGGGGCACCGGCTGCTCTCCGTCCGACTGCGCGGGGCGCGCGGCGGCGAACCGCCCCGGCTGCCGGGCGGGCGCCGGCCCTACGTCCGCTCCGCGCTGCCGGCCTGGCCGCACGAGCTCTCGTACGACCCCGAGAACGAGACGCTGAGCATCGGGACCGGAACCGTCTCCCCGGTCCCCGCCGGGGCGTGGGAGTACGAGGTCCAGGGCGTCCGCGTCCTGGAGGCGTGGTTCACCGCCCGGCTCGCGCACCGGGACCCGGAGGCCGACGGGTTGGAGGCGCTGGGCCCGGCCGAGTGGCCGCAGGGCTGGACGTCGGAACTGCTGGACCTGGTGACGACCCTGGCGCTGCTGGCCGAACTGGCCCCGGAGCGGGCGGCGTTCGAGGCCGACCCGCCGCTCGACGCGGCGGGGTTGCGCGCGGCCGGGGTGCTGCCGCCACCGCACTGGGCCCGGCGTCCGGCTTCGGTGCTGGACCACCAGGAGGAGGGCCCCGGCGGCCAGTTCGCCCTGCTCTGAGCCGCGCCGCGCGAGCGCCCGCGCCACCGCAGCCCCCGCCACCGCAGCCCGCGCCGCCCAGCACCTCGGCCCACCGCCCGCCGCCCGCGGCCACCACTGGGCGCCACCGCCCGGGCGCCACCGCCCGCACACAGAGCGCGGAGCAAACCTCCCCCCCCCACCCCCATTCCCCGCCCCTCAGTCCCCCCAAGCCCCCAGCAGCCGCGTCACCGACCGGTCGAACACCTCGGCCGGGTCGGCCAGTTCGCCCGGGATCCCGGGCGCCTGCGCGAGTACGTCCGCCAGCAGCGGGTACTCGCCGGTCGCCAGCCGGGAGCCGAGCCAGGCCGCCCGTACGCCCTGTTCGGCGGCTTCGCTCCAGGGGAGTTGGCGGGCCCGCTCGGCCAGCGCCAGCTCGCCCGCCACGAAAGTGGCGACGGTGCCGTTGACCGCGGCGATCAGCTCCAGTTTCTCCCCGCCCGGGGCGTCGAGCGGCGCGAGGCAGGCCAGGCTGTGCTCCAGGTACCTCAGGGCGTTCGGGCCGAAACCGTAGACCGGGCTCAGCAGCCGGGGCAGCCAGGAGTGCCGGTGCATGATGGCCCGGGTCTGGCGGGCCAGCGCGAGCTGGTCGGCGCGCCAGTCTCCGGCGGGCGGGGTGAGGTCGTACTCCCCGCTGACCGCGTCGACCATCAGCTCGTACAGGTCCTCCTTGCGCGGCACGTAGTTGTAGAGGGACATGGTCCCGGCGCCGATCCCGGCCGCCACGCGCCGCATGGAGACGGCTTCGATCCCCTCCTCGTCGGCGATCCGCACCGCCTCGGCGGCGATCGAGTCGCGGCTGTGCGCGGGCCGGGGGCCGCGGCCCGCCCGCGGCGGGCGGGCCCAGATCACTTCCGGTTCAGCGGAGCGGCCGCTGGGTGTCATCGCTCATCACCTCGTCCATCGCCACCATGGTAGTTACGTACACCGTACGTAGTGCGATAGGGTGCGCGTCATGACTACTACGTACGCTGTACTTAGTGAGGGGCTGGAGAAGACGTACGGCGAGGTCCACGCCCTGCGCGGCCTCGACCTGGCCGTCCCGGAGGGCACGGTCTGCGGCCTCCTCGGCCCCAACGGCGCGGGCAAGACCACCGCCGTCCGGATCCTCACCACCCTCACCGCGCCCACCGGCGGCCGCGCCCTCGTCGCCGGCCACGACGTCGCCCGGGAACCGGCCGCCGTCCGCAGGACCATCGGATCCACCGGCCAATTCGCTTCGGTCGACAGGGACTTGACCGGCCGGGAAAACCTCCGGCTGTTCGCCCGCCTCGCCGGACTTCGAGGCCGGGCCGCCCGGGACCGCGCCGACGAACTACTGGAGCGCTCCGGGCTCGCCGACGCCGCGGACCGGGTCGCGGGCACCTGGTCGGGCGGTATGCGCCGGCGGCTCGACCTGGCAGCCGGACTGGTCACCCGGCCCCGCGTGCTGTTCCTCGACGAGCCCACGACCGGCCTGGACCCGGCGGCACGCGAGCAGATCTGGACGGCCGTACGGGACCTCGCGCGGGAGGGCACGACCGTGCTCCTCACCACCCAGTACCTGGAGGAGGCCGACCGGCTCGCCGACGACATCGTGGTCGTGGACCACGGCCGGGCCGCCGCCACCGGCACCCCGGCCGAACTCAAGGCCCGGATCGGCGCCTACGCCGAGGTCTGCGTCGCCGGCGCCGAGGGGCTCGCGGGCGCGGCGGCCGTACTCGACCAGCTGACGGGGGGCCTGCCCGCCTTGGATCCGGAGCGCCTCACCGTCGGCGCGACCGTCCTCGACCCCGGACTCACGCTGCCGCGGATCGTCCGGGCGCTCGACGCGGCCGCCGTCGCCGTCACCGACGCGAGCCTGCGCCCGCCCACCCTCGACGAGGTGTTCCTGCGCCTCATCGGGGCCCTTCCCGCCACCGAGCCCCAGGAGCACACCGCATGAGCACCCTGCTGTCCGACGGCGGCGCCGTCCTGACCCGCCAGTTGCAAAAGGCCCGGCACGCCCCGGCGCTGCTGATCCTCACCCAGACCATGCCGGTCACCATGCTGTTGTTCTTCGGCTACGTCTTCGGCAGCGCCCTCGCCATGCCGGGCGCCGAGTACCGGCAGTTCCTGGTCCCGGGGCTGCTCGCCGCCACCGCCGCGAACGGCCTGATGAGCGGAATGTTCACGGCCGCGCAGGACGCGCACCGGGGGGTGATGGACCGCTTCCGGACCCTGCCGATGAGCCGGACCGCGGTGCCGCTGGGGCAGACGGCGGCGGATCTCGTGACCACCGCGGTCTCGATGGTGCCGCTGATGCTGGTGGGACTGGCCATGGGCTGGCGGGCCGAGAACGGCTTCGCGGGAGCGGCCGGTGCCTTCGGCGTCCTGCTGCTGTTCCGCTTCGCCACCGCGTGGGTGGGCACGTACCTCGGCCTGCTGAGCAGGAGCGAGGAGGCGGCGGGGCAGCTCGGCGGCGCGACCTTCGTCCTGCCGATGCTCTCCAGCGCGTACCTTCCGACGGCCGGGCTGCCCGGGTGGCTGCGCACGGTCGCCGAATGGAACCCGATCAGCGCCGTCGCCACCGCCGTGCGCTCCCTGTGCGGAAACGTCGGGGGCGAGGTCGCCGCGGGGGCCGCCTGGCCGGTCGCGCACCCGGTCCCCGGGGCGCTGCTCTGGTCGCTGGCCCTGCTGGTCCTGTTCGTGCCGGCGGCCACCCGCAGGTTCGCGCGCGGCCTCGACTGAGCGCGCACCCGCCCTTCGGGGGGTGAGACCGCGTTCCGCCGGTGCCGCTGTCGCGGACGGAGGTGACAGATCACCCTCCGGGCCGGTAGGCAGAGGCTCATGGAACCCGATACGCACGCCACCGACCCGCTCCCGCTCGCCGGAATCACCGTCGTCGCCGTGGAGCAGGCCGTCTCGGCCCCCTTCGCCACCCGCCAGCTCGCCGACCTGGGCGCTCGGGTGATCAAGGTCGAGCGACCCGACGGCGGGGACTTCGCGCGCGGCTACGACACCGCCGCGCAGGGGCTCGCCTCTCATTTCGTGTGGGCCAACCGCGGCAAGGAGTCGATCGCGCTCGACCTCAAGGACCCGCGCGGCCGCGAGGTCCTGCACGGTCTGCTCGACGGTGCGGACGTGTTCGTACAGAACCTCGCGCAGGGCGCGGCCGCACGGCTCGGGCTCGACTCGGCCGCGCTCTGCGCGCGTTACCCCCGGCTGGTCGCCGTGGACGTCTCCGGCTACGGGGCCGAGGGCCCCTACGCCCACAAGCGCGCCTACGACATGCTCGTCCAGTGCGAGGCCGGCCTCGTCTCGGTGACCGGCACGCCGGAGCGGCCGGTCAAGGCCGGGATCCCGGCGGCGGACATCGCGGCCGCCATGTACGCCTTCTCGGGGGTGCTCGCGGCCCTGCTGCGGCGCGGGACGACCGGGCGCGGCGGCAGGGTCGAGGTGTCGATGCTGGACGCGCTCGCCGAGTGGATGGGGCATCCGCTGCACCACACGATGCACGGCGGCGAGCAGCCGGTGCGGACCGGCCTCGCGCATGCCGTGATCGCGCCCTACGACGCCTACGCGACGGCGGACGGGGACCGGGTGCTGCTGTCGGTGCAGAACGACCGGGAGTGGCGTCGGCTCGCCGAACAGGTCCTGGAGCGACCGGAGTTGGCTGATGATCCGGGATACGCCACCAATGCGGCGCGCACCGCGAACCGGGAGAAGACCGACGCGGTGGTCGCCGACGCCCTGGCCCGGCTCGGCGTCGACGAGGCGGTCGGGCGCCTGGAGGCGGCGGGCATCGCCTGCGCCCGGCTCAACTCGGTGGCGCAGTTGGCTGCGCACCCGCAGTTGGAAGCCCGGGACCGCTGGCGGGAGGTGGGCTCGCCGGCGGGCCCTCTGCGGGCCCTGCTGCCGCCGATCGGACTGCCCGGCGGCGCGGCACCGCACATGGGTGCGGTGCCCGCGCTCGGCCAGCACACCGAACTCCTGCTGCTTTCCCTGGGGATGACGGGCGAACAGATCGCGTCGCTGCGCCGGGACGGTGTCGTTCGCTGACCGGGCAGGGTTGATCAGGCCGGGGACGTAACGGCGGCGCCGCGGGGTCGGAAGGGGGGACGGTTACGAACGGCGGCTGCCGAAGAGCGTGCGACGCAGCCGCCGCAGCGGCGCGAAGAGCGAGACGCGCGCGCTCCGGCTCCGCAGGCGGTGCGTGTGGTCCCGCGAGGTGAGCTCGCGCATCAGCAGCGTCGCCTCGGCCGCGTCGCGGTGCGGGACGGCGGGTCCGCCGAGCACGGCAAGGTGGCGGTCGAGGCGCGAGCTGGCCGCGCTGCTGCCGCAGGTGATGGCAGGCACGCGAGGCGGCCTGCTGCGCATTGCTATCTGTTCCATGTCTCTCCCCACCCGTATGAGGGCACCCGGCCCACCGGGCAGGGTAACCCTATCGTCCCCACGTCGTGCTCGGGTATCCCGGTCGTGTGAATTGCCCCTGTAACGAGCGGGAGTTGACGACTACTCAGCGGAGTCATTCGTCACTCTCCGCACAAATCGGCCGGTTCTGGGGCGGGATGGGCGCGACACGGAGGCGCACGTGCGACTCCCGCGTGACGGGGGCCACGTCGGCCGGGCTGCGCTAACTTGGAGTGATCGCCCGGTGACCCGTGCGGGCCGCGCGGGACCAGAGACTTGTGAGGCTTGCGGTGACTGAGTCTGCGTCGAACGGGGACGGCGGCCCGGGGGTACCCCCGGACGGAGTCGGGGGGAACGTCGTCGCCGGACGGTACCGCCTGCTGGGGCCCCTCGGCCGCGGCGGGATGGGCATGGTGTGGCGGGCCCGGGACGAGGTCCTGGGCCGCGAGGTCGCCGTCAAGGAGGTACGGGCGCCGGCCGGGATGGACGCCGCGGAAGTGGACCGGATGTACCGGCGCCTGGAGCGCGAGGCCTGGGCCGCGGCCCGCGTATCGCACCGTGGCGTCGTCACGGTGTACGACGTGGCCACCGAGGACGGCCGGCCCTGGATCGTGATGGAGATCGTGCGGGGGCTCTCGCTCGCGGAGGTCCTGGCGGGTGACGGGCCGCTCACCCCGCAGCGGACCGCGCACCTCGGCGAGCAGGTGCTGTCCGCGCTGCGCTCCGCGCACGAGGCGGGGGTGCTGCACCGGGACGTGAAGCCCGGCAACGTGCTGATCGCCAACGACGGGCGGGTGGTGCTCGGGGACTTCGGGATCGCGAGCCTGGAGGGCGCGAGCGCCATCACCATGACGGGCGAGGTCGTCGGCTCCCCCGAGTTCCTCGCCCCGGAGCGCGCGCTCGGACGCGAACCGGGTCCCGAGTCGGACCTCTGGTCCCTCGGAGTGCTGCTGTACACGGCCGTCGAGGGGGTCCCGCCGTTCCGCAAGGACACCCCGGTGGCCACGCTGCGGGCCGTGGTGGACGACGGGTTCCCGCCACCACGGCGGGCCGGGCCGCTGACGCCGGTACTGGAGGGGTTGTTGATCAAGGACCCCGGGGACCGGCTCCCCGCCGCGGAGGCGGCCCGCATGCTGCGCGTCATCGGCGCCGGGGGCACCGTACGGGCCGCCGGCGGGCCGGTGTCGGATCGGGCGGCGGGACCGGCGCCCGGGGCGTGGCCCGACTCGCCGGGCTCCGCCGCGCGGCACGGGTACGGCCCGCCGGTGCCGGCGCGGACGCACGCTGCGGAGCCGGCGGCCCCGTACGGTTCGGCGCCGCCCGCGCCCCGGCGCGACGGGGCCGGACGGGCGCTGACCGGCGGGATCGTGGCGCTGCTGGCGGTACTGGCCGTGCTGGGCTGGCTGCTCCTGAGGGACCGCGGGACCGGCGCCGGCCCCGAGGTCGCTCCGACACCCACCCCGAGCGTCGCCCCGAGCGTCACGCCGAGCGACTCGCCTTCCCCGGCGCCCTCGCCGAGCGCGTCCCCTTCCCCCTCGGCGACGCCCCCGCCGAACCTCACCGTGTCGGCCCTCCAGGCCGTCCGGGCCGCCTATCGCGGGACCTGCCCCCCGCCCGCCGCGCAGGCGCCCGCCTTCACGGCCGACGTCGCGGTGGACCGCACTCCGGCACTGGTGGAGTACCGGTGGACCACGCGCAGCGGGGAGAGCTCCAGCCCCGGCTGGCAGAGCGTCACGTACCCGGCGGACGGGCCGGGGCGCGTACGGCTGGACCACACGGAGCTGACCCACTACCCCGACGCGACCTTCGCGGACGCGGTGCGCCTGGAGGTCCGGGCGCCGGCGGAGGCGGCTTCGGCCTGGCTGGAGTTCTCCGTGACGTGCGAGGAGGAGACCCCGACGGGCGGGGCCTCCTCCCCCGGCACGTCCGGACCGACCGCTTCCCCGTCACCGGAACCGGGTGCGACCGTCAGTCCGTGATGCCGTCGATCCGCGGCGCGTCAGTCCCGGACGCCGCCGTTCACCACCGCCGCCCTCAGGCCGCGCTGGTGAAGACCGGCAGGTAGCCGCCGGACTGTCCGGCGGCGGTGGGGTGGTACGACTCGCCGATGTTCAGCCAGTTGAGGCTGTGCAGCCACTCGCTGCCGGAGCAGATCTCGTGGCCGGTGAAGGAGCCGGCGACGGAGGCGAAGGCGAAGCCGTGGTTGGCGGCGCGCTTGGCGATGGCGGCGTTGAGGTAGTCGGCCGCTCCGTTGATGGCGGTGCGCTCGCCCTCGGTCAGTCCGGCGACGCAGGTTCCGTTGAGCTTGTAGAAGCGGGGATAGCCGAGGACGACCACACGGGCGCCCGGGGACCGGCTGTGGATGGCGTTGTAGACCGTGTCGAGCTGGCCGGGGAGGGTGGAGTCGACGTAGGCCTTGGCCTGGTTGACCCGGCTGACGCAGCTGGATTCGGACTGGAGCACACAGGTCGTCATGACGTCGGAGAAACCGGCGTCGTTGCCCCCGATGGTGATGCTGACGAGGTCGGTGCCGGCGTTGAGCGGTGTGAGCTGGCCGCTCATCACGTCGCCGGTACGGGCGCCCGAGCAGGCGGCGAAGGAGAAGGTCTGCGGAGCGTGGGCGGCGGCCCAGAGGGCCGGGTAGGCGCGGGTGGTGCGCTTGCAGTTCCCGCTGGCGCTGTCGTAGTTGCCGGCGCCGACGCCGGAGGAGTACGAGTCGCCGAGGGCGACGTAGCCGAAGTCGGCGGCGGCACCGGCCGGACCCGCGCCGAAGAGGGCCGCTCCCGCGGCGAGTAAGACGGCGGAGGCCAGGGCGGCGAGGCGAGGCATTCTCATGCTCATGTGTGCGGCTCCTTGTGGGGGGTTACTCCTGAGTCCGTGGTACAAGGAGCCGAGGTCCACTGGAAGTGTCCATGCCAAGAATGTTCGGGGCAGACATGCGGTCGGAATCTTCACCCGCACGGCGTTTGAAGAGGCGATCCCGCCACCCGTTCCGGCGAAACACGGGTGCATGAGGGCACTTCGTGCCGGATCATGGGCGCCATGCCAGCCAACCCGCAAGACGCACTGCCGATCCGGCTCAACGTCGACGACAGCGACTCCCCGTCGGACGTCGTCGACGCGCTGTTCCTCGGCCGTTTCGCGTCCGGCGAGCAGCCCTACTCGCACAGCGTGTCGATCGACCGGGTGAAGGCGGGCGCGACCCTCCTGCCGTCCCGGGCCACCGTGTTGCGCTCGGCGCGCGACAGCGACCGCAGCGCGACGCTCGCCGAGGGCGAGGGGTGGACCGTGCTCGTCTCCCGCTGGAGCCGGGGAGCCGACGTCACGGTGACGGCGGTCAGCGACGAACTCGCCGCCGGAGTGCTCGGCGAGGCCACCCAGGACGCGCAGGACGAGCCCGAACCGCAGCCGGAGAACGTCTCGATGGGGTTCTGGTACGTCTCCCCGCGCCGCGGCCCGTACCGGACGACCCGGCAGATCGCGGCGGGCACCTGGGCGGAGGTCCGGCCCAACTACACGGCTCCGGTGGCCGGGGCGATGGACCGGCTGATGAAGCTCACGCCCGACGACATCGCGGGCCGGCTGCTCCTGCTGCACGGTCCCCCCGGCACCGGGAAGACCTCGGCCCTGCGCACGCTCGCCCGGTCCTGGCGCGACTGGTGCCAGGTGGACTGCGTACTGGACCCGGAGCGGCTGTTCAACGACGTCGGCTACCTGATGGACATCGCGATCGGCGAGGACGAGGGCACGGCGAAGGGCCGCTGGCGGCTGCTCCTGCTGGAGGACTGCGACGAGCTGATCCGCGGCGAGGCCCGGCACACCGCCGGGCAGGCGCTGTCACGGCTGCTCAACCTCACGGACGGGCTGCTCGGCCAGGGGCGCAACGTACTGGTGGGCGTCACGACCAACGAGGACCTTGAGCGGCTCCACCCCGCGGTCGTCCGGCCGGGCCGCTGCCTGGCACGGATCGAGGTCGGCCGGCTCACGCACCGCGAGTCGGCGGACTGGCTCGGCACCGACGAGGGGATCCCCCGCGAGGGGGCGACGCTGGCGGAGCTCTACGCCCTGCGCCGCGGCACGACCGGCCCCTCGGCCCTGCTGCCGCCGCAGGGGCACGACACCGAGGCGGGGCTCTACCTGTAGGCCGTCGCGGCCCGACGCGCGGGGCGCGGGAGCGGCGCGCGGGCCCGGCACGCACGGGTCCGGCGCGCACGGCGACGACAATGGGGCGCGGCCGGACGCCCCCGCCGGCCGCGCACGCCCGCGGCGTGCACGACCAGGGGGGACCCACGAACAGGAGAACGCACGTGCCCGGACCGGCGCAGGAGAACCCCTTCCCCGACAGCCACGTCCTCGGTGAGGGCCCCGAGCCCCACCCCCAACTCCAGCCGGTACTGGGCCTCATCGGGCGGTGGCACGGACAGGGCAGCGGCGAGTACCCGACCCTGGAGCACGGCTTCCGGTACGAGCAGGAGATCACCTTCAGCCACGACGGCAGGCCCTTCCTGTGCTACGAGTCGCGCGCGTGGCTGATCGACGGCTCCGGGGCGGCCCTGCGCCCCGCGGGGCGGGAGGTCGGCTGGTGGCGGATCCTGCCGGACGCCTCCATCGAGGTCACGCTCGCCCACCCGACGGGAATCGTCGAGACGTACGTGGGGCACGTGTCCGGCACGGAGATCGAGATGGCGACCGAGACCGTGGCACTGACCCCCCGCGCCAAGGAGGTGACCGGCATGCGGCGCCGGTACGCCCTCCAGGACGGCGAATTGACGATCGTGCAGAAAATGGCCGCGGTGGGACAGCCCATGCAGCACCACCTCCAGGCACGCCTGCGGCCGCGCAAGGACTGACCGCGCGGTGTCAGCCGGCGTACCGAGCGCGCAGCGCGTCGAGTGCCGCCGCCGTCGCCTCCTCTACGGTCAGGCCCAGCCGCCGCGCCCGCTCCGCGTAAGCCTGCGCGGCGGCGGCCGCCTCCCGGAAGGACACGTCGCCGGCCGCCGCGACGAAGCTGCCGGCCCGGCCCCGCGTCTCGATGACGCCGTCCGCCTCCAGCGTCCGGTAGGCCTTGGCGACCGTGTTGGCCGCCAGCCCGAGCTCCTCGGCGAGGCCGCGCACCGTGGGCAGTTTGAAGCCGGCCGGGAGCCTGCCCGACCGCGCGCCCTGCGCGATCTGGGCGCGCAGCTGCTCGTACGGGGCGGCCGCGCCGGGGGCGCCGTCGAGGCGGATCTTCAGGTTCGTGGAAGTCGGGGTCACGCGGCCGATTGTCCCCCATGGGACCGGGGCGCCGGCCCCTGGTGCGGCCGGGATCCAGGCCCGCAGGCCCCGAAATTGGCGAGCGCGCACTCCCTGCGCGCCGTAACGTCACAGCCATGATCGCAACGATTCGGGACCTGCGCCCCAACGACTTGGACGACGCCGAATCCGTCGTGCGCGTGCGCCGCGCGGCGCTGCCCTTCATGATCGGCACCGCTCGCGGAGTGGCCTTCGAGCTCGCCTCCGCGCACCCCGCCAAGCGCTACCGCGTCCTCGTCGCCGAAGCCGGTGACGGGCGGGTGGTCGCCACCGCCCAGGTGGGCATCGTCTACGACAGCCCCGATCCCGGCCAGGGCTTCGTCAACGCCTACGTGGACCCCGCGCACCGCGGGCTCGGCGCCGGCGGCGCCCTGCTGCGCGCGGCCGAGGAGCACCTCACCGCCGAGGGCGCGAAGGACTCGTACGCCTGGGTCCTGGACGAGCCGCCCCACCGCGCCTTCGCCGAAGGGCACGGCTACCGCGCCTCCCGGTCCGCGCACTTCCTGCGCCTCGACCTCGCCACCGCCGAACTGCCCCCGCTACCCGCCCTGCCGGCCGGCGTCGAGCTGCGCCCGGGATCGGCCTTCGCCGCCGACCCGCGCCCGCTCTTCGAGGCCGACGCGGCGGCGAGCCTCGACGAACCGGGCGACGTGGCCACGGAGTTCGACGACTACGAGGACTGGCTGCGGCACACCTGGAACCACCCCTACCTCGACCGGGAACTGACCACGGTCGTGCTGGTGGACGGCGAGGTGGCGGCCTTCACCGCCGCCCACTGCGACGGGGCCGCCCGCTACTCCTCCGCCATGACCGGAACCCTGCGCGACTTCCGCGGACGGGGGCTGGCCACGCTCGCCAAGACCGACTCGCTGCTCCGGGCCCGCGCGGCCGGCTACACGGAGGCCTTCACCGGGAACGACACCGGCAACGGCCCGATGCTGGCCGTCAACACCCGGTTCGGCTACGAGATCTGCGCGACCGAGACCCGATTCACCAAGCGACTCACCCGAGGAGAGACCCCGCGATGACCGGCCGACCGACCCCCGGCTCCGACTCCAGCCCCGCCCCCGCCCCCGCCCTCACCGTCACCGTCACCCTCACCAAGGCGGGCCGCACCAAGATCAGCTACCCGGCGGAGCGGATCGCCGACACCGGCACCCGGATCACCGTACGGGCGCCCTGGGCGGCCGAGGGCGTGCGGGACTTCGGGTTCGTGCGCTTCGAGCCGGGCGACGTGTTCACGGAGCACTTCTGGCGCGACCGCTGGTACGCGGTGAAGGAAGTACGGACCGGCGAGGGCGTCCTCAAGGGCTGGTACTGCGATGTCACCCGCCCGGCGGTCGTCGGGGACGGAACGATCCTGATCGAGGACCTGGACCTCGACCTGTGGGTGTCGGCCGACGGTTCCACGGTGCTGCGCCTCGACGAGGACGAATTCGCCGAGAGCGGGCTCGCCGCCGCCGACCCCGGGGCGGCCGCCGAGGCCGTACGGGCCCTGGACACCCTCGAGGCACAGGCCAGGTCGGCCGCCGGAGTGGCCGCGCTGTACGCGTCGTGACGGGGCCGGCCGCGACCGCGTCGAGCGGCCACCGGGCCGCCGAGCGCCCGAGGACCCGAGCGCCCGAGGACCCGAGCGCCCGAGCACTGTCAAGCCCCGAAATGCAGCGGCGTGCACCGCCCGGCACGGCGCGGCCTACTGGAACCGGGCGCCTCGGGGCGCCGGAGAACGATCGAGGCAGCTCGATTCGGACGGGCACGCACGACGGGAGCCGGCCATGGCAATGGTGGGACTGTTCTGGATCACTGACGAGTCGGTGTACGTGGGTTCACCGCCCAATGCGGAAGGGCACTGCGTCCGTCTGACGTCCGAAGGCGTCCAGGCCCGGGGCCCGGACGGCGTACGGACGTGGCCGTGGCCGAGCCTGCGCTCCGCGGTCGTGGAGGCCGTTCCCGCGGAGGACCGCGCCAGGGTCGCGGGCCGCTTCCTGGCGGCGGTACTGGAAGCGGCGGTCACGCTGGGATCGGGCTACGGCGAGGGCCCGCCAGAGATGCTCTTGGTCCTCGAGACGCAGGACGGCACGGAGGAAGTACCGGCAGCCGCGGCGACCGCGGGTTACACCGCCCGGGAGACCGCTCTGTCCCAGCGCCTCCTGGCGCGCTTGCGGGAGGGCGCCTCGGACCTCCGCCTCCTCACGGCATGGAGCAGGGACCACGCCGGCGGGCCGCCGAAAGCCCGCGAGCGCGAAACCCTCCTGCGGGAGTGGACGGACGGGTGACGGGTGAGGATTCCACCGGCTGCGAGGGCTCCGCGGCGCCGCTTCCTGAGGCCCCTCTTACCCCTGCCTTAAAGGGACCCTAAGGATCGGCTCCTGGGGCCCGAAGGCGGTGGAACGGCCTTCGTGGGCGGTTAGTTTGGCTGGGCCAGGGAGGCCGGAGGCGGCGCCGCGGACCCGTAGGGGCGGCGCCGCACAGCCCCTGCCCACTGGCGCACCCACGACTCGCACTGCCCCGTGCCGTGCCCAGAGGAGATCCGCCATGTCCGCACGACGTACCGCCGCCCGTATCGCCGCCGCCGGTCTGGCCCCGCTCGCGGTGGCCGCGTACGCCGCCGCGCCCGCGGCCGCCCACGGTTCGATGACGGACCCGGTCAGCCGGGTGGCGGCGTGCTACGCGGAGGGCCCGGAGGCCCCGAAGTCGGCTGCCTGCAAGGCCGCGGTCTCCGCGAGCGGGACGCAGGCGTTCTACGACTGGAACGCGGTGAACATCGCCAACGCCGCGGGGCAGAGCAAGTCGCTCATCCCGGACGGACAGCTCTGCTCGGCGGGCAACAGCAAGTACCGGGGCCTGGACCTGGCGCGCGCCGACTGGCCGGCGAGCCCGATGGCGGCCGGCGCGCACACCTTCCGCTACAAGGGGACCGCCCCGCACAAGGGCTCCTTCGAGCTGTACGTGACGAAGGACGGATACGACCCGACGAAGCCGCTGAAGTGGTCCGACCTGGAGCCGGCGCCCTTCGTGAAGGTCTCCGACCCGAGCATGCAGAACGGCGACTACGTGTTCTCGGGCACCGTCCCGAACAAGACCGGCCGGCACCTGATCTACAGCGTGTGGCAGCGGTCGGACAGCCCGGAGGCCTTCTACACCTGCTCGGACGTGGTCTTCGGCAAGGACAACGGTGGAAGCGGTGCGGGGACGGGTACGGCCACCGGCGGTGCGGGGACGGGCGCCGCCACCGGCGGTACGGGCACCAAGCCCAGCGCGAAGCCGAGCTCCGCTCCCTCGGAGCAGCCCGCCGGGAAGCCCGCGGAGCAGCCCGCGCCCGGGCCCTCGGCCCCCACCGACCAGCAGATCGCCGACGGCACCGCCAAGTCCACCGTGGAACACGGCGGGCACGGGGACAACGACCCGAAGACGAACGCCCTGGCCGCCGCGGATCCGGTCCCCTCGCAGAGCGGGACCGACCTCGCGGAGACCGGCGCGAGCAGCACCACCCCGGCGATCGCGATCGCGGGGGCCGGCGTGCTGGCGGTCGGCGCGGCCGTGCTGTTCGGGCTGGCCCGCCGCCGGGTGACGCCGGGCCGTCACGGCCGCTGACCTGCGAATTCCGGGGCGGACCGAGCGGAGGGCCTGGCCGGGCGGGAGACCGACCGGCCGGGCCTTAGGCCGTCTCCTTCGGATCGTGCCGGGCCCGCCAAGATCCGAAAGAGACGACCTGGCGCCGTCAGGAGAAGACCGACGCGCAGGTGGTCCTTTCCGCGTGCGCCGGGTCGAGGGCGTTGACCGCCTCGTGCCAGGCGATCCGGTCGGTGAGCCCGATGGCCACGTGCTCCGACAGGTCCACCACGCACAGGTCCTGGAGCAGCACGTTGCGGACGTCCGGCCCGGTGAGGAACTGGCTCCGGTAGGGGGTGACCACCTCGTCGTACTGGGTGGCGATCACCGTGTACCTGACGCCGGGGACGGTGTCCCCGCCCGCGTTCAGCTTGTTCTGGAAGGCGGATCCGGCGATCTGGTCGGCGAGTCCGGGGGTGGCGGTGCTGATCAGGTCCTCGGCTCCGGGGAAGTACGGCAGCAGCCGGGTCAGCCCGGCGAGGGTGGTTCCGTGGTTGTCGGGGGCGAGCCCGACCAGGGCGTTGACCTTGGCGGCGCCGCCGAGGAACTTCAGGTAGTAGCGCGGCATCATGCCGCCCTGGGAGTGGCCGACGATGTCGGTCTCGGCCGCGCCCGTGGAGGCGAGCACCTTGTCCACGAAGGTGTCGAGCTGGCCGGCCGACTTGTCGATGGGGCCGAGTCCGTTGAAGAACGGCACGCCGGGCAGTTGCCCGTAGTCGAGGGAGTAGACGCAGTAGCCCCGGTGGACGAGGTACGGCGCGAAGCCTAGCCAGTTGTCCACGGAGTTCCCGAAGGTTCCGTGGACGAGGACGACGGGCCGGGGGTGGGCGGCGGACGGCTTGCAGGACCAGTTGTTCCAGCCGCTGCTCGGCGCGGCGGCGGCCTGTGCTCCGCCTGTGGGGGCGACGAGAGCGGCGGTGGTCAGGGTGAGGACGGCCAGCGGGCGGAGCAGGCGTCTCCAGGGCAGCATCGTGTGATCTCCTTGCGGGTCAAGGGGAGTAACGAGGGGATGGCGCGGGAATTACGTGGGGGTTCATCCCGTGATCCGGATCACAAGGGGTGCTGCTGCCGTTAAATTACGGGTGAGTAGCAACACAGGGAAGTTACGCGTCGGTAAAAGATGAGACGGGTTCCGCGGGAACCGTCCGGTGGGGGCCGCCCGGAGCGCCGTCATCCGTTCGGCCCGCCCCTGCTGCGTGGCGCCGCCGGTACGCCGAGCGTGTGAGACATGAACCAGCCCACGAACGCAGACTCAGGGCAGTCCGGCGGGTTCCTCGCCGAGATCAAGGACGCCGTGACCACCCGGGCCGCCTTGCTGGTCCTGGGCGTGCTCGCACTCCAGCTCGCCTTCATCACCTCGTACGTCGGGGCCTTCCACCACCCCAAGCCCAGCGAGATCCCCTTCGCCGTGGCCGGGCCGGTCGCCGAGCGGTCCGCGCAGCAGCTCTCGCGGCTGCCCGGCACACCGCTCGACGCCCGGGCGGTCGGGGACGAGGCGGCCGCGCTCGAACAGATCCGCAACCGGGACGTGGACGGCGCGCTGGTCATCGACCCGGCAGGCACGACGGACAAGCTGCTGGTGGCGAGCGGCGGCGGGGCGTCCCTGTCGCAGGCCCTCGAGGAGATCGTCGGCCGCGCCGAAAAGGCGCAGGGCCGCACCGTCCTGATGGTCGACGTGGCTCCCGCCGACGCGGGCGACGCGCGCGGCCTGACCTCCTTCTACCTGGTGGTCGGCTGGTGCGTGGGCGGCTACCTGTGCGCCGCGATCCTCGCGATCAGCGCCGGAGCCCGGCCCGCGAACGCCTCCCGCGCCGTCATCCGGCTCGGCGCGCTCTTCGTATACGCCGTCGCCGCCGGACTGCTCGGCTCGGTCATCGCCGGCCCGGTCCTGGGCGCGCAGCCCGGCAGCATCATGGCCCTGTGGGGACTCGGCACCCTCGTCGTCTTCACGGTCGGGGCGATCACCCTGGCCCTCCAGGGCCTCGCGGGCGTCGTCGGCATCGGCCTCGCGATCCTCCTGGTGGTCGTCCTGGGCAATCCGAGCGCGGGCGGCGCCTACGCCTACCCGCTGCTGCCGCCGTTCTGGAGGGCCATCGGCCCGGCCCTGCCGCCGGGTGCGGGCACCTACGCCGCGCGCTCGATCGCGTACTTCAAGGGCAACGGCGCGGGCGGGCCGGCGCTGGTCCTGGCCGGATGGGCGGTCCTCGGGTCGGTGGTCACCGTGGCCTGCGCGGTCCTGCACCGGGGCAAGGCGGGACCGGCGGTCGGCAGCGGTCTCCCCGAGGGCCCCGACGGGGACGCGCTGCCCGACAAGGAAGGGATCCGGTGACCCCTCCCGCCTTCGCGGCCGGCCGGCGCCGGCGCCGTGACGGGCTCAGCCCGCCCGGTGCACCACCTCGCCCGCGACCACCACGGTTTCGGCGACCGTGCCCGGGATCCGCTCCGGGGCGACGGCGAGGATGTCCCGGGACAGGACCACGAAGTCCGCCGCCTTGCCCACCGTCAGGGAGCCCCGGTCCGCGTCCAGGAAGTTCGCGTACGCCGAGCCCATCGTGTAGCCGTACACCGCCGTCGCCGCGTCCACCGTCTCCGCCGGCTGCCACGGGTCGCCGCCGCCGAGCGGGCGCCGGGTCAGCGCCGTGTAGATGCCGATCATCGGGTCCATCTCGGCGACGTTCCAGTCGCTGGAGAACGCCAGTACCGCCCCGGCCTCAGAGAGGCTCCGCATCGGCCACGCCTTGTGCCAGCGCTCCGCGCCCACGTTCTGCGCCCAGTCCTGGCCGGGGCCTGCGATCTCCGGCGCGCAGTGGCGGGGCTGCATGCAGGCCACGACCCCGAGCTCCGCGAAGCGGGGGACGTCCTCGGGGTCCAGGCACTCCACGTGGACGACCTGGTGGCGGGCGTCGCGCGGGCCGTTGACCTTCCGCGCGCGCTCCACGGCGTCGAGGACGGTGCGGATGCCCCGGTCACCCGTGGCGTGCACGAAGCACTGGAAGCCGCGCGCGTCCAGCGCGGTGAGGAGTTCCGCGAACTCCTCCGCCGGGTAGAAGGTCTCGCCGCGGTGCGATCCGCAGCCGGTGTACGGCTCCAGCAGCGCGGCCGTGCGCGGCTCCACCACGTCGTCGATGTAGAGCTTCAGGGGTCCCACCCGCAGCCGGTCCCCGGCGTACACGCGGGCCGCCGCCTCGAAGAGGTCGAGGTCCTCTCCGGTCGTGCCGCGCGGGTGGAACAGCGCGGCCACGATCCGCGAGCGCAGTCGGCCCTCGGCGCGTGCCCGCTCGTACAGTTCCAGGTCGTCCAGGGAGTTCTGCGGTTCCACGACCGTGGTGATGCCGAAGCCGATCGCGTCGTCGAGGCTCTTGGCGAGGCGGCCGTACTGCCGGTCCGGAGAGGCCCACGGCACGCCCAGGTCGCGCAGGGCGCGGTGACCGTCGCGGGAGAGGCCCTTGATGGCGAAGTCCTTGACGAATCCGGTGGGTTCGCCGCTGAGCGGGTCGACGGCCGCCGTACCGAAGGGCAGGTCGGTACGGTCCTTCGCGACTCCGAGCCGGCGCATCGCCGCCGTGTTGAGCCAGGCCGTGTGCACGTCGTAGGAGAGCACGATCGCCGGGGTGTCACCGGTGACCGGGTCCAGGTCGGCCGCGGTGGGCATGCGCCCGCCCGGGATCGCGGAGTAGTCGAAGGCCTCGGCCTCGATCCACTCGGCGTGGGGGTTGGCCTCGCGCCACTCGCCGATCCGGTCGAGGATGGCGTCCAGCGTCCGCACCCCGGCGAGCTGCACGCACGCGTCGTCGGAGCCGAGCCGGACGTGGTTGTGGGCGTCGATGAAGCCGGGCAGCACCAGTCGGCCGCCCGCGTCGATCCGCTCCGTACGGGGCCCCGCCCAGGCTTCGGCTTGAGCGTCCGGGCCGACCCAGACGATCCGCCCGTCGCGCACGGCGAGGGCTTCGGCCTCGGGCAGGCCGGGGTCGACGGTGTGGACGCGGGCTCCGGTGAGCAGCAGGTCGGCGGGGGCGGGGTGTGCCATGGGGTGGTGCTCCTGTGCAGAGGGACACGGGCGAGCCGTGCGGAGGTGGGGTAGAGGGGGCCCGGCCGGCCGGGGCCCCGTGCGGGGCGGGGCGACCGGAAGCCGGAAGAGGCGGGCTAAGCCGCCCTGGCGTACGCGGGCACCCGCCGGGCCAGCGCCCAGTAGGTGAGTCCGGAGACGACCGAGCCGAGCAGCGTGAGGTCCGCTCCGCCGAGCGGGGCCACCAGCGGCCCGGTCCACAGCTCGGAGTCGCAGGTCAGGGCGGCGAAGGTCATGCCGGCGAGCAGCGCGGCCATTCCGGCCGGGTGGTAGCCGGCGCGGTACCAGTAGGCGCCCGCGCTCCCGGCGTGCAGCGCGTCCGCGTCGTAGCGGCAGCGGCGCATCAGCATGTCGGCGAGGAAGACTCCGCCCCAGGGGGCGAACACGATGATCAGGAGGGAGAGGAAGGAGAGCAGCGAGGTGGTGAAGTCGGTGAGGAACAGCGCGGCGAGCGAGCCGGCGGCGGTCACGGCGGCGCTGATCACGATGGCCCGGGCCCGGCTCCACGGGATGCCGAGGACCTGGAGGTTCAGGCTGGAGGAGTAGAGGGTGATGATCGAGTTGGTGACGGAGCCGCCCAGGACGAGGGCCAGGAACAGCGGCTCGAACCAGCCGGGCAGCAGGCTCCCGGCTCCGGCGACGGCGTCGGTCATATCGGTCTGGGTGGCGGCGGCGACGCCCGCGATCCCGAGGGCGACGGAGGAGACGAAGCCGCCCAGCGCGCCCGCCCAGGTGATCGACTTCAGCGTGGTGGTGCGGGGCAGGTAGCGGGTGTAGTCGGAGGGCATCGGCAGGTACGAGAAGGGCCCCGCGAGCATCACGACGAAGGCCAGGCTCCAGCCGGACAGCCCCGGGACCACGGCGTCGGCCGGGGCGCCGGTCTCGGCGCCGGGCAGGACGAAGACCAGGAGGGCGCCGAAGCCCACGGCGAGCACGTAGGCCATCCAGCGCTCCGCGAACTGCACGGTGGCGTGGCCCCACATGGCGACGGCGAAGGTGAGCGCGAGGGTGACGCCGAGCGCGAGGGCTCGTACCGAGGTTCCTGCGCCCAGTCCGACTTCGGCGAAGAAGACCTCCAGGGCCAGGGTGCCGACGACGGTGTTGACGATGGTGTAGCCGATGCTCACCACCCAGTTGAGGACCCCCGCCGGCCAGTTGCCGCGTACGCCGAAGGCCGCGCGGGAGATGACCAGGGTGGCGGTGCCGGTGCGGATGCCGCTGAGGCCGGCGGCGCTGACCGCGAAGAAGGACAGCCCGCTGATCACGACCACGGCGGTGGCCTGCCAGAAGGAGAGCCCGAAGGCGACGGCGAGGGCGCCGTTGATCACGTAGGTGAAGGTGAGGTTGGAGCCGAACCAGAGCCAGAAGAGGTCCATGGCTCCGCCGTGCCGTTCGGCGTCGGGGATGGGGTCGATGCCGTGCGTCTCGACTCTGAAGACCTCGTCGACGTCGGCCGTCGTCTCCTGCTGCGCCATGCGTCTGCCCCTGACCTTCGACCTGGCGAACCGCGACGCCGATATTGAACGACGTTCTAAGTTCTTGAATGGCATTCAAGATGCGCCGCGAATCGAGGCCCGTCAAGACCCTGTCCGGGATAAGGTCGGCCCACGAAGATCGGGAAGGGGGTCCGGGTGGCAGGAGCAGCGGGAGCGGCACGTCGGCGCGACGGGCTGATCGCCCAGGAGCGGATGCTGGAAGAGGCCATGACGGCGATCGCCGAGGACGGGCTCGCGACGCTCACCATGTCCGCGCTCGCCGAACGGCTCGGCACCAGCGGCGGCCACATCCTGTACTACTTCGGCAGCAAGGACCGGCTGCTGCTGGCCGCGCTGCGCTGGAGCGAGCAGCAACTGGCCGGGGAACGCAGTGCGTTGCTGGCCCGCCGGGTCACCGCCCACCGCAAGCTCGCGCTCTTCCTGGAGCTGTACCTCCCGCGCGGACCCCGCGACCCGCGCTGGACGCTCTGGATCGAACTGTGGGCCCGCATCCCCGCGAACGAGCCGCTGCGCGCCGCCCAGCAGGAGATCGACGACGGCTGGCAGCGGGACCTGGAGGCGCTGCTCGCCAAGGGCGTGGAGCAGGGCCGCTTCGCCCCCGGCCTCGACGTCCCGGCCCGCGCCTCGGAGCTGCTCGCCCTGCTGGACGGGCTGAGCACCCGCGTGGTGCTGGGCCAGCGCGGCGCCGACCGGACCGCGTCGATGGAGCGCGCCCGCTCGGCGGCGGCCCTGCTGGTCCCGCACACCTGAGGCGCCCCTCCACGGCCCCGGGCCCGCGCGCCCCGAGCCCGCGCGCCCCGAGCCCGCACGCCCCGAGCCCGCACGCCCCGGGCCCGCACGCCCCGACCCGGCCCGCCCCGGGCCCGCACGCCCCGACCCGACCCGGCCCGGCTCGGATGTGGCCCGACCCGCTCCAGGCCGAGCGACGAGAATCGGTCGGGCGCGCCGCGCCCGACGCGTCCTGGACCAGTCCGTGCACCCTCCAGCCGTCCGCCACGGCGGGAGCTCCCATTGCGCGCGAAGTGCGCCCTACCGCGCTCCTCCCACAGCGAGCACAATCACCGTGACGAGTCGCGGCGACCATGAGGGGGGTGCGCGTGCGCAGTCAGGTGCGCGTGGCGGACGGACGGAGTCTGACGGTGGAGCGCTGGGGCGATCCGTACGGCAAACCCGTGTTCCTGCTCCATGGCATGCCCGGAAGCCGCCTGGGGCCGGCGCCCCGGGGGATGGTCCTCTACCAGCGCCGGATGCAGCTCATCGCCTACGACCGGCCCGGCTACGGCGGCTCCGACCGACATCCGGGACGCACCGTCGCCGACGTGGCCGGGGACGTGGCCGCGATCGCCGACGCCCTGGGCCTGGACACCTTCGCCGTGGCCGGCCGCTCCGGCGGCGGTCCCGGCGCGCTGGCCTGCGCCGCCCTGCTCCCCGAGCGGGTCACCCGGACGGCGGCCCTGGTCCCCCTCGCCCCCCGGGACGCGGAGGACCTGGACTGGTTCGATGGCATGGCCGAGTCGAACGTGCTGGAGTACTCGACGGCCGGCCGGGACCCCGAGGAGCTCGCGGCCCGGCTGATCCCGCGCGCCGCCGGCATCGCGGCGGACCCGGGACGGCTCCTGGACGAGCTGCGCCGCGAGCTCACGGCCAGCGACCGCATGATCGTCGCGGACGCGGGCCTGCGCGGGATGCTGCTGCGCAACTACCGCGAGGGGGTCCGCACCTCCGCCTACGGCTGGATCGACGACATCATCGCCTTCTCGACCCCCTGGGGGTTCGACCCCGCCGACATCCGCTGCCCGGTGCTGATCTGGCACGGAGAGCTCGATGTGTTCTCGCCCGTGGGCCACTCCCGCTGGCTGGCCCGCAGGATCCCCGGCGCCACCACCACGATCGACCCGGCCGCCGCGCACTTCGCGGCGCTGCGCGCGCTGCCCGACGTGCTGACGTGGCTGCTCAGGGACCTGCCCGTCCCGCCCGTGAGCGAACAGCAGCCGGCATAGCGCCGGCGCCGGAGGCCGCCCGCACCCCCGGAGCGGGCGCCGCCGGAAAGGAAAAGGATCTTGCCGTCGGGCAAACGGCCGAATACTCGGACCCGTCCCGTTCGGTTCAGACTTCCCAAAGACGCTTGACCAGCCGTCACACGCCGGTGGACGACAGCTCAGGTTGTCGCCCACCCGCGGGCGTTTAGCACGCCGAAGGGTCCGCAGGCAGGTAAAGTCCGCGCCAGGCACCGACTTATTGTCGATGTCAACCCTGCCCATTCCCCATGACCTCCCCGAGGACGGCGTCATGAACACCTCCGCAACCCCCCCGACCGGCACCGTCAAGGTCCGTCGCGTCCCGCTCGACCGGATCGACGTCCGCGGTTCGCGCGCGGCCGCCGCCCTGGGTCGCGTCCTTCCCACGGAATCCGGTCGGCAGGTTCAAGCGCCGATCTTCAACTCTGCACTCTGACCCGGAAGTACGCGCTCTAGACTGGTGGAATGACCGGCCTGATCGCATTTCGCGAGATCGTCCTGAAAGTTCACAGCAGATGCGATCTTGCTTGTGATCATTGCTATGTCTATGAACACGCAGATCAGAGCTGGCGAGCCCGACCGAAGGTGATCTCCCCCGAGGTCGTTTCCCACACCGCGTCGCGGCTCGCCGAACATGCGCGCGCACACGCACTTCCCTCCGTCACAGTGATCCTGCATGGAGGGGAACCGCTACTGGCGGGGACCAGCCGACTCAGGCTGGTCTGCGAGGAATTCACCCGCGCCCTCGACGGCGTCGCCGCCCTCGACCTGCGCATTCACACCAATGGGCTCCAGCTCGGTACCCGCTATCTCGACCTCTTCGCCGAATTCGGCGTCAAGGTGAGCGTCTCCCTCGACGGAGACCGCGCGGCCAATGACCGCCACCGGCGCTTCGCCGACGGCCGCACCAGCCACCCGCTCGTCCTGGCCGCCGTGGACCTCTTGCGCACCGATCCCTACCGGCACCTCTACCAAGGCCTGCTCTGCACCGTCGACGTGGCCAACGACCCGGTCGCCGTGCTCGACGCCCTCGTGGAACTGGCTCCGCCGCGCGTGGACTTCCTGCTCCCCCACGCCACCTGGCAGACACCCCCGGTCCGGCCGGACGACGCCCCCGACGCCTACGCGCGCTGGCTGCTGCGCGTCTTCGACCACTGGGAGCGCCGCGGGCGGCCGGTCCCCGTACGGCTCTTCGACTCGCTGTTCTCGACCCTGGGCGGCGGGCCCAGCCTCACCGAGTCCCTGGGGCTCGCGCCCACCGACCTCGTCGTGGTGGAGACCGACGGGACCCTGGAGCAAGTCGACTCCCTGAAGAGCGCCTTCGAGGGCGCCGCCGCCACCGGGTTCAACGTCTTCGACCACGCCTTCGACCTGGTCGCGTCCCACCCGGGGGTGCGCGCCCGGCAGCTCGGCCTGGCGGGTGTCAGCGGTACCTGCCGCCGGTGCCCCGTCGTGCGTTCGTGCGGAGGCGGCCTCTACACGCACCGCTACAAGCCGGACCCGGCCGACCCGGCCGGGGACGGTAGCTTCGACCACCCTTCCGTCTACTGCACCGACCTGCGCGAACTCGTCGACGGCGTGGCCGGCCGTACGAGCGTCCGCGCGAGCGCGCCCGAGCTGTCCGACCCGGCCGTACTCGCCGCCTCCCAGGAGCAGCTGACCCGGGACCTGCTCGCCCTCTTGAACGACGGCCGTACGGGTGATCCCGACTGGGACCGGGCCTGGGGCGTGCTGAGCGCGGTGGAGCGGGCCGGGGACCCGGGCGCGGACGCGCTGGACGCCGTACTGGCCCACCCCTTCACCCGGACCTGGGTCATGGCCTGTCTCGACGCCGGGCGCGAAGGACGCGGCGACGGGCCGGGGGCGGCCCGCCGGCTGAGCGCCCTGGCCGCCGCCGCCGTCCTGCGCGGTGGGCTCGACCTGCCCGCGGAGGTCGCCTACCGGGACGGCGAGGTCTACCTGCCGACGCTCGGGCTGCTGCGCCTGGGCGAACCGGGCACCGACGGGAGGGCCGCGCTGTACGCCACCGAGGACGGGTACGCCGTACGGGAGGGAAGCCGCTCGGAGCACCGTTTCGGGCCCGCCGCGGGAGACGCACGCTGGCAGCCCGTACGGACCTGGTCGCCCGGGCCGGACGCCGCCCCGGTGGCCCTGGAGGACCTGGACCCCCATCGCAACTGCTTCGCCCGCCCGCCCCGGCTGCGGCTGGGCGCCGGGGAGGCCGAGGAGTGGCGGGAGCGGCTCGACGGGGCCTGGGCACTGCTGCACGCCTCGGTGCCGGACTTCGCGCTGGCCGCCGCCGCCGGACTGACCACGCTGACCCCGCTCGCGGGCGGCCCGCGGGCGGGCGGCTGGGGCGAGGCCGGGCGGCACGGGCCCGGCGCGCTCGGAGTGCCGTACGCGGCGGGGGTCGCGGAGACCGCGCTCGCGCTGCTGACCGGATGGCGGCGGGCCCGGCTGCAGGCGCTGACCGAGGTGGCCGACCTGTACGCGCTGGACGGGGAGTGGCAGCACCCCTCGCCGTGGCGGGAGCGTCCGGTACCCGTGTCCCGGCTGCTGGCCGACGTACACGAGCGGGTCGCCGTGGAGGCCTACCGCCGGGCGACGGCGAGCGCGGAGCCGGGCGGGGCGGAGCGGATCAACCGGGCTCTGGACCGTCTGTCGGGGGCGGCGGAGCTGACGACCACCGGCAGCCGGCTCGTGGAGCAACTGCGCTGGGAACTCAAGGCGGTCGACGCGTGAGTCCGCTCCCGGGGCCGGGCGCCCAGCTCCGGCGGCTCGGCGTCCGCCCCGGCATGCGCCTCCTGGCGCATGCGGCCCTCGGCGGTACGGGGCTGCGCGCCGAGGCCGTGCGGGACGCCCTGCTCGGCGTCCTCGGCCCGCGCGGCACCCTGGCCGTGCCCGCCTTCACCCCGGAGAACTCGAAGACCTCCAGCGCGCACCTGGAGCGGATCGCGGGCCTCTCCGAGGAAGGGGTGCGGGCCTTTCGCGAACGGATGCCCGCCTTCGACCCGGAGCGCACACCGAGCCACGGCATGGGGGCCCTCGCCGAGGTGGTGCGCACCGCGCCGGGGGCCGCGCGCAGCGGGCATCCGCAGACCTCTTTCGCCGCGGTCGGCGAGGGTTCCCGAAAACTGTGCGCGGGACACCCTCTGACCAGCCATTTGGGCGAGGAATCACCCTTGGGAAAGATGTGCGGGGAGGGATGGGGGGTGCTCATGATCAATGTGGGCTTTTCCGCCTGCACCGCCTTTCATCTCGCGGAGTATCGAATTCCGCAGCGCCCCTTGCGCATGTACGAGTGTGTGGTGAAGGTGAACCTTCCGGGGCTCGTCGGGGGGCAGCCGGGAGAGTCCGAGGGGGAAGGGTGGACCGCGTACGAGGACACCGCGCTGGATGACAGCGATTTCGCCGAGATCGGCAGGTCGTTCCCGGAAGACCGGGTACACAGGGGGTATGTGGGGAGAGCACCGGCCATGCTCTTCTCGCTTCCGGATGCCGTCGATCACGCGCTTGAATGGATGACCGAAAACAGACGCTGATTGACTGAACCATGAGGGGATGTGGCGAAGCAGCTCCGGAATGATGTTTCTTCGCTCGCATCTTCGGGACGGGGGTCGTGTGCCCGCATCAGTGCAGCCCTATTTTTTTCTCAGTTATGCGCATACACCAAGGTTCGGGGCGGGAGGACCCGATCCGGACATGTGGGTGGAGCGGCTCTTCCGCGACCTCTGCAGCCACGTCATGGCGCTGACGAACCTTCCCGCGGGAGCCGAAGCCGGCTTCATGGACCGGGAGATACGCAGCGGCGAGGGCTGGTCGGAAAGGCTCGGCGCGGCGCTCGCCACCTGCCGGGTCTTCGTACCCCTGTTCTCGCCACGGTACTTCGCCAGCGAGATGTGCGGAAAGGAGTGGTTCGCCTTCGCGCAGCGCGCCATCCAGCACGAGGCGCTCAGCAACCAGCCGGCCGAGGCCATCGTGCCCGCTTTATGGGTGCCGGTCCCGCCCTCCCAACTACCGCTCCCGGCTGAGAGGTTGCAGTTCAACCACAACACCTTCGGCGAGCGGTACGTCACCGACGGGCTGTACGGCCTGATCAAACTGCGCGGATACGCCGAGCAGTACGAGAGCGCCGTCTACGAACTCGCCAAGCGCATCGTGCGCGTCGCCGAGACCGTCCGGCTCGATCCGATCCGCCCGTTGGACTACCGCCTGGTGCCGAGCGCCTTCGGCTCCCCGAGCAGCACCGCGCGCACCCTGCACGTCACCGTGGCCGCCGCGTCCCGGCACGATCTGCCGGAGGGCCGCAGCCCCGAGTACTACGGGGACAGCGCGCTGGAGTGGAACCCGTACCACCCGGTGTCGCAGCGGCCCATCGCCTACGTGGCCGAGGACCTGGTCAGGAACCTCAACTACCAGACGAGCGTGGGGTCGTTCGACGACGAGGCCGGGCACTTCGACTCGAAACAGCCGCCGACCCGGCCCGAGATCCTGATCGTCGACCGGTGGGCGGTGGAGGACGAGCAGCGCCGCCAGCGCCTCGCCGCCTTCGACCTGGAGTCACGCCCGTGGATCAACGTGGTCGTGCCGTGGAACCGCTACGACCACCAGAGCCGCGCGAAGGAGAGCGAGTTGGCCCACCGGCTCGAAGAGACGATGCCCGTCAAGATGAGCCAGGGCCGGGCCGCCTGCCGGGCCGCCGCCAACGGCGTGGCCAACATGGAGACGCTCGGCCAGATCCTGCCGCAGGTGGTGGAGGCGGCCGCCCAGCAGTTCCTCAGGCACGCACAGGTCTACCCGCCCGCCGGCAGTCCCACCGGGGGCGCCGAACGGCCCCGGCTGCTCGGGCCGATGGGGATGAACGGACCGCCGGCCACCCCGCGGCCGCCCTTTCCGCCGAACGCGGGCGCCACGGCGGGCACGACAGGCACGGCGGGCACGGAAGGCACGGCCGACGGAGCCGGAGCGGCCTCGGGGCCCGACGACAGCGACGACAACGACCGGGGGGACGCGGATGACAGCGAGTCGTGACAGCCAGAACAGCCGTGACGGACAGCGCGAGGGGCGCATCGTCACCTTCTACTCGTACAAGGGCGGCACGGGCCGCACGATGGCGCTGGCCAACACCGCCTGGATCCTCGCCGCCAACGGCAAGCGGGTCCTCGCCGTGGACTGGGACCTGGAGGCCCCCGGTCTGCACCGTTTCTTCCACCCCTTCCTGGACCCCTCCACCCTCGGTGCCACCACCGGGGTGATCGACCTGATCAGCGAGTACGCGTGGGCGGCCACCAGCCCGGTGCAGCGCCCCGACGACTGGCACAAGGACTACGCGCGGATCCAGCCGCACGCCGTCTCGCTCACCCCCGAGACCCTCGGCTGGGAGTTCCCCGACGGCGGCACGCTCGACTTCGTCTCGGCGGGCCGGCAGAACCGCGAGTACTCGGCAACGGTCTCCACCTTCGACTGGGACAACTTCTACGACCGCCTCGGCGGCGGGCTCTTCTTCGACGCCTTACGGGCCGACATGAAGCGCAACTACGACTACGTCCTGATCGACAGCCGCACCGGACTCTCCGACATAGCCGACATCTGCACCGTCCACCTCCCCGACGTCCTGGTCGACTGCTTCACCCTCTCCGACCAGTCCATCGACGGCGCCGCCTCCGTGGCCCGGCAGATCGACGAACGCTTCAACGACCGCGGCATCAAGATCTACCCGGTCCCGATGCGCATCGACGAGGGCGAGAAGGAGAAGGCCGACGCCGGCCGCGCGCTGGCCCGCATCAAGTTCGACCGCTTCCCCAACGGCCTGATCGGGGACGAACTCACCTCCTACTGGGGCGCGGTGGAAATCCCCTACCGCCCCTACTACGCCTACGAGGAGACCCTGGCGACCTTCGGGGACGAGGCCGGGCTCACCAACTCCCTGCTCTCCGCCTTCGAACGGCTCACCGCCGTGGTCACCGAGGGCGAGATCGTCTCCATGCCGGCCATCGCCGAAGAGGTCCGGATGCGGATCCGGGACGCCTTCACGCGCCGCCGCCCGGCCCTGCCCGCCGACCTCTTCCTCTCCTACGTCGCCGAGAACCGCATGTGGGCCGACTGGATCGAATCGGTGCTCACCCGGGCCGGCTTCCGGGTCGTGCCCAAGGACGTCTCCGCTGAACGGGCCCCGGCCTCCTCGTCGTCCGGGGACACCATCGGCGGGGCGGGCATCAGCGTCGACACCGCCGCCCGGACCGTGGTGCTGCTCTCCAGTGCCTACCTCAAGTCGGCCCGGGCCGTGGACGTGTGGAACCGGGCCGCCTCCGAGGACCCGACCGGGGGCCGGCGCCAGCTGGTGCCGCTGAGGGTGGGCGACGTACGGCTCGCCACGCCCTACATCGACCGGAACCCGGTCGACCTCTTCCGCCTCGACGAGGTCCACGCGACCACCGCGCTGCTGCGGGCGGTGGAGCGGCCGATGGCCCTGCCCGACAGCGTGGCCAGCGCCTCGGCGCCCGGCCCCCGCTTCCCCGGGACCGTTCCCAAGATCTGGAACGCGCCGCCCCGCAATCCCGGTTTCACCGGCCGCTCCATCGTGCTGGAGCGGATGCGCGACCAGCTCGGCGGTGGCATGGCCGTCGTGCTGCCCCAGCCGCAGACCCTGTTCGGGCTCGGCGGCGTCGGCAAGACGCAGGTGGCGCTGGAGTACGTCCACCGCTTCATGGCCGACTACGACCTGGTGTGGTGGATCTCCGCGGAACAGACCGACGACGTGGTCGCGGCCCTCGCGGAACTGGCCGTACGCCTGGGCGCGCAGACCGGCGAGGACATGTCGGCCGCCTCCCAGGAGGCGATCGACCTGCTGCGGCGCGGCGTGCCCACCTCGCGCTGGCTGCTGGTCTTCGACAACGCCGACGACCCCGAGACCCTCAAGCGGTTCTTCCCGCCGGGCGGCCCGGGGCACGTGCTCGTCACCTCCCGCAACCAGTCCTGGTCCCAGTACGGGGACGCCCTGCCGGTGGACGTGTTCCTGCGCGAGGAGTCCATCGAGCACCTCCAGCGCCGGGCCCCGGGCCTCAGCAAGGAGGACGCCGAGCAAGTGGCCGTCGCGGTCGGCGACCTGCCGCTGGCCGTCGAGCAGGCGGGCGCGTGGATCGCGGAGACCGCGACGCCGGTGTCCGCGTACCTGGAACAGCTGGCGGAGCAGGCCGCCCGCGTGCTGGGGCTGAACCAGCCCCCCGGCTACCCCGAGCCGGTGGCCGCCACCTGGAACGTGTCCATCGAACGGCTCCAGTCGCGCTCCCCCGCCGCCGTCCGGCTGCTGCAGCTGTGCGCCTTCTTCGCGCCGGAGCCGATATCGGCGAACCTGCTCTACAGCAAGGCCATGATCAACGCGCTGAAGCCGTACGACTCCTCGCTCCAGGAGAAGCTGATGCTGGGCCGGGTGATCCGGGAGATCGGCCGGTTCGCCATGGCCAAGGTCGACCAGGTCGGCAACAGCATCCAGGTCCACCGCCTGGTCCAGGCCGTGATCCGGGCCCAGCTGACCGAGGAGGAGCAGCGCGAGGCCCGGCACGCCGTGCACCAGATCCTGGCGGGTGCCCGGCCCGACGACGACGAGCCAATAGACAACCCCGAGACCTGGCCGCGGTTCAACACCATCTGGCCGCACCTGACCCCCTCGGAGGCCCGCTTCTGCAAGGAGCCGGAGACCCGCCGGCTGCTGATCGACCGCGTGCGCTACCTCTGGAAGCGCGGAGACTTCAAGGCGGCCTACGCGCTGGGCGAGGAGCTGCGCGAGACCTGGCGGGAGACCCTGGGCGGCGACGACCTGCAGTACCTCTACCTGCGCTTCCACCTCTCCAACATCCTGCGCTCGCAGGGCCGGTTCGTGGAGGCGAAGGAGCTGGGCGAGGTCACGCTGGAACGGCAGCGGACGGTACTGGGACCCTCGCACCCGCACACCTACATGACCACCAGTGGTCTGGCGATGGACCTGGGTGCGCTCGGCCAGTACGGCGAGGCGATGGAGCTGGCGACGAACGCGCACGAGGGCTTCAGCCAGATATTCCACGAAGCACACCCCCGCACCCTGGCCGCCGCGAACAACCTGGCCCTGAACCTGCGCATGGTCGGCCAGTACGCGCGCGCCAGGGAGATCGACCAGGAGGTCTTCGACCGGCGCACCGAAGTACTGGGCGCGGACCACCCGTACACCCTGTCCTCGGCCCAGAACCTGGCCCGCGACCTGCGCGAGGTCGGCCGCTACGACGACTCGGTGCAGCTGCTGAGCCGGACGTACGACATCTACAAGCGGACGCTGGGCCGGGCCTTCCCGGGCACCCTGTCCGCGGCGAAGAACCTGGCGGTGTCGCTGCGCCGGGCGGGCGAGGTGGACGACGCGCTGCGGCTGACGACGGCGACCCGCAACCGCTACCGGGCCAAGTACACCTCGGTCAACCCCGACCTCCTCGCCTGCGAACTCAACCTGGCCTCCGACCTGTTCGCGACGGGAGACCCGGGCGCCGCACGGAGCCTGGCCCAGGAGGTGGTGGAGGAGTTCATGAAGGTGCCGGGCGAGCGGCACCCGTACACCCTGGCCGCGGTCAACAACCTCGCGGTGTTCCACTGGGGCACGGGGGCGGCGGATACCGCGGAGCCGATGCTCCGCCAGACGATCCAGCACATGCGCGTGGTGCTCGGGGACAACCACCCGCACACCATCTTCGCCAACCTCAACCTGGCCAACGCCCGAGCCGACCTGGGAGATCCGGAGGGCGCCCTGGAGCTGGAGCGGATCTCGGTGATGCGGCTGCGCGAGGCGCTGGGCGTACACCACCCGGAGACCCTGGCGAGCTCCTCCAACATGGCGGTCAGCCTGGACATGATGGGGCGCAAGGAAGAGGCCAACCGGGTACGGACCGAGGCGGTGGCCGAGCTCACCCGGCTGCTGGGGGAGGACCACGGCCTGACCCGGTACGCGCGTGACGAGCGGCGGGTCCACCGAGACCTGGAGCCGCTGGCGGTGTGATTCCGAGGGGGCGGCTCCCGCGGGAGCCGCCCCCGAACCGATATCAGACTGGGGGGTTCGCTGTGAGTGACAGCATGACCTTTCGCAACGAGGACCTGCCTGCCCTCTTCCACCACACCGACCAGGCCGCGATATCCCGGCAGCGGGAGTCCACCCAGGCCACCCGAGCCCAGCTGGTGCTGCTCGTCGCGGCGGCCGCGGCGGCCGCGCTGTCCGAGGGGCCTCGGCTCGGGTCGCTGTACCTGTTCGGGCTGCTGAGCACCTTGTCCTACGCCGGGGTGCTGGCGGTGGGCGTACGGGCGACCCGGCGCCGGGCCCGCCCGCAGTGGCAGCTCAACCGCAGCGCGGCCGAGTTCATCAAGTCGCTGGCCTGGCGGTACGCCGTCCACGGAGCGCCCTTCGGCAGTGACGTCCCCGGGCCCGAGGCCACGTACCGCACCCGGCTGGAGGCGGGTCTCGACGAGCTGCGCAAGATGGGCTGGGAGGATCCGCGGGCGGCGGGGCTGGTGCCGCAGGGCGGGGAGATCACCGGCGCGATGCACCGGCTGCGGGGCCTCGACTACCAGGTCCGCAGGGAGACCTACGTGCGCGACCGGCTGATCGAACAGCGCAACTGGTACCAGCGCAAGACGGAGGTGTCGCGACGGGCGACGGCGCTGTGGTCGTGGTCGATCGTGCTGCTGACGTGCCTGGCGCTGCTGTTCGCGCTGATCGGGGCGTTCGGTTCGGGTCCGGGGCCGAAACTGACCGGGCTGCTGAGCGCGGCGGCGGCGGCCGGGATCGCCTGGAACGAGGTACGGCGCCACCACCCGCTGATCGAGGCGCACACACTGATCGAGCAGGACCTCTCCGCGATGATGGTCGTGATGCAGACCACCATCACCGAGTCCCAGTGGCCGTCCTCCGTCTACGAGACCGAGCGCTACGTCTCCCCGCAGCACACGGACTGGCTGGCCCGGCACAGCAGTTGAGTCCTCGCCGTACGCGCGCGGCCCGGGTCGCCGGGCCGCGCGCACGCTCCCGGGGCGTGCTGCGTGCTCGGTCCCGGGGCGTGCTCAGTCCCGGACCACGCCCTCGCGCCAGATCACGGTGACCGGCTTCCCGAGCGCCCGGGCGTAGGCGACGATCTCCGCGGTGCCGCCGTGCCCGCGGGCCGGCAGCCCGTCCCAGACGGCCACGAGGCGGTCGCAGGTGTCCGCGATGTAGGTGCCGGCCGCGTAGTAGGCCTCGTCGGTGGAGCGGGGGAAGTCCATCCGGACCTCCTGGGTGGCCCGTCGCTTGAGCCCGCGGTAGCGGTCCAGGGCCTCGGCTCCCTCGAAGCCCTCCTCGTAGTCCCCGCTGGGGATGACCACGGTGAGGTCCGCGCCGCATTCCAGCGCGATGGCGGCGAACATCTGGTCGGCGCCGTCGGCGAGGCTGGAGAACGCCTCCAGCGGGCCCTCGTGGCCCCTCAGCACGGCCCGCAGGCCCTCCTCGACGTGGTCGAGCGCCTCGTCCGGAATCGAGCGGTGTCCCGTCACGCCGATTCGCTTCATGTGGAAACCTGCCTCCCCCGTAGGCACGTACGCCCTGGACATCCTCCCAGAAGGCGGGAGGACGTCCAGGGGTGCGGCGGGGGCGCATGGGTCTAGTAGACGCTGACCCCGTACGCGTTGAGCGCTTCGACGACCGGCTGGAAGAACGTGGTGCCGCCCGAGGAGCAGTTGCCGCTGCCGCCCGAGGTGAGGCCCACCGCACGGGTGCCGGAGTAGAGCGGGCCGCCGCTGTCGCCGGGCTCGGCGCAGACGTTGGTCCTGATCATCCCGTAGACGATGTCGCCGCCGCCGTAGTTGACGGTGGCGTTGAGGCCGGTCACCGAGCCGCTGTGGATGCCGGTGGTGGAGCCGCGCCGCTTCACGGCCAGGCCGACGGTGGCGTTGACGGCACTGGTGATGTCCTGGCTCCCGACGGTGCCGGGGGGCACCGGGGAGTTGCTCGCGTACTTGATCAGGCCGTAGTCGTTGGTCGGGAAGCTGGAGCCGACCGTGGACCCGATGACGGTGGTGTGCGAGGAGTTGCTCCACCAGGTGCCCGCGCCGTCGGTGCAGTGACCGGCGGTCAGGATGTAGTACGTGCTGCCGCTGCGCACGTTGAAGCCGAGCGAGCAGCGCCAGCTGGACGCGTAGATGGCGTCCCCGCCGGAGAGCAGCTTGGTCAGCTTGCCGGGGGTCCGCTCGATGCGCAGCGCGGCCGCGTCCGCTCCTGCCTCGCGGCGGATCCTCGCGATGTCCGAGGCCGAGACGGTGGAGTCCGCGGTGACCACGAGGGTCCCGGTGGCGGGGTCGGTGTGCCAGGCGGTGCCGGCCACGTCGGCGCGCAGCACCGAGGCTCCGACCGAGGCGAGCCGGTCGGCGCTGAGGCCGCTGTCCGCGTGCGCGGTGATGGGGGCCGCGAGGGTGGCGACGGCCGCCATGCCGGTGGCCGCGGCGAAGAGCTTGGAGCGGATGATGCGGGTGATCCTCACTTGTCGTCCTCCGAGGGGATCGGGGGCCCGGCCGTAGTGGGGTGCCGGAGCCCGTGGAGGGCTGCCCGGAGCACGACGGCGCAAGGCCTTTCGTCGTGCCCCTGACAAGCCCCGAGAGACGCTGTCGGGAGTGTGCTGGCCTCACATGGCGTGGGCAAGGGCGCCTTTCAGCCGCCTCTCACCCGCCGCGAGTTCGAAGGGCAGGGTGTTCCCGGGCGGCGGGAACGGGCAGACGAAGTGGTCCGCGAAGGCGCAGGGCGGCAGCTGGACCCGGTTGAGGTCCACGGCGATCGAGCCGTCGGCCGCAGGGGTTCCGGGCCTCAGGAAACGGAAGCGGTAACTGGACCGGCCCCCCGTCGCATCACCGATGACGGCCCAGAGACCGCCGTCCTCCGCGTCCACGGAGACCTGGAGGGCGTGGCGGGCGCCCCCGAAATCGAAGCTGAGCTCGCCTCCGAGCCCCAGCCCTCGCGAACGTCCGTCGGCGTTCTCCACCTGGACGGTCCGCTCCTCGCCGTAGGAGCGGAAGTGCCCCGGCACGGCGTAGGCCGGGTCGTACGGCGTGGCCTCGATCCCGGTGAAGGCCGCGCGGCCCGGGGCGGCGGGGTCGAAGACGCGTACCGCCCAGTCCCCTTCGCGCCGGAGCACGACCAGGCGTACGTCGCCGGCGGCGACCCGGGAGTGCGAGGGCGGGGCATCGTCGGCGGCGAGAACCGCGCCACCGTCGAGGGGCTCGCCGTCCAGGCGGATCCCGTCCTGCGGGGCCGCGGTCAGGGCCACCCCTCCGCCGGTGACGAGCCAGCGGCCCGGAACGGCCGGAATTCGACCTTCCGGGTAGTCGGCGAGCCAGTGGGTGCCGGTCAGCGAGAGGGGCCCGTAGGGGGCGGACACCGTGGCCACCCGGTGCTCGTGCCACCGCTTCCAGGCGGTGGCCGGATCGTCCGCGTCGTCTGCGTCAGCGCTCATGCCGCTCAACCCTTCCACGCCGGACCCGCCGGAAACCGCGAGGTACGCCGTCCGGGCCTGCGCGGAGCCGCGGTGGAGCCTCGGCGGAGTCCCGGCGGAGTGCGGTGGAGTCCCGGCGGGGCGCGGTGGAGTCTCGGCGGAGCCGCGGTCGAGGCGCGGTACCGGCGGAATGGAGGCGGGGGCGAGCCGAGCCGAAAGTCCCTCAGCAGCCGTCGCAGGGACAGCAGCAGCAGTCGCCGCACCCGCAGTCGCAGCCTCCGCAGTCACAGTTTCCGCAGTCGCAGTTGTCGCACCACGCCTCCTTCTTCTCGCGGGACCACGGGCCCTCGTGTTCCGTGCAGCACAGCTGGCAGGTGCAGAACAGTCCTATGGCCACGGCGCAGCCGGCCAGCAGCCCGCGGCGCGGCTTCTGCGGGGGCGGCGGCGGGCCGAAGCCGACCGGGGGCGGGCCGAAGCCGCCCTGCCCGACGGAGTCCGTCACGGTGTGGGCACAGCCCGCGGTCCCGAAGGCCCGGTCCACCGAGGTGCGCAGCTCGTGCACGAGCAGCCGGTGGGCCAGGCCGGCGTCGGTGAACTCCGCCTCGCGCAGTGCCAGCCGGATGCCGTGGAGCGCGTCGTCGCAGAGCCTGCGCGCTTCGGCGAGGGAGGTTCCGGTGGCGGTCAGCGGGTTCCAGGCACCCTCCGCCGCGTCGCGGGCCTGGTCCTCGACGGCGTCCAGCAGGTGCGCGAGCCGGCCGAAGTAGCGGCCCGCCTCCGCGAGCGCGGGGGCGTTGCCTGGCTTGGCGGCGAGGATCGCGGTATGGGCGAAGGCGGCGGCCGTCGCGGTCTCGGTCGGTTCGGTCACCACGAGCACCGGCGTGCCGATGCCGGCCAGGGTCTCGATGCCCGCCTGCCGGTCCACGGCGTCGACGAGCACGCCCGTGTCGAAGCCGAGGGAGGCCCCGGTGCGGGCGCCGGCCCGGTCCCAGCCCCGGGCCACCCGGCGCGCGGCGAGGGCGATCGGGGCGCGGGCCAACAGCCCGTCCCGGTCGGCCACGTGGTCCCGGACCTTCGCGGAGGCCAGTACGAGCGAGACGGCGGCGGCGAGCCTGGCCCCCTCGCCCTGGGCCACCGTCGCCGTGCGCATCCCGCGCAGGGGACAGGGTCCGGCGGTGCGCCGGCCGCTCGCGGCGGGCCCGGACTGAGCATCCGTCAGGACGGAGACGAGGAGCCCGTCGTAGTTGGTGACGATCCTCGCGAACTGGCCGTGGTCACCCCGAAGTGCCAGGCACAGCCCGCACAGATGGGCCGTCCACTCCGCCTTGAACCGCTCCCCCAGCCGGTGCGTGCAGGGCCTGACGATGCCGAACATGATGATCCCCCGGTGTGTCATACGCGTGCTCGACGGGCATCGTAGCGAGCACGGAGCTTCACCCGTACGTCCCCCTCGGTCACCCGCACGGCGGCACTCGTCGTATTTTCACTCAGTCAGCAGCGGCAGCCGCCAGGATCCTTGACCGTGCAACGGATGTTCTGCACCAGTACCGTCACGAAACCCCTGCGCGGCGACTATCCACTTGGCGCGTTGTCAGCATCATGGACGACGATAGGGACGCGGAAGAGAAGACAGACTGACCGCGATGAAAGGAGGCGTCCATGGGTTCGGTGCGCAAGGCGAGTGCCTGGCTGGGTCTCGTAGAGGACAGCGACGACGAGCGTTACTACGACGACGACTACGCGGAGGCCCCGCAGGGGGGTTCGGTGGTCGGCCCCGGCGAGCAGTGGGTCACGGACCCGCGCGTCAAGGTGGCGTCGGAGTCCGCCGTCGAGCAGGGCCGCCGCATCGCGACGGTCACGCCGGACGGTTTCCGTGACGCCCGCGGCATCGGCGAGCTGTTCCGTGACGGCGTCCCGGTCATCGTGAACCTGTCGTCGATGGACCCGGGCGACGCGAAGCGTGTGGTCGACTTCGCGGCCGGTCTGACCTTCGGCCTGCGCGGTTCGATCGAGCGGGTGGCGACCAGGGTCTTCCTGCTGACCCCGGCCGACACCCAGATCGTGAGCGGCGAGTCCGGCGGCCGCTCACGCGACTTCTTCAACCAGAGCTGAGCGAGGCCCTCACCGGCCGCCTCCGGTTCCCCCGGTCCTCCCTGGCCTAACGGAAGGCGTCGAGCCCGGTGAGCGCCTTGCCCAGCACCAGCTGGTGCATCTCGACGGTGCCCTCGTAGGTGAGGACCGATTCGAGGTTGGTGGCGTGCCGCATCACGGGGTACTCGAGCGAGATCCCGTTGGCACCGAGGATCGTCCGCGCGGTGCGACAGATCTCGATGGCCTCGCGGACGTTGTTGAGCTTGCCGAAACTGATCTGCTCCGGGCGCAGGGTGCCCGCGTCCATGCGCCGGCCGAGGTGGTGGGCGAGCAGGATCCCCTTGTGGAGCTCCAGCGCCATGTCGGCGAGCTTGGCCTGGGTGAGCTGGAACCCGCCGATCGGCCGCCCGAACTGCTCGCGCGTCTTCGCGTAGTCCAGTGCCGCCTCGAAGCTGGCACGGGCCGCGCCCATGGATCCCCAGACGATCCCGTACCGCGCGTGGCTGAGGCAGCCGAGCGGCCCCTTGAGGCCCCTGACGCCCGGGAGCACCGCGTCGGCGGGCAGCCGTACGTCGTCCATGACCAGCTCGCTGGTGACCGAGGCGCGCAGGGACCACTTGTGCTTGATCTCGGGCGCGGAGAAGCCGGCGCTGTCCGTGGGTACGGCGAACCCGCGGATCCCCTCGTCGGTCTGCGCCCACACCACGGCCACCGACGCGACGCTTCCGTTGGTGATCCACATCTTGCGCCCGTTGAGCACCCAGTCGGTGCCGTCGCGCTTCGCGTACGTACGCATCGCGCCCGGGTCGGAGCCGACGTCCGGCTCGGTCAGTCCGAAGCAGCCGATGAGCTCGCCCGCGGCCATGCCGGGCAGCCAGCGCTGCTTCTGCTCCTCGGAGCCGTACTTCCAGATCGCGTACATCGCGAGCGACCCCTGCACGGAGACCAGTGAGCGGATCCCCGAGTCGGCGGCTTCCAGTTCCAGGCAGGCGAGCCCGTACTGGACGGCGCTCGCGCCGGCGCAGCCGTATCCCTGGAGCGACATCCCGAGGGCTCCGAGCGCTCCGAGCTCTTTGGCGAGCTCGCGGATGTCGGGCAGCTCGCCGTTCTCGTACCACTCGGCGATGTGCGGCAGTACGCGGTCGGCGGCCCAGTCGCGGACGGTGTCGCGGATCGCGAGGTCCTCGGGCGTGAGGAGCTCGTCGAGCCCGAGCGGATCGGTGGGAACGAAGGACACGGAGCGCCTCCTGGCAGGCCGGACGGTGGAACCTAGCGCTGCAAGTTTGTCCGTGCCCCGGCCCCGGGTCCACCCCCGGCTTTCCCCGGCCGGGCCGGCGGGCCGGCGTCGGGTCCGGTGTCAGGCCGGGTGGCCGACCGCCGGATCACGGCCGGGCTCGGCCGCGGACTGCGCCGGGATCCGCGCGCCCGGGGTCGGCCCGGCCCCCGTCTGCGCGGGCACGCGTACCGGCCCGGCCTCGGGCCCGCTCCCGGGCTCCGCGCACTCCATGGCCCGCGGCAGCCTCAGGGCCATCGCCGCCCCCGCGAACAGCAGGACCGCGCTCACCAGCAGCGTCACGTGCAGACCGTGCACGAAGGAGTGCCGGGCCGCCGCGTAGAGCGAGTCCCCCGCGGGGCCGCCGAGGCGCGCCGCGATCTGGTAGGCCTCGCCCAGCGAGTGCGCGGCGCCCGCCGATTCGGCGGCGCTCACGCCCGGCACCCGGGCCAGGCCGGGCGCGTAGGCCGCGTTCATCACGCTGCCGAGCAGCGCGATGCCCATGCCCGCGCCCAGCTGGTAGGAGGTCTCGCCTATCGAGGCCGCGCCGCCCGCGGTGGCCGCCGGCGCCTCGCTCAGCATCGACTCGTAGGCCGCGAACAGCGTGGTCTGCAGCCCGAAGCCGAGCAGGACGAAGCCCACCGTCAGGAGCACCGGCCGGTCGTGCTGGCCCATGAGGGTCAGCAGCAGCACGGCGAAGGCGGTGAGCACGAAGCCCAGCGACACCATCCGCCGGGGCCCGGTCCGGGCCAGCGTGTACGAGCCGGTGGCGCCCGCCGCCATCGCGGCGAAGGTGAGCGGCAGCAGCCGCAGCCCGGTCTCCAGCGGGCTCAGGTTCAGCACCAGCTGCAGGTACTGGACGGCGATCAGCTCCAGCCCGACCAGCGCCAGCATCGCCAGGACGATGCAGCCCACCGACGTGGTGAAGGCCGGCCGGGAGAACATCCGCATGTCGATCAGCGGGTGCGCGCGCCGCTTCTGCCGGCGGACGAACAGCACCAGCAGGGCCGCCGCGACCAGCAGCGGGATCAGCGCTCCGGGGTCGGCGAGCTGGCGTTCCGCGCCGATCCGCTTGACGCCGAGGACCGCGCCGAGCACTCCGCCGGCGGCCATGAGCGCGCCGAGCACGTCCCACGGACCGTCGCAGGACCCCTTGGACTCGGGCAGGATCCACCGGCCGAGCGGCAGGATGAGGATCATCAGCGGGATGTTGATGAGGAAGACCGAGCCCCACCAGAAGTGCTGGACCAGGAAGCCGCCGAGGACCGGTCCGCCGGCCGCGCCGATGGCGGCGACGGCGGTCCAGATGCCGATGGCGAGGGCCCGTTCGCGCCGGTCGGGGAAGACCTGGCGCAGGATCGACAGGGTGGCCGGCATGATCATCGCGCCGCCGACGCCGAGCAGGGCCCGGGCGCCGATGAGGACCTGCGCGCTGTCGGCCAGGGCGGCCACGGCCGAGGCCGCGCCGAAGAGCCCGTAGCCGAGGAGCAGGACGCGGCGCCGGCCTACGCGGTCACCGAGGGTGCCGAAGAGGATCAGGAGGGCGGCGCACACGAGCGGGTAGGCGTCGACGATCCACAGCAGTTCCATCGGGCCGGGCCGCAGGTCTTCGGTGACGGAGGGGACGGCGACGTGCAGGATCGTCGCGTCGAGCGCGACGAGCACCAGGCTCACGCACAGGACGGCCAGGACGGCCCAGCGGTTGGCCCCGCCGGAGGCCGCGCCGAGTCGCCGCAGTCGCTGCCAGGGGGAAGGGTTCCTGTCGCCGGCCACGTTCGTCCCCGACATGCATGTACCTCCCAGGTGGTCCCTCGCACTCGGCGGACCGGCGTCTTCGAGCCACGAGAGGGGTCGGTGGCGTCCTGCGGGGTCCGGCGTCGACATGCGAGTGAAGGGTCAGCGTACGCGAGTTCGGCTGTCCGACACGTGGTCAAGCTCTCATCCCGGCGCGGGCTCCGCTGTGGTGTGCGCCACTCGTTTCACGCCACCCCTCCCTTCCCCGCGGGTGCGCACGCGCGCCCGCCCGCACGCGTACACCCGCGGCCCCGCCCGTCGGCCTTCGCCCGGCGTGCCCGCTCGGGCGCTGTCCCGCCGTCGATAATCATGCCCGTGAAAGATCTTGGATTGCGCCGGGCCGCGCCCGCCCTGGCCGTCTTCGCCGCGGTACGGCTCTTCGGGCTGGCCGTGCTCGCGGTGTGGGGTGCGGTGGCCGACAGCAGCGCGCACACGCTGTTGTCGGCGCGCTGGGACTCCCTCTGGTATGCCCGCGTCGCCGCCGAGGGGTACGGGTACGAGGTCGCTCTCCCGAACGGCGACGTCCACTCCAACCTGGCCTTCTTCCCCCTGCTGCCCTGGCTGGAACGGCTGGTCTCGGCCGTCACCGGCCTCGGCCACGGGTCGGCGGGCCTGGTGGTGTCGGCGCTCGCCGGCCTCGCCGCGGCCTGGGGGATCTTCGCGGTCGCCGACCTGCTCCACGGCCGCCGGGCGGGGGTGCTCGCCGTCGCGCTCTGGGCCGCCCTGCCCGTCGCGATCGTGCAGTCGATGGCGTACAGCGAGTCCCTGTTCACCGCGCTCGCCGTCTGGAGCCTGTACGGGGTCCTGCGCGGGCACTGGCCGATCGCGGGCCTGCTCGCGGCCGGGGCGGGGCTGACCCGCCCGGTCGGAGCGGCGGTCGTGGCCGCGGTGTGGGTGGCCGCCGCCCTGGCGGTCCGGCGCGGGGAGCGATCCTGGCGGATGGCCGCGGGAGTCCTGCTGGCCCCGCTCGGCGCGGCGGGCTACGCGTTGTGGGTCGGCGCCCGCACCGGCGGCGGCCCGGCCGGCTACCTGGACGTCCAGGCCGGCTGGGGCAACGGCTTCGACGGCGGCTGGGCCTTCGCGCGGTTCATCGGGGCGCGGCTGGCCTCGCCGGCGTTCCCGGCCGGGATCGGGCTGATCGCGGGGGTCGCGCTGGTGCTCTGGCTGTACGCGCTCTGCGTACGCCGGCGCCAGCCCGTGCCCCTGCTGGTGTACTGCGGGATCGTGGTGGCGCTGGCCCTGTGCGCGTCGGGGTACTTCGGCTCCAAGCCCCGGCTGCTGCTGCCCGCCTTCCCCCTGCTGTTCCCGCCGGCGGTGGCGCTGGCCGGGTGGCGGACGGGCCGGGCGGCCGCGGTGGCGGCGGCGCTGGCCGTGGTCTCGGCGGTGTACGGGGCCTTCTGGCTGAACGGCTCGGGTCCTCCGTAGGCGCCCGCGCAGGCCGAGATCACGGAAGGGATCGTTCCGATCCATCTTTGAGCAAAGGAATTGACTGACCGCCATAAACCCCGGGTGAGCACGCGGGGAAATGGTAGGACCAAGGGACCGAAACGGCTCCAACCAATGGCCGAATAATGGGAATTAAGGCCCGCGTGAGACCAACTCCACATCACATGGTCATCACAAAGCCCGCGATTCGCCCGGGGTGCCCTTCGGCGCGCGGTAACGTCGATTGAGTGCGTACCGACCAAATCCTGCCCAGACTGGAGCGGGTGTTCGCCCGGCTGGACCGGGAACCAGAGCGACCGGCTCATCTGCAAACACCGCGGATGAGCCGGCACCGCGTCGTGCTCCTCGGAGCGACCCTCGGCTTCTACCTCGCGATCGTCGTGGCGGTCCTGACCACCTCCTGGCTCGTCCGCCTGGACTGGCAGGTCATGTTCTTCCGGCCCTACGAGCAGTGGCCGCAACTGCACGCCTTCCTCGACTACCTCGTCGTCCTGGGCCAGCGCGGACCCACCGCGGTGATGGTCGCCGCATGGCTGGGCTGGCGCTCCTGGCGCCAGCACACCCTGCGCCCGCTGATCACCCTCGGCGTGGCACTGCTGCTGCTCAACGTCACCGTCGGCGCCGTGAAGCTCGGCCTCGGGCGCCTCGGCCCCCACTACGCGACGCAGATCGGCTCCGCCGAACTCTTCGCGGGCGGCGATATATTTCCTTCCGGCCACACCGCCAACGCCGTCGTGACCTGGGGAATCCTGGCCTACTTGGCCTCGACCGTGGTCACCCGGCGCGTGCTGTCCGTGGTCTCCGCCGTGGTCTCGCTGAGCGTCGGCGCCACCACCGTGTACCTCGGCACCCATTGGGTCAGCGACGTCCTGCTCGGCTGGTCCGCCGGTCTGCTCGTACTGCTGGCCCTGCCGTGGTGCGAGCCGCTCATCGCCCAGGTCGAGGCCTACGTGTTCGAGCTCCGCGCGCGGCTGCGCTCCCTCGTGGAGGCCGGGCAGGTGCCCGAGCCCCTCACCGGCGTGCTCGTCCCGCTGCTCTCCGCCGGCGGCAAGTGGCGGCTCCAGCGCGCCGCCGAGCCGGCCGCGGGTCCCGCCGAGGCGCAGGAGCCCGCCGCGCCGGCCCCGCCGGCGGCTCCCTCCCCGGCGGCCGCACACCACCCGGCGGCCCGCCCCGCCCTCCACGTCACCACCCGCCCGCACCTGATCCGGTCCGAGCGGACCCCGGCCACCCCGGCCGGCAGCCGCCGCCCGGCCCACGCCGAGCGCGCGCCCTCGCGCGGCGCGGCGGCCCGTCCGGCCACCGGCGGCTGACCCGGACGGTACGCACACCCTCCGCGTTCACGGCGGGCCCCGGTCGACGACCGGGGCCCGCCTTCGTCGTCCCGCGGCCGCCGCGGGTCCGCGCCGTCAGCGGCGCGCCCTGGGATTCCTCCGTACCGGGTCACGCTTGTGTCACGAGTCATCTACAGTCGTTCCGCCCGCGAGTTCGGCGGCGCATTCCTTTTCCGGCCCGCGGCGCGCCCGGGGGGAATTCTTTTTCGAATTCCCCCCGAACTCTGCGGAATTCTGTTCCGACCCTGCGCCCGACCCCCTCCGCTTCCTTACATCTTCTTCACTTCCGGGGCCCCTTCGCGAGGTTCCAGGGACCTGCCGAGGAGATCTCGCGCGGCTCTGATCCGGTCCCTCAGCTCGACCGGCTCGACGACTTCGAACTCACACCCGATCAGCATGATGTGAATCACCAGGACATCGAGGTTTACCGCCCCCGTCCGCAGGAGACAGCTCTCGTCGTCGAGGGGCTCCAAGGCCCCGCCGGCCGGCCCGACGATCCGCGCGGCCTCGGCCGCCGGCACCCGGAGCCGGACCACGGCCCGGGCCGCGTACACCCGCCGCCCGATGCCCTCGGACACGTACGCGGCGAGGTCCTCGGCGGGCGCCGGGCGCGGGGTGAAACGCGGGCCGTGCGGGGGCCTGGGCTCGATCCGGTCGGCCCGGAAGGTCCGCCAGTCCCCCCGGTCGAGGTCCCAGGCCACGAGGTACCAGCGACGCTCTGTGCACACCAGCCGGTGCGGCTCGACGGTGCGGCGGGAGACGGCGCCCCCGTGGTCCCGGTACTCGAAGCGCAGCCGCTCGGCGTCACGGCAGGCGCCTGCCAGCTCGGTCAGCACGCCCGGGTCGACCGTGGCAGCCCCCGGCCCCCTCAGCAGCGGCACCGTGAACCGGTTCAGCGCGGACACCCGCCCGCGCAGCCGGGACGGCAGTACCTGCTCCAGCTTGGCCAGCGCCCGTACGGAGGCTTCCCCGATCCCCTCGACGCCGTTTCCGGCGGCGGTGCGCAGCCCGACGGCCACGGCGACCGCCTCGTCGTCGTCGAGCAGCAGCGGCGGCAGTTCGGCCCCGGCCCCCAACTGGTAGCCGCCCCCGGTCCCCGGGCTGGCGTTGACGGGGTAGCCGAGCTCCCTCAGCCGGTCCACGTCGCGCCGCACGGTCCGCGGTGTCACGCCGAGCCGCTCGGCCAGGTCGGGCCCGGTCCATTCCCGATGGGCCTGCAACAGCGACAACAGGCGCAGCAGCCGCGCGGAGGTCTCAAGCATCCCCGCAGTCTGCCGGTAGGGGGCGGGGCCCCGCACCGGCTCCCGCGCCCGGACCGTCCGTCAGATCAGCGCGTCGGGTCCGGGACCGCGGGCGGGGCGGCCGCGGGTGCGGACGGGGTCGGGGCGGGGGTGGACGGGGTCGGGACGGACGAGGTCGGGGCGGGGACGGACGAGGTCGGGGTCGGGACGGACGAGGTCGGGGCGGGGACGGACGGGGTCGGGACGGACGGGGTCGGGGTCGGGACCGAGGAGGTCGGGGCGGGGACGGACGGGGTCGGGACGGACGGGGTCGGGGTCGGGACCGAGGAGGTCGGGGCGGGGACGGACGGAGCCGGGGCCGCCACGGAGGGCGTCGCAACGGGGGTTGGCCCGGCCGGTAGCGGCTCCGGTACCGGCGCGGGGGCGGGGACCGGGGGCGGCAGGGCCAGGAGGGTCCCGACCTCCAGGGCCTCCGGCCGCGCGCCGATCACCGTCCGGTTCGCCGCGTACAGCGCCTGCCAGCCCCCCGCCACCCGGTGCCTGCGCGCGATCTCGACCAAGGTGTCCCCGGCGCGCACCGCGTGCGCGCGCCCCGCCAGCCCGTACCGCGTCGCGCACACCGGCCAGGCCTCCCAGCCCTGGCTGCCCAACACGTCCTCCGCCACCCTGATCTGCTGCTCCCGCGTGGCAAGGTCCGCCCTCGGCGCGAAGAGCAGGCCGCCGTGCTCCTCCCACGTCGGCTGCCAGAACTGCAGTCCCCCGTAGAACCCGTTGCCCGTGTTCACCGCCCACCGGCCACCGCTCTCGCAGTCGGCCACGCAGTCCCACGGCCACGTCCCCCCGGGCCCGCAGTCCGCCGCCCGCCCGGCCGCGCCCGGCCGGGGAGGGGGCGGCGCGACGGCCGCGGCCGCCCCGGTCCCGGCCGTCACCGCCGCCAGTACGAGCAGCAGCGCCGCCGCGCCCACACCACCCGGAACCCCGAAGTTGCGCATCGCGTCACGCTACGCAGCCCCCGTAGCGGCCTTCGTCCCAACACACCGCGCCGCGCGGCCGCCCACCCGCTCGGCCCACCGGCCAAACGGCCAGCATCCGCCACCAACTGCACACGATCAAACAACAGTTGACACAAAGCAACGACCCGGTCGGACCGTTCACTCCTTCGGGGGTCCGGTTCGATTCCGTTCCCTCAAACGGCGTGACCCCGGCCGCCGCTCCCCCGTTGAGCCCGGCGAGCCGGAACCCCCCGGCCCCGCACGCCTAGTCCGAGGAGCCACCCCGTGCCGCGCATGCTCGAAGTCAGTGATGAGGTACGTGCCGAGATCGGCGACGAGGAGGCCGAGCGGCTGCTCGCCGGAGACGGGTCCCCGGGCAGTTACGACTGCACTTCCTGCCGCACCCCCGGCGACTCCGAGCGCGAGCAGACCAGCACCGTGCTGTTCGTCGGCGACGAGACCGCGGTCCTCGCCTTCGCCCACGCCGGCTGCATCCCCTCGCAGGTCGTCTCGGTACCCGAGGCCGACCTCCAGGGCGCCGTCCGCTCCATCACCGGCGACAGCCCCGCCCCGGTCTCCCCGGCCGGCGACGTCCCCCAGTCCGTGCCCGGCGGCCAGGCGGTCCTCGGCATCACCAGCGGCCTGATCCTCATCAACGGCGAGCTGCACCCCGCCCTGGTCGTGGAGCCCACCGCGCCCATCGCCCGCCCCGGTACCACGGGCCCCGGCGACGACTTCCTCCCGCTCCTCATCGAGCAGGGCTTCGTCCCCGTCACGGACACCGAGGAGCTGCCGTCCCCGCTCGGCGGCTGGTCGATCCTGCTCGCCGCCGGCCAGCTGCACTCCGTGCTCCAGCCCGGCCAGGTCGCCTGGTGGCAGGCGCACCGGCCGCTGTCGGTCACCGACGGCTGGCGGGCCGCCGTCAACAAGACGCAGCGTGTCCTCGTCTACGCCGCCCCCGTCGACTCCATCGGCCAGCAGCCCCGCGAGGACCTGCTCCGCGACGCCCTGGACAAGGCCGCCCGCAACGGCAAGCTCGTGGCCGCCTCGATGCCGCTGGCGGGCACCCCGGGCGCCTGACGCCACGGCGGTCCCCGGCGGCCCCGAGGCCCCGGAGAGCCCGCCCGAGCCTGACAACCCTTCCATCCCGGGAACGGCCGTCCGCTCCCCCCTCCAGGGGGCCGGGCGGCGTGCGCCGGGGGTGCGCGGTCCGTCCCGCGCACCCCCGGCGATCTGCGTTTTCCGCCCCGCGACCCCGCATCCGTGGGGCGCTGGTTTCGTTGGCTGATACGTGCATTCCTACGATGTCTCCCGCGCCCCGTCCTATCCGAGCAGCGGACCCCCTACGCGCCCCGTACGGGAGCTGGACAGCGCTCCGGCCGCCTCGCACACCCCCATCTACGACACGCTGTACTCGGAGTACCTGCGCGCCTTCCGGGCCCTGCCGGGCGACCGCACGGGCGAAGAGCACCTCGGCTTCACGGCCTTCTCCTACGGCGGCGCGTACGGCTCGGGCGCGTACCCCGCCGGCTCGGGCGCGTATCCCGCGGGCTCCGGCACGTACGGCGTCGGCTCCGGCACGTACGGCGTCGGCTCGGGCGCCTCCTACGCCGCCGGCTGGAACGGTTCCTCCTGGCAGCCCGCGAACGCGTGGCAGCCCTCCTCCACCCCGCAGCCGCAGCACGCGTACGCGGGCGCCTCCGCGAGTACCGGATACGCGAACGGGCGACAGCACCAGACCGGGACGCACCACGTCCCGGCGGCCCTGCCGCCCGCTCCGCGCCGGGGCCACTAGCCCCGGCGTACCGCCACTACATCTTTCGCTTGTGCTGCGCGCCGCGCTTCTCGCGCACGCGGACCGAGATGTGGATCGGGGTTCCCTCGAAGCCGAACTCCTCGCGCAGGCGGCGCTCGATGAACCGCCGGTAGCCGTGCTCCAGGAAGCCCGAGGCGAAGAGCACGAACCGCGGCGGCTTGCTGCCCGCCTGGGTGCCGAACAGGATGCGGGGCTGCTTGCCGCCGCGGATCGGGTGCGGGTGGGCCGCGACGACCTCGCCGAGGAAGGCGTTCAGGCGACCGGTCGGGACACGCGTCTCCCAGCCTGCGAGCGCGGTCTCGATCGCCGGGACCAGCTTCTCCATGTGGCGGCCGGTGAGCGCCGAGACGTTCACCCGGGGTGCCCAGGCGACCTGCTGCATCTCGGTCTCGATCTCGCGCTCGAGGTAGTAGCGGCGCTCCTCGTCGAGGTCGTCCCACTTGTTGTAGGCGATCACGATCGCGCGCCCGGCCTCGACGGCCATGGTGATGATGCGCTGGTCCTGGACGCTGATGTTCTCGGTCGTGTCGATGAGGATGACCGCGACCTCGGCCTTCTCCACGGCGGCGGCCGTACGCAGCGAGGCGTAGTAGTCGGCGCCCTGCTGGAGGTGGACCTTCTTGCGGATGCCTGCGGTGTCGATGAACTTCCAGGTGACCCCGCCGAGTTGGATCAGCTCGTCGACCGGGTCGCGGGTGGTGCCGGCCATCTCGTTGACGACGACGCGGTCCTCCTTGGCGACCTTGTTCAGGAGGGAGGACTTGCCGACGTTCGGGCGGCCGATGAGCGCGATCCGGCGGGGACCGCCGACGGCGGTGCCGAAGGTCTGCGCGGGCGCCTCCGGGAGGGCCTCGAGGACGGCGTCGAGCATGTCGCCGGTGCCGCGGCCGTGCAGGGAGGAGACCGGGTGCGGGTAGCCGAGGCCCAGGGACCACAGGGAGGCCGCGTCGGACTCGCCGCTCTGGCCGTCGACCTTGTTGGCGCACAGGACGACGGGCTTGCCGGCCTTGCGCAGCAGCCGGACGACGGCCTCGTCGGTGTCGGTGGCGCCGACCTTGGCGTCCACGACGAAGACGACCGCGTCGGCGGTCTCGATGGCGTACTCGGCCTGGGCGGCGACGGAGGCGTCGATACCGAGGACGTCCTGCTCCCAGCCGCCGGTGTCGACGACCTTGAACCGGCGGCCGGCCCACTCGGCCTCGTAGGTGACGCGGTCGCGGGTGACACCGGGCTTGTCCTCGACGACCGCCTCGCGGCGGCCGATGATCCGGTTCACCAGGGTCGACTTGCCGACGTTCGGCCGGCCGACGACGGCGAGAACGGGCAGCGGGCCGTGGCCGGCTTCCTCGATCGCGCCTTCGACGTCCTCGATGTCGAAGCCCTCTTCCGCGGCGAGCTCCATGAACTCCGCGTACTCGGCATCGCCAAGTGCTCCGTGGTCGTGCTGGTCGTTCATGAAGTCCGTTCCTCGTCGTTCGTGGTGATCGGTGGGGCCCGCGCAGCGCGGTTCCACTACTAGGTCAAGTCTCGCTCAGCGCCCGGTGAGGCGCTTGGCGTCGGCCAGGTGGGCGGTCAGCCGGTCCTGGATGCGTACGGTGGCCTGGTCGAGCGCGGTACGGGTTCGGCGGCCACTGCCGTCCCCGGCGTCGAAGGCATGGCCGAAGACGATGTCGACCCTGCTCCCGAGCGGCGGCAGCGCCTTGACGACACGGCCGCGTCCCTCGGTGCTGCCGAGGACGGCGACCGGCACTATGGGCGCGCCGGCGCGGACCGCGAAGTACGCGAGGCCCGCGCGCAGCGAGGCGAAATCGCCCTCGCCCCGGGTGCCCTCGGGGAAGATCCCCAGGGCCCCGCCGTTCTCCAGGACGCCCAGCGCGCGGCTGATGGCGCCGCGGTCGGCTCCGGACCGGTCCACCTTCACCTGCCCGATCCCTTCGAGGAAGGGGCCGAGCGGGCCGACGTACGCCTCCTTCTTGATCAGGAAGTGCAGCGGCCGGGGGGCGGTGCCCATGACCATGGGGCCGTCGATGTTGTGCGAGTGGTTCACGGCCAGGATGACGGGGCCGGCGGCGGGGACCTTCCAGGCCCCCAGCACCCGCGGCCGCCAGAGGCCGTACATGAGCCCGATGCCGATCCGCCGGCCGACCGCCGCTCCCTTGAAGGAGGGCGTACCACTCACTTGCGGCCCGCCCGCTTCTCCTCCACCAGGGTCACGACGCACTCGATGACCTGGTCGAGGCTGAGGTCGGTGGTGTCCACCTCGACCGCGTCGCCGGCCTTGGCCAGCGGGGAGGTCTTGCGGCCCGAGTCCGCGGCGTCGCGCTTGATCAGCGCTTCCTTGGTGGCCGCGAGGTCCACGGCCTCCTTGCCGCGCAGTTCGCCGCTGCGGCGGGCGGCGCGGGCCTCGGCGGAAGCGGTGAGGAAGACCTTGAGGTCGGCGTCGGGCAGGACGGTCGTGCCGATGTCCCGGCCCTCGACGACGATCCCCTCGGCCTCCTCGGCCGCTTCGGCGGCGATGGACCGCTGGAGCTCGGTGATCAGGGTGCGGACCTCGGGGACGGCGCTCACGGCGCTGACCTTGGAGGTGACCTCCTGGGTCCGGATCGGGCCGGAGGCGTCCAGGCCGTCCACGGTGATGGTGGGCGCGGACGGATCGGTGCCGGAGACTATGGCCGGCTTGCCCGCCGCGAGGGCGATGGCCTGCGGGTCGTCGGTGTCGACACCGTTGGTGATCATCCACCAGGTGATGGCCCGGTACTGGGCACCGGTGTCCAGGTAGCGCAGCCCGAGCTTGGCGGCCACGGCCTTGGAAGTGCTGGACTTGCCCGTGCCGGAGGGACCGTCGATGGCGACGATCACGGCGGACGGAGCTACGGTTTCCACGGTGCGGGCACCTTCCTGGTTGCGCGTACGTGTCCGGGCGCGCCAATAGCGCCCCTCCCCCAGGTTACCGGGCTTTTCACCCCCGCCCGCCGGGCGGCCGGGCGGCCTACGACTGGCGCAGCGCCCAGCCGCGTTCGCGCAGCTCGGCCTGGAGGCCCGCGACCGCCCGGGGCTCGACCATCAGCTGGACGAGGCCGGCCTGCTGCCCCGTCGCGTGCTCGATCCGTACGTCCTCGATGTTGACCCCGGCCCGCCCGGCGTCGGCGAAGATCCGCGCGAGCTCGCCGGGCTGGTCGGAGATGAGCACGGCCACCGTCTCGTACGCCGTGGGCGCCGCCCCGTGCTTGCCCGGCACCCGGACCCGGCCGGCGTTGCCGCGGCGCAGCACGTCCTCGATGCCGACCGCCCCGCCCCGGCGCTTGTCCTCGTCGGCGGACTGCAGGCCCCGCAGGGCTTGCACGGTCTCGTCCAGGTCGGCGGCGATCCCGGCCAGCACGTCCGCGACGGGGCCCGGGTTCGCCGAGAGGATCTCCACCCACATCCGCGGGTCGGAGGCGGCGATCCGCGTCACGTCCCGGATGCCCTGCCCGCACAGTCGCACCGCGGTCTCGTCGGCCTCCTCCAGCCGTGCCGCGACCATGCTCGAGACGAGCTGCGGGGTGTGCGAGACCAGGGCGACCGCGCGGTCGTGCGCGTCGGCGTCCATGACCACCGGGACGGCCCGGCACAGCGCCACCAGTTCCAGCGCCAGGTTCAGCACCTCGTGGCCGGTCTCCCGGGTGGGCGTCAGCACCCACGGCCGGCCCTCGAACAGGTCCGCCGAGGCGGCGAGCGGCCCGGACTGCTCCTTGCCCGCCATCGGGTGCGTACCGATGTACTCCGCGGTGTCCACGCCGAGGGCGTCCAGCTCCCGCCGCGGTCCGCCCTTGACGCTGGCGACGTCCACGTAGGCGCGCGCCAGGCCCCGGCCGATCGCGTCGGCGAGGGTGGCGGCCACGTGCGCCGGCGGTACGGCGATGATCGCGAGGTCGGCCCGGCCCTCGTAGGCCTCTTCCGTGCCGGCGCCGAGCGCGGCGGCCGTGCGGGCCTGTCCCGGGTCGCGGTCGGCCAGGTGGACGGCGATGCCGCGGGCGGCGAGGGCGAGCGCCGCGGAGGTGCCGATCAGTCCGGTTCCGATGACGACGGCGGTTCTCACGGGTGCTCCAGGGGTGTGCGACGGCGGTGCCCGCCCCAGGGTAGCCAGCGCGGACGGTCCGAGGGCCCGGCGGTCCGCCGGGTGGGACGGACGGCCGGGCCCCGGGGCCGGCGGGTGGCCGGTTACAGCTGCTGCTGCTTGATGATGTCCTCGAGCGAGCCGCTCGGCAGCGAGCCCGTGGGACTCAGCTTGTCCACGGCCTGCGGCAGCTCCTGCGCGATCTGGTCGGCGGCCCTCTCCGGGGAGACGCCCGCCTGCACGGCGACCTTCTGCAGCGTCTCGTCGGGCAGGGCCTCGGCGATCTGCGCGCCGCTGACCGGCTTGTTCTCGCCGGTACCGATCCACGACTGGGCCTGGTCCGCCAGACCCGACTTGGTCAGCATGTCCATCAGTCCGCCCAGCGGATTGTTCCCCGCGCCGCCGGCCGTCTGGGCGCCGGCGGCGCCACCGCCGCCCATGAGCGCGCCGAGCAGCGCGCCGAGGACGTTGCCCCCGCCGCCACCCCCGCTGCCGCCTTGTCCGCCGCCGCCGAGGAGGCCGCCGAGAAGGGAGCCGAGGTCGTTACCCGCCATGGTGCTGCCTTTCCAAGAGGGACCGGGCGCACGGAGAGCGGCCACCCGGCGTGGAGACACGGACAATGTCACCCGATCCGGACCCGGCTGCCAGTCGGCGCAGCCCGCGCGGAAGCTGCGGTAGAACGATCGGCATGATCTTCCACCTCGTACCGCTCGCCGACTGGACCGCCGCGCCCGACCGCCCGTACGCCCCGCCCTCGCTCGACTCCGAGGGTTTCGTGCACTGTTCCGCGGACCGGGAGACGGCTCTGGCGATCGCCGCCTCCCACTACGGCGGCGTACGCGAGACCCTGCTCGCCGTGGAACTCGACGAGCTCGCCCTGACCTCGCGGGTCCGCCGCGAGGGTGAATCGGGGGCCCGCTATCCGCACGTCCACGGGCCGTTGAACCGGGACGCCGTGATCCGCGTGTGGGAGGTCGTACGCGCCCCCGGCGCCCCGGTCGGACTCGTCCCCTGGCCGCCGGAGGGCTGAGAAGCCGCGTGGCGGGGTTTGCCTGAGGCCCGTCACGCGCCAGGATGCCTCTCGCCATCCCGGCGATCACCCGAGGAGATTTCATGAGCGACCCCATCCGCACCGCCCGGCGCACGGTACTCGCGGCCGGAGCGAGCGCCCTCGCAGGCGGCGTGCTCACCGCGTGCGGCGGATCCGACGAGACGAAGACGGAGACCGGGGGCAACAGCGCGCCCACGGCACAGACCTCCGGGGCCACGCCGGTGTCCCCGGCCCCCTCCGCCCAGAAGCCCCTGCTCAAGTCCTCCGACGTACCCGTCGGCGGCGGTACGGTCCTCAAGGACCAGAAACTGGTGGTCACGCAGCCGAAGGCCGGTGAGTTCCGCTGCTTCACGGCGGTGTGCACGCACCAGGGCTGCCTCGTGAACAAGGTGGACGCCGGCACCATCGACTGCCCGTGCCACGGCAGCAAGTTCAAGGTGGCCGACGGCGCCGTGGCGCACGGTCCGGCCACCAAGCCGCTGGCGGAGAAGAAGATCACCGTCTCCCCGGCGGGGGAAATCTCGCTCGCGTAGCGGCGGACCGCCCGCCTAGGCTCCCCGGATGAACGACAAGCCGACGCCCGAGCCGCTCGAACTCACCCTGGTCAAGGACCACACGATCTACTCGTGCGTGATGGGTTCGAGGGCGTTCGGCCTGGCCACGGAGGCGAGCGACACCGACCGGCGCGGTGTCTACCTCGCCCCGACACCGCTGTTCTGGGGTTTGCGCAAGCCCCCGACGCACGTGGACGGGCCGCGGGACGAGGAGTTCTCCTGGGAGCTGGAGCGCTTCTGCGAGCTCGCCCTGCGGGCCAACCCGAACATCCTGGAGTGCCTCCACTCCCCTCTCGTGGAACACCTCACCCCGGTGGGCGAGGAACTCCTCGCGCTCCGCGGGGCGTTCCTCTCCCGCCACGCCCACACCACCTTCAGCGGGTACGCGGTCTCCCAGCGCGGCAAGCTCCTGGGAGACCTCCGCAACCACGGCACCCCGCGCTGGAAGCACGCCATGCACCTGCTGCGCCTGCTCCTGTCCTGCCGCGACCTGCTGCGCACGGGCCGCCTGGTGATCGACGCGGGCCCCTACCGCGACCGGCTCCTCGCGGTCCGTCGCGGTGAGCTCACCTGGGACGAGGCCGACGCCTGGATGAACCGGCTGATGGCCGAGTCCGAGTCCGCCCTGCCGAGGAGCCCCCTCCCCGACACGCCGGACCTGGCGCGGGTGGAGGACTTCCTGCGCCGCACCCGCCGCGCCTCGGCCCTCGCCTGAGGGCCGTCCGGTACTCCGGTCACTCGTCCCAGAGGGCGCCGAAGGCCAGCAGTTCGTCGCGGTACTCGATGCGGCCCTCCCAGTCGCGGGGCCAGACGTCCGCGCCGAGGTGGGCGCCCGCGAAGGCGCCGGCCAGGCAGGCGATGGAGTCGGAGTCCCCCTTCGTGCAGGCCGCGCGGCGCAGGGCGAGGAGGGGTTCCTCGGGGAAGAGCAGGAAGCACTGCAGGGCGGTGGCGAGGGCCTCTTCGGCGATCCAGCCGTCGCCGGTCGTCAGGCAGGGGTCCGTTTCGGGGGAGGGCGAGCGCAGGGCCGCCGTCAGGCGGTCCAGGACGCCCAGGCACTCGTCCCAGCCGCGTGCGATGAAGGACTCCGGCGAGGCGTCGGAGGACGTGCGCGCCCACAGGTCGCCGAGCCAGCGCTCGTGGTAGCGGGTGCGGTTCTCCAGGGCGTACGAGCGCAGCTGCCCGACCAGGCCGGTCACCTCCGTGCCCCGCGCCAGCAGGAACACCGCGCGGGCCGTCAGGTCGGAGGCGGCCAGCGCCGTCGGGTGACCGTGGGTGAGGGCCGACTGGAGCTGGGCCGCGCCGGCCCGCTCCTCCTGCGTCCAGCCGGGCACCAGCCCGGCCGGCGCCACCCGCATGTTCGCGCCGCAGCCCTTGGAGCCGAGCTGGCTTGCGTCGCGCCAGTCGCGCTCGGGCAGGTTCAGCAGGCTGCAGGCCTTCAGGCAGGTGTTGCCCGGGGCCCGGTTGTTCTCCGGGGAGTGGTACCAGTCGACGAACTCATCCCGGACCGGCCGGGCCAGGCGCAGCGGGCCCACGCGGCCGCGGTCCGCGGCGGTCCGTATGCCCCGGGCGAAGGCCAGCGTCATCTGGGTGTCGTCCGTGACGATCGCCGGGCGCGGCAGCGCCATGGACCGCCAGGGGCCGGTCTTGGCCAGGATCCCCGGGACGTCGTTGAACTCCGTGGGGAAGCCCAGGGCGTCCCCCAGGGCCAGTCCGAGCAGGGCGCCCGTGGCCGCTCGCTTCGTGGTCGTGGTCATCGCGTGTGTCCTTCCGAGGGGCGGAGAAGGGGCGGGTGCAGGGTGGTGGCGGGCCCGGGCCGGTACAGCGCGGCCGGTTTCCCGCGGCCGCCGGTGAGCCGGGCGGCGCCGGGCACGGCCTCGACGAAGCCGGGCGAGGCCAGCACCTTGCGGCGGAAGTTGGGCCGGTCGAGGGCGGTGTTCCAGACGGTCTCGTAGACGGCCTGGAGCTCGCCGAGGGTGAATTCGGGCGGGCAGAAGGCGGTGGCCAGGCAGCTGTACTCCAGCTTCGCGCCGACCCGTTCCCGGGCGTCCGCGAGGATCACCGCGTGGTCGAAGGCGAGGCCCGCCGACGGGCCCGCCTCCCCCACCGGCACCCAGCGGGCCCGGTCCGCGTCCCCGCCGCCCCCGGGCGCCGGTTCGGGCAGGTCGGGGACGAGCGCGGTGAAGGCCACCGAGACGACCCGCATCCGGGGGTCCCGGTCCGGCTCGCTGTAGGTGCGCAGCTGGTCCAGGCGCAGGGCGGCGACGACGTCCGCCGCCAGGCCGGTCTCCTCCGCCAGTTCGCGCCGGGCGGCCGTCTCCGCGGATTCCCGTGGCCGTACGAAGCCGCCCGGGAGCGCCCAGGCGCCCGCGTACGGTTCCTGTCCGCGCCGGATCAGCAGCACGTGCAGGGTCCCGCCGCGGACGGTGAGGACGGCGAGGTCGACGGTGACCGCGAACGGCTCGAAGGCGTGCGGGTCGTAGTCCTGTCCGGCGCCGCTCACCGGCTCTGCTCCCGTACCCGCTCCGGCAGCGGGTCCGCGAAGGACCAGCCCTCCGCGAGCAGTTCGTCGACGACCGACACGGCCGCCGCCAGCCGCGCGTCCCGGTCCCCGCGCACCACCGCGAAGCGCCTCCCGGTCCGCTCCAGTTCCTCCCGGAACCGGCCGGTCATCCATGGCCGCAGGTGCTCTCCGTCGCGCAGCCCGTCGTCCTCGAAGGGCACGCCGGCGTGGTCGGTGAGCAGGTACAGGTCCCGGTGCGTGCCCGCGGCGATCCGCTCGACCTCCGCGCTGCGTCCGCCCGTGTACCGCTCGTGCCAGATGCCGGTGGCGAAGGAGTCGGTGTCGCAGAAGAGCACCGGAGAGCCCAGCCTGGCCGCCCGCTCCTCCTGGGCGTCCTGCCGCCGCGCGATCACCGGGAACTCCTCCGAGGTGAAGCTCACGTCGTCCCAGGTCGCCGCCGGATCCGCGGCGCGCGCCTGCGCGAGCCGCTCCTCGCTGTACTGCCGGCCGTACTCCGCGACCCAGCCCGTCTTCGCCCACACCCCGCCGCGCCGCCGCCAGTGGGCCGCCAGGGCCCGCGAGAGCGTCGTCGTCCCGGTGGACTCGGCGCCGAGTACGACGATCCGACGGGTCAGGGCGGCCCGTACGGCGGGTCCCAGGAACTCCCAGTTCCCGGCCGGGTCCGCCCGTACCGCCGTCCCGGACACCGGGAAGAGGGCGCGCTCCCGGTCGACGCAGACCTCCTCGGCCCCGAAGCGCCGCGCGAGCTCGCTCCCGTAGGCCTCCGAGGTGAAGACGGCGTCGACCTGCCGGCGCACCGCGCCCCGGAAGACCGCCATGTGGGCCTCCCAGATCGCCGGGTCGTGCAGGTCGACCGGGATGTCGTCGACCGCGCCGACGACGTCGGCCCCCGGGTGCGCCTCGCGCATCCAGGCGACCCGGTCGGCCAGCGGCACCGACTCCACCGAGGCGGCGCACACCAGCACGGTCAGCCGCTCGCACTGGTCCTGGGCGGTGCGCACCAGGTGGTGGTGGCCGGCGTGCGGCGGATAGAACTTGCCGAGCACCAGGCCGTGCCCGTACTTCGCTCCTCCGCGGTGCCTCATGCCGTCACGCCCAGGGCCTCGCGGGGGCCGCGCGCCGGCAGTGCCCGGCGCCAGCCGAGCAGTCCGGCCACGCACAGGGCGAGGAAGGCGGCGTAGAGCAGGGCGGTGAGGTAGAGCCCCTTGTAGGCGTACAGCGGGATGTAGACGAGATCGGCGGCGATCCACAGCCACCAGGACTCCAGGAGCTTGCGGCACTGCCCGTAGGTGGCCATGAGCGAGAGCCCGGTGGTGGCGGCGTCCCAGAACGGGACGGTGGAGTCGGTGGCGCGGCTCAGCAGGAGCGTCAGACCGAGCACCCCCACCGCCCCCGCCGCGCCCAGCACGGTCCATTCGGCGGCCGTCGTGCGGCGCACCGGCAGGGCCCCGGCGGTTCCTGGTCCACCCCCGTGGGTCCAGGACCACCAGCCGTAGGCGGCGAGGGCGATGAAGACGATCTGCAGCCCGGCGTCCGCGTAGAGCTCGGCCTGGGCGAAGAGAACGATGAAGAAGACGTTGTTGGCGATGCCGATCGGCCAGTTGGCGATGTGCTGCCGGGCGACCAGCCAGACGCACGCCGCCCCCGTGGCGAATCCGAGGACCTCGGTCCAGCTCGTCTGCCATCCCATGATGACGACCCCCGCTCTCTTTATAGTCAGGTTGACTATAAAGAAAACCCGCTGTCACCACAAGCACGAAACCCGCGGTGCCGGAGGGCACCGCGGGTTTCGGTCGTACGAGGAGCCGTACGAAGAGCCGTGCGACGGGTCGTACGGGGAGGAGCAGCCGGTCCTTACAGACCGACCTCCTTCATGAGCATGCCGACCTCGGTGTTGGTCAGGCGGCGCAGCCAGCCGGACTTCTGGTCGCCGAGCTCGATCGGGCCGAAGGCGGTCCGGACGAGCTTCTCGACGGGGAAGCCGGCCTCCGCCATCATGCGGCGGACGATGTGCTTGCGGCCCTCGTGGAGGGTCACCTCGACCAGGTAGTTCTTGCCGACCTGGTCGACGACGCGGAAGTGGTCGGCGCGGGCGTACCCGTCCTCCAGCTCGATGCCGTCCTTGAGGCGCTTGCCGATCTCGCGCGGCAGCGGGCCGGTGATGGCGGCGACGTAGGTCTTCTTCACGCCGTACTTCGGGTGCGTGAGGCGGTGGGCCAGCTCACCGTGGTTGGTGAGCAGGATGATGCCCTCGGTCTCCGTGTCGAGCCGCCCGACGTGGAAGAGGCGCGTCTCACGGTTGGTGACGTAGTCGCCGAGGCACTGGCGCCCGTCCGGGTCCTCCATCGTGGAGACGACGCCCGCGGGCTTGTTCAGCGCGAAGAACAGGTACGACTGGGTGGCGACGGTCAGGCCGTCGACCTTGATCTCGTCCTTCGGCAGGACGCGCTTGCCCTGCGAGAGCACGATCTCGCCGTTGACCTCGACGCGGGCCTGCTCGATGAGCTCCTCGCACGCGCGGCGCGAACCCATGCCGGCCCGGGCGAGGACCTTCTGCAGGCGCTCGCCCTCCTCCTCCGCGCCGGGGAAGGTCTTCGGGGTCTTGATCACGGGCTTGTCGGCGTACCGGTCGCGCACGCGCTCCTCGATCCGCGCCTCCAGCTCGCGCGGCTTGGACTGGCCGCTGCGGCTGCCGGGGCCGCGGCGCGGGCCGCCAGCTCCGCCGATGCCGGGGGTCCTGGGGCTCTTCGGGCCGCCCTTGGCACCACCGCGCGCCGCGTCACCGCGGGCACCGCCGCGGTTGCCGTCGGCCGCGCCGCGGGCACCGCCGCCGCCCGCCTTGGCACCGCCGCGGCCGTTGCGCTCGCCCTCGGGGCCCACGTCGTAGCGACGCTCCTCGGGGCGGGGGTTGCGGATGCGGGGTGCCGGCTCGCGGTCACGGTCCGAGCCGCCGCCCTGGTAGCCGCCGGAGCCGCCGCCCTGGTAGCCGCCGCCGGAGCGGGGGTAGCCGCCGCCGGAGCCGCTGCCGCCGCCGCTGCGGTAGCCGCCGCTGGAGCTGCCGCCCGAGCCGCTGCCGCCCGAGCGGTAGCCGCCGCCGCTGGAGCTGCCGCCGCTGGAGCTGCCGCCCGAGCGGTAGCCGCCGCCGGAGCCGCTGCCGCCGGAGCCGCTGCCGCCACCGCGGTAGCCACCGCCGCCGGAGCTGCCGCCGGAGCCGCCACCGCGGTAGCCACCGCCGCCGCTGGAGCTGCCGCCGCGGGCGTTCCCACGCCCGCCGCCGCCACCGCCGCCGCTGTTCCTGTTGCCGCTACCGTTGCCGTTGCCGCTGCTTCGCATCAAAGTTCCGTCGTCTTGTCGTCTTCATCGGTATCCGGTGCGTCCGGATCGAACGACGGAACACCCTCTTGCGTCTCGGCTTCGATCGCGTCCGCCTCGGGGAGGAAGGGCGCGAGCTCCGGGAGCTCGTCCAGGCCGCGCAGGCCCATCCGCTCCAGAAAGTAGTTCGTCGTCCTGTACAGGATCGCACCTGTTTCGGGTTCCGTCCCCGCCTCCTCCACCAGACCCCGCTGGAGGAGGGTGCGCATGACCCCGTCGCAGTTCACTCCGCGGACCGCCGAGACCCTCGACCGGCTGACCGGCTGGCGGTACGCGACGACGGCCATGGTCTCCAGCGCCGCCTGGGTGAGACGGGCCTGCTGGCCGTCCAGCACGAAGGCCTCGACCGCCGGTGCGTAGTCCCCCCGGCTGTAGAAGCGCCAGCCCCCCGCGACGAGCCGCAATTCGAATCCGCGGCCCTGTACGTCGTACTCGTCCACGAGCTCGCGCAGCGCGTCCGCGATCTCCCGCGGACTCCGCTCGAGCACCTTGGCGAGGTGCGCCTCGGTCGCCGGCTCGTCGACGACCATGAGGACGGCCTCCAGGGCCGGCTTCAGGGCCAGCCCGGCCACCTCCGCCGGCTGCGTTTGTGCCTGCGCCTGCCCGTGAGCCCGCGTCCCGCTCATTCCTTGACCTCCACGATCCGGTCGAACTCGTCCGTCACCCTCGGCATGCCGTCCCCGTCCCCGCCGCTCCAGCGCACGGTGAGCGTCCGCAGGGCCTCCTCCTGGTCCAGGACGACCGCCTTCTCCCGGTAGAGCTCCAGGAGGGCCAGGAAGCGCGCCACGACGGTCAGGGTGTCGCCGGCGTCCTCGGTGAGCTCCTGGAAGGTGGCCTCGCCGCGCGCCTTGAGCAGTGCCACCACGAGCCCGGCCTGCTCCCGGACGCTGACGAGGGGCGCGTGGATGTGGTCCACGTACACCTGGGGCTTCGCCCTGGGCTGCATGGCCTTGACCGCGAGCCGCGCCAGTCCCTGGCCGCCGACGCCGATGACCACCTCCGGCAGCAGCTCGGCCAGGTGGGCCTCCAGGCCGACGGTGCGCGGGTAGCGCTTGCCCTCGGTCTCGGCCCGCTCCTGGAAGATCTCGGCGATGCGCTTGTACGCCCGGTACTGGAGCAGCCGCGCGAAGAGCAGGTCCCTGGCCTCCAGCAGCGCGAGGTCGGCCTCGTCCTCGACTTCGGCGACGGGCAGCAGCCGGGCGGCCTTCAGGTCGAGCAGGGTGGCGGCGACGACGAGGAACTCGGTCGTCTGGTCGAGGTCCCAGTCGGGCCCCATAGAGCGGATGTGCGCCATGAACTCGTCGGTGACCCGCGACAGCGCGACCTCGGTGACGTCGAGCTTGTGGCGCGAGATCAGCTGCAGCAGCAGGTCGAAGGGCCCCTCGAAGTTGTCCAGCCGCAGCGTGAACCGGCCGTCGCCCCCGGGCGCCCCGTGGGCCCGCTCGGACCCCGCGGGCGCTCCCGGGGCCGGGTCGGGCCCCTCAGGCGCACTGTGGGGCCCCTCGGGCGCTCCAGGGGCCTCCTGTGGCGGTACGGGGCCTGCGGCGCCCTCCGGGGCCGGTACGGCCGCGGAGGGGGCGCCCTCCCCGGCCTGCGGCTCTGGATCGGGGAGCCCCGGCTCCTCCACCGGTACGGGGGCACCGGGGCCGCGGCCCAGCGGGCGGCGGTTCCCGGGGGTCCCCACGGGTCGGGTCGGGGGGAGGCCGGGTTCGGCGGGAGGGGGCATCGCGGTCCAGGGTGGTACGGAGGGAGCGGCCGACAGGGCCAGGGGCCAAGGCTCCCACGCGCGGCCTCCCCCGCCGCGCGGGGACCCGCCCCGGGCGGGCCCCGGAGTCGGGGCCGCGGGCCGGGCCGGGGAACGCCCGGCTGCCGGAGCGCGCCCGCGCGGACCGCTCAGCGGCCGCGCAGGCGGCGTACCAGGATGCTCGCGTCGCCGCGGGACTCCAGGTCCGCCAGGACCACGGCGACCGCCTCGCGGACGATCCGGCCGCGGTCGACCGCGAGGCCGTGCTCCCCGCGCAGCACCAGCCGCGCGTGTTCCAGGTCCATGAGCTCCTCGGCGGAGACGTAGACCGTGATCTTCTCGTCGTGCCGCTCGCGCCCGCTGGGCCTCCGGTTGGCACCCCGGCCCTGGCCCTTGCCCCGGCCGGGGGCAGGCGCCGGGACCGCGCCACCGGAACCTTCCTGCGACCGCCGCTGCGCGCCGACGCCCGGCTCCGTACCGACCGCGGCCTCCCGGCTGCGGCCCTCCCCCGCCGTGCCCTCCGCGGCCGTCGCCGCGTGCTCCACGCCCCGCCCCGAGGACGGCGAGGACGACGTCAGCGCCATCCCCCCTGTCGTACGGAACAGTTCGTCGGCTCCGGGCAGACTCACTCGGCGGGACACCGGGCGAGCACCTCCCTGGCCAGCTGGCGGTAGGCGGCGGCGCCGACGGAGTTGGAGGCGTACGTCGTGATCGGCTCGCCGGCGACCGTGGTCTCCGGGAAGCGCACCGTGCGGCCGATGACCGTGTGGTAGACGTGGTCGTCGAACGCCTCGACGACGCGCGCCAGCACCTCACGGCTGTGCACCGTACGGGAGTCGTACATCGTGGCGAGGATGCCGTCGAGCTCCAGCTCCGGGTTGAGCCGCTCCTGGACCTTCTCGATGGTCTCGGTCAGCAGCGCCACACCGCGCAGCGCGAAGAACTCGCACTCCAGCGGCACGATGACCTTGTGAGCCGCCGTCAGGGCGTTCACGGTCAGCAGACCGAGCGAGGGCTGACAGTCGATCACGATGTAGTCGTAGTCGGGCAGCAGGGGCTTGAGCGCCCGCTGCAGTGTCGACTCGCGCGCGACCTCGCTGACCAACTGCACTTCGGCAGCGGACAGGTCGATGTTGCTCGGCAGCAGGTCCATGTTGGGAACCGCCGTCTTGAGCAGCACCTCGTCGGCCGACATGCCCCGCTCCATGAGCAGGTTGTAGACCGTCAGGTCGAGCTCCATCGGGTTCACGCCGAGTCCCACGGACAGCGCGCCCTGCGGGTCGAAGTCGACGAGCAGCACGCGGCGCCCGTACTCGGCGAGCGCGGCACCCAGGTTGATGGTCGACGTGGTCTTGCCCACGCCGCCCTTCTGGTTGCACATCGCGATGATCTTCGCCGGACCGTGGTCGGTCAGCGGACCCGGGATCGGGAAGTACGGCAGCGGCCGTCCGGTCGGACCGATCCGCTCACGGCGCTGGCGGGCAGCGTCGGGGGCGAGAGTGGCCGCGTACTCGGGGTCGGGCTCGTACTCCGCGTCGGGGTCGTAGAAGTGCCCTTCGGGCACCTGGTCGTAGTCGGCGAAACCCACGGGCTTTTCGCCGCTCGGGTCGCCGGCCCTGGAGTTCACGTCTAGGCCGTCCATGCTCTTTCGGGGCGTCGTCATGTGCTGGTGGTTTGCGAAGGTGCGGACTGCGACGGAGCCGACCGCTTCGATACCGGCAGGGCTTTGACCCCGCGCAGGCACTCCTGCTCGACCACCCCCAGGAGCAAATGTCGACTCATTCACAAGTCGTCTTACCTCCTCGGACGTGACCAGGACACTTATCGATAGGTCAGCGTGGCACCATGCCGACGGTTGGCGACTCTATGGCGTGTCACCGCTCACCGGCAACACAATCCGTCGGACCCGGCACGATGTGTCGGCAACCGAACACCTCGCTGTCAAGGGCGTCCGAGCTGTCGCCGGGAAGTTTCGCGGGTGTGCGAAAGGGTTAAAGGGTTACGTTCGAGGCGAGTTGAACGGCCCCTGCGGGCACGCCGGGAACGCGTCCGGCCGGACCTTGCGGGCAAGGTCCGGCCGGATACGTGAGATTGACGTCAGTCGTTGACGCCTTAGCCGAGCAGCGTGCTCAGCTCGAGGGTCTCGAGGCCGTGCGCCTCGGCGACGGGACCGTAAACGACCTGCCCGTCATGGGTGTTGAGGCCCAGGGCGAGTGCCGGGTCGCGACGCAGCGCCTCGGCCCAGCCGAGGTTCGCGAGCTGCACGATGTAGGGCAGCGTGGCGTTGGTCAGCGCGTAGGTGGAGGTGTTCGGCACCGCGCCCGGCATGTTGGCGACGCAGTAGAAGACCGAGTTGTGGACCTGGAAGGTCGGCTCGGCGTGGGTGGTCGGACGGGAGTCCTCGAAGCAGCCGCCCTGGTCGATCGCAATGTCGACAAGGACACTTCCGGGCTTCATCTTGGCGACGAGCTCGTTGGTGACCAGCTTCGGGGCCTTCGCACCCGGGATCAGCACCGCACCGACGACGAGGTCGGCCTCGACGACGGCCTTCTCCAGCTCGAAGGCGTTGGAGACGATCGTCTTGATCTTCGTGCCGAAGATCTTGTCGGCCTCGCGGAGCTTGTTGATGTCGCGGTCCAGCAGGGTCACGTGGAAGCCCATGCCGACGGCGATCTGCGCGGCGTTCCAGCCGGAGACGCCGCCGCCGATGACGACGCACTCGCCGGCGTGGGTGCCGGGAACGCCGCCGGGCAGGACGCCGCGGCCGCCGACCGAGCGCATCAGGTGGTAGGCGCCGACCTGCGGGGCCAGACGGCCCGCGACCTCGGACATCGGGGCGAGCAGCGGGAGCGCGCGGTTGGCGAGCTCGACCGTCTCGTAGGCGATGGCGGTGGTGCCGGACTCCAGCAGGGCGTCCGTGCACTCGCGGGAGGCCGCGAGGTGCAGGTAGGTGAAGAGGGTCTGGTCCTTGCGGAGGCGGTGGTACTCCTCCGCGATGGGCTCCTTGACCTTCAGCAGCAGGTCCGCGGTCGCCCAGACCTCATCGGCGGTGCCGAGGATCTCCGCTCCGGCGGACACGTACTCCGCGTCCGTGATCGAGGAGCCCACACCGGCGTTCTGCTCGATGAAGACCTGGTGGCCGCCCCGGACCAGCTCATGCACGCCGGCGGGCGTGATGGCGACCCGGAACTCGTTGTTCTTGACCTCGCGGGGGATGCCGACCTTCATCGTCACTCACGGTCCTTGGCTCAGGGAATGTTTCGGGGTACTTCCATACATACCCGCCCACAAGAACGCGCAACGGGATGCACCAGGGGATGACCTGATGAAGCCAGTCTAATGAAGGATGAGTCGCTGTCTAGCCTTGCAAAGCAATAATCTCAGTCGGAACTACTACGGATTTCGCAGGCTGCGGGGTCATCTCCCAGCAATCTGTCGGCCGCGGAGCGGTGCAGCCTCGCGGCCGCGGGGTCGCCCAGCCGGTCAAGCGTGTCGGCGAGACGCACCTGCAGCGCGGCCTGAAGCCGCAGGTCTCCGGCCCTGCGTGCGATCTCCACCGCCTCCCGGCAGGTGTGCAGCGATTCCTCGGGCCGCCCCGCGTACTCCTGGATCCTCGCCATCTCGCTCAACGCCTTTGCCTGGCCCGGGACATCGGCGAGCTTGCGGTAGCCGGCCGAGGCGGCCCGCCAGCTGCGCAGCGCGTCCCCGTACCGGCCCGCGTAGGTGTGCACGTTCCCGAGGCGCCCGTACAGCCGCGCCTCGTCCGCGCGCTCGCCGCGCGCGAGGGCGTGGGACAGGGCCCGGCCGAACCAGTCGGAGGCCCGGTGCCAGTCGGCGAGCTCCTGGTAGGCGCCGCCTACGGATTCCATCGCGCGGCCCGTCGCGTACGGATCATTTGCCGCCTTTCCGGCGTCCAGCGCGGCCCGGTACCGCTCCAGCGCCTCCTGGGTCCGGCCGGTCTCGGCGTCCAGATCGGCCAGGTTCAGCAGCGCGGCGGCCTGCTCCCGGTGCAGATCGCGCCGCTCGGCCACGTCCAGGACGAGCCGGTGGAGTCCGTACAGCTCCGGGGCGGCCCCCGCGGCGCCCCGGTGGTCGGACAGGGCCCGCGCGAGGGCGGCCACGAAGCGCCGGGCCAGGGTGTCGAGCTCCCCGTCGGCGACGGCCAGGGTGGCGGCCGCGGACAGCGCGGGCAGCCGGGTGTCCAGCCAGGTGGCGGCGGCCCGCCGGTCGGCGAAGCGCAGGGCGCGCGGCAAGCCGTCCAGCTTCTCCCGCAGGAGGTCCTCGTCCGGCTCGGCCATGGCCCGGCAGGAGAGCAGCAGCCGCACGGCGCGCTCCAGCATGCGGGCCCGCGCCAGCTGCACCTCGGCCGGGCGCTCCTTGGCCTCCAGCAGGGCCTGGAGCTGGGGCGTGAGGCAGCCGGGGAGCAGGAACAGCCCGTCGGGAGCCGGCCGCAGCAGTCCCAGCGCGGCGAAGTCCTCGAGGAGCGACTGGGCCGCGGCGACGGAGCAGCCGGCCAGTGCGGAGGCGGTGTGCGAGTCGACCACGCCGGCGGGGGCAAGCGGAAGCAGCCGCAAGGTCCGCTGGGCGGGTTGCGGGAGGGACTCGTAGACGAGCCGGAAGGTGCGGCCGAGCGGACCGCTGACGCCGGCGGGCATGTCGTGGAGCCGCTTGGCCACGTCGGCGACGGAGGCCTTGGGCCGGGCCGCGAGCCATCCGCCCGCCAGACTCAGCGCCGCGGGCTGGCCGCCGCACTCCTCGGCGAGGGACTCGGCCGCGCGGGGGTCGTTGGCGACGCGGACGTCGCCGATGCGCTGGACGAGCATGCGGACGGCGGAGGGGGTGTCCAGGCCGCCGAGGGTGCAGGGGCGGACATCCGGAATCCCGGTCAGGGGGCCCTCGGCGGTGACGACGACCAGGCACTCGGGGGTGTCGGGCAAAAGGGCGTCGACCTGGTGGGGGTCGTCGGCGTCGTCGACGAGGAGGACGGCCCGCCGCCCGGCGAGGGCCGCGCGCAGGTCGGAGCTGAGCTCGTCCTCGGCGGCGCCGGGCGGGGTGGGCAGCCCGAGCGCCTCCAGGAGGGTGCGTACGGCCCGGTCGGTGGGGACGCTCTCGCCGGTGGGGGTGGTGAGCCGGACCCTCAGCACACCGTCGGGGTAGTCGTCGGCGATCTCGCGCACCAGTGCTTCGGCGAGGGCCGTCCGGCCCGATCCCGGCCGCCCGGCGATGAGCAGGACGCGGGCGCGCGGTGCTTTGGCCTTGCGGCCCGAGAGGGTGTCGAGCCCGGTCCGCGCGATGTCCTCGCGCAGCTCCTTGAGCTCACGCCGCCGCCCGACGAAATCCGCCACGGATCCGCTCCTCTCGCTGCCTTCGGATGGCGAGCGTAGTTCACGCAGAGCGACGAGCAGGGTGGAGCGCGGCGGACAAATCACCCGATCGGATCAGCGGATGGTCACACCAAACCTCCTTCCCCCGCCCCGCCGTCTACGCCTCGTAGGGCCGGGCCGGCCAGGGGGCCTGGGCCGGGCGCAGCGAGTCGAGGCCGTCCTCGGTGGCGAGGGCCGCCGACAGGGCCAGGACGCCGGTCACCATCCCCGGGTTGCCGAGCTCGCCCGCCAGGACGCCCCGCACCAGCTCCGCCAGCGGTACCCAGGCCAGTTCCATGTCGGCCTCCTCCGACCCGGACTCCGCGTACCGCTCGCCGTCCGCGTCCGAGACGCCCCGCGCCAGGAAGACCCGGATCGCTTCGTCCGAGCCGCCGGGGGAGGCGTAGAAGTCGGCCAGCACCCGCCAGTCCTCCGCCTTGACGTGCGCCTCCTCGTACAGCTCGCGCTGCGCCCCGTGCAGCGGGTTCTCCCCCACGACGTCGAGCAGCCCCGCCGGGAGCTCCCACAGCCGCCGGCGCACCGGGTGGCGGTACTGGCTCAGCACCAGCACCCGCTGCGCGTCGTCCAGGGCCAGCACGCACACCGACCCCGGGTGCACCTGGTAGTCCCTGCGGGCCACGGACCCGTCCGGCATCCGCACCTCGTCCGAGGCCACCGCCGTCTTCGCGCCCTGGAACGGCCGCCCCGCCGAAACCGTCTCCCAGGATTCCGCCGTGTCCTTGATGTCCATGCCCCGAAGCCCTCCACAACGCGCGACAGCCGGGGTACGGATCTCCGTACCCCGGCTGTCTACGTTATGCGGTCGGCGCCGCGCTCCCCGCGCCGCCGAAGGCCCTACTGCTGCTTCGCGGCCTGCTGGCGCTCCACGGCGGCCTTGACCAGGCCCGCGAACAGCGGGTGCGGGCGCGTCGGGCGCGAGCGCAGCTCCGGGTGGGCCTGGGTGGCCACCAGGTAGGGGTGCACCTCGCGCGGGTACTCGACGTACTCGACCAGCTTGTTGTCCGGGGAGGTACCGGAGAACACGAGGCCCGCCTTCTTCTCCAGCTCGCCGCGGTAGGCGTTGTTGACCTCGTAGCGGTGGCGGTGGCGCTCGTCCACGTACGCCTGGTCGCCGTAGACCTCGCGCACGATGGAACCCTCGGCGAGCTTCGCCGGGTACATGCCCAGGCGCATGGTGCCGCCCAGGTCGCCCGCGCCCTCGACGAAGGCCAGCTGCTCCTCCATCGTGGAGATCACCGGGTTCGGGGTGGAGGCGTCGAACTCGGTGGAGTTCGCGTCGGCGATGCCCGCCAGGTTGCGCGCGGCCTCGATGACGACGCACTGCAGGCCCAGGCACAGGCCGAGCAGCGGGACCTTGTTCTCGCGGGCGTAGGTGATCGCGCCGACCTTGCCGTTGACACCGCGGTCGCCGAAGCCGCCGGGCACGCAGATCGCGTCCACGTCTGCCAGCTGCGCGGCGGCGCCCGCCGGGGTCTTGCAGTCGTCGGAGGCGACCCACTTGACCTGGACGCGGGCCTTGTTGGCGAAGCCGCCGGCGCGCAGAGCCTCGGTCACCGAGAGGTAGGCGTCGGGCAGGTCGATGTACTTGCCGACGAGCGCGACCTTGACCTCGTGGTCGGGGTTGTGGACCCGGTCCAGCAGGTCCTCCCAGACCCTCCAGTCCACGTCGCGGAACGGCAGGTCGAGCTTGCGCACGACGTAGGCGTCCAGACCCTCGGTGTGCAGCACCTTGGGGATGTCGTAGATCGACTTGGCGTCGATCGCGGCGACCACGGCGTCCTCGTCGACGTCGCACATCAGCGAGATCTTGCGCTTGATGGAGGTCGGGACCTCGCGGTCGGCGCGCAGCACGATGGCGTCGGGCTGGATGCCGATGTTGCGCAGCGCCGCCACCGAGTGCTGGGTCGGCTTGGTCTTCAGCTCGCCGGAGGGGCCGATGTAGGGCAGCAGCGAGATGTGCACGACGAAGACGTTGTCGCGGCCGACCTCGTGGCGGACCTGGCGGACGGTCTCCAGGAACGGCAGCGACTCGATGTCGCCGACGGTGCCGCCGACCTCGGTGATGACGACGTCGACGTCGTCGGTCGCCATGCGGCGGATGCGGTGCTTGATCTCGTTGGTGATGTGCGGGATGACCTGCACGGTGTCACCGAGGTACTCGCCGCGCCGCTCCTTGGCGATGACCTGCGAGTAGACCTGGCCGGTGGTGACGTTGGCCGAGCCGTCGAGGTCGACGTCCAGGAAGCGCTCGTAGTGGCCGATGTCCAGGTCGGTCTCGGCGCCGTCGTTCGTGACGAACACTTCGCCGTGCTGGAACGGGTTCATCGTGCCGGGGTCGACGTTCAGGTACGGGTCGAGCTTCTGCATCGTGACCCGCAGGCCGCGGGCCTTCAGCAGCGCACCCAGGCTGGAGGCGGTCAGACCCTTGCCGAGGGAGGAAGCGACACCCCCGGTGACGAAGATGTGCTTGGTCGTCATGGATTTGGGCGGCATCGCCAAGAGGGGGCTCCCGTGGTCGCGAAGTGAGGTGCGTCCGGCGCCGGTCTCCGTCGATCCGGAAGGGTCTCAGGGGGCGCCGAAGCTGCGGTTTCGGGGCTCCTGATTCGCACAGGCAGACCACCGGTCCACGGGGTACCAGCCTATCAGCGCCCGGGCCCGTCCGCCTCCGGCCACGCCCCCGGCCCAGGTGCTCCAGCGTGTCGCGGCGACGTATACGCTGCTCACCCGTTTGGTCGAGCCACATTCTTCGCAGGCTTGGGGAGCTCACTAGGGTGCCGACATATCCTGCTCGGATATTGCGAATTCCGCTCCCGGGCAGTCCGTCGACCGGCCTACCCGAGCCGTATGCGGAATCATGGGCTCGACGCGAGATCCCCATACCCACGGGTGATCGCGCAACCGCGCAATGCAAGCGCCCCTCGGGGCGGACGTGGCCGTTCGGACTGGAGATGCAACGTGTCAGGGCGCATCGAGGATTACGCACTGATCGGGGACATGCAGACGGCGGCGCTGGTCTGCCGGGACGGGGCGGTGGACTGGCTGTGTCTGCCCCGTTTCGACTCACATGCCGTCTTCGCGAGCATCCTCGGTACCGAAGATCACGGTTTCTGGCGGATCGGCCCGGCGTTCCCGGCGGGCACGGAAGCCCCCCGCGCCACCCGGCGACGCTATCGCGGCGACTCGCTGGTGCTGGAGTCGGAATGGGAGACCCCGCGCGGCACCGTCCGCGTGATCGATTTCATGCCTCCCCGCGAGGACCACGCACCGCAGCTGATCCGCATCGTGGAAGGGGTGAGCGGTCGCGTCCGGATGCGGTCGGCCCTGCGCATGCGCTTCAGCTACGGGCGTGTCGTGCCCTGGGTCCACAAGGTCGACAGCCGCACGGTGGCCGTCGCCGGCCCCGACTCGGTCTGGCTGGACACCGAGGCCCAGACGTACGGCAAGGACCTGACGACGTACTCGGACTTCACCGTCGGGCCCGGCGACCGGATGACCTTCAGCATCAGCTGGCAGCCCTCCCACCGGGGCGCTCCGGAGACCCCGGACGCCGAGGCCGCACTGACCTCCACCACCGAGTTCTGGCGCGACTGGGTCGAGCAGTGCACGTACCACGGCCCCTACCGGGAGGCGGTAATCCGCTCCCTCATCACCCTCAAGGCGCTCACCTACGCCCCCACGGGCGGCATCGTCGCCGCGCCGACCACCTCCCTCCCGGAGGACATCGGCGGCGTCCGCAACTGGGACTACCGCTACACGTGGCTGCGCGACGCCGCCATCACCCTCTCCTCGCTGCTGCGCACCGGCTACCGCGACGAGGCCTCCGCCTGGCGGGACTGGCTGCTGCGCGCGGTCGCCGGCGACCCGGAGAACCTGCAGATCATGTACGGGATCGCGGGCGAGCGGGAGCTCGGCGAGACAGAGCTGGACTGGCTCCCCGGCTACGAGAACTCGCGCCCGGTCCGGGTCGGCAACGGCGCGGCGGGACAGTTGCAGCTCGACGTGTACGGCGAGGTCACCGAGGCCCTGCACCTGGGGCACATGACGGGCCTGGCGCGCAACGACTACGCCTCGCTGCTCCAGCTCAAGCTCATCCGCTACCTGGAGACCCACTGGGACCAGCCCGACGAGGGCATCTGGGAGGTGCGCGGCCCGCGCCGGCACTTCGTGCACTCGAAGGTGATGGCGTGGGTGGCCGTGGACCGCACGATCAAACTGATCGAGAGCGGTGACGCGGACGGTCCGCTGGACCGGTGGCGCGAGCTGCGCGACGAGATCCACCAGGACGTCTGCGAGAAGGGGTACGACAAGGAGCGCAACACTTTCACGCAGTCGTACGGGTCGAAGGAGCTGGACGCCTCCCTGCTGCTGATTCCGCAGATGGGCTTCCTGCCGCCGGACGACAAGCGGGTGATCGGCACGATCGAGGCGATCCAGCGGGAGCTGTCGACCCAGGACGGCTTCATCCTGCGCTATCCGACGACGGGCGAGGAGGCGGGCGTCGACGGCCTGGAGGGCGACGAGGGGGCGTTCCTCGCGTGCTCGTTCTGGATGGCCGACGACCTGGCGATGATCGGCCGCGTCGACGAGGCCCGCCGCCTCTTCGAGAAGCTGCTGTCGCTCCGCAACGACCTGGGCCTCCTGGCGGAGGAATGGGATCCGAAGCTGCAACGGCAGGTCGGAAACTTCCCCCAGGCCTTCAGCCACGTCCCCCTGATCGACACGGCCCTGCGGCTGACGGCGAGCGGGGCGTACGGGGGCTGACGCAGCACGCCGGGCCGGGTCCGGGCCGCGCCGCCGCCGGGCGGTGCGGCCGCACCCCGGCCCGCCTACGCTGGAAAGGTCCCACGCCTCCGCGAGGAAGGGCCGCAGCCATGGCTCCCACTTCCAAGGCGGGCACGGCGCTGGCCGAGCTCCGCGAGGACCTCGCCGGTGAGGTCTTCGCCCCGGACGACCAGGGCTACGACGAGGCCCGTACCGTCTTCAACGCGATGATCGACCGGCGCCCGGCGGTCATCGCCCGGTGCGCGAGCGAGGCGGACGTGGTCACCGCCGTGCGGTTCGCCCGGCGCCTCGACCTGCCGATCGCGGTGCGCGGCGGCGGTCACAGCGTGGCCGGCATGTCCCTCAACGACGGCGGGCTCGTCATCGACATGCGCCGGATGAACGACGTCACCGTGCACCCCGCGGCGAAGACCGTACAGGTCTGCGGGGGCGCGGTGATGAGCCGCCTGGACCGCGCCTGCCAGCCGTACGCGCTCGCCACCACCGGCGGCCGGGTCTCCACCACCGGCGTCGCCGGCTTCGTACTCGGCGGCGGCTCCGGCTGGCTGGACCGCGACTTCGGCTTGGCCGTGGACAACCTGCTCGGAGTGGACCTGGTCACCGCCGACGGGACCATCCTCACCGCGACCGCCGAGGACTCCCCCGAGCTGTTCTGGGCCCTGCACGGCGGCGGGGGGAACTTCGGCGTGGCGACTTCCCTGACGCTGCGCCTGCACGAACTGCCCGAGTTCTCGATGTGCCTGCTCATGTACCCCCCGGAGGCCGGCCCCGACGTGCTGCGCACGTACCGCGGGCTCATCGAGGGCGCCGGGCCCGAGACCTCCGGCGGGGTGATCTACCTGACCGCCCCTCCGGAACCGTTCGTACCGGATCACCTGGTCGGGACCCTGCTGGCGGGCGCCCTGGTGACGCACGCGGGCGGCGAGGAGGCCCTGCGCGAAGTCGTTCGGCCGCTGCTGGCGCTGCCGCACGTGGCCGAGGTCCTGACCGCCCTGCCCTACGCCGACTTCCAGTGCATGATGGACGATCCGCCGGGACTGCGGAACTACTGGTCGGCGGAGTACCTGACCGGGCTTCCGGACGAGTTGGTGGACGTTTTCTGTGCCCGCGCGTCGACGATGCCGGTGCCGACCGGGACGCAGCACGCGATGTTCCCGCTGGGCGGTGCCATCGCCGAGGGACCCCCGGAGTTCCCGGTCCCCTACCGGGACGCTCCGTGGGCCGTGCACCCCTTCGGCGTCTGGGAGGACCCGGCCGACGACGACCGGTGCCGCCAGTGGGTCAAGGACGTCCGCTCCGACGTGCTGCCCTGGAGCACCGGCGCGGTCTACCTCAACTTCACCGGCGACGAGGGCCCCGAGCGCGTCGTCGCCGGGCTGGGCGCGCGGAACCTGGCCCGACTGGGCGCGGTGAAGCGGGAGTACGACCCGGACAACGTCTTCCGCTTCAACCACAACATCGTGCCCGCGTAGCGTCGGGTCCGGGGCGGCCCTCCCGGCTCAGGTCAGGGCGGTGATCACCTCCCTCGCCGCCCGCTCGCCCTCGGTCGCCCCGCCTTCCATGAACCCCTGGAAGTCGTAGCTGCAGTGCTCGCCGCCGAGGTGGATCCGGCCCTGCGCGGTGCCCTCGTACCCGGCGTACTTGTGCAGGTAGCCGGTCGGCCAGTACGAGTAGGCGCCGAGCGCGTACGGGTTGCGGTGCCAGGCCGACAGCTGTGCCCGCCCGGTCCAGGCCGCCTTGGTGCCGGGGTAGAAGGCATCGATCCCGGTGAGCATCCGGCCCGCGAGTGCCCGTACGTAGGGGTCGGAGTCGGTGGCGAAGGGGCTGCCCGGCGTGAGCGCACCGGCCAGGCTGCCCCCGCCGTACTGGAGCAGGATGCCCGCGTTGCCCGGCTGGACCTTGGTGGTGTCCCAGGTCTGCTGGACGTCGGTGTCGGTGAAGCAGTCCCCCGCGGAGACTCCCGGCCAGGGGCCGGTGCCGCGCCAGGGGCGGCTGGTGAACTGCATGTTGAGCTTGGTGCAGTAGCCCATCCGTGCGTCGCGCAGCAGGTTGCGCATCAGCGGGTCGAAGCCGGCCCCGCTGATGTCGATCCGCTGGAGGACCGGCAGCGGCAGGCACAGGACGGTGTGGTCGGCGACGACCGTGCGGGTGGCGCCCGCGTCGTTGAAGGTCAGCGTCTGGGTGCCGTCGGCGGCCACCCGTACGGCGAGCAGCTCGCGGCCCATCACGAGGGAGCCGGCGGGCAGGGCCTGGGCGATGGCGTTCGGAAGCCGGTCGTTGCCCCCGGTGATGTGGTAGCGCTCGTTGGACAGGCCCCAGACGTTGAAGTTGCCGGGGTTGGGCTGGTAGCCCATCAGCAGGACCAGTGCGAGTGCGGACTGCCGGTCGGTGTCGGCGCCGTACTCGACGTTGTAGGCCACGTCGATGAAGCGGCCGAGCTGTGAGCCGTGGCCGCCGGGGACCCGGGTCTCGATCCACTCGTACAGGGTCATGTCGTCGAGGGCGGTGCCGGCAGGCGTCGTCGAGTTCCAAGAGACCTCGCCGGCGGCCTGGAGGTCGCGGTGCAGGGCCTGGTAGACGGCCTTGAAGTCCTCGTCGGCCCGGGTGCGCGGGTAGTAGGTCCCGTCGAACCAGAGGACTTCCTCCGCGCCGTTCGGGCCACCGCCGAGGAAGTCCTCGACGGGCAGGTCGAACCGGCGGCACAGCTCCAGGATCTTCTTGTGGCTGGTGTCGATCAGCTCGCCGCCGATCTCGGAGGTCTGCCCGTACCCCCACAGGGAGCGCTGGGTCCACATCCGGCCGCCGACGCGGCTCGGGTTGGCCTCGTAGAGGGTGCAGGGCACGCCCGCGTCCTTGAGGGTGAGGGCGGCGGTCAGCCCCGAGATGCCGGCGCCGACGACGGCCACGCGGGCCGGGGTCACGGGCTTCTTGTCGGGGACGGCCGCCACGGCGTGGGGGCCGGCGGCGGCGGAGGCGAGGGCGGTGCCGAGGCCGAGGGCGGCGGCCCGGCCGAGGAGCTCGCGGCGGGTGGAGCCGCGCACTTCTGCGACGGGCAGCCCGAGCCGGCGGGCGGCGGCGTGTTCGGCGGCGAGTTGGCGGAGCGCGTGCATCAGCGGAGTACGGGCCATGGCGGTGGCTCCTTCTCAGACGTTCGCGATGGAGGGGGCGTGCTCTTCGGTGCGCTCGGCGGCGTCCTCCAGGACGACGCGGCCGATGATCTCGTAGCGCTGGGGGGCCTTGTACTTCAGCCACAGGCCGAGCCCCAGCCCGCCGAAGAAGACGGATCCGACGATCCACGGGATCAGGGTGAAGAAGAACGAGTCGGCGGCGAGCCCGGCGGCGGTCTTCATGTTGACCAGCAGCAGGACGACCACTGCGGCCATGGCGATCCCGCCGAGCAGCGGGGCCGTGAACGTGCGGAACCAGTGCCGGTCCTCGGGGTGGTTCTTGCGGAAGTAGCCGATCACCGCGAAGGAGCACAGGGTCTGGACGATGAGGATCGCCATCGTGCCGAGGATCGCGAGCAGCGTGTACAGGTGGATGTAGGGGTCCTGCCCGGTCAGCCAGAACAGCGCGACCAGACCGGTGGCGATGGCCGTCTGCACCATGGAGGAGACGTACGGGGAACCGTGCTTGGCGTGCGTGCGGCCCAGTCCCGGGTGCAGGAAGCCCTCCCGGCCGATGGCGTAGAGGTAGCGGGCGGCGCACTGGTGGAAGGCCATGCCGCAGGCGAAGGAGCCCGTGAGCAGCAGCCACTGGAAGGCGTCGACGGCCCAGGCGCCGATGAAGGTCCGCGTCGGCGCGAAGAACAGGTCGAGCGGGCTCGCGGAGGCGGAGAGCTCCACCGACGCGGCGAGGCCGTTGCCGGCGATGGTCATCCAGGAGACGTAGATGTAGAAGAGGCCGACGCCCACGACGGAGATCAGGGTCGCCTTGGGGATGACCTTCTTGGGGTTGCGGGACTCCTCCCCGTACATGGCGGTGGACTCGAAGCCGACCCAGGACCAGAAGGCGAAGAAGAGGCCGAGCCCGGCGGAGGCGCCGGTGAAGGCGTTCTTCGGGTTGACCGGTTCGAGCGGGATGCCGTCCGGGCCGCCGCCCGCGATCAGCACCGCGGTGGCCACGGCGAAGAGGACGGCGATCTCGGCGACGAGCATCACGCCCAGCGCCCTGGCGGTGAGGTTGATGTCGAAGTGGGCGAGGGCGGCGGTGATCGCGAGCATGCCGGCCGCGTAGACGATCCAGGGCAGGTCGACGCCGAGCTGGTCGTGGACGGTGGTCTTGGTGAAGTAGGAGAAGACGCCGACGATCGAGGCCTCGAAGACGATGTAGGCGAGGACCGCGAGCATGCCGGAGGCCATGCCCGCGATCCGGCCGAGCCCGTGGGAGATGTAGCCGTAGAAGGCGCCGGCGGCCGTGATCCGCTTGGCCATGGCCACGTAGCCGACGGCGAAGACGGTGAGGACGACGGTCGCGAAGAGGTAGCCGGCGGGGGCCCCGACGCCGTTGCCGAAGCCGACGGCGATGGGGAGGTTCCCGGTCATGGCGGTGATCGGGGCGGCGGTGGCGACCGCCATGAACACGACGCCGACGAGACCGACCGAATTGGCCTTCAGCCGCTGGACCCGGGGGGCTCCCGGCGCCCCCTGAGGGGTGCCCGCCGCATCCCCGCTCGTGCCGTGGCTGGTGTCTGCGCTCATGGCTCCTCGTTCCTGTTCGTGAGGGCGCCACTCTCTCCTCGCGTGACGCACGCCACAATCGGCATGCGGTCCGATAATCACCTTGCGGAGCCGACGAGTTGTCGGGCCGGACGGGGACACACCGGGCTCCGTGACCGACCGGTGATGTGCCGGGAACAGGGCGGCCGGTACCGTCCGCGATATGGACAACCAGGGCGGGATCACGGTTCAGCGGGCACTGGAGCTGCCGGGGCTGCGCAGCGGACTGCCGGAGGTCATGGCCTGCGCCGACCGGCTGGGCCGCACCGTGCGCTGGGTGCACGCCGGCGAGGTCCCCAACATCGCCTCCCTGCTCAAGGGCGGCGAACTCCTCCTGACCACGGGCCTCGGCCTCGGCACCCGGCCCGCCGAGCAGCGCGCCTTCGTACGCCGCCTCGCGGACCGCGGCATCGCCGCACTGGTCGTCGAACTGGGCCCGCGCTTCACCCGGCTCCCCGCGACGCTCGTGGAGACGGCGCGGGCGGTCGGTCTCCCCCTCGTCCAACTGCACCGGGAAGTCCCCTTCGTGACCGTCACGGAGGAGGTCCACACCGAAATCGTCAATCACCACTACGCCCTGCTCCAGCGGGCCGAGGAGATCCACCGGCGCTGCACGGAAGCCCTGCTGGGCGGCGGCGGGATCCCCCAAGTCCTGCACATCCTGGCCGACTTCACCGCGAACCCCGTCTTCCTGGAAACCCCCGACGGCCAGCTGCTGTACGCGGCCGGACCGGCCTCCGGGGAAGCCGCGGCGGACCCGCTCCAGGTGTGGGAGGGTCTGCGCGGCCAGCGTTCGGCCGAGCCGTCCGCCAACGCCGTGGTGGTCGACGTCCCCGGCGGCGGCCACGGCACGGGCTCGGTCCGGGCCCGGCTGGTGCTCCTGGGCGTGTCGTCCCCGCTGCTGCCCGTGCACCGGATGGCGGCGGAGCGGACGGCGGGCGTACTGGCCGTCGTGCTCATGCAGGCCCGCCAGGAGGACGAGCTCGCGGCCCGCGGCCGCGGCGACTTCCTATCGGACTTGGCGGAGGGCCGGATCTCCGCGGAGGACGCCCCCGCCCAGGCCCGCGTACTGGGCTTCAAACCGGGATCCGGCCCCCTCCTGCCGATCGTCATGCGGCTGTCCTCGGAGCTGGCCCCGTCGGGGAACTGGGCGGTGCTGGCCCGGGCGGTCCTGGAGGAACTCGCCTCGGTCGGCGTACCCGTCCTCCTCGGCGTCCGCCCGGTCGAGGGCCGGGTGCCCCTGCTGGTCTCGCTGCGCACCGACGCCGAACGCACGACGGTGGCGGACCGGGTCGCGGCGGCGTTGCGCGCCGGCGTCGAGCGGGCGGGCCTGGACCGGGCCGGGGCGCCGCCGGCGGTCGTCGTCGGGGTCTGCGGCAGCTGGGCGGGGGCCTCGGCGGGCCTGCGCCACGCGGCCGAGACGGCGACGGCGGCGCACGGGCTCCCCGCCCGGCCCTGGTACGACGCCCGGCGCCTGGACATCGACCTGCTGCTGTGGCGGCTGCGCGAACACCCCGACCTGGCGGCCTTCGTCGACCGTGCGATCGGGTCCCTGCGGGTGCACGACACGGTCTCCCGGCCGCCGCTCCTCCCCACCCTGGAGACGTACCTGGCCCATGCGGGCCGCAAGGCGGAGACCGCGCGCGAGCTCCACCTGAACCGCCAGACGCTGTACAACCGCCTGGCGCGCATCTCGGAGCTCCTGGGCGCGGACCTGGACGACCCGGAGACGGTCCTCTCCCTCAGCCTGGCCCTGCGCGCCCGCCGCCACGCGACGCCTTCCTGACGCGTCCGGGGAACCGGGGGAAGGGCAGGGCGGGCGCGGCCCGGCGCAGCGGCACATCCATGGCCCCGGCCGGCGGTCGACGCCCGGCCGGGCAGTGCCGGGGGGCGGCGGCAGGCCGCCGGGGGATCCTACCGCCGACGCGACGTCAGTTCGTCGTACACCGACAGGACCTGCGCGACCGTGTCGTCCTCCGACGGCCACGTCGCCGCCTGCGCGCGCCCCGCCGAAGCCAGGGCCGTCCGCCGCGCGGGGTCCACCAGCAGCCCGGAGACCGCCGCGGCCAGCGCTTCCGCGTCGCCGTACGGCACCAGCACACCTGCTTCCCCGACCAGTTCGGGGACCCCGCCCACCGCCGTCGCCACCAACGGGACGCCCGCCCGCAGCGCCTCCTGCGCGAGCGCGGACCGCGCCTCCCACCGGCTCGGCAGCACCGCCACGTCCGCCGCCGCCAGCAGCCGCGCGGCATCGCGCCGTCGTCCGAGCAGCCGTACGGGCAGGCCCTCCGCGTGGATGCGCCGCGTGAGCTCCGCCCGCATCGGGCCCTCCCCCGCGATCACCAGCAGCGGCGTCGGGTCCAGCGTCCGCCACGCCCGGGCCGCGTCCAGCAGGACGGAGTACCCGCGCCTGGGCACCAGGCTCCCGACAGCGATCAGCAACGGCCGCTCCACGACGCCCAGTTCCGCCCGCACCTTGCCCGGGCCCGCATCGGCCGCGGGCCCCGCGTCCCCCGCCGGCGCCGTCGGCACCGCCAGCGCCGCCAGCCGCGCGTCCCGCGCCCCCCGCAGCCGGGCCAGGTCGACCTGCGCCGAGGACGAGCCGAGGACGACCGCCGCCGCCCGGGCCACGTGCCGTTCCAGCAGCAGGCTCACCCGGCCGGCGCCGGGGCCGGCGCCGTGCCAGCTGACGACCAGGGGGACCCGCCGCCCGCGCAGGGCCAGCGCCGCCCGCATGCCGGCCCGTACTCCGTGCGCGTGCACCACGTCGGCCTCGACGCACGCGGCCCGCAGCGCGCTCACGGCGTCGGGGGTGAAGCGCGCTCCGGAACCGGTGAAGTCGTACTCCCCCTCCGCTTCGACGGGGGCGCAGACGGTGACCCGTACGCCCCGCGCGGCGAGCCCGGTGGCCAGCGACCGCACGTGCGCACCACCGCTCGCGCCCGCGAGCACCTGGACGGTGCGAAGGACGGGGACCGGTACCGGGGAGCTGCTCACGGGCCGAAGCTCCAGGGTGAGGGGAGGCAGGGACGTTGCCCAGAATGCCAGTCCGCACGCGCGTTCCGGGACCATACGGGTGCGGATGCCGTGAGAGAAACCGCTCCGCACCCCCGATCCTCACCCACACGGGCTAGCGGGCGTCAGCCTGACGGCTACGCCGAGCCCTGCGCCGCCGCGAGCAGTTCCTCCGCGTGGGCCCGCGCCGACACCGAGTCCTCATGGCCGGCCAGCATCCGCGACAGCTCGCGGATCCGGTCCTCGCCCTCCAGGACGGTGACGCCGCTGCGCGTCACGGATCCGTCGTTGGTCTTCTCGACCAGCAGTTGCCGGTCGGCGAAGGCCGCGACCTGCGGCAGGTGGGTGACGACGACGACCTGCGCCGACTTGGCCAGCTTGGCGAGCCGCCGCCCGACCTCGATGGCGGCCTTGCCGCCGACACCCGCGTCGACTTCGTCGAAGAGGTACGTCGGCACCGGGTCCGAGCCGGCGAAGACGACCTCGACGGCCAGCATCACCCGGGACAGCTCACCGCCCGACGCGCCCTTGGAGATCGGCCTCGGCTGGGCCCCGGGGTGCGGGGCCAGCAGCAGTTCTACCTCGTCGGTGCCCGAGGGCCCGTAGGCGACGAGCCGCCCGCCGACCTCGACCCCGTCGGGGTCCTCGGTCTGGCGGATGTCGATGGTGACCCGCGCGTGCGGCATCGCCAGCGAGGCCAGCTCCTCGGTGACCGCCGAGGCGAAACGGGTCGCCGCCTCGCCCCGCGCGTCGGTCAACGCCTGGGCCAGCACGGAGAGTTCCGTCCGCAGCCCGTCCCGCTCGGCGGTCAGCTCGTCGATCCGCTCGTCGTCGCCGTCCAGTTCCAGCAGCCGTACGGAGCCCCGCTCGGCCCACTCCAGTACGGAGTCGACCGTGTTGTCCGCGGAGCCGTACTTGCGCGTCAGCTGGGTCAGCGCCGCCCGCCGCTCCTCGACGGCCGCCAGCCGCAGCGGGTCGGCGTCCAGGTCGTCGGCGTAACCGGCCAGCTCCCCGGCGACGTCCCCGAGCAGGATGCCCAGCTCCCCGATCCGCTCGGCGAGCGCGCCGAGCGCCGGGTCGTGGGAGCGTACGGATTCCAGCGCCCGGTGCGCCCCGGCGACGAGCGCGCCGGCGTCGACGCCCTCGGGGTCCTCCACGTTGCCGGCGAGGGCGGCGTGCGCGACCTGCGCCGCCGAGGCCAGGGATTCGGCGTGGCCCAGGCGCTCGGCCTCCGCCGCCAGCTCGGCGTCCTCGCCGGCGACAGGCTCCACGGCGGCGATCTCGTCGAGGCCGAAACGCAGCAGATCGGCCTCCTGGGCGCGTTCCCTGGCCCGGGTGGTGATCTCCTCCAGCTCCGCGGAGACCGCGCGCAGCCTCCGGTGGGCGGCGGCGTACTTCTCCAGCGGGACGGCGACCGCGTCGCCCGCGTACCGGTCGAGTGCCTGGCGCTGCCGGGCCGGCCGGAGCAGGCCCTGCTGGTCGGTCTGGCCGTGGACGGCGACGAGGTCCTCGGCGAGTTCGGCGAGCAGCCCGACGGGCACGGAGCGGCCGCCGACGTGGGCGCGCGAGCGGCCCTCGGCGGAGACGGTCCGGCTGATGAGCAGGGCGCCGTCGTCGAGCTCGGCGCCGGCTTCCTCGGCGCGCAGCGCGGCGGGGGCGTCCCGGCGCATGACGATGCGGCCCTCGACGACCGCCGCCTTGGCACCGATCCGTACGAGCGCCGGGTCGGCGCGCCCGCCCAGCAGCAGCCCGAGGCTGGTGACGACCATCGTCTTGCCCGCGCCGGTCTCGCCGGTCACCGCGGTGAAACCGGGCGACAGCTCGACCACCGCGTCGTCGATGACCCCGAGCGACCGTATCCGCATCTCCTCAAGCACGGGACGACGATACCGAGGTTTCACCGGTGCCATGTGACGTCACCCGCCGGGAGCCAATCGAACAATCATGCTATTTACGTACACAGGGGCCGCGGCCGGCCCACCGGACAAGGCGCTAGTGCGGCGCCCCGCGCCACCCCGACACCGGCAGCGCGAACTTCGCGACGAGCCGGTCCGTGAAAGACGCGTGGTGCAGCCGCGCGAGCCGCACCGGCACCGTCCCCCGCCGGACCTCCACCCGGGCGCCGGCCGGCAGTTCCAGCGTCCGCCGGCCGTCGCACCACAGCACCCCGTGCGGGGTCCCGGTCTGCACCTCCACGGCGAGGACCGAGTTCGGCGAGGTCACCAGCGGCTTCGCGAACAGGGCGTGCGCGCTGATCGGCACCATCAAGAGCGCCTCCACCTCCGGCCAGACCACCGGCCCGCCGGCCGAGAAGGCATAGGCCGTCGAGCCCGTCGGCGTCGCGCAGACGATTCCGTCACAGCCGAAGCCGGACACCGGGCGCCCGTCGATCTCCAGGACCACCTCCAGCATCCGCTCCGGGGACACCTTCTGGACGGCCGCCTCGTTCAGCGCCCAGTCCCGGTGCAGCACGTCCCCGTTGGTCCGCACGATCACGTCGAGGGTCATCCGCTCCTCGACCTCGTAGTCCCGCGTCACGACCCGGGCCACGACCTTGTCCAGGTCGTCCCGCTCGGCCTCCGCGAGGAACCCCACCCGGCCCAGGTTGACGCCGAGCATCGGCACTCCCGAGCCGCGCGCGAACTCCGCGCCGCGCAGCAGGGTCCCGTCACCGCCCAGGACGATCAGCAGCTCGCACCCGTCGAGCACGGCCGGCGTGCACTCGGCCACCAGCTCCACCTCGGGAGGCAGCGGCAGGTCCACCGCCTCCTGCCGCAGCACCCGTACGCCCAGTCCGCTGCGCAGCAGCCCCTGCACGACCAGCTCGGCACTGCGGATGGCCGCCGGCCGCCCGGTGTGCGCGAGCAGGAAGACGGTCCGCACCCCGGACTGTCCCGACTGCGCCGGATCCCCGGCCTGTGCCGGATCCCCCGACTGCGCTGGATCCCCCGACTGTGCCGTATCCCCCGACTGTGCCGTATCCCGCGAAAAACTGGTCACTGCGGCCCCTCCGCCACTGCACGGTCAACATCCGCCGGGTCGAGTGCCGGTGCCCCCGCCCGCAGCCACAGAAAATACTCGACGTTGCCCGACGGACCGGGGAGCGGGCTGGCGGTCACCCCGACCACGCCGAGGCCGAGCTTCCACGCCTGCGCCGCGACGTCCCGTACGGCCTCGGCCCGCAGCTCCGTACTGCGCACCACGCCGCCGCTGCCGAGACGGTCCTTGCCCACCTCGAACTGCGGCTTGACCATCAGCACCAGGTCCGCGCCCGGCGCGCAGCAGCGTACGAGTGCCGGCAGCACCAGGCCGATCGAGATGAAGGACAGATCGCCGACGACCAGGTCGACGGGAACCCCGTCGAGCTGCTCGACGGTCAGCTCGCGCACGTTCGTACGGTCCTTGACGGTGACCCGGTCGTCACTCTGCAGCGACCAGGCGAGCTGCCCGTAACCGACGTCGACGGCCATCACGTGGGCGACGCCCGCGCGCAGCAGCACGTCCGTGAAACCGCCGGTCGACGCACCCGCGTCCAGCGCCCGGCGGCCCTCGACGAGCAGCCCCTGCGGCTGGAAGGCCGCGAGCGCGCCCGCCAGCTTGTGGCCGCCGCGGGAGACGTAGTCGGGGTCGCTGTCGTCCTTGAGGACGACGAGGGCCGCGCTGGTCTCGACCTGGGTGGCCGCCTTGGTCGCCGTATTGCCGCCCACCGTGACCCGGCCGGCGGCGATCAGCTGCGCGGCGTGCTCGCGCGAGCGGGCCATGCTGCGGCGTACCAGTTCGGCGTCCAGGCGGCGGCGTGCCACTCCTGCCACGTTCGGTTCAGCTCCTGTTTTCGTCACTACGGGGGCCGGTGGGCGCGTCCAGCGCGGTCAGCGCGGAGCGCAGCCCCCTGTGCACATCCTCGTACACGTCGACGTGCCCGTGCGCCGTGAGGTGGTCCGCGTCCGCGAGGCGCTCCAGCCCCGCGTCCACCTCCGCGTGGCCGGTGGGGGTCCGTACGACGCCCAGGGCGGCCGGTCCGGCGGGCCCGGCGTCCTCGTCCAGGGGCTCGGGGTAGACCGGCCCGGCCGGTCCGGCTTCGGCGGCGTCCTGCGCGGGCGGGTCGTTCGGCGCGTCGGGCACTTCGGCGGTCATGCCCCCGACGCTACCCCGTCGTGCGCCGCGACCACGTACGGCTCTGCGGTACGGTCGTGATCACGATGGCTACGATCGAGGAGTGCCGTGCGGCACTCGACAGACTCTCCGACAACCTGGCGCGGGCCGAGGCGGACGTGCGCGGTGCGACCGCGCTCGACCGCTCGCTGAGCTGCCACATCACCGACCTGGACCGGACGTTCACGGGCCGCCTCGACGGGGGCCGGATCCGGGTGGACGCGGTGGTCCCCGGTCCGCCGCCCGCCAAGGCCGACATCCGGCTCGCCATGACCGGCGACGACCTGGTCGCCCTGGTCGCGGGCGAAGTGAAGTTCGCCAGGGCCTGGGCCTCCGGCCGGATCCGCCTGGAGGCGGGCTTCCGCGACCTCCTCCGCCTCAAGAGCCTGCTGTAAGAGGTCCCCGCCCTGCTCGAACCCGGCCCCGCCGGCGTTCGAGGCGCGGGGTCGGGGGTGGCGCCCCAGGACACGGCGCCGCGCCCCCTACTCGACTGAGGCCACCACACGGGCTCGCCGGGCCGCCGGAATCACCAGCGGCGTCCCCGTCTCCGGATCGTCGATGACCTGACACCGCAGCCCGAACACCCGCTCCACCAGATCCGCCGTGACCACCTCGGCCGGCGGCCCCTCGGCGACGACCTTCCCCTCCCGCATGGCGATCAGGTGCGTGGCGTAGCGGGCGGCGTGGTTCAGATCGTGCAGCACGGCCACCAGCGTCCGGCCCTGGTTCTCGTGCAGCTCCGCGCACAGGTCCAGGACGTCGATCTGGTGCTGGATGTCGAGGTACGTGGTCGGCTCGTCCAGCAGCAGCAGCGGAGTCTGCTGGGCCAGGGCCATCGCGATCCACACGCGCTGGCGCTGCCCGCCCGACAGCTCGTCCACGGCCCGGTCGGCGAGCCCGTCGACCCCGGTGGAGGCCATCGACTCGTTCACGATCCGCTCGTCCTCCCCCGACCACTGCCGCAGCAGCCCCTGGTGCGGGTAGCGCCCGCGCGAGACGAGGTCGGCGACGGTGATCCCGTCGGGCGCGATCGAGGACTGCGGCAGCAGGCCCAGCGTCTTGGCGACCTTCTTCGCCGGCATCGACCCGATGGCATGCCCGTCCAGCAGCACCCGCCCCTGCGAAGGCTTCAGCATCCGCGACAGGGCGCGCAGCAGGGTGGACTTGCCGCAGGCGTTGGGGCCGACGATCACGGTGAAGGAGTTGTCGGGGATCTCCACCGACAGGTTCTCGGCGATGACCCGCTGGTCGTATCCGAGGGTCACGTTCTCCGCGGTCAGCCGCTGCACTTGCCTGCTCCTCTGGTTGCTCATGCTCCTCTGGTTCCTCATATGCGGCCCGCCTTGCGCTCGGTGACGAGCAGCCACAACAGGTAGACGCCGCCGACCAGACCCGTCACCACGCCCACCGGCAGCTGGTCGGCGCCGAAGGCCCGCTGTGAGGCCCAGTCGGACACCAGCAGCAGTACGGCGCCCATCAGCGCGGCCGTCAGCAGGCCGGCCCCGGGCGACCGGGTCAGTCGGCGCGCCAGCTGCGGCGCGGCCAGCGCGACGAAGCTGATCGGCCCGGCCGCGGCGCTCGCCGCGGTCGTCAGCAGGATCGCCGCCACCATCAGGAGCAGCCGGGTCCGCTCCACCCGCACCCCGAGCGCGCAGGCCGCGTCGTCGCCCATCTCGATCATCCGCAGGGCCCGGCTCTGCCCGAGCACCAGCGGGAACAGCACCGCGCAGGTGGCGAGCAGCGGCCAGACCTGCGCCCAGTCGCGGCCGGCCAGCGAGCCGGTCAGCCAGACCATCGCGCGGGTGGCCTCGACCAGCTGTGCCTTCGTCAGCAGGTACTGGATGACGGCGATCAGCATCGCGGAGGTGCCGATGCCCACGAGCACCAGCCGGTACCCGTGGATGCCCTGCTTGTAGGCGAGGAGGTAGACGGCGATACCGGCCACCAGACCGCCCAGCAGGGCCCCGACGGCCACCTGGCCGGCGCCGCCGTTGAACAGGATGATGACGACGAGCGCGCCGACCGACGAGCCGTAGCCGAAGCCCAGCAGGTCCGGGGAGCCGAGCGGGTTGCGCGAGACGGACTGGAAGACCGCGCCGGCCATGCCGAGGGCCGCGCCGACGAGCAGGGCGACCAGGACCCTGGGCAGCCTCAGGTCGTTGATGATGAAGTCGTGTGCGGGCGTGCCGTTGCCCAGCAGGGTCCGTACGACGTCCCAGGGGGCGATGTCGTAGTCGCCGGTGCCGATGAGCAGGACGGCCATCGCCAGCGCGAGCGCCAGGAGGAGCGCCCCCACGCCCAGCGCCCGCCGCTCCACGCGCAGCGACATCCCGCCGGGCAGGTGCAGCGGCCGGGGTCCGGCCCGGCCCGTGCGCGCCTCGCGGGGTGCGTCGGTCACTGTCACAGCTGGGCCATCCTCTTGCGCCGGACGAGGTAGATGAAGACGGGTCCGCCGATGAGGGCGGTGACGATGCCGACCTGGAGTTCGGCGGGCCGGGTGACGACCCGGCCGATGACGTCGGCGCCGAGCAGCAGCACGGGCGAGAGCACCGCCGAGTACGCGAGCACCCAGCGCATGTCCGGACCGGTGAACACCCGTACGAGGTGCGGGATCATCAGGCCGACGAAGACGATCGGCCCGCAGGCGGCGGTCGCGGCCCCGCACAGCAGGGTGATGGCGATCATCGCGCCGACGCGGGTCCGCGTCAGGTTCGCGCCGAGCGCCCGCGCGGTGTCGTCGCCCATGGCCATGGCGTTGAGCGGCCGACCCAGCGCGAGGGCGAGCATGGCCCCGACCACCAGGAAGGGCGCCACCTGTTGGACGGTCTCCATGGTGGCGGAGGCCAGCGAACCCACCGTCCAGAAGCGGAGCTTGTCCAGCGCCTTGCTGTCCATCAGCTGCACGGCGTTGATGTAGCCGATCAGGGCCGCGCTGGCGGCCGTGCCGGCGAGCGCGAGGCGCACCGGTGTGGCGCTGCGGCTGCCGCCGAGGACGTAGACGAGGACGGAGACGACGGCGGCGCCGAGGAAGGCCCACCACACGAACTCGCTCAGCGAGTCGGCCCCGAAGAAGCTGATGGCCGATACGACGGCGGCCGCGGCCCCCGCGTTGACGCCGAGGATGCCCGGCTCCGCCAGTGGGTTGCGGGTCAGTGCCTGCATCACGGCGCCGGACAGGCCGAGGCCGAGGCCGACGAGCAGTCCGAGGAGGGTCCGCGGGACCCGCAGGTCGCGCACGACGACGTCGGAGGTCGTCCCCGAGTAGTGGAACAGGCCGTGCCAGACGTCTTCGAGGGGCATCTGCTTGGCGCCGACGGCGATGCTCGCCACCGCGATCAGCGCCAGCACACCGAAGGCGGCCAGCAGACCGGCGGCTCGCGCGCCGTGGCGCGGGCGGGGGGCGGCGGCCGGCGCCGCGCTCTGTTCGGGGGGACTCTCGACCAACACGAAGTTAGGTTAGCCTAGCCTGCATCTGCCCGAATCCCCCCGGGCGGCCCTACCCCCCGCGAGGGGAGTCCCCGAGCCCGGACCGGCCCGCCCCGGCGGCGCCCCGCGCTCCCAACCAGGACCGGCAGCCCCTAAAGCCCCAGCCTGGCCAGCGCCTTCCCCGCGTCCAGCCCGCACGACCCGTCCCCGGCATACGTCCAAGCCGCCGCGCACAGCGCCCGCAGGCCGTCGATGGCGTCGTGCGACCCGCCGTCCTCGCCCCGCAGCTCCAGTACGCCGTCCAGTGCGAGCGCGGTCCAGCCGCCGCAGCGGAAGCCCGACCGGGCCCCGCCGCCGGCCGCCACCACCTCCGGCTGCCCGGTCAGCATCCCGCGCAGGTCCCGGTCCACGTACGTCGGCCGGTACTTGGGCTCGGCCCGCAGCAGCTGCGCCCCGTCCGTCACCCCCGTCAGCACGAGCAGCGAGTCCACCTGCCCGTTGAAGGCGCCCTCGATGTCGGTGTCCAGCCGGTCCCCCACCACCAGCGGCCGCTTCGCGCCGGTCCGCAGCACCGTCTCGCGGTGCATCGGGGGCAGCGGCTTGCCCGCCACCTGCGGCTCCGCGCCCGTGGCGATCCGCACGACCTCCACCGCGGCCCCGTTGCCCGGCGCGATCCCCCGCGCCCCCGGAATCGTCAGATCGGTGTTCGAGGCGTACCACGGCACCCCGCGGTTGATCGCGTACGAGGCCTCCGCGAACCGCCCCCAGGGCAGGTCGGGCCCCCCGTAGCCCTGGACCACCGCGGCGAGCCCCTCCTCCTCGGCCGAGTCCACCGGCACCAGCCCGCGCTCGCGCAGCGCGACCCGCAGTCCCTCGCCGCCGATCACCAGCACCTTCGACCCAGGCGCGACCTGTTCGGCGATGAGACGCGCCACCGCCTGCGCGGAGGTGATCACCTCGCCGGCCTCGGTCGGGATCCCGAGCTCGCTCAGGTGCTCCGCGACCGCGTCCGGAGGGCGCAGCGCGTTGTTCGTGACGTAGGCGAGCCGCATGCCGCCGGCCCGGGCCGCCACGAGCGAGTCCACGGCGTGCGCGATGGCCTCCCCGTCCGCGTACACCACCCCGTCGAGGTCCAGCAGAGCCGTGTCGTACGCCTGGTGCAGACTGCGCTCACTGCCCGCGGGACTGGTCCTGCTCTGCCGGGTCATGGTGTCCGCTCCTCCTGGGCCCCTCCCAGCGGTAGCTGGGGGACATCGATCTTGTCCGGTTTCCATACTGCCCCGATCATCCCGCATGGCGAGACGCGTCTTACGATTCAGCAATGACCACATCTGGCACCGCGGACCATGGACTGCGCCTGATCCCGTTCCATGGCCTGCGCTATGTCCCCGAGCGTGTCGGCAGCCTGGCCGCCGTCACCTCGCCGCCGTACGACGTGGTCGTGCGCCCCGACGGACTCAACCACCTCGAGTCCGCCGACCCGCACAACATCGTCCGCCTGATCCTGCCGCAGGCCGACACCCCCGACGCGCGCAACCGCCAGGCCGCGCACACCCTGCGCGACTGGCTCTCCCAGGGCATCCTCAGCGCCGACCCCGAGCCCGCGCTGTACGTCTACGAACAGCGCAAGGGCGGACTGCTCCAGCGCGGCATCATCGGCGCCCTCGCCCTCTCCACCGCCGACGCCGGCATCGTCCTCCCCCACGAGGACGTCATGCCCCATGTGGTCACCGACCGCGCCGGCCTGATGCGCGCCACTTCGGCCAATCTCGAACCGCTCCTCCTCACCTACCTCGGCGACGACCCCTCGTCGGGCGCGACCTCGGTCGTCGAGCGCACCTCCCGGCGCGCTCCGCTCTTCGCCACGACCACCGAGGACGGCTTCCAGCACCGGCTGTGGGCCGTCACGGACCCCGCCGACCTGGAGGCGATCAGCGCCGACCTGGGCCACCGCCAGGCCCTGATCGCCGACGGACACCACCGCTGGGCGACGTACCTGCGCCTCCAGGAGGAGCACGGCTCCCCCACGGCGTGGGACTTCGGCCTGGTCCTCCTCGTGGACACGGCCCGCTATCCGCTCCAGGTCCGCGCCATCCACCGGATGCTCCGCCGTCTGCCCGTCGCCGAGGCCCTGGCCTCCCTCGAAGGGCACTTCCGGGTCCGCGTGGTCGAGGGCCCCCTGCCGCTGGCCATGGAGGCGCTCGACGACGCCGCCGAGCGCGGCAACGCCTTCCTCCTCGCCGGCGACGGCACCTTCCACCTGGTCACCGACCCCGACCCGGCCCTCATCGACCGCACGGTCCGCCACGACCGCCCGGAGGCCTGGCGCCGGCTGGACGCCACCGTGCTGCACGCGACGCTGCTGGACACCCTCTGGGACATCCCCGACACCCCCGACCAGATCACGTACATCCACGACACCGAGGCCACCGTCGAGATGGCCGAGCGCAACGGCGGCACCGCCGTCCTGCTGCATCCCGTGCGGGAGGCCATCGTGCGCGAGCTGGCCCGCCAGGGCGTGACGATGCCCCGCAAGTCCACCTCCTTCGGCCCGAAGCCGGCCACCGGCCTGGTGCTGCGCAGCCTGGGCTGAGGGAACAAAAAAAGGGCGGTACCCCGGTGGGGGTACCGCCCTTTTCTCAGTTCACTCAGGCCTTGTCGCGGGAACGGTCGTCGTCGCGACCGTCCTCGTCCTCGTCCTCATCCTCGTCCTCGTCCAGGACGACGATCTCGTCGGTGGCGTCGACTTCCGCGTCGCCCTCGTACTCGTCGTCGTCCTCGTCGTAGTACTCGGCCTGGTCGGAGGCGCGCTCGGCCGCCACGACCTCGGGGTCGTTCGCGTCGTCGTCCTCATCGAGGTCGTCCTCGTCGTCGATGTCGACGTCGGCTCGGCCCTCGTCCTCGTCCTCGTCCTCGGCGGAGGCGTCGACGAACTCGACACCGTCCAGCTCGGCGAGCCGGTCGGAGGCGTCCGTGGCCCCGTCCTTATCGGCCTCGAGGGTCTTGGCGAACCACTCGCGCGCCTCGTCCTCACGGCCGGCCGCCAGCAGGGCGTCCGCGTAGGCGTACCGCAGGCGCGCCGTCCAGGGCTGCACGGAGCTGGAGGCCAGCTCCGGGCTCTGCAGCGTCACGATGGCGGCGTCGAGCTGGTCCATGTCCCGGCGGGCACCGGCCGCGACGAGCCGCATCTCGACCTGTCCGGCCTTGTCCAGCTTCTGCACCTCGGGCTCGCCGGCCATGGCCAGCGCCCGCTCCGGACGGCCGAGGCCGCGCTCGCAGTCGGCGATGACGGGCCACAGCTCGACCGAACCGGTCATCCGCTTGGCGGCGCGGAACTCCGCGATCGCCTCGGCGTACTTCTGCGTGGCGTACGCGGCGAAGCCGGCGGCCTCGCGCACGGCGGCGACACGGGAGGCCAGGCGCAGGGCGATGCGCGAGTACGCGTACGCCTGCTCCGGGTCCTCGTCGATCAGCCGGGCCACCATGACCAGGTTCTTGGAGACTTCCTCCGCCAGACCCTTCGGCAGGCTCAGCAGCTCCTGCCGGACATCGGAGTCGATCTCGAACCCGGTGACGTCGTCGTCGATGGGCAGCCGCTTGACCGGGTCCCGGTCCGAGCGGAAGTCGCGGTCGCCGCCACGGTCGTCACGGCCGCGGAACCCACCGCGGTCGCCGCCACGGTCGTCCCGGCGCGGGTACGACGGGCGGTCGCCACCGCGGTCGTCACGACGGGGGTAGGAGGGACGCTCGCCACCCCGCTCGTCGCGGCCACCACGGAACCCACCCCGCTCGTCATCACGACGCGGGAAGCTCGGACGGTCGCCACCGCGGTCGTCACGACGCGGGTACGAGGGACGCTCGCCACCACGGTCGTCGCGGCCACCACGGAACCCACCACGGTCGTCATCACGACGCGGGTACGACGGGCGGTCGCCACCGCGGTCGTCGCGGCGCGGGAAGGAGGGGCGGTCGCCGCGGTCGTTGCCGCGGAAGCCACCACCGGTGGGACGGCCACCGCGGTCGTCATCACGACGCGGGTAGCTCGGACGGTCCCCGCCACGGTCGTCACGACGCGGGAAGGAGGGGCGGTCGCCGCGGTCGTTGCCGCGGAAGCCACCACCGGTGGGGCGGTCGCCACGGTCGTTCCCACGGAACGGCGGACGGTCGCCACCGCGGTCGTCACGACGCGGGTAGGAGGGGCGGTCGCCGCCACCGGTGGGACGGCCACCACGGTCGTCATCACGACGCGGGTACGACGGACGGTCCCCGCCACGGTCGTCACGACGCGGGAAGGAGGGACGGTCGCCACGGTCGTTGCCGCGGAAGCCACCACCGGTGGGACGGTCGCCACGGTCGTTCCCACGGAAGCCACCACCGGTCGGGCGGTCGCCGCGGTCATCGCGACGGAAGCCACCACCGGAGGGGCGGTCGCCACCGCGGTCGTCACGACGCGGGAAGGAGGGGCGGTCGCCGCCGCCGGCGGGACGGCCACCACGGTCGTCATCACGACGCGGGTACGACGGACGGTCGCCACCACGGTCGTCACGACCACGGAAGCCGCCACCGCCACCGGCGCCACCGGAGGGCCGGCCACCACGGTCGTCGCGGCGGAAGCCGCCGCCACCGGTCGGACGGTCACCACGGTCATCGCGACGGAACGGCGGACGGTCGCCGCCACGGTCGTCACGGCCCCCGCGGTAGCCGCCCCTGTCACCGCCGTCGTTGCGCCGAGGCTCGCGCTCCGGGCGTTCGTCGGGAGAGTTGGACATGGGTGTGACTCCTGTCTTCGGGGTACCGCTAGTCATTCTCGCGCAACCAACCCATGGCCGCGCTTCGGCGTAAAGAGGTGAAAAACAAAAAGACCCCTGGTCCAGCGTTGAACGCTGGACCAGGGGTCCCATGAAAGATTGTTCGGCGGCGTCCTACTCTCCCACAGGGTCCCCCCTGCAGTACCATCGGCGCTGAAAGGCTTAGCTTCCGGGTTCGAAATGTAACCGGGCGTTTCCCTAACGCTATGACCACCGAAACCCTATCGGTTTCGAGCGAACAAGCACACTTTGTAGTTGTGTTCTAGCTCTAGAAACCAGCAACCGTTCGTTGCTTCAGAACTAACACAGTGGACGCGAGCAACTGAGGACAAGCCCTCGGCCTATTAGTACCAGTCAGCTCCACCCGTTACCGGGCTTCCACATCTG
>NZ_JBHWVV010000021.1:0-136752 GCF_042736715.1 Streptomyces sp. NPDC060049
CGATCCAGCAGGCGTTCATCGACGCCGGCGCGGTCCAGTGCGGTTTCTGCACCCCGGGTCTGCTGGTCCAGGCCGACGCGCTGCTGGAGGAGAACTCCTCCCCGTCCGACCAGGACATCCGTGAGGCCCTGTCCGGCAACCTCTGCCGCTGCACGGGCTACGAGAAGATCCTCGACGCGGTCCGCCTCGCGGCCGCCCGTCAGTCTGAGGCGGTCTGACCATGGCCCAGAACACGCGCACGGTCCCGGCGGGTACGCCGACCAACGTCACGCAGAAGCACACCAAGGGCGGCATCGGCGAGTCCACGCTCCGCCCGGACGGCACCCTCAAGGTGACGGGTGAGTTCGCGTACTCCTCGGACATGTGGCACGAGGACATGCTCTGGGGCCAGACGCTCCGCAGCACCGTGGCCCACGCCGAGATCGTCTCGATCGACATCTCCGAGGCCCTGGCGATGCCGGGTGTCTACTCGGTCCTGACGTACGACGACCTGCCGGCCGAGATGAAGAACTACGGCTTGGAGATCCAGGACACGCCGGTCCTCGCCAACGGGCGGGTGCGTCACCACGGTGAGCCGGTCGCCCTCGTGGCCGCCGACCACCCGGAGACCGCCCGCCGCGCGGCCGCCAAGATCAAGATCGACTACAAGGAGCTGCCGCTCGTCACGGACGAGGCCTCCGCCCTCGCCCCCGGCGCGCCGCTGATCCACGAGGGCCGCGACGACCACCACATCGGTCACGTCCCGCACCCGAACATCGTGCACCGCCAGCCGATCATCCGCGGCAACGTGGAGGAGGCCCGCAAGCGCGCCGACGTCATCGTCGAGGGCGAGTACACCTTCGGCATGCAGGACCAGGCCTTCCTCGGTCCGGAGTCCGGTCTGGCCGTACCGTCCGAGGACGGCGGCGTCGAGCTGTACGTCGCCACCCAGTGGCTGCACTCGGACCTCAAGCAGATCGCCCCCGTCCTCGGCCTGCCCGAGGAGAAGGTGCGCATGACGCTCTCCGGCGTCGGCGGTGCCTTCGGTGGCCGCGAGGACATCTCGATGCAGATCCACGCGTGCCTCCTGGCGCTGGCCACGGGCAAGCCGGTCAAGATCGTATACAACCGGTTCGAGTCCTTCTTCGGCCACGTGCACCGTCACCCGGCGAAGCTCTACTACGAGCACGGCGCCACCAAGGACGGCAAGCTCACCCACATGAAGTGCAAGATCGTCCTGGACGGCGGCGCGTACGCGTCCGCTTCCCCGGCGGTCGTGGGCAACGCCTCCTCCCTCTCGGTGGGTCCCTACGTCCTGGAGGACGTGGACATCGAGGCGATCGCGCTCTACACGAACAACCCGCCCTGTGGCGCGATGCGCGGCTTCGGCGCCGTCCAGGCCTGCTTCGCGTACGAGGCCCAGATGGACAAGCTCGCGGCGAAGCTGGGCATGGACCCGGTGGAGTTCCGCCAGCTGAACGCCATGGAGATGGGCACGGTCATGCCGACCGGCCAGGTCGTGGACGCCCCGGCGCCCGTCGCCGAGCTGCTGCGCCGGGTCAAGTCCCGCCCGCTGCCGCCGGAGCGCCAGTGGGAGTCCGCCGGCCAGGACGCGGACGTCCGCGCGCTGCCGGGCGGCCTGTCCAACACCACCCACGGTGAAGGCGTCGTCCGCGGCGTCGGCTACGCCGTCGGCATCAAGAACGTCGGCTTCTCCGAGGGCTTCGACGACTACTCGACCGCCCGTGTGCGCCTCGAGGTCATCAACGGCGAGCCCGTCGCGATGGTCCACACGGCCATGGCGGAGGTCGGCCAGGGCGGCATCACCGTCCACGCGCAGATCGCCCGTACCGAGCTGGGTGTCACGCAGGTGACCATCCACCCGGCCGACACGCAGGTCGGCTCCGCCGGTTCCACGTCCGCCTCGCGGCAGACGTACATGACCGGTGGCGCCGTGAAGAACACCTGTGAGGCCGCCCGCGAGGCGGTCCTGGAGATCGGCCGGCGCAAGAACGGCTCGTACCACCCCGCGTGGGCGACGGCCGAGCTGCTCCTCGAAGGCGGCAAGGTCGTCACCGACGGCGGAGAGGTCCTCGCGGACCTGGCCGACATCCTGGAGGGCGAGGACGCGATCGACCTGGAGCTGGAGTACCGGCACCACCCGACCGTCCCCTTCGACCTGGTCACCGGTCAGGGCAACGGCCACGTCCAGTACACCTTCGCCGCGCACCGCGCGGTCGTCGAGGTGGACACCGAGCTCGGCCTCGTCAAGGTCGTCGAGCTCGCGACCGCCCAGGACGTCGGCAAGGCGCTGAACATGCTCTCCGTGGTCGGCCAGATCCAGGGTGGTACCACCCAGGGCCTGGGCGTCGCGATCATGGAAGAGATCATCGTGGACCCGAAGACCGCGAAGGTGCGCAACCCCTCCTTCACGGACTACCTGATCCCGACCATCCTCGACACCCCGACCATCCCGGTCGACGTCCTGGAGCTCGCCGACCCGAAGGCCCCGTACGGCCTGCGCGGCATGGGCGAGGCCCCGACCCTCTCGTCCACCCCGGCCGTCCTCGCGGCGATCCGGCAGGCGACCGGTCTCGAGCTCAACAAGACGCCCATCCGTCCGGAAGCCCTCACCGGCACCCTCTAGGACGGCGTGGTCCGGGGGCCGCGAGGCCCCCGGACCCCCACAGATTTCCGGGCGGTGCGACGCGGGAACGTCACACTTTTCAGTCGCACCGCCCGGAGCACGAAGTCCGGAGTCATCAGCACCGCACCGCTCGCGGTCAGTTTCACCGGCAGTACCCCCACACCCCCCGGTCGTACCACCCACCCCCCGGTGCCACCAGCAGTACCAGCAGTACCGGCAGTACCGCAGAAATCCCGCAGTACCCGCAGTACACGCAGTGAACATTCGCGTCGCCTCGGGCCGTCACCCCGGGTCGTGCAGCCAACGCAGTTTCCCAAATCCCGTGTCTCCAATCTTTATGCGGGTGCCCCTTTGAACCTTGGGAGTTAGGCACCATGACCCAGTCCTCAGTGGAGCCCAAGACCAGTGCGGAGGAGGCCGGCGACGGCTCTCCGAACCCCGCCGGACGGTCTTGGCTCGATCGGTACTTCCACATCACGCACCGTGGATCCAAGGTCGGCAACGAAGTTCGTGGCGGTATCACGACCTTCATGGCCATGGCCTACATCCTCCTGCTGAACCCCCTGCTCCTCTCGGGCAAGGACGTCGCGGGCACCTCGATGGCCGCCTCGGCGATCATCACCGCCACGGCTTTCGCCGCTGCCGTCACGACGCTCCTCATGGGCTTCGTCGGCAAGGTCCCGCTCGCGCTCGCCGCCGGCCTCTCCGTGTCCGGCGTGCTGGCCTCGCAGGTGGCCCCCCAGATGACGTGGCCGCAGGCCATGGGCATGTGCGTGGTCTACGGCGTCGTGATCTGTCTCCTGGTCGTCACCGGCCTGCGAGAGATGATCATGAACGCGATCCCGCTCGCGCTCAAGCACGCGATCACCATGGGCATCGGCATGTTCGTCGCCCTCATCGGCCTGGTGAAAGCCGGCTTCGTGGGCAGGGGTCCGGAATTCGGTCCCCCCGTACAGCTCGGTTCCGTCGGTGAACTCGCCGGCTGGCCCGTCCTCATCTTCTGCCTGACCCTGCTCACCATCTTCATGCTGCAGGCACGCAAGGTTCCCGGCGCGATCCTGATCGGCATCGTCGGCGGAACCGTTCTCGCCGCCATCGTGAACGCCGTGGCCGACATCGACCCGAAGGCCTGGAAGAGCGGCCCGCCGGAGCTCAGCGGCTCGGCCGTCTCGATGCCGGACTTCTCCCTCTTCGGCGACGTCTCCTTCGGCGGCTGGGGCGAAGTCGGCTACATGACGGTCGGCATGATCGTCTTCACCCTGGTGCTCGCCGGCTTCTTCGACGCGATGGCCACCATCATCGGCGTCGGCACCGAGGCCAAGCTCGCCGACGACAAGGGCCGCATGCCGGGCCTGTCCAAGGCGCTGTTCATCGACGGCGCCGGTGGCGCCATCGGTGGCATCGCGGGCGGCTCCGGCCAGACCGTGTTCGTCGAGTCCGCCACCGGCGTCGGCGAGGGTGCCCGCACGGGCCTCGCCTCCGTCGTCACCGGCCTGTTCTTCGCCGCGTGCCTCTTCTTCACCCCGATCACGCAGATCGTCCCGGGTGAGGTCGCCTCCGCGGCCCTGGTCGTCATCGGCGCGATGATGATGCAGAACGCCCGCCACGTGGACTGGGCCGACAGCGCGACCGCGATCCCGGTCTTCCTGACCGTCGTGATCATGCCGTTCACCTACTCGATCACCGCTGGTGTCGCCGCGGGCGTCATCTCCTTCGTCGCCATCAAGGCCGCTCAGGGCAAGGCCCGCGAGATCGGCGGCTTCATGTGGGGCCTGACCGCGATCTTCGTGGTCTTCTACGCCCTGCACCCGATCGAGGGCTGGCTCGGCGTCGGCTGAACCGGCCGGACCTGATCCGCAGCGCACGACCGCACACTCCACGTATCCGATACTGGAAACCGAACCCCTCCGAGGAGGCCGCAATGCTGGACATCGCCGAAGAACTGAACCGGTGGGTCGAGCAGGGACGCGATTTCGCCGTCGCCACGGTCGTGGCCGTGGGCGGCAGCGCTCCCCGGCAGCCCGGAGCGGCCCTCGCCGTCGACAGCGACGGCACGGCCATCGGCTCGGTTTCCGGCGGATGCGTGGAGGGTGCGGTCTACGAGCTGTGCCGGCAGGCACTGGAGGACGGCGAGAGCGTCCTCGAGCGCTTCGGCTACAGCGACGACGACGCCTTCGCCGTGGGTCTGACCTGCGGCGGGATCATCGACATCCTGGTCACCCCGGTCCACGCGGGCTCTCCCGCACGGGAGGTCTTCGCGGCCTCGCTCGCCGCGGCCGCCCGGGGGGAGGCGGCCGCGGTCGCGAGGATCGCCGAAGGCCCGGCCGAGCTGCTCGGCCGCGCCGTACTGGTCCGTGGCGAGGGCGCCCACGAAGGCGGCTTCGGCGGACACCCCGAGCTGGACCGCGCCATCGCCGAGGAGGCCCGCGCCATGCTCGACGCGGGCAGGACCGGTCTGCTGGAGACCGGCGCCGACGGCCGCCTCTGCGGAGAGCCGCTCAAGGTGCTGGTCGAGTCCAGCGTCCCGCCGCCGCGGATGATCGTCTTCGGTGCCATCGACTTCGCGTCCGCCCTGGTGCGGATCGGCAAGTTCCTCGGCTACCGGGTGACCCTGTGCGACGCCCGACCGGTGTTCGCGACGAAGAACCGTTTCCCCGAAGCGGACGAGATCGTCGTCGACTGGCCCCACCGCTACCTGGAGGAGCAGTCCCGTGCCGGCGCCGTCGACGGCCGGACCGTCCTGTGCGTCCTCACGCACGACGCCAAGTTCGACGTGCCGCTCCTCGAACTGGCCCTCAGGCTTCCCGTTGCCTACGTCGGCGCCATGGGCTCCCGCCGCACCCACGAGGACCGCAACAAGCGGCTCCGCGAGGCCGGCGTGAGCGAGCTCGAACTCGCCCGGCTGCGTTCCCCGATCGGCCTGGACCTCGGCGCCCGCTCCCCGGAGGAGACCGCGCTGTCCATCGCCGCCGAAATCGTGGCCAACCGGCGCGGCGGCACGGGCGCGGCCCTCACCGGCGCCCACATCCCGATCCACCCGGACACCTCGAACACGGTGATCAGCCGGATAGGGTCCGTCGCTTGACGAGGTAGCGAGCTGCACCCGGTGCGCGAGGGCGCAACCCCGCCGGAAGGCTTGGGGGTTGCGTCCTTTCGGCGTTCGGTCTATTTTACCCGCCGGTAACAGCGTCTCCCCGCAACGGAGTTGACCGGATGTCTGCCGTTCCTATACGTGCCCGCCGCACCGCTCCGGCCCTGGCGGCCCTGGTCGCCCTGGCCTCCGCCGCCCTCCTGGCGGGCCCCCTCCCCGCGGCGGGCGCCGAGATCGCCGCCGGACCGGCTCCCCGCGAGGTGCTGTTCGTGGGCAACAACTGGGAGGGCACCGCCGACGTCCTCTCCTCCACCGGAGACCTGGCCCGCGTCGGCCGCGTCGACATCGTCCCGGACAAGGCGGAGCGGCTCCGGGAGATCTACCTCAACCCCGTGAAGCTCGGCTACTTCCTGGGCATCCGGCTCACGGCGGGCGAGGGCCACGACCAGTTCGTGGACGACATGTACACCACGCCGGACGGCTCCGCCGTCGTCGCCTCCCGCCCCAGCTTCGCCGACGTGGTCTCCATCGACCTGCGCACCGGCCGGCTCAACTGGCGCTTCCCGGTCGCCGGTTACCGGGCCGACCACATGGCGCTCTCCCCGGACGGCACCCGCGTGGCCGTCTCGGCCTCCACCGCCAACACCGTGCACGTCCTCGACATCGCCACCGGCCGCCAGGCCGGCTCCTTCACGACGGGCGACAAGCCGCACGAGAACACCTTCACCCAGGGCGGCCGCTTCCTGTGGAACAGCTCCATCGGTGACGTGACCTCGGCCCTCGACGCGCCCTGGCTGGACTGGACGAAGGGCGACCGCAAGATCACCGTCGTCGACACGCAGACCTTCCGCACGGTCCGGACGATCGACATGCGGGCGCGCCTCGACGCCTTCGGGCGCTCCGACCTGTCCGACGCGGTACGGCCCATGTCGTTCAGCCCCGACGAGTCGAAGCTCTACTTCCAGGTGTCCTTCTTCAACGGCGTCGTCGAGTACGACGTGGCGGCCGACCGGATCACCCGGATCAAGAACCTGCCCGAGAACCCCGCCACCAGCACCGACCGCACCACCTGGGTCAACGACTCCCGCCACCACGGCATGTCCATGAGCCCCGACGGGGCCAGGCTCTGCGTCGCGGGGACCATGGACGACTACGTGACCGTCGTGGACCGGGCCACTCTCGCCGAGGGTCCGCTCGTGCCCGCCGTCAAGCCGTACTGGGCGACCGTCGACGGCGACGGCACCGGCTGCGTGATCTCCGAGAGCGGCGCCGACCGGGTCACGGCCATCGACTTCGCCACCGGCACCAAGCGGGTCTCCGTCCCCGTCGGCGACCACCCGCAGCGGGTGCGGCTCGGCCGCGTCCCGGAGGGCTGGACGGGCCCGGCGGCGCGCTGACCGCGCGCACCGGCCCGGTGGCGCGGCCCGTCCGGGTCCCGCCGCCGGACCGCGCTCCGCGACCGGCCGGCCGGCGGATCGGACACTTATGAAGTGACTAGTCCGCGATGACCGATTAGTCTCCGGATCATGCTGGACATCCGCGAGGTACCCGAGGCCGACATCGACCGTGCTCTGGAGCTCGCCTATCTCGTCTTCCACGACCGGCCCGAGAAGGAAGGGCGCGAGCGGCACCACGACATGCTCCGCCACTGCGAGCGGATCGGCGCCTACGAAGGGGACGTGATCGTCGGCTTCATGGCCGCGCACGACTTCCGGCTCTCGGTACCCGGGGCGGACCTTCCCTGCCCCGGGCTCACCTTCGTCTCCGTCGCCCCCACCCACCGCCGCCGGGGCGTCCTCACGGCCCTGATGGGCGAGATGATGCGGCGCGCCGGGGCGGCCGGCAGTCCCCTCGCCGCCCTGTGGGCCTCCGAGTCCGCGATCTACGGGCGCTTCGGCTACGGCGGCGCCACCCAGGGCGCCACCATCGAGATCGACTCCACCCGGCCGCTGGCCCTGCGCATCGACCCGGACCGGCGCCCGCTGCGCCTGGTGGACGCCGGGGACGCGGTCGCCGTCGTCGGCCCGTACCACGAGGCGGCCCGCGCGGCCCGGGCCGGGAGGCCGACCCGTACCGCCTGGCGCTGGACCGAGGAGTGGCTGCCCGAGGAGGACGAGGAGGACGAGGAGCTGGGCCCGCCCCGCGTCATCGTCCTCGGCGAGCCGGACGAGCCGATCGTCGGCTACGTCCTCTACCGCACGAAGGCGGAGTCCTCCGAAACGGCCGCCGGCTCCGCGCGCACCCCGGGCCTGGTCCGGGTCTACGAACTGGAGGCGGACACCCCGGCGGTGGCCGCCGCGCTGTGGGAGTGCCTGGCCTCCCTCGACCTCACCGGCAAGGTGAGCGCCTGGGGCCGCCCGGCCGACGACCCCCTGCTCCACTTCGCCGCCGACCGGGACCAGGTCCGGGTCACCGCCGTCTTCCCGGCGCTCTGGCTGCGGCTGGTCGACGTGGCGGCGGCGCTGACCGGCCGGTCGTGGGCCGCGCCCGTGGAACTCGTCCTGGAGCTGACCGACGTACGGCTGCCCGCGAACGCGGGGACCTTCCGGCTGAAGGCGGGGCCGGACGGGGCCGCCTACGAGCCCGCCGACGGCCAGGCGCCGGACCTGACCCTGGACGTACGCGAGCTCGCGGCCTGCTACCTCGGCGGGACCCGGGCCGTCGAACTGGTCGCGGCCGCCCTGGTGGTGGAGCACACCCCCGGCGCGGCGGCCGCCCTGGACGCCGGCCTGCGCACCGAGCTGCTGCCGCACACGGCCGACGAGTTCTAGGCCGCCGGGCGACGCGGCGGCCGGGGTTCGCCGGCCGGGGTCTCAGCGGGCGGGCAGGGAGATCCGGGCCGCCGACATGCCGAAGGTCGAGCTCAGGACGGCGGTGGAGATCCCGTCGCCCAGCCGGTGCAGGTCCTCCTCGCGGTAACGCTTCGCCTTCTGGTGCCAGTTGAGGATCCCGGCGAGCCAGTCCTGCAGCTCGCGGACGTAGGCGTCGAGTCCGGCCCGCGCCCCCGCGTCCAGCTTCCAGTCGTCGTAGAGCAGCGGCAGCTGGCCCGCGACGATGTGCTCGAACTCCTCGGTCCGCTGCGTCATCAGCGCATGGCAGATGCGCAGTGCCTCCTCGTACCCGATGTCGAAGAAGTTCCGGGTGACGAGCACGTAGTTGTGCACCTCGCCCTCGACCTCCACCTCCTTCTGGTAGGAGAAGATGTCGTTGATCAGGCAGGCCGCGTCGGCGATCGCGTTCTCCAGGGAGCGGATGGTGCCGGAGGCGTAGATCTCCTCGGGGATGCCCCGGCCCGCCTGGCCGAGCCGGCACAGGTACATGGTGAGGTAGCTGCCGAAGGTGCGGCGGCGCATCTCGGCGTAGTCCACCGGGTCCGGGATGCGGTTCAGGATCTGGTTCTCCACCTCCCACAGCCAGCTCTCCAGCATGTCCACGAGGGTGGCTCGGAACTCCGCGCGGACCCGGGGGCCCATGTCCCGGCTGGTGCGCACCCACAGGTCGCCGAGCGAGCGCTCCATCGCGGTGGCGGGCGCCGCCTGCTCGGCGTGGTCCACCGGGATCATGGCCACGAGCCGGGCATGGGTGGCCTTGGCGGCCGGCAGGTTCTTGGCCTGCGCGAAGACCACCGGGTAGTAGTCGTCCCCGTACGTGCCCCAGGTCAGCCAGCAGGCGTTGAGGGTCAGGGCCTCGGGGGTGGCGTCGGGGTCCAGGCCGGCGGAGCAGAGCGCGAAGTCGTAGCCGCGCAGCCTCTCCTCGGTCCAGATCGCCGAGCCGGGATCGCCCGGCTGCGGGTCGAGCAGGCCCATATTCCGGGCCCACGCGACGGATTCCTCGAGGGCGCGGGTGTGGTGCGGGCTGAGGGTGAGCGGGAACGGCATGTAGACGTCGGGGACGACGGACGGGCCGGTGCGCTCGAAGGGGACGTGGGTGAAGGAGCGGCGGCGCATCTCCAGGGCGCGCGGGACGAGGATCGAACGGAGGTCGAGGGCGGTGGTGCCCGGACCAGAGGGGAGGAAGGGCAGCGTGAGCGGCGCGGTGGCCCTGGCCTCCTTGTTCATGTAGCGGCTGGAGACCATGTGCCACTCGTGACCGCCGGACTGCCAGTCCTGGAGGCCCTTGGCGTAGGCGAGGACGGCGGCGATCTCCGCCGGGTCCATGGCGTGGTCGGCGAAGAGCTGGGGGAGTTCGACGAGGGCGGTCTGCTCGAACTGCTGGAGCCGGGAGGTGAGGAGGTCGTTGGAGGCCTCGGCGGCCTCCTGGGTGGTGCAGCCGAGGAAGGTCTCCAATACCAGGATGGCGTTGGAGAGTTCACCCTCGTCGGCCACTTCGCGCTGGTAGGAGAAGATGTCGTTCCTGATGTGCACGGCGTCGGAGAAGGCGTCGCGCAGCACCCCGAGCGGCCGTGAGTGTGCGACGCGTGCCGGGACCTCGGCGGACACGTACTCGATGAGCCCCGCCGACCAGGGGGCGCCGCCGACCTTGCGGCGCATCTCGATGTATTCGAGGGGGTTGGCGACCCGGCCGATGTGGATGTTGGCGAGCTCCCACATCGACTCGTCGAGCAGGTTCCTGGTGGACTCGGAGAACCGTTCCCGCCAGTCCATCGACATCGCCGGGACGGTACGGGCCCACAGGTCGGCGAGGCCCGCCTCGACGGGGTTGGTCGCCTCGGGAAATCCGTCGGAGGAGGGGCCGAGGTCCATGGGCATGAAGGCGGCGAGCCGGTCGAGGTAGCGCTTGGCGCCCTCGCGGTCCTGGGAGCGCTTGTACATCTCCAGGAAGTGGTCGTCGAAGAAGAACACCCACACGTACCAGTCGGTGACCAACGACAGCGCCTCGGCGTCGCAGTCGGGGTGGGTGTAGGAGCACAGCAGGGCGTAGTCGTGCGAGTCGAGGTCGCTCTCCTCCCAGACGCCGGAACCCTCGAGCATCCCGAAGCCGCGGGCCCACGTCTTGGTGTGGGCCCGTGCGCTCTCCAGATGGGGGTTCAGTCGCGCCGGATAAGGCACATAGAAATCCGGCAGTTGGAACGGCTGCGTCACGGCAGGGTGGGCCTTTCGTCCGTCTGTCCCGATGAGGGAACGGAAGACCTTGGAGGGGCCTTCCGCACGAGATCAGCAGTGCCCTACCCGTGGCGACGGTGGGATAAGGGGGAGTTCACTTCATCAGGTGACATGGGCGCGGTTCCCGGACGGAGGGAGCGGCCGGACGGTATGAGGCCGGGGGCAGACGGGGCGGGGAGGGTCAGCCCGCGCAGACGGCCGCGTGCCCGGCCAGGACCTCGCGGGTGGCCGCGTACACGGCCCTCGCGGTGGCCCCGGTGCCTTGCGCGAGGAGCGCGTCGGACATCACCTCGGCAGAGACCCGGGTCCGCACGCCGTGCGCTTCCAGGAGCCCCAGCAGCCGCCCGGCGGCGCCGGTCCGGCTGCCGGGGACCAGGCGCAGGTGGAGGGACTCCTGCCGCATGTCCGGCAGGGGATCGGGTCCTACGTCGCACAGCTGGACGGTGAAGATCCGCGCGGCGGGGACGGGGGCGAGGTCCTCGGGCGCGGTCGCGCCGCGCACCCAGTGCCAGACGTCGAGGACGAGCCCGGCGTTGGGGCGCCCGGTGCGGCGCACCAGCTCCCAGGCGGTCGGCAGGTCGGGCACCGCCCCGAACGGCATGTACTCCAGCGCGATCCGCAGTTCGCCGGCCCGCTCGCACAAGGCGGTGAACCGGTCGGCGATGACGTCCAGCGGTGCCGCGTCGAAGAGGCCGACGTTGATGTGGTCGGCCCCGAAGGTGCGGGCGATGTGGAAGGCGGTGCGCTCCTTCGCGGAAGGGATCGCGCCGTCGCCGTCGCCCCCGTCTTCGCCGCCACCGGCCCGTGGGACCCAGTCGCTGAGGAACTCCACCTCGCCGAGGGCGAGTCGGTGCTCGTCGAGGACGGCGCGCATGGCGTCGTCGTCGAGTCCGGACCGGCGGGCTTCCCCGTAGGCCTCGACGCTGAGGCCCACGGCTTGGAAACCCGCGGCGGCCGCCGCCTGGACGCGTTCCCGGAAAGGGGCCGTACCCAGGGTCAGCGAGCTGATCGTCAGAGGGCAGGTATCGACGGTTCCCATGGTCAGTGCCTACGTTTCAACGATTTTCCGCTGATTGAAATCCGGGTAGAACGTGCGCAGCAGGCCGAAGGTCTCGGAGAAGTCGAGCTGGCCCGGTGCGGAGCTGGTGCCGAAGAAGGAGTAGGTGATCCGGGACCCGAGCGCCGGGAAGAAGACGCGCGAGAGGGCGCCGATCGCGCCCATGGCGATCACGATGAGCCGGGTGCCGTCCTCGCCGGCGCGCAGCAGCAGGGAGGCGAGGCGGCGCACGTCGTTTTCGGACGTCACCATGGCGGACACCTTGACGACATCCGCGCCGGCTTCCTTCGCGTCGTCGATGACGGCCTGGAGTTCCTCGGTGCTCGGGGTGCGTTCGAAATTGTGGTAGGAGACGATCACCACGGTGTCGTGCCGGTGGGCGGCCGCGACGACCTCCGACAGGATGTCCCGGGAGGAGAGCTCGATGTCCACGGCGTCCACGCGGGGGGCGAGGGCGCGGAAGAGTTCGAGGCGCTCCTCCTCCGTGCCGGCCCACTCGCCGCCTTCGCGGGTGGAGCGCAAAGTGGCCAGGACGGGCAGGGCTTTGAAGGCCTCGACCTGCGCCAGGACGTGGTCCGCGCCGGTGCGTGAGAACCTGTCGACGCGCAGCTCGGCCACGTCGACGCCGGCGGCCTTCGCCTCTTCCGCCCGGAGCGCGGCTTCGTCGTCGTCGAAGCTGACGGCCACCAGCGGAATCCCGCTGTCGAGGAGCGTGCGCATGGAGTTCATTTACTAGTCACAGCCTTTGCGATTCCTGGACGTGTCCCGTATTGCCCTGCTGCTCCGCCGCCTCACCGACGGGGTGCGAATATCCATCCGCTTCCCTCGGCGGCCTGGACCGCCGCGCCGATGAGTGACGAGTCGGGGGCGGTCACCGCGTGCTGGATGACCTCGGTCCCGAATTTCTCCCTGCACAGGGTTTCCGGGAAACCGTTCATGAAACTGCGAAGGTAGTCATTCGAACGGGCGATCAGTCCGGGTACTTGTGAGATACCCGATCCGACGCGAACCGTGGTGAACGGGGAGGAGTATACAAGGGTCGCGCAGGCCCGTGCAATGTATCTGGCCTGTAGGTCCCAGGCTTCGTGATGGGCGGGAAGTTCGCACGCGGGTACCTGCCACCGGCCGAAAATCGCCCGCCCGGAGGCGAGGCCCTGGAAACAACTCCCGTGAAATCGGCAACCACCTGGATAAGGGTCGTCGGTTTCCCGCGGAAGCGGCATGTGCCCGAGCTGCGGCGGAGTGGTGGGGGGAAGGGCGGGGGAGGCGGCCGCACGGGGCGGGCGGGAAAAAGCCCCGCCGATTCCGGTCCCGATCGAGAGGTAGGTGAATCCGGCCGATGTGGAGGTGTGTCCGCGTTCCTCCGCGGATACGGCGGAATTGACGTCGAAATCGAAATGGACGGGCACCCGGAACCGGTGGGACAGCAGTGCGGGCAGGTTCACTCCGGACCACTGCGGCTCTGAACTTCCGACGATCGCACCGAAGTCCGACCTCAGCGGATCGGTCTCCAGGGGGCCGAACACCGAGAGCCCGATGGAATCCACGCAATGGCGACCGAAGAGATCGGCGAGGCGGTGCTCCAGCAGTTCCAGGGTTTCCGAGGCCGTGGTGACGGAAATGCGGTGGCGTTCGACTTCCACCGTCGGTTTCGACCGGGTGAAGACACCCACGAGGAATTTCGTCTTCCCGGCGTCGATCGCCACGACGGCGGTGTCGTTCTCGTCCGGGTGGGGCTCCGTCACGTCCGCGGCGCCGGAACGGGCGCCGGAACGGGCGCGGGCGCGGGTGCCGGATGGACGGGGACCTGGCCGGGCTGCCTGCTCCAGTTCTCGAAGAGTTCGAAGAGGTGCTCTGTCCGGGAGTTGCGCCCGTAGTAGCGGTACTCCAGGGACTTGTCGGCCAGCCGTCCCGTCCGCAGGTCCCAGGACGGGAAGGTGACCAGCAGGTGGGAGCGGCCGATGGACAGGCCCAGGAGGAAGGGGAAGGCGGGATAGTGCCAGATCTCCAGGCCGGCCTTCCCCTCGCAGAGGGACTTCAGCCGGTCCACCGTCTCGGCTTCCTCCCGTTCCCAGTGCGCGGGGAACTGGCTGCCGTCGGTCAGGGAGAAGTCGATGGTCCGCATCACGATGTTCAGCTTGTTCGGGTTCTGTTGTACGAGGTCCCTGAGCAGCGCGGTCGTGAAGGTGCCGCCGGTGAAGGCGAGGATCTCGATGTCGACTGCGCCGCGCTGCGAGGGTTCCTTCGCGACGACCTCGCGGATGAAGTCGACCGTTCCGCTGACGTCGTCGGGGAACTTGATGCCCGCCTCGGTGGCGCCGATGCTGTTCTGCACCACGCGGGCGAGCCGGTCCTCGTTGCGCTGGCCGATGGGGCCGAGTACGAGGTACAGCGCCGGGAAGACGACGAGCGCCGTGATGACGTTGGGCAGGCAGGCCCTGATGAACTCGATGCCGCTACCGGCTCGTTCCGGGGGAGGAAGCAGGAAGTAGATGACGGTGAGAGCGGCCAGCGTGACGACCGCGAGCACCAGCTTCAGCCACTCGACCGCCGATTCGTTCCCCTGCTCCTGCTGCCCCCGCATCGCCCGTCCCCGTTCCGCGACTACCCGTGTCCCCCGACACGGGTCACCAGACTAGCCAGCCGTCAGGCGCCGCGGGAGGGTGTCCCGGTGAGCGGTGTCCGCCCCGGCGGGCTGCCCGCCCCGCGGCCCGGGTGACCCGGGCCGCGGGAGGGGCCGCAACCGCTACTCGCTCTCGGCTTCGAGGTTGCCCTCCGTGTCCAGGTACACCTGGCGCAGCGCCTCCAGGACCTGCGGGTCGGGCTTCTCCCACATGCCGCGGGACTCGGCCTCCAGCAGCCGCTCCGCGATCCCGTGCAGGGCCCAGGGGTTGGCCTCCTCCAGGAAGGCGCGGTTCTCCGGGTCCAGGACGTAGGTCTCGGTCAGCTTGTCGTACATCCAGTCGGCCACCACACCCGTCGTGGCGTCGTAGCCGAAGAGGTAGTCGACCGTCGCCGCCAGCTCGAAGGCCCCCTTGTAACCGTGGCGGCGCATCGCCTCGATCCACTTGGGGTTCACGACACGGGCGCGGAAGACGCGGGACGTCTCCTCGACCAGCGTGCGCGTCTTGACCGTCTCGGGGCGGGTCGAGTCGCCGATGTACGCCTCGGGGGCCGTGCCGCGCAGCGCGCGGACGGTGGCCACCATGCCTCCGTGGTACTGGAAGTAGTCGTCGGAGTCGGCGATGTCGTGCTCGCGGGTGTCCGTGTTCTTCGCGGCGACCGTGATCCGCTTGTAGGCGCTCTCCATCTCCTCGCGCGCCGGGCGCCCTTCGAGGCCGCGCCCGTACGCGTACCCGCCCCAGACCGTGTAGACCTCCGCGAGGTCGGCGTCGGTGCGCCAGTCGCGGGAGTCGATCAGCTGCAGGATGCCCGCGCCGTACGTGCCCGGGCGCGAGCCGAAGATGCGGGTCGTCGCGCGCCGCTCGTCACCGTGCGCGGCCAGGTCCGCCTGCGCGTGGGCCCGTACGAAGTTGTCCTCGGCGGGCTCCTCCAGCGAGGCCGCCAGCCGTACCGCGTCGTCGAGCAGCCCGATGACGTGCGGGAACGCGTCACGGAAGAAGCCCGAGATGCGCAGGGTCACATCGATGCGCGGGCGGCCGAGCTCGGCGAGCGGGATCGGCTCCAGGCCGGTCACCCGGCGCGAGGCCTCGTCCCAGACCGGGCGGACGCCCAGCAGCGCCATGGCCTCGGCCACGTCGTCGCCGGAGGTGCGCATCGCGCTCGTGCCCCACAGGGACAGCCCGACGGAGGCGGGCCATTCGCCGTTGTCCGTGCGGTAGCGGGTCAGGAGCGAGTCGGCCAGGGCCTGGCCGGTCTCCCACGCCAGGCGGGAGGGGACGGCCTTCGGGTCGACCGAGTAGAAGTTCCGGCCGGTCGGCAGCACGTTGACCAGGCCGCGCAGGGGGGAGCCGGAGGGGCCCGCCGGGACGAAGCAGCCGTCCAGGGCGCTGACGACGTGGGCGATCTCGTCGGTGGTGCCGGCCAGGCGCGGGACGACCTCGCGCGCCGCGAAGTCCAGCACGGCCGCCACGTCCGCGGAGTACCCCGAAGCCGTGGAAGCCACCGCTTCCGGGGCCCAGTTCGCGTCCTCCATCGCCTGGACCAGGGCGCGGGCCGTCTCCTCCGCCTCGTCGGCGCTGGTACGGGTGGCCGCGGACTCGTCGAGGCCGAGCGCCTCGCGCAGACCCGGGAGCGCGGTCGTACCTCCCCAGATCTGGCGGGCGCGCAGGATGGCGAGGACCAGGTTGACGCGGGCCGCGCCGGTCGGGGCGCCGCCCAGGACGTGCAGGCCGTCGCGGATCTGGGCGTCCTTGACCTCGCACAGCCAGCCGTCGACGTGCAGCAGGAAGTCGTCGAAGCCGTCGTCGTCCGGGCGCTCCGCCAGGCCCAGGTCGTGGTCGAGCTTCGCGGCCTGGATCAGGGTCCAGATCTGGGCGCGGATGGCCGGCAGCTTCGCCGGGTCCATCGCGGAGATCTGGGCGTACTCGTCGAGGTGCTGCTCCAGCCGTGCGATGTCGCCGTACGACTCCGCGCGCGCCATCGGCGGCACCAGGTGGTCGACCAGGGTGGCGTGCACGCGGCGCTTGGCCTGGGTGCCCTCGCCCGGGTCGTTGACCAGGAACGGGTAGATGAGGGGCAGGTCGCCGAGCGCGGCGTCGGGGGCGCAGGCCGCCGACAGGCCCGCGTTCTTGCCCGGCAGCCACTCCAGGTTGCCGTGCTTGCCCAGGTGGATCATCGCGTCGGCGCCGAAACCGCCGTCCTCGGCGCGGGCCTGGATCCAGCGGTACGCGGCCAGGTAGTGGTGCGAGGGCGGCAGGTCCGGGTCGTGGTAGATCGCGATCGGGTTCTCGCCGAAGCCGCGCGGCGGCTGGATGAGGATGAGCAGGTTCCCGCGGCGCAGGGCCGCGAGCACGATGTCGCCCTCGGGGTTGGCGGAGCGGTCCACGAACATGTTGCCCGGGGCCTCGCCCCAGTGATGCTCGACGCTTTCGCGCAGCTCGGCCGGGAGCTCGGCGAACCAGCGCTTGTAGTCGGCCGCCGGGATCCGGACGGGGTTGCGGGCCAGCTGCTCCTCGGTCAGCCAGTCCTGGTCGTGTCCGCCGGCCTCGATCAGGGCGCGGATCAGTTCGTCGCCGTCGCCGGACACCAGGCCCGGGACGTCCTCGACGGGGCCGAAGTCGTAGCCGCCCGCGATGAGCGTGCGCAGCAGCTCGACGGCGCTGGCCGGGGTGTCGAGACCGACCGCGTTGCCGATGCGGGAGTGCTTGGTGGGGTAGGCGGAGAGGACGAGCGCGATCTTCTTGTCGCGGCGGTCGATGTGCCGCAGCCGGGCGTGGCGCACGGCGATGCCGGCCACGCGGGCGGCCCGCTCGGGGTCGGCGACGTAGGCGGGCAGACCGTCCTCGTCCAGCTCCTTGAAGGAGAAGGGGACGGTGATCAGCCGGCCGTCGAACTCCGGGACGGCGACCTGCGTGGCGGCGTCGAGGGGGGACAGGCCCTCGTCGTTCTCCTCCCAGGCGCTGCGTGATCCGGTCAGGCACAGGGCCTGCAGGATCGGCACGCCGAGACCGGCGAGCGCGCCCGCGTCCCAGGACTCGTCGTCGCCGCCCGCCGAGGCGGTCGCGGGCTTGGTGCCGCCGGCCGCCAGGACGGTCGTGACGATCGCGTCGGCCGACTCCAGCGCCGAGATCAGTCCCGGCTCGGGGCTGCGCAGCGAGGAGACGTAGAGGGGGACCGGCTGGGCGCCGTGGGCCTCGACGGCCTCGCAGAGCGCGTGGACGAAGCCGGTGTTGCCGCTCATTTGGTGGGCGCGGTAGTAGAGCACGGCGATCCGCGGGCCCTCGGTCCGCTGCGGGGTGCGCTCCAGCGGGCCCCAAGTGGGGGCGGCCGCCGGGGGTTCGAAACCGTGGCCGGTCAGCAGGACGGTGTCGCAGAGGAAGCGCGCCAGCTGCTCCAGGTTGGCCGGGCCGCCGTGGGCGAGGTAGCCGTGCGCCTCGGCCGCGATGCCGATCGGGACCGTCGAGGCCTCCATCAGCTGGGCGTCGGGGGCCTGTTCGCCGGTCAGGACGACGACCGGGCGGGTCTGGGAGGGGGCGAGGAGCACGTCCAAACCCTCCTGCCAGGCGCGCAGACCGCCGAGGAGGCGTACGACGACCAGGTCGACGCCGTCGAGGAGACCGGGGAGGTCGTCGAGGGGAAGGCGGGACGGGTTCGCGAACCGGTACGGGACGGGGCCGTCCGCGGCGGCGCGAGCGCTGAGCAGATCGGTGTCGGACGTCGACAGCAGCAGGATCATGCGGCGGCAGGCCTTCCTCGGGGTTTCCGCGCCCCGGGCAGTGAGGACGGCGGGAGTTCCTGACTCATCCGGTGGCCGTGGGGCCCCGGATTCACAGTGGCGGGACCGCGCCGGAATCACACCGGGCTTCCTCCCATGTCGCCGTCCTCGGCGATGGCGGGCCTGTTGGCCGCCGGAGGTCATCCTAGGCGGCGGTGCCCCTGGCGGGGAGCCCGGGGTGGGCGGGTGCGGCGCCGATGCGGGGCTCTGCCCCGGAGCCCGCGCCTCAAACGCCGGCCGGGCCGGATGTGGCTGGTGTGGCTGAGTGTGGCTGGTCGTGGCGGACCCGGGGCGGTTTGGCGGGACTGGTCGTGGCCGGTTCGGGGTGGTGATCGACACAGGGGGCGGGCGGAGAATCGTGGGTATGCTCGCCGCCATGCCCACGCCCCCTTCCGCCGCAGTGCGGGACGAACCCGTCATACGGGATCGCGGCGACGCCTGCCCGGGCGCGCTGCGGCTGCACGCGGCGGACGACGGGTTCCTCGCGCGGGTTCGGATTCCGGGCGGGCTGCTCAGCGCTGCGCAGGCCGCCGCGCTGGCGGACGCCGCCGACCGGTTCGGGGACGGGCACCTGGAACTGACCTCGCGCGGGAACGTCCAACTGCGCGGTCTCGCCGACGGCTGCGGCGCCGGACTCGCGGAACTGCTCGACGGGGCCGGGCTGCTGCCCGCGCCCTCGCACGAGCGGATCCGCAACATCGTCGCCAGCCCGCTGGCGGACCCCGCTCCGGTGCGCGCCCTGGACGAGGCGCTCTGCGCCGACCCGAAGGCCGCCGCCCTGTCCGGCCGGTTCCTGTTCGCCGTCGACGACGGGCGCGGGGACGTGGCCGCCCTCGACCCCGACGTGACCCTGCTCGCGCGGCCCGGCGGACGGGTGCTCGTCCGGCTCGGCGCCGCGCCGGACGCCGTGGAGGTGGCCGCCGCCGAAGCCGCGGAGGCCGCGCTGGAGGCGGCCCGCCACTTCCTCGACGCCGCGGCCGCCGCCGGCACCCGGGCCTGGCGGATCGCCGAACTGCCCCCCGAACACGCCCTGTCGGCCGAGGAGTTCACGGCACGGCTGATCGGCCGGGGCATCCGCGCCCACCACGTACCCGACGCGCCCCGGCCGTACGCGGACCCGCCCGCGCCCGGGGTGCACGGGGACGCGCTCTGCGTCCTGGTCCCCCTCGGCCGGCTCGACTCCGCCCAGTGGCGGGAGCTCCCCGGCGAGCTGCGGATCACGCCGTGGCGCAGCGTCGTCGTCACCGGCACCACCGCCCGCCCCGCCGGGCTCGTCACCTCGCCGGACGGCCCGTGGGAGTCCGTCACCGCCTGCACCGGCCGGCCCGGCTGCGCCAAGTCCCTGGCCGACGTCCGCGCCGACGCGCGAGCCGTCGCCGAACGGGCGCGGGGGCCGCTGCCGGTCCACTGGTCCGGGTGCGAACGCCGGTGCGGACATCCGCGCGGCACCGCCTGGGTGGACGTGGTGGCCACGCCCGACGGGTACCGGATCGGCGCGGATCCGGTGCCACACCACGAACTCGCGGCGGCCGTCGCCGACGCGCGCAGCGCACTCCGAGTGTCCGAAGACGCAGTGAAGAAATGAGCGAGTACACCGTGTTCGAGTACGAGAAGGACGGCGCCGAGATCTACCGCCAGTCCTTTGCCACGATCCGCGCCGAGGCGGACCTCTCCGGGCTGCCCGCCTCGGTCGCCCAGGTCGCGGTGCGCATGATTCACGCCTGCGGGATGACCGACCTCACGCGGGACCTGGGCTACACGCCCGAGGTCGTGCTGCGGGCTCGCGCCGCCCTGGAGGCCGGCGCGCCGGTCCTGTGCGACGTGCAGATGGTCGCCAGCGGGGTCACCCGCAAGCGGCTGCCCGCCGGCAACGAGGTCATCTGCACCCTCTCCGACCCGGCCGTGCCGGAGCTCGCCGCGAAGATGGGCACGACGCGCAGCGCCGCCGCCCTCGAAGTCTGGCGTGACCGGGGGCTGTTGGAGGGCTCGGTGATCGCCGTCGGGAACGCGCCGACCGCGCTCTTCCGGCTCCTGGAGATGATCGAGGAGGGCGCGCCGCGCCCGGCCGCCGTCATAGGGGTCCCCGTGGGCTTCATCGGCGCCGCCGAGTCCAAGGACGCCCTCGCCGAACACCCCTCGGGGCTCGACCACTTGATCGTCCGGGGCCGGCGTGGCGGCAGCGCCATGGCCGCGGCCGCCGTCAACGCCATCGCGAGCGTGGCCGAATGAGCACGGGCAAGCTGTACGGAGTCGGGCTCGGGCCCGGCGACCCCTCCCTGATGACGCTGCGCGCCGTCGAGGTGATCGGGGAGGCGGACGTCGTCGCCTACCACTCCGCCCGCCACGGCCGCTCGATCGCCCGCTCGATCGCCGCGAAGCACCTGCGCGCCGACCAGGTCGAGGAGCCGCTGGTCTACCCGGTCACCACCGAGACCACCGATCACCCGGGCGGCTACCAGGGGGCGATGGAGGAGTTCTACGAAACGTCCGCCGCACGGCTCGCCGTCCACCTGGACGCCGGCCGGACCGTGGCCGTGCTCGCGGAGGGCGACCCGCTCTTCTACGGCTCGTACATGCACATGCACAAGCGGCTCGCGGACCGCTACGAGGCCGAGGTGATCCCCGGGGTGACCTCGGTGAGCGCCGCCGCGGCCCGGCTCGGCACCCCGCTCGTGGAGGGCGAGGAGGTACTGACCATCCTGCCCGGCACCCTGTCCGAGGAGGAGCTCACCGCGCGCCTCGCCGCCACCGACTCGGCGGTCGTGATGAAGCTCGGCCGCACCTTCCCGACCGTGCGGCGGGCGATGGAGAACAGCGGGCGGCTCGCCGAGGCGCGGTACGTGGAGCGCGCGACGATGGCGGGCGAGCGGACCGGACTCCTCGCCGACACCGACGCCGACACCGTGCCCTACTTCGCCGTCGCCGTGGTGCCCAGCCGGATCGGCAACCCGGGCAGCGTGCCGTCCGGACCGGGTGAGGTCGCCGTCGTCGGCACCGGCCCGGCCGGGCCGCTGTGGCTGACCGCCGAGACCCGACGGGTGCTCGCCGACGCCGAGGTGCTGGTCGGGTACACGACGTACCTGGACCGGGTCCCGGTGAAGCCGGGCCAGATCCGGCACGGCTCCGACAACAAGGTCGAGTCCGAGCGCGCCGAGTTCGCGCTCGACCTCGCCCGGCGCGGCAAGCGGGTGGCCGTGGTCTCCGGCGGCGACCCGGGGGTCTTCGCCATGGCCACCGCCGTCCTGGAGGTCGCAGGTCAGGCGCAGTACAAGGACGTGCCGGTACGGGTGCTGCCCGGGGTGACGGCCGCGAACGCGGCGGCCGCCGCGGCCGGCGCGCCGCTCGGCCACGACTACGCCACGATCTCGCTCTCCGACCGGCTCAAGCCGTGGGAGGTGATCGCGGAGCGGCTGCGCGCGGCCGCCGCGGCCGATCTCGTACTCGCCCTGTACAACCCCGGCTCGCGGAGCCGGACGTGGCAGGTGGCGCAGGCCCGGGAGCTGCTGCTGGAGCTGCGGGCGCCCGGGACCCCGGTGGTCGTCGCGCGCGACGTGGGCGGCCCGCAGCAGTCGGTCCGCATCGTCACGCTGGCCGAACTGGAGCCGTCCGAGGTGGACATGAGGACGATCCTGCTGATCGGCTCCTCGCAGACGCAGGTCACGGAGCGGCCCGACGGGTCGAGGGTGACATGGACGCCGCGCCGCTACCCGTGACGGGGAGGAAGCGCTGAGAGGAGGCCCGGGCCGGTTCGCCGCCCGGGCCTTTCGCGTCGCGCGGGCCGCTGCCGCAGCGGCGGCAGGGTCACCGTCGGGATGGGGCCGGTCGGGAGGCCTCGGCGGCCGGGGCGCGTCCGCGGGCGACGCGGATGCCGACCGTGAACGATCAGCGCGGCCGGTCGTAGCCCAGCCAGCAGAGCGCTTCGGGGACCGAGGCCGCCCGTGGTACGCCCGCCGGCACCGGGGGGCGGCGGACGACGAGCACCGGGATGCCGGCCTCGCGGGCGGCGGTGAGCTTGGGGGCGGTGGCGCAGCCGCCGCTGTCCTTGGTCACCAGGACGTCGACGCGGTGCCGTGCGAGCAGCTCCCGCTCGGCCTCGAGGCCGAACGGGCCCCGGTCCAGCAGTACTTCGAGGCGCGGGGGAGCCGGCACGGCCGGAGGGTCCACCGAACGCACCAGGAACCAGGGCTCGGTGAGGTGCGCGAAGCTGTGCAGGCCCATCCGCCCGGTGGTCAGGAAGACGCGGGAGCCGAGGCCCGGCAGCAGGGCTGCCGCCTCGGCGAGGGAGTCCGCGAAATGCCAGTCGTCCCCGGGGCCCGGGGCCCAGCCGGGGCGGCGCAGCGCCAGCAGCGGGACGCCCGAGAGGACCGCCGCCTCGGCCGCGTTGAAGCTCATCCGCTCCGCGAAGGGGTGCGTGGCGTCGACCAGGTGGGTGACCCCGTGGGCGGTGAGCCACTCCGCGAGCCCTGCGGGACCGCCGAAGCCGCCGATCCGGCTCTCGCCCGGCGGGAGCACCGGTGAGGCGACCCGGCCGGCCAGCGAGGTGGTCACCCGGTACGGGGCGCCCTCCTCGGCGGCCAGCGCCTGCGCCAGGCGGCGGGCCTCCGTGGTGCCGCCGAGGATCAGGACGTGCGGGCGGCCCGGGCCACCGGGCTCAGCAGGCATGCCGGTCGCGCTCGGCGGAGTACAGGTGGCTGTCGCGGAACTGCTCGGCGCCCAGGGTGCGGCCCACCAGGATGACGGCGGTGCGGACCAGCCCGGCCTCCTTCACCTGCCCGGCGATGTCGGCCAGCGTCCCGCGCAGGATCAGCTCGTCGGGGCGGCTGGCCATCGCGACCACCGCCGCCGGGCACTCGGCCCCGTAGTGCGGCAGCAGTTCGTCCACGACCCGGTCGACGTAGCGGGTGGCCAGGTGCAGCACCAGCAGTGCGCCGCTGCGGCCCAGGGTGGCGAGGTCCTCGCCGGGCGGCATGGGCGTGGCCTGCTGGGAGACCCGGGTCAGGATCACGGTCTGGCCGACGGTGGGGACGGTGAGTTCCCGCTTCAGCGCGGCGGCCGCGGCGGCGAAGGCGGGGACGCCGGGGACCACCTCGTAGGGGATGCCGGCCGCGTCGAGCCGCCGCATCTGCTCCGCGACGGCGCTGAAGACCGACGGGTCGCCGGAGTGCAGTCTCGCCACGTCCTGGCCGGCCGCGTGCGCGCGTACGCACTCGGCGATGATCTCGTCCAGGTTCAGCCGCGCGGTGTCGATCAGCCGGGCGTCCGGCGGGCATTCGGCGAGGAGCTCGCGCGGGACCAGGCTGCCGGCGTACAGGCAGACGGGCGCGGCGGCCAGCGTCCGGGCGCCGCGCACCGTGATCAGGTCGGCGGCGCCGGGGCCCGCACCGATGAAGTACACGGTCATATCGTCTGATCCACCATTTCGAGGTAGGGCTTGGTAACCGACCACTGGGTGACGGGCATCGCCTGGCGCCAGCCCGTGAAACCGCCGACCGGCACGGCGTGCGCGACGGCCAGTTTCACCAGTTCGCCGCCGTGGAGCCGGTAGCGCTCGGCGAGGACGGCCTCCGACTCCAGGGTGACCGTGTTGACCACGAGCCGCCCGCCGGGGGCCAGCGCCTCCCAGGCCGCGTCGAGCAGGCCCGGCGCGGTCAGGCCGCCGCCGATGAACACCGCGTCGGGGGCGGGCAGTCCGGCGAGCGCCTCGGGCGCGGCGCCGGTGACCACGCGCAGGCCGGGCACGCCCAGTGCCGCGGCGTTACGGGTGATCCGCGCGGCCCGCTCGGTCACCCGCTCCACGGTCACGGCGCGGCAGGAGGGATGCGTGCGCATCCACTCGATGCCGATGGAGCCGGAGCCGCCGCCGATGTCCCACAGCAGTTCGCCGGGGGCGGGGGACAGCGCGCACAGGGTGGCGGCGCGGACGTGGCGCTTGGTGAGCTGGCCGTCGTGCTCGTAGGCGGCGTCGGGCAGGCCGGGGGTCGCGCCGAGCCGGGGGGCGTCGGCGGCCGGGTCCCGGCGGCAGTCCACGGCGACCACGTTGAGGGGGTCGCCGGGCGCGTGGTCCCAGCTGCGGGCGAGGCCCTCGTAGGCGTCCTCGTGCTCGGAGCCGAGCTGTTCCAGGACGCGCATCCGGCTGGGGCCGAAGCCCCGCTCCCGAAGCAGAGCGGCGATCTCGCCGGGGGTCACCGCTCCGGCGCTCAGGACCAGCACCCGCCGGCCCTCGTACAGCGCGGCCGCGAGCCGGGCCACCGGGCGTCCCACGACGGTGACCACCTCGGTGTCCTCCACCGGCCAGCCGAGGCGCGCGCAGGCGTACGACACGGAGGAGGGGTGCGGCAGGACGTGCAGGGCGCCCGGGCCGAGCTCCTCGGACAGCGCCCGGCCGATCCCGTAGAACATCGGGTCGCCGCTGGCCAGTACCGCGATCCGGCGGCCCGCGTGCTCCGCCATCAGCTTCGGCACCGCCGGCCGCAGCGGGCTCGGCCACGCCACGCGGGTCCCGGCGCACTCCTCGCGGGGGAGCAGGTCCAGCTGCCGTGGCCCGCCGATCAGCACCTCGGCCCCGGCCAGAACGGCCCGCGCGGGAGCGGTCAGCCCGCCCCAGCCGTCGGCGCCGAGGCCGACGACCGACACGGGTACGGGGGGCGGTGGCGGTGCGGAGCTCACTGCGCGGAACCTCGGGGGTACGGGAAGGGGGTGGACCCGCAGCCTACTGGTCCCGGACCCGCTCCCCGGGGTCAGGGTGACCAGGATTACCAGGCCGCGGGGGGCGGCCCGGAGGGACGGGCGGACCCGTGCCGGCGGTGAGCGGCCGGGAGTAGGGTGCCGGGAGGCCGCCGGGCCGCCCGAGGCGGAGCCGGCCGACGCGAGGAGTTGCCATGGCGGGCTGGAAGGCCGCGCACATACCCGACCAGAGCGGCCGCACGGCCGTCGTTACCGGGGCCAACAGCGGGATCGGCTACTTCGCCGCGCGCGAGCTCGCCCGGCGCGGGGCCGCCGTCGTCCTCGCCTGCCGCAGCGCGGCCCGCGGACGCGCGGCCGAGGTCCGGATGAGGGCCGAAGTGCCGGGCGCGGACGTGCGGTTCATGCCGCTGGACCTCGCCGACCTGGCCACCGTGCGGGAGTTCGCGCGGGAGTACGGGCAGCGCCACGACAGCCTCGACCTCCTCGTCAACAACGCGGGCGTGATGGCCCTGCCGTACGGGCGGACCGCCGACGGCTTCGAAACGCAGTTCGGGGTCAACCACCTCGGCCACTTCGCCCTCACCGGACTGCTCCTGCCCGGCCTCCTCGCCGCCCGGGCCGGGGCCCGGATCGTGAACCTCTCCAGCGGCTTCCACGTACTGGGGGACGTGGACCACGAGGACCTGAACAGCGAACGCCATTACCGGCGTTGGGTCGCCTACGGCCGCTCCAAGACCGCCAACCTGCTCTTCACCCACGAGCTCGCCCGGCGGCTCGCGGCCGCCGGCTCCGGGATCGTCGCGGCCGCCGCCCATCCCGGCTACGCCTCCACCAACCTGCACGTCGGCGCGACCCCGCAGGCGGGCACCACCCTCACGTCGCGGATCGCGGTCGCCCTCAACGCCCTCGGCAACGCCGTGGGCAACACCGCCATCGCGCAGTCGGCCGCCTCCGGCGCCCTGCCCGCGCTCTACGCGGCCACCGCGCCCGGCGTCCAGCCCGACGAGTTCATCGGCCCGCGGCTCGGCTGGCGCGGGGCGCCCGCCCGTTCCCGGCGGGCGAAATGGACCCTGGACGACACGTCCGGCCAACGGCTCTGGACCGCCTCCGAAAAGCTCACGGGAGTCACGTACACGTCCCTGCCGCACTGAATCCCCGGGAGCGCGGCACCCCCGGGCCGGGCTCCGCGGCGACAACGCGGTCCGGGCCGGCGGCGGACCGGCCCTGACCGGCCGACGCACGCATTCGAACGGCCGTGTGGGCGCCCCGCTATGAGCCCGTCCGCCCCCGGCGAGCCCCAGGGCGCCCCGTCCGGGACCTGACCGGGGGCGCCCCGTCCGCACCAGACTCGGCGGAATGGACGACGACGCTACGGACAACCACCCACACACCGGCTCGGATCCCGGGGATCACGCGGTGGTCCTCGGGGCGGGAATGGCCGGGATGCTGGCCGCGCGGGTGCTCGCGCGGCGCTTCGCCCGCGTCACCGTGATCGAACGGGATCAACTGCCGGACGACGGACCGGGGTTCAGATCCGGGATACCGCAGTCCCGGCACGCGCACATCCTGTGGTCGCGGGGCGTGGAGCTGCTCGAACTGATGCTGCCGGGCGTCACGCGAAAGCTCGTGGACGCCGGGGCCGGCCTGCTGAACTCGCCGCGGGACTTCCTCTGGCTGAGCCCCGCCGACTGGTTCCGCCCGGTGCCCGGGGCCAAGGTCCTCCTCTCCAGCCGCGAGTTGCTCGACTGGACGGTCCGCCGCGAGGTGCTGCGGGACGGACGCGTCCGGATCCGCGCCGGGACCGCGGCCACGGGACTGGTGGCCGGGCCGGACGGCCGCTCGGTGACCGGCGTGGAGCTCCGCGACGGTGACCCGCTGGCGGCGCGCCTCGTCGTCGACGCGACCGGACGCACCTCCAAAGCCACCGCCTGGCTCGCGGCGCTCGGCCACACGGCCCCGGAGATCACCCGCTACGACTCCCACCTCGGCTACTCCAGCCGCTACTTCGCGATCCCCGCCGACCCGGGACGGCGCTGGCGGGGCATGTACGTCCAGGGCCGCCCCGACCTCCCGCGCGGCGGCGTGCTGATGCCGCAGGACGGGGACCGCTGGCTGGTGACCCTCATCGGCAACGGAGAACACGCCCCGCCCGTGGGGGACGAGGAGTTCTTCGCGTTCGCGAGGAGCCTGCGCAGTCCGGCCCTGTACGACGCCATCCGGGACGCGACCCCGCTGTCCTCGGCCACCGCCTTCCGGGGCACGGCGAACGAATGGCGCCACTACGAGCGCCTGGAGCGCTGGCCGGCCGGCTTCGTGGTCCTGGGCGACGCCGCCTGCCGGTTCAACCCCGTCTACGGGCACGGGATGACGGTCGCCGCCCTCGCCGCGGAGGCCCTCGCCAAGGAGGTCCGCACCCTGAACCCGCGGGAGATCGCCCGGGCCGCACGGCGGATCCAGCGCCGCACCACCGCGGCGGCCGCCGTGCCCTGGCAGATCGCCACCAGCGAGGACATGCGGTACCCGGTGACGGAGGGGCCGCCGCCCGACCGGGCCACGCGGATCCTCCAGCGCTACATGTCACGGGTGATGGTGGGCGCCAACACCGACCCGGCGATCGCCGGCCGGTTCTTCGGGGTGCTGTCCCTCACCTCGCCGCCGGGCGCCCTCCTCGACCCCGTCACGATGGTCCGCGTCCTGTCGAAGTGGCGGCTGCCGGCCGCCCCGGAGACCGCCGACTACCCGGCCCACCACGGGCCGCCGAAGGGGTAGCCGGGCGGGCGAGGGCCGGGGGGTCCACGCGGATCCGGCGGGGCGTCCGTTCTGCCCGGTGCGCCCCTGACGCGGAGGACGGGCCCGTCCGGGGCCGGTACCCTTATTGCGAACAGTTCGCAATAAGGGTGGGGTGGCGGTGTGACGGGATCTCCGGTGGTGCTCGGGATCGAGTCTTCGTGCGACGAGACCGGGGCGGGCATCGTGCGGGACGGGCGGCTGCTCGCCCACGTCGTCGCCTCCAGCATGGACGAGCACGCGCGGTTCGGCGGCGTCGTCCCCGAGATCGCGGCCCGCGCCCACCTGCACTCCTTCAACCCGGTGGTCCGCCAGGCCCTCGACCAGGCGGGACTGCGCGCCGACGAGCTCGACGCGATCGCCGTCACCACGGGTCCCGGCCTCTCCGGCGCCCTCCAGGTCGGCCTGGCCGGCGCGAAGACCCTCGCCTACGCGCTCGGCCTTCCGCTGTACGGGGTCCACCACCTGGCCGGCCACGTCGCCGCCGACACCCTGGAGCACGGGCCGCTTCCCGATCCCTGCGTGGTGCTGATCGTCTCCGGCGGCCACACCTCGCTGCTCCTCGTGCGCGATCTCGTGCGCGAGCCGATCCTGCACCTCGGCGACACCCTCGACGACGCCGCCGGCGAGTGCTTCGACAAGGTCGCCCGCCTCCTCGGCCTGCCCTACCCGGGCGGCCCGGCCATCGACCGCGCCGCCCGGGGAGGCGACCCCCGGGCCGTAGCCTTCCCCCGTCCGCTGACCGGCGGGCCGCGCTCGGGGGACCCGTACGCCTACTCCTTCTCCTTCTCGGGACTCAAGACGGCGGCCGCACGCTGGGCCGAGGGCCACCGGCTGCGCGGCGTGGAGCCGCCGGTCGCCGACGGCGCCGCCTCGCTCCAGGAGGCGGTGGCCGACGTGCTCACCCGCAAGGCGGTCGCGGCCTGCGCGGACCACGGGGTCAGGACCCTCGTGGTGGTCGGCGGGGTGGCCGCCAACTCCCGGGTCCGCGCGCTCGCCGAACGGCGCTGCGCCTCCGCCGGGATCGAGCTGCGGGTGCCGCCGATGACCCTCTGCACCGACAACGGGGCGATGATCGCCGCCATCGGCGACCTGCTGGTGCGGGCGGGCGTGGAGCCGGCCCCGCACCAGCTGACCATCGACCCGTCCGCACCCCTGGAGTACGCCTCGCTGAACCCGGCGGCCCTGGTCTGACGGGCGGGGGTCCGGCGGCCCCGGGCGGCTACCGCGACGGGCTCACCTGCACCGTCGTCACCGCCCCGCCCGAAGCTTCCTTCACCACCGCGATCCGGGTCCCGGTGTCCGGCACCTTGACCCCGAGCTGCGGCAACCGCGCGTCCCAGTAGGACCCGTGGCGGTCGTCGAAGACAGCGACCCCCGGCCGCGCCGGGATCACCGTGGGAGCGCCCGCCTTGTGCAGGACGATCCTGTCGCTCTTCCCGAGCGAGAAGGTGGCGTCGAAGGTCTGCGCGCGTGCGTTGAGCAGCGTCCCGTCCGCGTACGTCAGCGGCTCGGGCCGGGCGTCGACGGGCAGCAGCATGCCCTCTCCCGGGTGTGCCTTGGTGGTGTTGTCGCTGTGCGCGGTGTTCCAGAGCCAGATCAACGCGCCCTGCTGGTAGGGGAAGAACTCCACCTTGTCGCCGGTGAAGCCGAAGTTGTACGGCCCCGTCCTCAGCATGCTGCCGTAACCGGTGTAGCGCCGGTTCTCCACGAAGTACGCGCGCGGGTGCTGCTCGCTGCCCGTACGGCCCTGCGTGCGCGACCACTTCACCGCCGTCCAGCCGTTCGCGCCCTGCTCCGCCCCGTCGCGCAGCAGTTCCGGGCCGTCGCCCGCCGTGACGCGGATGTCGTCGAAGGTGACGCCCTTGCCGTGGGTGTTGCTGTCGGAGGTGACGCGCAGCCTCAACTGCACGCTCTGCCCGGCGAACCGGTCCAGCGCGACGGACAGCCGCGCCCAGCCGGCCGAGGAGCCGCTGATGCCCTTCGCCCCGATCGGCACCGAGTCCACCGTGCCCGGCAGTGCCGTCCATCCGGCCCCGCCGTCCGTGGAGGCCTCCACGGTGAGGAAGTCGAAGTCCTGCTCGATGTCGTACCAGACCCGGGCGTCGAGCCGGGCGGCCGTCCCGGCCGGCGTCCCCGTCAGGTCGACCGTGCGGGACAGGGTGTTGTCCATGAAGTCACCGGTGCCGCTCCACCACTGGCTGGCGCCCTCGAACGGATCGGTCAGCTCGGTCGTGGTCACCGACGGCGGCAGGTGCACCAACAGGGCTTGCGGATCCTCGGTGTTGTAACCCGATATCCCGAGCGTCGCGCGTGTGGTGCGGCCCGCGTCCGCCTCCGTGTACTGGAGCCAGCCCAACTGCAGCTTGCTCCAGGGGTCGAGGTCGCCCGGGAACTCGCCGGTGGAGTTGCGGCCCCGGCCCAGGTAGGAGGCGGAGGACATCAGCGACCAGAAGTTGACGCTGTTGTCCCCGTCCGAGCTGTACAGGTCCGGCAGGCCCAGATCGTGCCCGAACTCGTGCGAGAAGAGCCCGGCGCCGCTGTTCTCGCCGCCGGTCAGGTAGTCGCCGGCCCAGATGCCGGTGTCGCCGACCGGGGTGCCGCCCGCCTTGTTGCCCTCGGGACCGGCGCTGCCGGCCTGGTTCCAGTAGGCGAACCAGCGGTGCGCCCACACGGCGTCCTTGCCCTGCGTACCGCCGCCCCAGGTCCCGTCCTTGCCCGCGTGGACGACGACGAGGTGGTCGAGGTAGCCGTCCGGCTCGTCGAAGTTCCCGTCGTGGTCGGCGTCGTATCGGTCCCACACGTCGTACTCGGCGAGCTGCGCCTTGATCTGTTCGGGCGTACGGCCCTTGGCGCGCTCGGCGTCGTACCAGGCGGCCGTGGCGTCCCGGATCATGTCCCAGTTGGTCCGGCACTGGCCGGCCTCGGAGCAGCGGTCGGTCCCGTAACGGGCTTCGTTCCAGGGGAGTTTGACCCAGTCGCTCACCGTGCCGTCCATGTCGTAGCGACCGGAGGACTGGAGCCGGTAGTAGGCCCGCATGGACGCCGACTGCGGGTCGGTGGAGAAGAACTGCTTCTGGTAGAAGGACCGGTCGAAGTCCTTGCGCCACAGGGTGTGGTTGTCGTCCTTGGCCGGCTTGCCGATGGTGTTGTGCAGCGGGCCCGGGGTGCCGCCGAAGCGCGGCGCGCCCTCGAACTCGGTGGTGTTGTCCACCTGCTCGCCGAACTCGGCGAGGATCACGAAGACCTTGTCCTTGCGCTCCTGGGCCATCTCGACGTACCGCTTGCCGACCTTCGCCTGGCGCGGGAGCGTGCCGTCCGCTTCGGCCCGCAGGCCGCCGGCGCGGCCGCCGTCCGCGCCGCCGGCGCCGGCCGCGATGTCTTCGAGGGCTTGGCGGCGCAGGGCCTGGCGCTGTAGTTCCAGCGGCGCGAGCGGCGGGGAGGCGGCCTGTTCGGCCTGCTGCTGCCCGGCCGGGGGAGGGGAGGGGGTGGTGGAGGCGAGTGCGGAGCCGGCGAGTACCGGGGCGGTGAGGAGGGCGAGGGATATCGCCGCTCCCACCGCAGCGAGTCTGCGCAAGGTGGCTGGCCTTTCCGGGAGTTCGGTCGAAGCGCGAGTAATATTTCACATGTGACAGGTGATGAATAGCCGTGAGGATGCGGGAAAGTCCGGCCACGACCGGCCCCCGGCGCCCCCGGGACCGCCCCTGCACGCCCCGGCCGGGTGACGCGTGAACTCGCCGTTCCACCGGCCCCGTCCGCCGTGCGGCGCTATCGTGCCGAGCGGGGGGACAAGGGTGCGAGGGGGGCGGAGCCGCGATGCGATTTCTGTTTGTGCACGGCACGGGGGTGCGGCGCGAGCGGCACGACACCCTCTACGCACTGGTCCGGGACCGGCTGACCGCCCGCTTCCCCGACGCGGCCGTCGACTCCTGCTTCTGGGGGGAGCGGTTCGGAGCCACCCTCGGCGCCGACGGCCGCTCCGTGCCCGGACTGCGGGCCCCCGGCGGAGCCCCCGGCCCGGGGGACGCCGAGACCGCCGAGTGGGCCCTGCTGATCGCCGACCCGCTGTGCGAGCTGCGGGTCCTGGCGGAGGCGGGCTGGGACACCGGAGCTCCCGCGGACGACGAGCCCTTCGCCATGCCGGGCGTCCGCTCCGCCGGAGCCGGGGTGCTGGAACTGCTGGCCGGCGTGGGCGGGGTGCCCGACGGCGGGGAACTGGCCGCACTCCTGCTCGGCACCGGACTCGCCGCCGGCTTCCCCGCGGCCCTGGAGTGCGTCGCCCGCTCCAACGAGGCCGCCCGCGCCGGCGCCCGCGCCACCGGGCAGCCGCAGGCCCGCGAGCTGGCCACCGCCCTGGCGCGCGCCGTCACCGCCGGCGCGCTCGCTCCCGCCGGGGCCGAGGCGGACTGCACCGGAGCCGAACGCGACCGCCTCGTCGAACTGCTCACCACCCGCCTCGGCGGCGACGCGCGGGTCCCCGGTGCCCGCGCCGCAGCGGTCCTGGGCCGCCTCGCGATGCGCGTCACCACGCAGCCGCTGCTCAACGCCTGGCGCGGTTCCCTCACCGTCGGCAGCGCCCCCGCCCTCGGAGACATCCTGCGCTACCAGGCCCGGGGCGCCGGCCTGCGCGCCTTCCTGCAGGAACGGATCACGGCCGAGCCCGGGCCGACCGTGCTCATCGGACACAGCCTCGGCGGCGTCGCCCTCGTGGACCTCCTCGCGCTCGCGGCCGCCCGGGGCGAGCCCGTACCCGGGGCCGCGCTGCTCGTCACCGTCGGCTCGCAGGCGCCCTTCCTCCACGAACTCGGGGCGCTGGCGGGGATCGCACCCGGCGCCTCGCTCCCGTACGCCTTCCCGCGCTGGCTCAACGTCTACGACCGCCAGGACGCGCTCTCCTACCTCGCCGAGCCCGTCTTCCCTGGCGACCCGCGCGTCAGCGACCACGAGATCGGCAGCGGCCAGCCCTTCCCGGCCTGCCACAGCGCCTACTGGAAACAGGACTCCCTCTACGCGCGCGTCGAACAGGCGGTGGCCGAAGCGGAGATCGGATGATTCCCCCCGGCTTCCTGCCCCCGACCCTGGGGCCGCGGCGCACCTTCGCGCTCGTCGCCGGGGTCGAGAGCTATGCCGTCAGCCACCACTGGAACCTGCGCGGACCGGCCCGCGACGCCCTGCGGTTCGCCCGCTGGCTGACCGGCCCGGGCCAGGTACCGCCGGGCCACGTACGGCTGTTGCTCTCCCCGCTCGACGACCCGGACGCCCTCGACTGGTCGGCCTCGGCGGAGCTGGAAGCCCTGCGCGGCACCTACCGGCCGGCCACGGAGGAGAACGTGAAGTCGGCGCTGCTCGACGAACTCCCGGAATGCGACGGTGACTTGCTGTGGATCTTCTGGGCGGGACACGGCTACACCGAGCCGCGCCGCGGTGAGCTGATGCTGCCCTGCGCCGACGCCCGGCCCGGCCAGATCCGCCACCTCAACCTCGACTCCGCGCTGCGCTGGTGGCGCACCGACCTCGTCAAGCACCGGCGGTTCCCGCTCCAGGCGGCCCTGGTGGACGCCTGCCGCGTCGACGCGCCGCGCGACGCCCGGTGGAACTTCGGCAGCAGCGACTACGGGGGCGGCGCCACCGTCCCCGGACGGCGGCAGTTCCGGCTGTACGCCTCCCGCGAGGGCGAGGCCGCGCAGAACGACGCCGAGCGCGGCGCGGGGCGCTTCACGGAGGCGCTCCTCGGCGAACTCGGCGAGCGTTCCGTACGGGAGGGCGTCGCCGGCCTCGCCGAGACCGCCCGCTCCATCCACCGCACCTTCGGCGAACTGCGCGAGCGCGGCGAGGGCTGGCAGCTCCCGCAGTTCGTCGTGGACCGGGACTGGGACGCCTGCTCCTTCCTCGACGAGGACCACCCCGGGGTGGCGCTGCCGCGCGCGGCCCGCCTCGACCAGGCCGCCTGGGACGGGCTCGGCCGGCTCTTCGAAGGCCGCGACCTGCCCCGATGCGCCTACGAGGCGTACGCGTGGGCGTTCCGGGCGACCGGCTGCGCCGCCCCGCTCCAGGGCGGACTGCCCGGCGACACCCTGCTGGAGGTGGTCGCGGACCTCGACGAACGCCACGGCGGCCCGGACGGGATGCCGCTCGCGGTGCCCTTCGTACGGTTCCTCGGCGAGCGGGCCGGCGCGGGCGACGAGCGGTGGGCGGACGGGCTGCGCGCCTGGGTGAGCACCACGCTCGAACGCCTCGCGCTGCCCGTGCTCCCGCCCCCGCCCCCAGCGCCGCGCACGACGGCCCTGCACGTGCGGCTGGAGCCGCCGCCGGGCGGGGAGGACGGATTCCTGGCCCGGATGTGGCTGCGCCGGGACGCGGCCCGGCCCGGCCGGGGGCCGCAGGGCGGGTCCGTCCGCAGGGAGGCGTCCGAGCACATCTGGGAGTCGGAGGGCGAGCCCGTTCGGCTCGACGCGATCCGGGACGAACTCGTACGCCGACTGGGCGGCGTGGGCCGTGCGCCGGGCGGGCACGCCGAGGCCGGGCGGCCGTCCGAAGCGGTGGACCGGATCGAGTTCCACGTGCCCTACGAGCTGCTGGACCTGGACTTCGACCAGTGGCCGGTTCCGCGCGGCCCCGGCGGGCGGACCCGGGCCCTCGGGCTGGTCTACCAGGTGGTGGTGCGCTGCCCGCAGGAACGCGAGGACACCGGCGCCGAGTGGCGCAGCAAATGGCGCTGGCTGTGGTCCCAGGGCGGCCGGCACGCCGACGCGGTCCGGGTCGTCGGCGACGCGGAGGTGCACGACGGGCTCGGCATGGAGCTGGGGGCGGCCCCGGCGCCCGCCTGCGTACTGGCGCACACGCGGGGCGGGGCGCGGACGCAGGCGCTGGTGGAAGCGGTACTGGAGGGCGGCGTCCCGGTGGCGCTCTGGCGCCGCCCCGCTACGGCGTCGGCCGCCCCGGCTCCGGCGGGGGCCCACGACCTGCTGGCCCTGCTCGCGCCGGCCGGCGAGGACGGACGTCCCGACCCCGGAGCGCTCGACGTCCTGGCGCTGCCCGCCCGGGTGCGGGAGGTGCGCCGGGCGGCCGCCGTCGCGGCCGCGCGCGCCTCCGCCGGAAATCGACAACAAGCTTCAGGGGGAGACCGGTTGGTCCTCTTGTGGGACGATCCCGACGACACGCTCACCTTCCGGTCCCTGGCCTGAACCCGCACCCCCGGATCCACCTCCGCATCCGCCCCGACCCCGATGCCCGTCCCCGGCCGGCCCCGACGCCGGCAGCGACCGCGACACCCACAGCGACAGCGACAGCAGCAGTGATACGAGAGGGAGGCACAGGCAGTGGCGAAGGACTGGTGGCTGTACCACGGGACAGGCGAGGCCGCCGAGCGCCGGGCCAGGCTGGAGGCCGGACCGCCACCGCCCTGGCGCGATTTCACCGGCGTCCCCGACCCGGGGTACGCACCCCCCGGCTGCGCGGGGCCGGCATGGGAGCGCACCTGGCGGCGCGGCGAGGGCTACGCACCCGACGAACCCGAGAAGGACGTGGTCAACACCGCGCTGCACCTGCGCAGGCCGCTCCTCATCACCGGCAAACCCGGGGTCGGCAAATCCACGCTGGCCTACAGCATCGCCTCCGACCTGGACCTGGGCCCCGTACTGCACTGGCCGGTCACCAGCCGCACGGTCCTGCGCGACGGGCTGTACCTCTACGACGCGATCGGGCGGCTCCAGGAGGCCGGGCTGGAACAGCTGCGCGCACCCGGCGCCGCGGCCCAGGCCGCACCGGGCGCCGTAGGAGCCGCGGGCGCCAAGGGGGCCGAGGAGGGCCCGGCGTCGGCCCGGGACCCCGTCGCCGCGGGCCCGTCCATCGCCCGCTACCTGCGCCTCGGCCCCCTCGGCACGGCCCTCCTGCCCCAGGACCGGCCGCGGGTCCTGCTCGTGGACGAGATCGACAAGAGCGACATCGACCTCCCCGGCGACCTCCTCACCGTCTTCGAGGACGGCGGCTTCGTGATCCCCGAACTCGCGCGGCTCGCGAAGGAGGACCCGAGCGTCGCCATCGGCACCGACGACGACCCGGACGCCGCCGTCCGGATCACCCAGGGCCGCGTGCAGTGCCGGTACTTCCCCATCGTCGTCCTCACCAGCAACGGCGAACGCGACTTCCCGCCCGCCTTCCTGCGCCGTTGCGTCCGGCTCCACCTCGAACCGCCGAAGATCGACAAGCTCGCCCGCATCGTCCGCGGCCGGCTCGGCGTGGACATCGAACGCAACAGCGAGTACCGCGAGCTCGTCCAGAGCTTCCTCGACCGCGCCGAGGACGGCGACCTGGCCACCGACCAGCTCCTCAACGCCATCCAACTCCGCCTGGCCGGCGCCTGGTCCGCCCCCGACGAACGCGAACGCTTCCTCGCCACCGTCATGCACCACCTCACCGGGCCCTCCGCGTGATCGAGAGGCTCCTCGCCGCCTTCGCCGAAGGCGCCGGGGACGGCGGCCTCCGCCCCGGGGTCGGGGCGGAGGAGATCGCCGACATCCTGTGGCTGGCCACCCGCGTGGACGCGGCGGACCGCCCGCCCCCCGCGGGCCCGCCGACGACGGATCCGGAGCCGGCGCCCCCCGCCGGACCGGCCCCGGCGGCACCGGAGCCACCCGCGGGTCTGCGGGCCGACGAGGAAGCCGCCGCCCAGTTCTTCCCCGCGGCCCGGCCCCTGCCGGCCCGTCCGCGCGGGCCCGCCGGGCAGGCCGCGGGCGGCGCCGCCCCGGCGGCAGCGGCGACCGCCCGCCGCGGCACCGCGCTGCGCCTGCCGCGGGCCGCCTCCCTCGACGACCCGCTCGCCCTGATGCGCGCCCTGCGCCCCGTGGGCCGTCGCAACATCGGCGGTCCGGGCGAGGAATTGGACGAACAGCTCACCGTGGAGCGCAGCATCGAGCGGATGGTGCTCACCCCGGTCCTGCGCCCCGCCGAGAGCCGCTGGCTGGACGTGGCCCTGGTCGTGGACGCGCACCACTCGATGCTGCTCTGGTCCGACCTGGTGGAGGAGGTGCGCGGGGTCCTCACCCGCAGCGGAGTCTTCCGCGACGTGCGGGCCTGGCGGCTCACGGGCACCGGCCCCGGCGGCACCCCCATGGTCGCGCACGGCCCCGACACCCCGCCCCGCAACCCCCTGGAGCTCGCCGACCCGGCCGGCCGCCGGCTGATCCTGGTCCTCTCCGACACGGTGGCCGGCGGCTGGCGGGAAGCCCCCCTGCGCGGGGTGCTCCGGCAGTGGTCCGCGCACAACGCCGTGGCCGTACTGAACGTCCTGCCCGAGCGGCTCTGGACGCGCGGCGCGGTCAGTCCGGTCCCCTTCGCCGTCCGCGCGGACCGCCCCGCGGCCGCCACCCGCTCCTGGCAGCGGGTCCCCATGGTCCGGCGGGCCCGCGGGGGCGGGGCGGTGGTCCCGGTGGTCGGCATCGCCTCGGGCAGCCTGGCCCGGCTGATCCGCGTGGTCTCCGGGGACGGGCGCTGGCGGCGGCTGGCCTGTCTGCGGCTCGACGCCGAGCCCAAGCACGAGGCGGCGTACGAGGCCGACGGGCGGCCGCCGGACCCCTTCCCCGACCCCTTGGACGCGATCGAGCGCTTCCGGGCGAGCGCCTCCCCGACCGCCCAGCGGCTCGCCTCGCATCTGGCCGCGGTACCGCTGACGCTGCCGGTGATGACCCTCGTACGGCGCTCCCTGCTACGGGACTCCGAACACAGCCACCTCGCCGAGGTGGCCCTGGGAGGCCTGTTCGCGCCGTGGGGCTCGGAACAGGGCACGGAGCAGTCCGAGTTCGAGTTCCTGCCGGGCGTACGGGAGGCCCTGCTCGGCGCGCAGCTGCGCGGGGACGTCGCCGCCGTGCGGGAGCTGGTCCGGCGGCGCGTGTGGGAGTACATGTCCCGGCACCGCGGCACCGGCCGGGACTTCACGGCGATACGGATCACGGACGGCCTGGAGGGCCGCCGGGAGGTGGCCGAGGAGGCGATCCCGTTCGCGACGGCGGCCCGTCCCGAACCAGGTCTGGCCGACCGCGTGGTACGGGTCCGCTTCGAGTCGATGCGGGAGCCGCAGTCGGTCGGCGTGCTGCTGTCCGCCCGCATGGTCCTGGCGGTCGGGGAGGGCAGCGGCCGCGGCGCCACCGCGTGGGTCCGGGCGGGCGGACGCGAGCTGCCCTGCCGTGCGGTCTGGTGGGACGGGGCCACGCCCACGGCGTTCCTGCTGCTGGCCGACGAGGACCTCGTGGATCCGCGGGCCTGGCCGCCTCCGCGGTGGGGCGAGGCCGCGGGCGGGGGCGCCCGACTGCGGGTCGACGGCTTCACCGACCAGGGCGAGCCGGCCTCGCTGACCGGCGAGGTCCTGCCGTACGAGGGGGAGCGGAACGGGGAGATAGTGAGGCTCTCCTCCGAGCCGCAGCCCTGGACCCACTACGTGGGCGCGCCCGTCTCGCGCGGCGGGCGGCTCGCCGGCATCGTGCACAGCGTCCTGCCGGAGCGGATGGTGTTCCTGTCGGGGCGGGCGCTGCTCGAACAGCCGAATTTCCGCGAGGTGTTGACGGCACACGCGCGCGCCGCGAGCGAAGTCGCCGGCATCTGCCTGGCGGTACGGCCCCACGTGGTCATGGGGCCGAACGGCCGGTCGGTGGAGGCGGCGTTGGTCGAACTCCTCATGCAGGCGGAGGGGGAGACGGGCGCATTGGGGATGACCGCCCCCGCGCGGGACGGGGTCCTGTTCGTCACGGTGGCGGATCCGGACGCCCTCGGAAAGACGGGCCTGCTGCTGGCCGCAGTGCCCGGAGTCCTGTCGCGGCTGCGCGCCGGCTCCGGCGAGTGGGAGGTGTCCCTGGCGGTGGCCCTGGCCGGGGGCGAGTTCACGTCCGACGGGGCGGGGGTGCGCGGGCCGGCGGTGGAGGAGGCGGGACGGCTGGTCCGCCGCCGGGCGGTCTCCGCGCGGCTGGAGCGCCGGGCCGGGGCCGGAGACATCGTCCTGGTGACGGGCGAGTCGCTGCGCGGCGTCGGAGGCCTCGACTCGCTCCGGGTCGAGCGGATGGACCCGGACCTCGACCCGGAGGCGGAAGCGGAGGCGGACGCGGAGACGGAGACGGGCGCGCAGGCGGACGCGGGGACGGAGGCGGACGAGGAAGCGGGGAAGCCGGCCGCGACGCCCGCCCCGGGGAAGCGGTCCGGGGGCGGCCCGGCCGGATGGTTCCTCCTCGAAGCCCCCGCCGACACGGCCCGGGCCCTGATCGACGCCGGGCTGCGCGTCGATGACCCGGCCGTCGACTGGCAGCCCTGCGGGTACGGGGCCACGGTGGCCGACCCGGCCGGATGCGTCGGCATCCGGATGTGGCCCCGCGCGTACTGCCTGGCCCACCTTTCCCCGGAAGAACAGGCGCTCCAACTGGGGGAGTTCAGGCCCGGCGGCGCCGTCGACCTGCGGGGAACCACCTTCGCCGGCGGCTTGCTCGAACGTGTGCTGCGCACTCTGCGGGATCCCTCGACGGGACACGTCCGGATCGGGACGGCCGCCTTCGACCGCGCGCACTTCGTCGACGAATGGAGCGCGGTGGGGGCCGAGTTCGACGACCGCACCTCCTTCGACCGGGCCGTCTTCGACGAACGGGCGGGATTCGAGGCGGCTCGCTTCAGCGGGCCGGCCTCCTTCGGGCGGACCGTGTTCCGTCGCGGCGTCGCCTTCGACGGGGGCACCTTCGACCGTGCGGCCCGGTTCGGCAGGGCGGACTTCGGCGGCAGCGCGGGCTTCACGGACGCGCTGTTCGTCCAGGGCCTCGACATGACCTGGGCGGAGCTGTGGGACGAGGCGCTCATGAGCGGGATGAGGGTGCGGGGGCCCGCCGATCTCTCACACACCGTCTTCCACGGCGCGAACGAGTGGACCGGCACCGCCTTCCTCGGGCGGGCCTCTTTCGCGCACACCCTCTGGGGGCGGTCGGCGGCCTTCCGCGGGGTCCGCTTCGAGGGCGCGGCCTCCTTCGACCGCGCCACCTTCGCAGGCGCCGCGCGCTTCGCGCAGGTGGTCTTCGCGCAGCGGGCGACCTTCGAACGGGCCGACTTCGCGGACCGGGCCGATTTCGTGGAGACGTCCTTCGCCGATCCGTCCTCGCTCCCCGCCGCGTGGCGGGTTCCACCGGCCCGTTCGGGCGCCGTCACCTTCGGCCTCACCCCTCGGCCGGGCGGGTCGGAGCGGTGAGCCCCGGCGCCCGCCCCGAGGAGCGGGCGGGCGCCGACCGCGGGCGGGGGACCGGGAAGGCCCCGCGCCCGCGGCCGGCGGCGGGCGCTCAGGCGCCCGGCGGCACCCGGCCCGGCCGGCCCGCGCCCCGGGTCAGGCGGTAGCCGCCGACGCCGGCGAGCCCGGCGAGCAGGCCGCCCGCCACCGTCCAGAGCCAGCGGTCGGACCACCAGCCGCCGGACCAGCCGTCCTCCGGTTCGAGACCGGCCGCCGTGCCGGCGCCGGGCACGAGCGGCGCGGCGAGCGCGTTGTCGGCCGCGTACGCGCCGCCGACGTCCTTCGCCTCGGCCCGCAGGCGTGCCCGTACCGGCTGGCCGAGGTCCTCCTGCGCGAGGTCGGTGACGGTGAGGCGGATGTAATAGGCGCCCTGCAGCGGGTCGTTGGCCCACTGGTCGGCGCCCGAGCGGACCGGGCGCAGCGTGCACGACAGGTCGATCGTCGCGGCGACCTTGGCGGCCGTACCGGTCTGCGCGCCGTACATGCAGGGCTGGCGGCGGCGCAGTCCGTCGTAGACGTCGAGCTGCCACGTCGAGGCGGCGTGCCGGCCGGTCGCGGCGGGCAGCGTGACCGACGCCGTGACGGTGGCGCGCTGCCCCGAGTCCAGCGGGAGCACCCAGTAGAGGTAGTCGCCGGTGGAGGCGTCGGCCGTGGCCTCCTGGCCCAGCCGGACCGGTGTGGCCGTACGGAAGGCGGTGCCGGCCTCGGTCGGCGCCTGGGGGCCGCCACTGGGGCTCGGCGACGGCGAGGCCGCCACGCCGAGCAGGCCGCCGCCCACGAGCAGCGCGGCGGTCAGCGCGCGCCGAAGGCCGCGTACACCGCCCGCGCCCCGGACACCGTGTGGGGTGTGTTCACGTCGTGCGGCACTTCTCAGGGCACTCATCAGTTGGTCCTCCAGACCGCGATGCGCCAGCGGGAGACCCAGCCCCACACCAGGCCGGCGAGGAAGCCGGTGAGCACCAGTGCGCCGATCAGCCACCAGCCGCGCCCGAGACCGAAGGAGGCCACGTCGCTCGCGTCGTCCGGACCGTCCACCACGTCGATGGTCAGCTCGACGGGCATGCCCGGGGTGGTCTTGACGGATGCGGGCGCCGAGAAGGAGTTGCTGACCTGCAGACACACCGTCTCCGCAGGCTGCGGGTCCTCGTCGTCGTCCCCGGTGCCGCTCTTGGGGTAGCGCAGCCCGGAGGAGATCAGGTCGGTACGCCCGTCCCCCGCCTCCTGGCCGCGTACGATCTCCCGCCCGCTCAGCGTCGTGGCGCGCAGCAGGATCCCGTAGTCGTTGTTGACGGCGCGGTCGGCGCCGATGCTCACCGAGGCCCGCAGCTCCTGGCCGGGCTTGACGTTCACCCGGTACCAGCGGTGCTCCGCGAAGCTCTCGCGGTCGCTGTAGAGGCCCGGCTTCAACTCCGGTGCCTCTCGGCACTCCTTGGCGCCCTCGGTGGCCACGGGGTTGACCACCGGTGTGGCCGCACGGTCGACCAACTGCCGCACTCTGCCCGAGAGTTCAGCGGTGTGCTGCACGGAGGTGTAGGTACCGCCCGTGGCCTCCGCGATGCAGATCAGCTGGTTGCGGGTCTTGGCGTCGGGGACGAGTCCGAGGGTGTCGATGACCAGATGGATCCCCTTGGCCGCGATCTCCCGGGCCACTTCGCAGGGATCGAGCGGGGCGCAGGTGTCCTCGCCGTCCGTGATGAGCACGATCCGCCGGGTGGCGTCACCGCCCTTCAGGTCCTCGGCGGCCCCGAGCAGGGCCGGCCCGATGGGTGTCCACCCCGTGGGGGCGAGCGTCGCGACCGCGGTCTTGGCCTCGGTCCGGTTCAGCGGCCCGACCGGGTAGAGCTGCTTGGTGTCCTTGCAGCCCTGGTTCTTGTCGTCGCCGGGATAGTTGGCGCCGAGCGTCCGTATCCCGAGCCGCACTTCGTCGGGCACGGCGTCCAATACCTCGTTGAACGCCTGTTTCGCGGCGGACATCCGGGACTGTCCGTCGATGTCCTGTGCGCGCATCGAGCCGCTGACGTCCAGCACCAACTCGACTTTGGGCGCTTCCTTCGCCACCGGTTCACCGGCGGCGGCACCTGCCGGGAACAACCCGGCAGCCAGGGTGACGAGCAGACCGCACGCACCGGCCGCCACCCATCTTCTAGTGATCATCGCCGGATCGTATTGAGATTCCCCCCACCCGCCAAACCGAGCACCGCTACGGTCCGGGCGGCCGCGCGGGGGGCTGATCCGGCGACGCCGGAGCGAGGGTCCCGGCGGACAGGCCGCGCAGCGTCTGGACCCCGGCAACCGACCAGGCCAGGACGAGGAACACGTACAGAGCGCCGGCGAGCCAGGCGTAGGCGGTCAGGCCGGTGTGCCGGGCCAGGCCCTCCTCACCGGTGACGCAGGTGCCGACCGGGAAGGTGAGGGCCCACCACGTCATCGAGAAGCCCATGCCGTGGCGGCGGGCCCGCAGGACCACCGCGGACGCCAGGGCGAACCACAGCAGCGCGAACCCCGTCGTCGGCACCCCGTAGAGCACCGCGAGCATCCTGAAGCCCTCGGCATAGGGGGGCCGGAGCACCCTGCGGCGCGGCATCGGCGAAGTTGTTCACCGCCGTCGTGGACTGCCCCAGCGGACCGAGCACCAGGAAGAGCGTCGGTGTCAGGGCGAGCGGCAGCCGCGGGCCGGCCGAGGTGGCGCACGCGCGAGCCCGCGGAGCCGGCCTCGGGGCGGATCGCGGAGCTCGTCCGGACGGGTGTGCTCATGTGTCCACGGTGACCCGGCATGGCCGCCCCGACCATTCGGCGTTCCGCCGGAATCCGCTGGTGGGGCGGGGAACGTCCCCGTTAGCATCCGATGATGACGACGCCGGCGGACAAGCCCTTCCACGAACCGCTGCGCCGGACCGACGCCGGCCCGCCGGTCGGCCACCTCGACGCACGGCTCTGCTCACCGGCCGTCTTCGGACGTCTCGTCCGGCACGGTGATCCCCGCGTGCGGTACCGGGGACTGGTCCTCCTGGCCGAGCGCGTCACGTCGGGCCGGACGGGAGACGAGCGCGAGACGGCCGAGTTCGCGGAGCTGCTGCCCGTGTCGGTGGAGGGACCTCCCGAGGCGCTGCTCGTCCTGGCGCGGCTCTACGAACGACTGGGGCCGTACCGCCGGGGGCCGCGCCGGCCGCAGTGGCGCGCGGCCGAGCTGCCGGCGCGGGTGAAGACCGCTTGGCTGCGCGCCGAGCTCCTGACCGAGCCGACGGTGATCCGCGAGGAGCCCCCGGGCGAACTGCTGTACCAGGCCGTACGGGAAGCGACCGCGGCCCGTGCGCACCGGCCCGGGCCACTCGTGAACGAGCTGGTGGACAGCGCCGACCCCGTCCTGCACGCCGCGGCGCTGCGCCTGGCCCGGGAGGGGCTGCACGCCGGTCTGCTGGCTCCCGCACTGGTGCGCGCGCAGGTGATCGGCCTGCTCGGTTCCCGCAGTGCGGACGTCGTCGCCGCCGCCCTGGTCGAACTCGCCGAGCCGTGGGCGGCGTTGGATCCCCTGCCGTCGGGGCGGCTGTCTCCCTTCCTCACCGCCGGTTCGGTGATCGCACGGCCCGAGGTGGCCGGTGCCGCACTCACGGCCGCGGCCCGTCACGGACACCGCGCCCTGCTGCGGCAGGTCATCGACGACCCGGACCTGCCGCCGCTCCTCCGCCGGCGCGGCCTGGAACTGCTCGGTGACCTGGCGGACCGCGGTGACATCGGCGCGTTGACGGCGACGGCCGCACGGGACCCGTTGCTGTTCGGCGGGCCGATGGTGACATGCCTGCGCGGGCTCCACCGGCGCGGGCACTTCCCGGACGGCCGGCACGTCCCGTCCGTCATCGGGCTGGCGCTGGCCGATCATTCGATCGCGCCCCACGAGGTCGCGACGGTCCTCTTCACCTGCCGCCAGGCGGTGTTCCGCGTCCTCGTGGACGCCGCCGCCGACGATCCGAGCTGGCCGCGACGGCTCGCGCTGCTGGTCGCCCTGGCCGCGCAGGGAGCCGAGGAACTGCCCGTCGGGGACGCGATCACACGGGTCCTCCCCGAGGCTCCCGCGCCGGGGCCGTTCCTCGACGCGATCCGCGCGTTGCGCCACGCGGAGGCCGAGGACACCGTGATCGCCCTCCTGCCATCGGCGCCCGCGGCGGCCCTGGCCGCTCTGGAAGCCATCGGCGGCCACCGGACGGCAACGGCGTTGCGGGAGGGGCTCGGCCTCGGACCGGGGGAGGGCGCGGGCGTGATCGCGCCGCATCTGCGTGCGGTGCGCGACAGCGCCCTCGAGGTGCTGTGGCACCTGACCCACGATCCGTCCCAGCGGCGCGCCCTCCTCCTCCGTCTCGATCCCGCCGATCTGCCGGCCCGCGTCGCGGCGGACCTCGGTGGCCCGGACGAGGAGGAACTGGCCCTCCTGAGTTCCCACCTGGACCCCGCCGAGCCCGTGGCGGCCCTGTGCAGACTGGCCGCCCACGGCGGCGCCGGCACGCTGCCCGTCATCGCCGACCTCCTCCTGCGCGTCGTGGCCGAGCTGGCGGCATCCTGGGAGCCGGGCGGAGCCGCCCCGCGGCCCGCCGGCGGACAGCCGGCCGGGGAGCCCGTGGTACCCCAGGAGGTCCTGGACGCCGTACACGGCCTGGGCCGTCGTCTCCACGAGCGGGGCCGGATCCGGCCGACCTGCCTGCTCGACGCGGAGACCGCACGAGAGGCCGGCCACGCACTCGTCGCGACCATGGCGCTGGATCTGCTGGACCGGCCCGGCCTGTCGAGCGGCGAGCAGGCGATCCTGCTCGAACTCCTGCTGCGGGCCCCCTACGCGCGCACCCGTGCGCGGGCGCACCGCCTGTTGCGCCGCCGCGACCGGCACGTGCGCAAGCACGTGATCGCCCTGCTCGCCCAAGACGCCACGGAGGACGGCGCGCAGGCGCTGTCGGCGACCTTGACCGTGCTGACCGCGGCCCGGGACATCCAGACCGTCCGGCAGGCGCTGCTCGCCCTCGGTCACGCGCGGGCCCGCTGGGCCGCCACCGCGATCGCCGCCTGTCTCGGCCATCCGAACATGAACGTCAAGAAGACCGCCGCCGAGGTCCTGGTCCGCGCGGGCACGCCCACGGCGGTACCGGCCCTGCTCTTGCGGCTGGGGCGTCACGACAATCCGGGCCTGCGCGCCACGCTCGTCGAGGCGCTGCGCACCATCCTCGGCGACGCGTACCCGGCGACCGTCCTCGCGGCCGCCGAACACGGCGGAGACCGCCGCGCCCGCGAACTCCTGCTGGAAGGCCTCGACGGCACCCTGCCCGCGCGCTCGGTCCTCGCACTGGCCGACCAGGCGTCACCGGTCGTACCGACCCTGCTCACCCTGCTGGCCGCCGGCCGGGTCGGCCTCGCCTCCGGGACGATCGAGGACCTGTCCACGGCCATGGCCGCACACGGGATCACCCCGCCCGCCGCGCCGCCGTCGACGGGGGACGTCGCAGCGGACCCCGACATCGGTTCGCTGACGGCCGAGGGCTGGAATCCGTCCACCGCGCTGCGCATCGCCGAAAGGGACGAGCCGCCGCACCCCGACCAACTGCGGTCCCTGCGGCCCACGCTGGGGGACTGGCTCCGCCTGGCCGGCTCCCGCCCCGCCGCCCGGAGCCGCGTACTGCGGCTCGCGCTCCGGCTCTGCCCCGCGCCGTGGACGGCCGGGGAACTGACGGCCTTCGCCCGGTTCGCCGACGTCCTGCTCGACGGGCTCGCCCCGGCCTCGGCCGGAGACCGGCACGACCTCATGGCGGTACTCGTAGCGGTCGCGCCGCTCCTGCATGCGGTCGAGAAGCAGGCGGTCGCCGACGCGGTGCGCGCGCTGCCCCCCGCGCCCGGAGGAAGCCGGTCCACCCTGCCGCTGCTCCGCGGCCTCGGCGCCGTGCTGGTCCGCGCCGACCTCGACGGCGCCCTCGCCTCGGCCCGGCTGGAGGCCGACCCCTGGCAGGCCGAGACCGCGGTGCTGCGGGAGGCGTTCGCCGCCCCGCGGTCCGCTGCCGCGGGCGAGCCGGCCGAGTCCGGGGCCGGGGCCGGGTCCGAGGCGGAGGTGTGGCGAGCCGCGCTGGACGCCGCGGTGCGCGCACCGGGCGCCCTGGAGGAACTGCGCCGCCTCCGCCGCCGGCACGACGGCGTACCGGGCTCGCGGGACCGCCTGGGGGCACTGATCGATGTCCACGCCTCTGCCCGCCCCGAGGTAGGCGGCGCCCTCATCGACTGGATGACGGACATCCAGCCCCTCGACGCACCCGCCTGGACCATCGCCGAGACGACCCGCGAGCCGGAGCCGCGACCGCGGACCGTACGCGCCGACGACCTCGATCAGCCCCGTTCGGCAGCGCTGCGCGAGCGCCTGCTGGCCATGCTGCGGGCATCCGCTCCGGAGCGCCGGCACACCGCGGCCCTGGAGCTCTCGCGCTGGCCCGAGCCCGAGGCGAGGCTTCCCGTGCTGCGGGCGTTCCTGCGGGGCCGCGTCGACGTACCCGTCGGCGTCGACCTGGCCCGCACCCTGGGCGCCTTCAGCGAGGCGGAACTGCGCGCGGACGACGTCCTGCACGACAGGGTGGCGCTCGCGGCGAGCCTGCTGGCTCCGGGGGAACTGGAACCGCTGGTGGGGCTGCTGCTGGAGTGGTGGGAGCACGACCCGCCCTCCAGCAGTTCCGAGCCGCTGCCACGGGCGCTGCGCGCGGTCCCCGCCGACGTGCTGGCGGAGCGCCTCGGCGACCGCCTCGACGCTGGCGCCTGGGGGTTCCTCGACCTGCTCCGCGGACGTTCCCTGCTGCGCACCCCCGAACTGACCCGGACCCGCGAGCGGCTGCGTGCCGAAGGACGCGAGGACCTCGCGGACGGGCTGCTCCTCGTCGGGGGTCCGCTGCGCGGACCGGACAGCGCCCGGCAGGACGCCGCCGCGCTGTCGGCGCTGCGCGGCCGGGCCCCGGCGGCGCAGCGAGGAGCGCCTCAACCCCCGTCCCGACAGGAGCTGCTGGACCTGGCCCGTACCGGCGACCCGGTGCGCGTACGCCAGGCCCTCACGCGACTGTCCGAGGGACACGGCGGCCCGGACCCGGACCGGGACCCCGCCCTGCACGACCTGATCGCCGAGTTGCTGCGCCATCCCAGGCCCAAGGTCCGCCTCCACGCCCTGCGGACCTCGCGGGCCATGCTGGACCGGCAGACCTACCTGGGCCACACGTCGATCCTGCTGGACGACACCCAGCCGGACCTCGTGCGCACGGCGATCCGAACCCTCTGCCACGCCGACTGGACGCCCGCGATACCCGCCGTGACCGGCCTGCTGGAGCATTCCCATCCCGTCGTCCGCAAGTCCGCGGCCGAGGGGCTCGTCGCCCTGGGCACACCGGCGGTCCCCGCCCTGCGACACGCCGCCGTCCACGTCCGCCCCGACAGACGGTCCCTGTACACGGCGGTCCTCGAACGGATCACGACCGCCGAGGCCGAGCAGCGCCCTCCCGGACCGCGGTCCGCGCGGGGCGGGCGGGCGTGATCAGTACCGCTGGGCTTTCGCGATCCTCGGTGTCAGGTTCAGGTCGGCGGGCTTGCGACTGATGGCGAGCGGCTGGGCGAGCTCGCCGGGTTCGAGGTCCTCCGCTCCGACGATCCTGGTCTCCACGACCTTGCCGGAGGCATCCGTGAAGTCCACCTGCACGGCGTAGGACGCCTTCTCGTCCGTACGGTTGGTGATGCTGACGATGACCGCCAGGAGCCCTCCGGTCTCGGCCCTCGGCTTGCCCCGCAGGGAGACGTCGGCTCCCGCGTTTCCGCCTCCCGACACGTGCTGCAACTCCGCGGCGGCCGCCTCGTTCGCCCGCTGTGTCTCAGCCGACACGGAAGCCTCGAAAGCGGAAGCGGCGGCAGACGCGGACGAGGCCGCGGCCGACGCCGACGCGAGCGCGGAGGCCGCGGCCGAACTCATCGGCGACGGCGGCAAGCCGGAGAAGGAAGCCGTGTCGGGTGGCGTCGGCCGGGGGCTGAACGTCCTGGTCGACTGGTCCCCCTCACCCGTGCTGCACGACGCCAGTACGGCAGTTCCCGAAACGACGGCGGCAATGGTCAGGGCGACCACCGTCATGCCCCGCCCAGCCGGTGAGTGCTTCCCGGACACGGTCATAAGGCTTTCCTCCACGTTGACGGGCCGACGTCGGCATCACCCCCCAATCTCGGGGCTGCCCCCGCCCGCCGCGACCGGGGTGGACCGACCGGGGCAGTCCGCCGGGCCCGCCGGCCGCCGGGCCGTGCGCGGCGAAGGCCGCGGCCCGATTCCCGCCGCGCCCGCGCGGCCTGACCGCGCGGAGCGCCCCGCTCCGCCCCGCTCCTACGGCTGGGAGCCGGCGAACTGCTCGGCCAGTTCCCTCTCCTCCGCGGAGCCGAGCGAGGTCTGCAACACCGTGCCGCCGTGGCGCCGCATGGCATCGGTGAACCGGTCCTGCGACACCATCAGGCCCATGACCGCCACGGCCGCCGATCCCGGCTGGAGGAGATCCTGGACGCGTCGGCGGAACTCGTCGTCGACACCGGATTTGCCGAGCTTCCCCAGCAGCCCGCCGACCGCCGCGCCGGCCACGAACCCGACGGCCGGCAGGAGGAACAGCACGCCGAAGACGATGCCCCACACCGCCCCCGCCGCGACCGACGGGCCGATGAGGCGGCTCGGCGCGTCCACGTGCGTCTCGCCCTGCGCGTCCACCGACACCACCGCCAGCCCGCTCACGCTGATGACGCGGTCCCGGTGGAGCTCCTGCACCGTGGTGTAGGCCCGCCGGGCCGTCTCGGGGTCGTCGTACCCGATCACCATCAGCTCCGACATGAAGGCCTCCCGGTTGGCTACTGGACGTCGACGCACGCCAAGCCTGGCCGGGGCTTCGAGCATTCCGCCACCCGGACACCCCTGGACGGCGGAGGGGGAGGAGGCCGCTCTCCGGTCACCCGGTGACGCGGCCGGGCGCCTGCGCGCCGCACGTCGGAATGCCGATGGAAGACTGCCGTGACACGCTGAAACGGAGGATCAAACTCCGGTCCCGGTGTGCCAGGCCGGCTCTGCAACCCATGGAGATCGCAATGGCCAGTGACGACAGCAGGCCCCTCGCCGGGGACGCGCACCCGCGTCCTTGGCACGCGCACGCGTCAGGTACCACCTTCCTGGCGGCGGTCTTGATGATCATCGGTGGACTGATGGCGATCTTCGAGGGGATCGCGGCCATCGCCAAGCGCGACCTGTTCATCGCGACGCGCCACTACGTGTTCGAGTTCAGCCTGGCGGGCTGGGGCTGGGTCCACCTCATCCTGGGCGTCGCCCTCGTCTTCGCCGGCTGCTCCGTGATCAGCGAGGCCCTGTGGGCGCGCTTCTTCGGCATCACCGTCGCCAGCCTCGGCGCGATCGCCAACTTCCTGTGGATCCCGTACTACCCCTGGTGGGCCCTGGTGCTGGTCGCCATCAACATCTTCGTCGTCTGGGCGCTGTGCGCGGGCATGCACCGCGAAGCGACGCGGGCCTGACCCTTCCCGCCGGGCCGCGGACGCAGCGGACGGTGTCGTCCCCCGCCCGGTCCGGAGCCGGTACCGGAGAGGCCCGCCGTGGTCCCGGGTACTGCCCGGGACCACGGCGGGCCGGTCACGGCCGCGGTGGACTCAGCCGACGGTCCACTTCTGGAGCGCGGAGCCGGTGTCGGGCTGCTGGGTGACCGGTGCGCCATCGGTGGAGGACGCGGTGGTGAGGAGCAGTCCGCTCGCCGCGGAGGCGACCGTGTGGGTGCCGTTGGCCTGGCGCGTGACGGTCCAGCGCTGGTTGGCGCCGTTGCCGCAGGTCCACTGGATGATCTTCGCGCCGGGGCTGGTGGATCCTCCCTCGACGTCGGCGCACAGGCCGGACTCGCTGTTCTTCAACTGGTACGTGCCGTCGGCCTGCTGGGTGAAGGCCCAGCGCTGGTTGGCGCCGCCGTTGGGAGCCCAGGTGATGAGCTGGGTGCCGGGGGTGGTGCTGTGGCCGGGGTTGTCGAGTGCCTTGCCCCCGGTGGTGAGGGTGTGGACTCCGTCGAGGAAGGCCGTGACCGCCCACGTGAACGTGGCCGTGCCGGTGGCGGTACCGGAGGCCGCGGTGACCGTCACGGCCGAGGTGCCGGCGGCGGTGGGGGTGCCGGTGATCAGGCCGCTGGAGCTGATGCTCAGTCCGGCGGGCAGGCCGGTCGCCGAGAAGGTCACGGGCTTGCCGGCGGAGTCGGTCGCCGCGAGCTGGAGGGAGACCGCCTTGCTCAGGGTGCCGGTCTGGTTGCCCGGGTTGGCGACCGTCACCGTCTCGGGTGCGGGGGCGATCGGGGCCAGTGTCAGGGTCTGCTCGGCAGCCGTGCGGGTGCCGCCGACCGCGTTGCCGGTGGTGTTGGTCCAGCTGCGGACGGGCGTGGTCTCGGAGGGGCGGGCGGAGTCCGCGGAGAGACCGATGACGAGGCCGCTGTACCGGTTGACGATCTTGTACGTGCCGGTCGGGGTGCCGTTGGCGGGTGAGGTGCCGCGGATGACGAACCACTGCTGGCCGACGGTGGGCCCGCCGGTCCCGGCCGCGGTGACGGTGGGCTTGGTGCCCCATGCGCGGGTGGCCGTGGAGGTGGTGCCCACTCCGAGGAGCGAGCCGGTACCGGAGTTGGCGATGCGGTAGGAGCCGTCGCCGTTCGAGGCGAAGGTCCACGACTCGAGGCCGGAGCCGGTGGCGGCGGCGCGCGAGGTGGTGGCCGGGCTGCCGGAGACCTGGGCCAGGACCCGGCCGCCGGCGCTGCCGATGCGGTAGGCCTTGGAGGTGTCGACCGGCGCGGCGGGCGCGGTCGTGTCGATCGCGAGGTTGACGTACTCGCTGCTCGCTCCGCCCGAGCAGCCGAAGGAGCAGTACGAGCGGAAGTTCTTGCCGACGATCGTCGAGCTGGTCTTGTTGCCGCTGTCGAGGAACCAGCGGTACCAGGAGGCGTTCTTGTAGCTGCCCGTGTCGCCGAGACGGAACCACTTCTGGGTGGTCAGGTCGGCGGTGGCGTAGATCTCCTGGGAGGCGTTGCCGCTCTGGTCGACCGCCTGGGGCTGGCCGAGGTACAGGCCGAGGTGGGCGTTGTAGGTGATGTCCATGACGAACAGCGGGGACGTCGGGGGCATCAGGCCGGCGGCGACCTGCTGGTCCACGGAGCCGCTGTTGGCCGGGTCGTACTCCTTCGACGGCGGGGTGTACCCGGTCGTGCTGCCGGAGCCGACGGGGACCATGTTGCTCTCGCGGCCACCGACGCCGGGCTCGGACCAGGCGCCGTCGTACCACTTCTGCCAGGAGCCGGGCGCCATCTTCGCCGAGATCGGAGCGCGGGCGACGTGCCCGTAGAACGCGGCCCAGCCGCCGCCCTTGTTCACGATCCGGGAACCGTAGAAGGCGTAGAAGTAGCCGGATCCGGTGTCGACGAAGAGTCGCTGGTCACCGGTGCCGTAGTGGTAGGTCTGCTGCGGGAAGGCGGCGTTGTCGCCGCGCTTGGTGCTGTAGTCCGAGGTGATGACGTGGTCCTTGATGGTCCACGTGCGGCCCTGGTCCTTGGAGACGGCGTAGTCGATGCCGTCGTAGTGCAAGCCGTCGGCGAACGGCTGCGGGGTGAACTCGTTGTGCACGAGTCCGTACCAGTCGCCGGTGTCCGGGTCGACCCAGACGCCGGCGAGGTCGCAGTAGTTCCGCTGCGCGTATCCCGATCCCGCCGGTGCGGGGGTCGATTCGAGCCCGGTCGGGCTGTTGTTGCAGCGCCAGGTCGTGTCGTTGTTGCGGTCGTTGGAGTTGGCCGGGTTGACCGCGTCGCTGATGGCACCGGACCGGGTGGCGGTGTCCAGGTTGGTCCCCGTGAAGAACGTCCACTTGCGGGGGTCGTCGGCGCCGTAGAGCGCGTGGGCCTGCTGGAAGTAGAACGTGCCGTCCTTGTCGACGTACGTGCCGGCGGGGGTGTCGTCGGGGTGCGTCCAGGAGCCCTTGGCGCCGACCGTGACGGTGTAGGCGGGAGTGGGGGCGGCCGGCGCCGCGGATGCCGTGGGCATCAGCAGCGTGCTGCCGACGGAGAGGACCAGCGCGGCGGCGGCGAGTGCGCCGGCCAGTCTGCTTCGAGGAGCGATCACGGGTACTCCTTGATCGGCGGAGCCGTGGGGGCCGGCTCCTTTGGTGGTCCGTCGTCCTGCGGGACGGCGGTTCGTGCTCGGGACCGCTGTGACACGGCCCTGGGCCTTCTCTATTCGGATCGTGGCGGGCCCGGCAGGATCCGAAAGAGACGGCCTGGTCCGGCGCGTCAGTCGAACGTCTCGACGTACTCCTCGCAGGGCCCGAGGTCGGGCGCGTCCACGAGGTCGACGCGGTGGCCGAAGTGGTCGAGTTCGAGGACCGTCAGGATGTTGTCCCCCGTGCGCAGCAGCGGACGGGGAACGTAGAGGGTCGTCTGCGGGCCCACGTCCCAGTAGCGGCCGAGCAGGGTGTCGTTGACCCAGACGAAGCCCTTGCCGAAGCCGGGCAGGTGCAGGAAGGTGTCGGCGGGCTCCTCGACCCGCAGGCGCGCGGTGGCGATGCCGCGGCCGTCGGAGGGCTCGGCGGCCGTGCCGGCGCGCGTGAGGTCCTCGGCGGTCCATTCGTCGAGCGGCAGGGGGTGCATGGACCATCCGTGGACGAGCCGCCGCTCCACGCGGACCCCGCCCAGGATGCCTTTGCCCTGTCCGAGCAGCGGGCCGTAGTTGATGCGCCCCTGGTTCTCCACCAGCAGTTCGAGCCGGATCGGCGCGCCCGTGCCGGTGACGCCGAAGGACGCCGTCGGCCGGTCCAGGACGGTGACGAGGGTGCCGTCGACGAAGACTTGTGCGCGGTCGTGGAGGCCGGTGACCGTCACCTCGTGGGTGCCGGGCGGTACGACCGGGTGCGCGGTGTAGAGCACGAGGCCGGAGGTTTGTCCGAGTTCCTCGAAACCGAGCGGGTTGGCGGCGTGCACGGGGGTCGACACCGACCTCAGCGCGTCCAGCAGCGCGGACCCGCGGTGTACGGAGAGGGTGGCGGGCTCCAGCAGGAGCGGGTCGTCCGGCGGCTCGGGGACGGGGCGGGTGCTGTGGGGGGCGAGCTTGTCGCGCAGCGCGTGGAACTTGGGGGTGAGCGCGCCGTGCTCGGCCACGGGGGCGTCGGAGTCGTAGCTGGTGATGGTCGGCTGGAGGGCCGTGCCGTCGTGGTTCGCGCCGGCCCACAGCCCGAAGTTGGTGCCGCCGTGCGCCATGTACAGGCTCAGCGACCCGCCTAGGGCCAGGACGTCGTCGACGTCGTCGGCGGCGCTCGACGGGGAACGGACGTGGTGCGTCTCGCCCCAGTGGTCGAACCAGCCGTTCCAGAACTCGGCGCAGAGGAAGGGCTCGCCGGCGCGCCGCGAGCGCAGCAGCCCGGCGGCCTGGTCCGGGCGTGAGCCGAACGTGGCGGCCGCCAGTTCGCCGGGAAGGGTGCCGCCGTCGAGCATCAGCGGTGTGGGCCCGTCCGCCGTGAACAGCAGCTCGCGGACGCCGCGTGCCAGCAGGGCGTCGCGCAGCCAGCGCATGTAGGTGTGGTCGTCGCCGTAGCTGCCGTACTCGTTCTCGATCTGCACGGCCACGACCGGGCCGTCCTGCGCCGCCTGGTGGGCGGCGACGAGCGGGATCAGCACGTCGAACCAGCGTCCGACCTCGTCGAGGAACTCGCGGTGGCTGCTCCTGGGCCGCATGCCGGGGCGTCCGGTCAGCCAGGCGGGCAGGCCGCCGTTGTCCCATTCGGCGCAGATGTACGGGCCGGGGCGGACGATGACGTCCAGGCCGGCTTCCTCGGCGAGCCGCAGGAACCGGGGCAGGTCACGCCAGCCGTCGAAGCGGACGTCACCGCGTCTGCGCTCGTGGAAGTTCCACGGCACGTAGGTGTCCACGGTGTTCAGGCCGAGTGCGGCGACGCGCTGGAGGCGGTCGGCCCACTGCTCGGGGTGGACGCGGAAGTAGTGCAGGGAGCCGGACAGGATCCGGTGGGGCCGCCTGTGACGCAGGAAGGTGCCGTCGTCGGCCCAGCTCAGAACGGGCTGCGTGACCAGCGCGTCGGCGACGGGGGTGCGGTGGGCGGTGCCGGCGGTGCGGACGGACTCGGCGGTGAGGGCAGGAGGGGTCACTTGACGGCTCCGGCGGTCGTGCCCGCGCGCCGCGGGCGCCGCGGCGCGAGGCCCGGGGAGTCCTCGTGGCCCCTCGGCCCTCCGCGCAATGTTATCGATGCCTTTTCGGGGGCCGATCCGGTGGCCGAGCCCGCGCGCGAGCCCGAACCCGCGCAGTCACGGGCCGCAGAAACGAGGCCGGGAGCCCCCGCCGCTCCCGCGAGGGGGATGAATCTACGCTTCACAGCTCCTCCTGAGTGCCGCGGCAGGCAGCGGAGACGTCCTGCACGGGGGCCGCGTATCCGGCCGCGTACACCGGCGGCGTCGTCCGTCCGGCGTGCTGATTGCCGAAACTATGGCAGAGAATGTTATCGATGCCAATAGTCGGTGGGAGGCGGCGTCCGGCCAGGCAAAACTGCACGTGGGTCGTCATGTGAGCGATACCATTGACCAGGTCGGACAGGAGAAAAGGGACCCCATGGCGAAGAGCGGTGACACCAACGGCGGAGCGCGCCCCCCGGGCATGCTGGACGTCGCCCGGGTCGCCGGCGTGTCCGCCCAGACCGTCTCGCGCGCCCTCGCCGGGCACCCCAACGTGCAGGAGAAGACGCGCGCCAAGGTCCTGGCCGCGGTCGACCAGCTCGGCTACCGCCGCAACAACGCCGCCCGGATGCTCTCGTCGGGCAGGAGCCGGACCATCGGCGTCGTCACCCTCCAGACGAGCTTCTACTCCAGGGCCGCTGTCACGTCCGGCATCGAGAAGGCCGCCCACGAGGCCGGCTACGCCGTCAGCGCCGCCACCACCGCCTCGCTGGACACCTCCGCCATCGAGAACGCGCTCTCCCGGCTCGCCGACCAGGACGTCGAAGGGATCATCCTCTCGGTGCCCCTCATCCACACCAGCAGCAGGATCGAGCAGCTGACCCGCACCACGCCCACCGTCACCATCGACGGCTCGCGCACCGACGCGACCGAGGTCCTCGCCATCGACCAGGTCCAGGCCGCCCGCATCGCCACCCAGCACCTGCTGGACCTCGGACACGACACGGTGTGGCACATCGCCGGCCCCGCGGAGTGGCTGGAATCGGCCCACCGCCGCGACGGGTGGCGATCCGCCCTCGAAAGCGCGGGCCGTGCCGTTCCGCCACCGCTGGAAGGGGACTGGTCACCCGCCTCCGGCTACCGCAACGGCCTGGTGCTCGCACGGATCCCGGACGCCACCGCCATCTTCGTCGCGAGCGACGAGATGGCCTTCGGGGTGATCAGGGCCCTGCACGAAGTGGGCCGGCGCGTACCGGACGACATCTCGGTCGTCGGATTCGACGACATCGAGCTCGCCGAGTACTGCTCGCCCTCCCTCACCACCATCGCCCAGCCGTTCCAGCACATGGGAGCCCTCGCGGTGACCCACCTGCTCCGCCAGATCGACGCCCCCGGCGCCGTCCCCGAGCCGCGCTCGGTCGAACCACGGCTCGTCGTCCGCTCCAGCACGACGACCGCACCCGGTCGTTGAGCCCTGGCGCGAGGCGCCCGACCCGACAATGAGCGGCCGGGTACGTCGCTGGCCCGACCGTGGCCGCCACACGCGCCGGGCACCCGCCCGTCCCGCGGCGCCCCGGCGGCCCGTGGCGGGCCGGCCGCCGCATCAGCCCGGGAGCTCAGCTCCTCGCGTGCTGGTGGAGGGTGGCTGCCAGGAGATGGGAGTCGAGCAGGGAGACGTCCGCCGTCCTGTCCGCCCGTGCGTAGCCGGCCAGCATCCGCTTGGTCAGGACGAGTGCTTCGGGCGAGCGTCGCACGAGGGGCCTGGTCCAGGAATCGATCACCCCGTCCAGCTGGTCGAGCGGAGCCGTCCGGTGGAGCAGACCGATGCGGTGGGCCGTATCGGCGTCGAAGACGTCGCAGGTGAGCATGAGCTCGCGAATCCTGGAGGTGCCGGCCTCGGAGACCAGGCGTCCCATCGCCCCGCCCCACGCCGGCGGTAGCCCGATGCCGACCTCCGGCATGCGGAAGCGGCTGGTGTCGGCACCGGCGCGCAGATCGCAGAAGGAGGCGAGGGCCAGACCCGCGCCGACGACCCGCCCGTGCAGCCGGGCGATGGTGACCGCGTGGGTGTTCTCCAGGGCCTGGCACAGGCGGTGCGCCTTGTCGGCCATGCGCCGCAGGCCCGCTCCGGACGGATCGGCGGCCATTGCCTCCTGGTACTCGGTGCGGTCGGCGCCCAGGCAGAAGTCCGTACCCAGTGACGACAACGTCAGGATCCGGACGTCGGGTCTCTCGTGGAGGTCGTCGAGCAGGGTGGTGAGGTCGTCGAGGACCGCGGAGTCCAACGTGTCGTCCTGCCCCCAGGGGTTGAGGCGGACATGCAGTACGGGGCCGTCCTGCTCGGTGCGTATCGCCTTGGGGGCGGTCCGGGCGTGTGCGGGGGCGGGGATCGATTCGGTCATGCGAGTGCTACGTCCAGGTTCAGCAAGCGCCGGAACGCCACACGGGGCGCCATCGACGGGGGGCGTACGAGGGTGAGGCGGGGGAGGCGCCGGATCAGTTGGCGGAGAAGGGTCTGGGCTTCGAGGCGGGCCAGCGGCGCGCCGAGGCAGTAGTGGATGCCGCCGCTGAACGCGAGGTGGTCGGGCGTGCGTCCGGGGTCGAACCGGTCCGGGTCGATGTGTCTGGCCGGGTCCCGGTGCGCCGCTCCGATCATGAGGTGGACCATCTCGTCGCGGCGGATCTCGATGCCTCCCAGCACGGAGTCCTGCGATGCGACCCTGCTGATCACGTGGGTGGGCGGGTCGTAGCGGAGCGTCTCCTCCACGAACCCGGGGACGAGCCCCGGGTTGTCGGCGACCATGTCCCAGCGCTCCGGGCTCTCGACGAGCCGGAGCGTCATCGTCGAGAGGAGGGTCCCGGTGGTTTCCAGGGCGGCCAGCAGGACGAAGAGCACCAGGAAGTAGACCGCTTCGTCGGCCTTGTCCTGGTCGGGCTCGATCGCGTCCCACGTCTGGATCCACCGGGTGACGGGGTCGTCGCCGGGGTGGGAGCGCCGATCGCGCACCAGGTCCGTGAAATAGGTGCGGAGTTCGGCCGTGGCCGCGTCGGACAGTGCCAATTGGCTGGCCGACGGCAGCAGCTCCTGGGTGAAGACCTGATCATGGGTCAAGTCCCGGAGTCTGGGCCGGTCGGCCTGCGGCAGTCCGAGCCAGTCGCCTATGGTGGCCACCGGCAGCTCCTCGCAGACGAGCTCCGAGAAGTCGGCCTCGCCGGTGCGTATTCGCTCGGTGAAGGCGTCGAGGAGCTGATCCGCGGTCCGGTTCACCGTGCGGCCGATGCGCTCCACGGTGGCTCGGTCGAAGGTGCCCGCCGCCCGTCGCACTCTGGTGTGGTCCGGGGGGTTGAGCGCGGCCAGCGTGTTGCTCATCTCGCGCGAGGAGGGCGCGTTCCAGCGTGTCCCGGGCCCTTGGCGCTCCCGCCATTCCCTGTCGGGCTCCAGCCATTGGCGGCTGCGCAGAACCTGGTCGCAGGCGGCGAAGCCCGTTACGGCGAACCCGCCCCAGGGGGCGGGTACCACCTCGCCGCCCGAGAGGAGTTCGGCGTAGATCGGGAAGGGGTCGGCCTGCCCTCCGGCTGTCCGCAGACGGGAGAAGAGGGAGGCGGACGCCCGGCGGTCGTACGACGGAGTTGTGGCAACCCCCATGACGGCGGCTCCTTTCTGAGAACCAGCCGCCATGCATACCCGCATGATCGTTAAAGCATCCACTACCACTGGGTACGCTGGGGGTTACTAAAATCACACTTGCCTCACTCGCCCCTGGTCCACGCCAGGAAGCGGCTGAACAAGCCGCCCTTGGGCTGCGGCGCGACACCGGCGCTCGTGCGCGAGGGTCCGCCGTCGGAGGGTGAGGAGGCGGCTGTCTGCTGCGGGGGCATCTGCCCCGCGTTCGGTCCGGCCGACCGGGCTGCCTGCGGAACGGTCCTCGGGGTGAAGCGGATCGGGAGGGTGACCAGCGTGCGGCTCCACGGACTCGGTGCCCAGGTCAGCGACTTGAACGGGACGCGCAGCTCGACGTCGAGGAGCTGGTTGAGCAGTGCCTCGACCGCGGTCACGGCGATCATGAAAGCCGGGTCCTTGGCGGGGCAGGCGTGCGGGCCGGCTCCGAACGCCAAGTGCGCCTTGGCACTCAGCTGTTCGCGGTGTTCGGTCAGCTTCGGGTCGGTGTTGGCCGCGGCGAACGAGATGAGGACCGGGTCGTTGGTCCGGACCACCCTTCCGCCGAGCTCGACGTCGTGCGTCGGGTAGTGGGCCGCGTAATTGGAGATCGGCGCGTAGTTCCAGAGGGTCTGGGAGACCGCGTCCTCGACCGGGAGGCCGACCTGCCAGTCCTCTCCGAGGTACAAGGCGCTACTGGTGCCGATGGCCGCGGCCAGCGGCGCGGTGCCGCCGGAGAGCAGGGTGACCAGCTGGTGCAGCACCTCCTCGTCGCTCAGCTGGGCCGAGTGCTCCATCAGGCGCGTCGTCAGGTCGTCCGTCGGGCGGCGCCGCTTGAGGGCGATCAGCTCGGTGAGCGCCCCGCCGAGTACCTCGTCGGCCCCTGGCGTTCCCTCGAAGATTCCGCTGATCCCGGCGATCACGCGGTCACCGATCTCGGGCGGGCAGCCGAACAGTTCGCTGAAGACCAGCAGGGGCAGCGGCTGGGCGTACTCGGCCATCAGCTCCGCCTGGCCGCGGATGTCGGTACTGAACTGACTGATCAGGTAGTTGGCGGACTGCTGCGTCTGCCTGATGAGCTGGTGCTCGTTGACCGTGGCGAGACTGTCGGTAACGGCCCGACGCAGTCGGGCGTGCGCCGCACCGTCGCTGAAGAGCGCGTTGGGGCGGTAGCCCATCATGGGCAGTGCCGGGCTGTCGGCCGGGACGCGCCCTTCGTTGAGGGCGTTCCAGCGGCGGGAGTCGCGCACGAAGGAGGCGGGGTTCTGCAGGACGTACAGGGCGGCGTCGTAGCTCGTGACGAGCTCGACCTGGACATCGGGGGCGATGTCCACGGGCGCACTGAGACCGAAGGCACGCAGCTGTGCGTAGTGGCTGTCGGGGTCCGCTCCGAACGAGGGGCCGTACATCTGGACGTTCCCGTGCGCGGGGCAGCCGGGGGGTATCTCCTGCGGTTCACGTGGCTGTTGCATTCCTGCGCTCCTAGCCGAGTTGGGACATGAGGTGTTTCACGAGGGTGATGAGGGACCGCGCCGAGGAGTTCTCGTCCCGTACGTCGCACTCCACGACAGGGGTCTCGGCGGTGAGGTTCAGGGCCTCGCGCACCTCGTCGAGCGGGTAGTGCGTGGTGCCCTCGAAGTGGTTCACGGCAATGGCGTACGTCAAGCCGAAACGTTCGACGAGGTCCAGGACGGGGAAGGACTCGTGCAGCCGCTCCGGGTCGACGAGGACCAGCGCGCCCAGAGCGCCCCGGGAGAGCTCCTCCCACATCTCCTTGAAGCGCTCCTGGCCGGGCGTTCCGAAGAGGTAGAGCACCAGGGTGTCGCTCAGGGTGAGCCGGCCGAAGTCCATGGCGACGGTGGTGGTCTTCTTGTGGGGCGTGCCCGACAGGTCATCGAAGCCCACGCTGGCTTCGGTGATCTCTTCCTCGGTCCGTAGGGGCTCGATCTCGGAGAGACTGCCGATGCAGGTGGTCTTGCCGACCCCGAAGTGCCCCACTATGAGGATCTTCACCGCGTGGGAGACGTCTGGATCCAGGTACACGCGTTACGCTCCGAATCGATTCTTCAGGCCCTCGAGCACGGCGCTGACCAGTTCTCTGTCGACACGTTCGGCGCGCGGTATCGGTGTCCTCGCGAGGATGAGACGCTCCTCCTCCAACTGCGCCAGCAGGATGCGGACGATGCCCAGGGGCAGGTGCGTGTGCCCTGCCACCTCGGCCACGGACAGGAAGCCGTTCGCGACCAGGTCCATGACCTGCCCCGCTTCCGGGGACAGCGTGCGCGCCGCGACCTGGTCGCTCTCCGCCGCCGCCGTCACGAGCGTCGTGTGCTCGTACTCGTGGGCCGGGGGCAGCGCCCGTCCGTTCGTGATCACGAAGAGGGGGACTAACGGAGACGTCAGTTCCAGCTCTTCCTCCTGTTCGAACCCATCAGACATGGCCTGTCCCCTTCCCCGGTGTCGCCGCCGCGGTCAGTCCGGGAACCACCTCGTGCAGACGCGTGGTGAACTGTTCTATGTCGCAGTCGTGTTCGGCGGCGGCGGCCAGGAAGGCATCGGGTCCGGCCGCCATGAGGAAGATCCATCCGTGCTGGAACTCGATGACCGTCTGACGCCATTGCGGGTCCTCGGTGACCCCCGCGAACTGGGAGGTGACCCGGCTGTAGGCGTGGATGCCCGTCATGGCCGCGGAGATCGTATCCGCGAGGTCGCGGCTCATCCCGTTGGTCGCCCCGCGGGGAAGGCCGTCCGATCCCAGCAGCACGGCGTGGCGGGCACCCTTGACCTCGGACATCACCCGGTCGAGCTCGCCGAGGACGAACCCCGTGTCACCGTAGTTCTGCTGCCGGGAGGCGCTCTCCCGCGGACCTCCGGCGTCCTCGGCGCTCACTCGCGGAGGCGAGGTGAGGTTGTTGCCCAGCCGGGCGACGAGGCGGTGCATGCGGAAGGAGATCTGCTGCATGTCCACATCGGGCGCTGCCGCGGCGGCGAGGTAGGAGCCCTGCCCCGCCCCGATCAGGAAGCTCCAGCCGTGCGAGAACTCGATGATGGTCTGGTTCCACTGCCGGTCCTCCTCCGGTCCGGCGAAGTGGGCCGTCGCCCGGCTGAGCGACTGCATCCCGGCCATGGCCGCGGAGATGGTGCGCACATCCTTCTCGGCCAGGCCCTGGGTCGCGCCGCGAGGAAGGCCGTCCGCGGACAGCAGGACGGCATGCCGTGCGCGGGGCACGTTGTGCACGATGTCCTCGAGCATCCACGACAGGTCTGCGGTCATGCCTCTTCGGGCCCTTCGAACGAGGTGGCGTCAAGGTTGCGGCCGGAGAGCGTGCCGCGCTGGAAGGCCCCCAGGCTGCGCCCGGAAGCGCGGCCTGTCTCCCGCGGGGTCCGTGGCGCCGGCGTGGTGGTGTCGGGATCGGGGACGCTCGCGATGGGCGCCTGGCGTTCGCCGCGCTTGGGCAGACCGTGCATCGTGCGCGACGTCGCGCTCGGGGGCCGGCTCTCGGTGGCACGCCGGATGTCGCTGACCGGAGCCTCCTGGGCGGGCGGTATCTCCTCCATGGTCCACAGCTCCTCGGGCAAGAGGACGACGGCCCTGACGCCGCCGTATCGGGAGACTCCGGTGACGTCGACCTTGAAACCGTGCTGACGCGCGATCAGGCCGATGACCGGGAAGCCGAACTTCGGCTGAGTCCCGAGCTGCGACAGGCGGGGGGCGACTTCCCCGGAGAGCAGCGCGGTCGCCCGCTGCCGCTCTTCGTCGTTCATGCTGACACCGGCGTCGTCGATGACGATGCACAGGCTGTTCTGGACGCGCTGGAACGTCACCTCGATCGGCGCGTCGTGCTGCGAGAAGCTGGCAGCGTTGTCGAGCAGCTCCGCCACGGCGAGTGCGACGGGCGCGACCGCGGACGCCTTCAGGGCGAGGCTGGTCTGCTGCATGATGGCGACCCGGTGGAAGTTGCGGATCTGGCCCTGGGCACTGCGCACCACGTCGTAGACGCTGGCGGGCCTGTTGCGACGGCCGAGCGGCGCACCGCACATGACGGCGATGCCCTGAGCCTTGCGCGCCATCTGGGCGTTGGCGTGGTTGACGTCCAACAGATCGCTGAGGACGGCGTGTCCGCCGTACTTGCGCTGGATGCCGTCCAGAAGCGTCGTCTGCTCGGCCGCGAGGCTCTGCAGGAGGCTGGCGGCACCCTTGAGGACGGCTTTGGTGTTCTCCTCCGCCGCTTCCTTGGCCTCGCGGAGCGTGGCTTCCTGCTCGTTGCGGAACCTCTGCAGCTCCGCGCGCGACGAGTGCAGGTAGCTGTCTGTCGTGAGCAGCTGGTGTCTCAGTTCGGCCTCGGTGTGCTCCTTCTTCGCCCCCAGCGCTCTGTTGCGGGCGACGAGTGCCATGACCGCGACAACGGCTATCGCCGCCACCGCAACCAAGCACCACACAAGTGCGTCTCGATTCATGGAAACCTTTCCCGGCGCATGGCATGCGGACGGCTGCAGATACACCTCGCGAGGCCCCGCAACACAGCTGATCGGCGCGGTTCACCTGCTGTTACGCGGAGAACACGACGCCGATCACACATCGGCATCTGCGTCAAAACGGATCAAGATCACAGATGCCGGGATGCTATCACCGGATCTTCACCTCATCGGACGCCTGCTGTGGCGCCCCACACGCCCAACCCGGCTGCCACGAGCACGGGTTGACATGGTCATTCGACCCCGCGTCCGCCGTCGGCCGCCCCTCCCGTCACCGATCTGTTAAGCAGTTCTTCACAAGAGGAGCGGGAATCCCTCACATTCACCTGAGCCTCCGTCAAGCGGAGTCGGGACGAGCCTCGTCGGCGGGTGGCGGCGCCCGGTTCACCGGTGCCGGGCGCGTGTTGGGTTTTGCCCCGTTATCGGGAGGGTTTCGAGCGGGACGCGGTCGAGCCGGTGCGTTCGAGCGTCCGGACGGTCGGTTCGGCGGGACCGGACCGTCGTCCCGGCCCTGATCGGGTAGTGCGCTGTGGTGCCAAGGGCGCGTCGCCGCCGAGTCGTTCTCCGGGCCCCTGCTGCCGCAGCTCGCCGTAGATCCGTGATCAAGAGCCCCGTACGGCCGACCAGCCCTGGGCGACGAAGGCCGCCCAGTGCGCACCCGTGACGGTGTCCATCACCTGCGTCCGCGCGAGCCGCAGGGCTCCGACCGGGTCGGCCGTCGCCAGGTTCTCGTAGAACCTCCTCGCAGTGAGGGCCGCGATGGAATCGGGCACCTTCCACGCCGCGCCGATGACGACTCGTGCCCCGGCCTGGAGGAAGACCGTCGACAGGTTCGGGGCGTCTTCGAGGGTGCTGTCCTGCGACCCGGACTCACATGACGAGAGGAACACCAGGCTGGGCGCGTGTTCGCCGCACGCCTCCTCCAGCTCCGGAACAGACAGCAGCCCGTCCGAGAGGAGCAGTCCCGATAGGTCGGGTCGACCCGGGACCATCCTGCTGTGCCCGGCGAAATGGAAAAGGTCGACCTCCCTCACAATGCGCAGGAGTGCGCGTTTGCTGACGGGCCGCGACGTATCGGTCAGCACGATCTTGTCCGGCACCGACAGCACCGAGAAGGCGTGCCGGCACTCCTGGATGTGCTGTCGGAGCGTGCCGCTCGGGTCGCACGCAACGAAGGCCGACTTGCGCAACGGGGGATCCGGCGTGCCCGCGACCTGAGCGAGGAAAGCCGCGTTCGGGACTCCGACCAACTCGAACGCCCTACCCAAAGGCTCACCGCCGGGAGGACCCGGCATGGCATGCCAGGGCAAGTGACGCAGATCCCGTGAGGCGATCGCGACACGGCTGATGCCCGCCAGATCGATGTCGTTCAGGAGCGGGGTGAGGAAGCGCGAGCCGATCCAGGACATCTGGTAGTGGAACTGCTCTTCCAGAGCGGGGGTGGGCGCCGGAATCAGGATGCCGTGTTCATCGACTCCTCCGCCTGTGCCGACTGCGAGGGAACGCAGCGGCAGCCTGTGGCGACCGTCCTGGACAGTGAGCCGGCCGTCCCGGTTGCGCAGGACGAAACACCCCAGCTCCTGTTCCCCGCTGACGTATACCTGGAGAAGGACGACTTCGGCCGGAAGGCTTCTCTCGAGCCCGCTGAGAACATCGTCACGCAGAGGTGTCACACCCCGGCTCTCGGTCAGCGTTCTGCTGGTGTGGCGTTCCACCGCCCACCACCTGTCCTCCTCCGGAGCATCGAGCCGCTCCAGCACGGTGCCCAACAGCCCGTAGACGGTGGCGAAGCTCCGGGTCAGTTCTGCCCGGTAGCGGGAGGCTGCGCCGAGTCGGCGGAATTCCTCGATCGCGCAAACCGCTTCCTCGAGCAGATTCCGTGCCCCAGCCGCATCCCCGCAATCGAGATGGGCCCGACCGGCGTTGTAGAGAGCCAGGATGAGCAGCCGGGACGGGCCTTTGCTCCTGAGGTAGTGCACCGCCTCGAGCGCGGTTGCCTTGGCCGCCTCGAGATCGACGGTCCTGAGCGCAACCGCCGCGTTGGACAAGCTGCTCGCCTGCACGGCCGGATCGGCCGCGAGCGGCGCGAGCTGCTGGATCCGCCGGGCGAGCCGCACTGCCTCCGCCGTATTCGCCGCGCCTTCTTCGCCGTGTGTCTCGATGAGACAGCCCAAGAGGTTCCCCAGGGTCCGCAGTTCACGATCGCGGTTGCCAAGGCACTCCCTGAGTACGAGGGCCTTCCGGTAGCAGTCGGCTGCTGCAAGCCGGTTGCACTGTGGGTTCTCCAGGTCTCCCGCCTTCTGGAAGACGAGGCCCAGCGAGTTGAGCAGGGTGGCTTCCAAGAAGTCGGAGTCGGCGTGCGGCTCAGTGCGCAGCGCTGTCAACCCCCTCTCGAAAACGGTTCTGGCTTCCCGCAACCGGGGCAGCCCGACATCGGCGTAGTCGGAGAGGGCGTTTCCCAGGGTGATCGCGGCCTCGGGCAGGACGTCCCGGAAGCCGTGCCGTTGCGCAAGGCTCATGGCCTGGCGCCCTTCCTCGATGGCGGCTTCGATGCGGGCCGCTTCATCGCCGCCGTGGCTCTCCTTGAGGACGGTGGCTGCCGCAAGGCTCACACGCACCTCCATGCGCGGCAGCCCTTCGGCGATGGTGCGCGCCTCCCGCAGGACCGCCAGTGACTCCCGCAGGCTGTCCGAGGGCACACCGCCTATGTCCCTGGCGATGCAGCCGGCCAGGTTCACTCTGCTCCTGACCATGAGCTCCGGAGTGCCGAGCAGGTCTGCCGCGCGAACCGCCCTCCGGAGAAGCGGTTCCCTGTGGGGAAGAGGTTGCCCCTGGGGCGTATGGCTGGGGACATGGGAATCCGTGAACTCGCCGATGAGCTCGTCCGGTGAAGGGCACGCCTGCCGCAGGCGCCTGTAGCGCTCTCGTACCTGGCGGTTTGCGGGACCCAGCCAGGCCGGAGGCTCGTCCGGCGCCGATCCGATTCCCGGTGTCACGGGAGGTCCGAACATCTCGCGCAGCGCTTCCTCATCGGGAAACGATCCGTCGGCGCCCGGTTGCCGGGCCAGTGCGAAGAGCCGGGCTGCCGCGACCTCTCGCGTGTGCCTGGTCTTGAGGTCGATGCGCTGCCCGTTGTTCAGGAGATCTGGCGGCAAGGGGTAGGACCACAACATGCCGTAGCAGTCGTACTCTCGGGCCAGAGCCCCCATCAAAGGCAACTGCTGCGCGAACAGTTCACACTCGGGGAGCGCCCGAAGACGCAGGTCGTGCGCGAGAGTCATGGCTCCGGTGGCGTCGCCCTTCCGTATCCGGATCACGATCTGCGTGGCGAGAAGCAGCGCTTCGACCTCGGCCACGACCTCCTGCGGGCCGGTCACCCGGATGTGCTCGAAGAGCGTGAGCCACTCAGGTAGTTCGGATTCGAGAAGCGCGAAGCACGGCCCTTCCATGAGGAACCGGCGAAACGCTTCGGGGTGCCGGTCGATGCGGTGCTGACCGGCACGTAGCAGTCCGAGGGCGGTCAGGTGTTCTCCTGCAGCGATCCGTGCGCAGAGGAGATGGAAGTAACGATCATCGGCGAAACCGTGTTCACCCGCCGCCTCGAAGAGCGGTACGGCCTCGGCGAAGTGTTCCGCCGCCTCCTGGTGCCGGCCGAGATCATCCGTCAGCAGGTTTCCCAGATTCCCGTGCAGCGCGGCCGTGATCCGTGCGATGTCCGGCTCTCGTGGATCACGCTCACGCAGATCCCGGAGGGCCTTCTCGTACGTTTGCCGCGCCTCCTCCCCCTGCTTGCGCCTGCGGTGCAGGCTCCCCAGAGTGATCGAGATGTTGGCGGCGCGGGCGAGATTGCCCTGTCGCAGGTCCGAATCGATCGCCGAGCTGAGCATCTCGAAGGCCCGCTCGGGGTCTGTGCCGGAGATGAGAGTGGCGTAGAAGATCAGTGCATCTTCACGCTCGCTACGCGTCTCGAGATCCTCAGGGCGCCTCAGGATCTCACCGAAGTGCAGCAGCGCCTCGGCCTCGTCACCGAGAAGCGTGGCCGTAAGCCCGAGAGCCAACCCCAGGGCGCCCCGTAGCCGCGCTTCACCATGGCCTTGGCTGTCCAGGAGATGCACCGCCGTGACGGCGATGCGATGGCAGCCCGCGGGGTCGGAGCGCTGGTGTGTTCCAACCCACCTGACAGCCACCCGTATTTCATCGAGTTGCCGCTCGGGAGACAACGATGTGAATGCGCCGTTGTCCGGCCATGCTCCTTGCCCGATGGCTTCCCAGTCCATCGACCCCACCCAGCCCTCCTTGTTCAGCAGGACCCGCTCCGAGATGCGGCGGACCGGTCAGGGCGTCGTGCCTCTTCTTGACGAGCAGGCAGTGTGTGCTCCTTCCTTCTGGTCCACGACGGGACTTACGCACTGTTTTCCGTCTGTCTTTGCTTCTTTCGGACCGAACAGGGTCAGCCCGGTGGCCAGAGCCATTGCCGTGAGAGCTGTGATCATCAGCACGCCGGCGATCTTGATCCTGCGTATGGCGTCCCGGGCGTTCAGCCGGTCCTCACGCAGCATCCGTTCGTGCAGGCCGACGGACGCACCCACCGGCGTCGCCCGCGCGGACCACCCGAATGCCGCGACCATCGCGTGGAAGGCCGAAAGGACCACGGCGACCAAGGCGGCGAAGACCGCTCCGGCAGCGCTCCACCTGACCCAGGGGACCAGGCTGTCGAGGGAGTCGCGGCCTTTCAGCACCACCACGGTCCCGAACAGAGCGGCCAGGGCGAGCAGCCCGTCGCGCCATCTGCCCGCCTGCTCGCGGACCCGCTGGAGTTCTGTCGCCTGGAGCGCCCGGACCCGGTCCGCGGCCTCAAGATCCTGTGGCGAGGGGGCCGGTCCGCCCGAGATGCCGGTCACGGCCGGATTTCCACCGTCCAGGAACGGCCGCAGCCGAACCTGTTCTCTCCGTGGGCAGCTGGGTCGGTGCACCGGCACCGAACCGCTACCGAGGTCACCTCGGCGTCCGGCTCCAGCCGAGTGACGTCCACGCCGCGGATGACATCGTCGAGCCAGGTCTCGTGGACCGTGTGGCCGCACACGGGGCAGGGACCCTCCAAGTACCAGCCGGGGGGATCCTCGATCCGCCTGGCGGACCATCCGGTCAGGTCGGGACGGTCGAGCCTGACATCACTCCATGGCACGGACATCACAAAGACCCCCCCCGCGAGACGAGCTGGTTCAACAGCTTTGCCGACCAGTCCGCGTCAGACAAGGGATATGGGCAGATCGTCAGCCCCCGGCACCCCACTCCGACCAGCACCTCTGCGTACGCCATGGATCTCGCGCGTCTTCTCTCCGCGGGCGAGGTCCAGGCGCACGGACCGGCCGACCTCTCACCCGCTGTGCCGGAAGCCCTTGCCGGTGCGGTCGAGGGGGTCCTGCGGGAGGTCGAGGAAGCGGGCGCGCAGTGCGTCCCAAGCGGCGAGGCGGGTGAAATCGGGGGTCTCGCGGATCTCCTGGCGGTCGGTGAGGAAGGGGCTGGGCAGCAGGACGGTCATCATCTGTTCGTCACGGCCGTTGAACAGGCGCGCCCCCCAGCTGACGGGCGCGCCGTCCGAGCCGAGTGTGCGGTAGAGCTCGGCGCGGGAGCAGCGGCGGATGCGGCCGAGTTCGGGGCCGGAGGCGGTGTGCTCGCCGATGCACAGGTGGAAGTGCCAGGCGCCGAAGTCGACGGTGGTGTAGCCGTCGTTCATGGTGATGGCGGTTGGCGCGCAGGGGGCGCCGACCTCCCATGCGGCGCCTTCGATGATGGGCCCGAAGTGGATGTGCTGCCAGTGGTCGGTGAAGACGGTGGTGATCAGGTCGAGGAGCGTGGCCTCATCGGTGGGCAGGGTCCAGACATTCTGGGTACCGCCGCCCGGAGTTTCGACGACCGCGGGTTCGGTGGTGGTCATGGGTTGGTCTCCTGGTGGTTGAGGACGCAATCGCCGCAGGTGCCCGCGCCGGGCACGCGGTAGTAGAGGCAGCAGCTTCGGCGGCGGAAGGAGATCGTTCCGTCGTGCCTGGAGCCGCACGCGCCGGCGTCGGCCAGCGGCGGGCGGCGCAGTAGCTCGCGGACGACCGGGACGACAGGGACCGCCCGGTGCGGGGAGCGCGGGAGGCGGGCAAGCAGCACGCGGTGCGCTCCGATGAGCGCCGAGGCTGCGTTGCCGCGCAAGGTGTGCGGGGACACTCCGGATACGCGCCGCACGGCGTCGGCCCAGGGCGCCAGGTTCTGGGTGGCGACCGTGTGGTGCAGGGCCGTGACCGGGTCCTGGGGCAGTTCTCGTATGTCGGGCAGCCACAGGTCGATCGGGCCGGAGGACGCCGGGTGCCACCACAGCCGGTCGGGCCCCAGGTCGGGGACACGGCCGGTGAGCGCCGTGCAGGCGAGGGCGACCGACCAGAGCCGGGAGGCGGTGCCCAGGTGCAGGGTGGAGGCGGCCACCCGCGGCTGATCGGTCCCGAGCCGCCCGGCCACGGTGCGTACGGAGTTCTCCAGCGCGCCGGGGTCCGCGTACAGGTCGGCCATCGGCCGGAATCCACCGGCATCAGGCCGGGACCCGGTGGTCACGGCGAAGTACGGTCCGATGGCGCAAACGCGCGCCAGGACCTCAGGAGTTATCAAACTCACCACGCGCGCACCGTCCGGGCCAGCTCGTGGAAACTGCCGGTATGCACCACCTGTCTGTCCGGCCCCCGCAGGGTCAGCCCGCCCTCCTCGTCGGCGCTCACCTGCCCCTTGTCACCCCGTCCGCTCTGCGTGACGGTCAGCCCCTCCCGGGCCAGGGCGCGTTCGAGCAACGGGAACAGGGCGGGCGGCGCGTCCACGGCCACGGTCGCGCGCGTGGTCCGGCGCAGACCGAAGCTGCCCGAGACCGGGTCGAAAGCCAGGTGTTCGGCGTCGAAGGCGCCGGCTACGGCGCCGCTGTGGATCAGGTCCTCGGGAGCCCCGGCGTGCACACGGGAGTCGCGGTCGACCAGCCAGACGGCGTCGGCGACCCGCAGGGCCAGCTCCAGATCATGGGTGCTGACCACCACCGTCAGGCCCTTGTCCCGGGCGAGGTCACGGAGCAGCACCGTCAGGGCCACGCGCGAGGGCACATCGAGGAACGCGGTCGGCTCGTCGAGCAGGACGACCTCGGGCTCCTGGGCGAGGGCCCGGGCGGTCAGCACGCGCTGGCGTTCGCCGTCGGACAGCTCGGCGGCCGGCCGGTCGGCGAGATGCCCCGCGCCGACCGCCTCCAGCGACCACTGCACGACAGCGTGGTCGACGGTGGTGAGGCGGCCGGTGAATCCGGTGTGGGGGTGGCGGCCCAGCCCGACCAGTTCCCGCGCCGACAGCAGTCCGGGGTCGGCGCGGTCGGTCAGGACGACGGCGAGGCGGCGTGCCAGGACCGCCGGCGACTCGTGCGCGAGGCTGACGCCGCCCACACGTACGTGGCCGGAGAGCGGGGGAAGGAGCCCGCACAAGGTGCGCAACAGGGTGGACTTGCCCGCCCCGTTGGGGCCGAGCAGTACGGTGAGTTCACCGGCCCGGGCTTCGAGGTCGAGCCCCGTCAGCACGGCCCGCCTGCTGCCGCGCCCTCTCAGGGACCGGGTGCGGTAACCGACGGCGAGTCCTTCGGTGGCCAGGCCGTGCGCAGGGCCTTCGTCGGTCGTCCCGCGAGCGGTCCGCGGGGGCGGAGCGGCTGCGGCTTCCACCGCGTCCGGCAGACCCGTTGTGCCTGTCACGAGGTCACTCCTTGTATGCCGCGGCGGCTGCGGATCAGGAACGCGATGACCACCGGGGCTCCGAACAGCGAGGTGATCGCGTTCAGCGGCAGCACGGAGTCCATTCCGGGCGGCTGGCTCAGCAGCGCGCACGCCAGGGCGAGGAACGCGCCCGCGAGCATCGACGCCGGAATCAGCGCGCGGTGGTCGGACGTCCCGAGGGCCACCCGCGTCAGATGCGGAACGGCGAGCCCGAGGAAGGCGACCGGGCCGCAGAAGGCCGTCGCCGCGCCCGCCAGCAGGGAGGTGCCGAGCAGCGCGAGATCGCGGCTGCGCCGTACGTTCAGCCCCATGGTGCGGGCGTAGTCCTCACCGAGCAGCAGCGCGTTCAGGCGCTTGGCGGTCAGCAGGGCAGCCAGCAGACCCCCGCCGATCACGGGCAGCATCACCTTGAGGTCGGGCCAGGTCGTGGCGCTGAAACTGCCCAGACCCCACATGACGAACTGCTGGGCGCGTTCGGGTTGGGCGTACACCAGCATCACGCTGACCGCCGCCGTGGCTGCCGAGCCGATCATGACGCCGATGACGAGCAGGGTGACGGCCGACCGCACCCACCGTGAGAGCAGCAGTACGAGTGCGAGCACGCAGCCGGCGCCGAGGGACGCGGCCAGCACCACGCCCAGGCGTCCCAGCCCGGCCAGGTTCCCGGTGAAGCTGCCGGCCACCCCGCCGGTACCGACCACGACCGCGGCGACGCCCATGCTGGCGCCCGAACTCACTCCGAGGGAGAACGGGTCGGCCAGCGCGTTGCGGAACAGCGTCTGCATCTGTACGCCGGCCACGGCGAGGGCGGCTCCGACGACAGTGGCGGTCAGCGCGCGCGGCAACCGGACCTCCTCGACGATCACGGCCCACCTCGGGTCGGCACTGGTACCGCCGAACAGGACGCGTAGCACCTCCGCGAGGGGCACCTGGTGCGAGCCGGTCGTGATGGTGAGCACGAACAGCGCGGCTGTGCCGGCCGCGAGCGCGCCGACGACTGCGAGGCGTCTGCGCCGTCCGGGCTGCGGCGCGTCCGGAGTCTCGTCCGGGGCGCGGGCCGGCGTGGCGGCCGCGGTGACGATCGTCCGGGTCGTCACGCCTTGGGGACCTTGGTGTAGAAGGTGAAGGCGTGGCCCTCGGCCCGGTCGGGGTGGAGCAGGGCGAAGAGGTCGGCGAGGACCAGGTCCGGGCGCAGCACACCGCGTTCGAAGTAGTCGTTGCCGCCGCCGGGGCCCAGGGCCTTGGTGTTCGTCCAGACCTCACCGGCGGTGACGGCCTTTCAGCTCGCCGTACCGGCTGTCGGCCTTCACCGCGTCGGCGGTGGTCTTCCACTGCTGGCCGACCAGCCAAACGGGTGCCTCGCCGTCCTTGGCGTACACGGCCTCGAAGTTCAGCTGGAGATTGCCGGTGCCGGGCTCGTCCGCCCACGGGTAGGTGCCGCCGGCATCCTTGATCAGCTTGCCGGCGTAACTACCGCCGGGGGCCATGTTCCAGGTGCCCTGGTACATGGTGCCGGGCAGCACCTGGACGGGCTTGCCCGCCTTGACCGTCTCGGCGGCCTTGGCGGCGACCTTCTGGTAGTCGCCCTCGATGGTGTCGAAGACCTCGCCCGCGCGCTTCTCCGCCCCGGTGAGCGCAGCCATCGCCTTGACCCACTCGGCGCGGCCGAGCGGGCTCGATTCCAGCCACTCGGCGTTGGCGACGACGGCGATGCCGGCCTGGCGCAGCTTGGGGTACTGGGGATCGTCGGTGCCCTGGGTCATCAGCACGTCAGGCTTGGCGCCGATGACCGTCTCGGCGTTGAGGGTGCGGTCCTTGGCGTACTCGATGACCTCGCCCGCCTTCACCCGTTCGATCACCTCGGCCGAGCTGATGTTGGAGGCGTTTGCCACACCGGTCAGCACGTCCAGGGTGCCGGTCTCGGTCAGCAGCGGCAGGTGTGTGGTCGAGGCGGAGTGCAGGCTTTTGACGGGGGTGGTGATCTGCGGGGCACCCGCGAGGTCGCCGGTCAGCTTCGGCTTGGGGGCACCGCACTTGACCAGCACGTACGACTCGGGCTTGCCCTTGGGGTACGGCTCGTTGACGGTGAGGACCTGGTAGCTCTTCTCGTACCGGAGAGTGAAGTTCTCGGCGTGCTTCACCGCCGACTTGGCCGGGAAGTAGTCCTTGCCCGGGTCGAAATCGGTGATGCAGCCGTCACCCGCCGCCGCGGCCTTGGAGTCGGCGGGCCGGTCCGCGCCGCCGTCACCGCACGCGGTGAGTGCGAGCGCGAGGGCGAGGAACGCGGCCGCGGCGGCCGGACGGCGGCTGGGCATGGCTGGTCGTACGGACAAGGTGACTCCTGGTGACATGCGTAGAGAAACGCGCACCGGGAACCGGCGCGCGTGATGCGGCTGTACGGGAGGGGAACTCCGTGGCGGGAGAAGGCTCTTCAGAGTCCGACGGAGCGGGACCGGGAATCAGGCCGGTCCGGTCGGCTCCCATGGGCAGCCGACAGCGCAAAGCTCACACAAGTACGCAGGCACACGAGTGCCACCGCCTCTCCTGGGGAAATCCGCCCCGTACATCGAGGTGCGACGGCGTGAGTCTCCTGACTCGGGATCAACGCTTCTCCGGCCTTCCCGTCCCTTTACGGGCGGTGGCCATGGCGGAGTCACTCCCCCTACACAGTGGCGGTACCGTGCCGGAATCTCACCGGCTTCCTCGTTCCGCCGTCGCTTGACGGACCGAAGCATCCCAGAAGCCGATACGTCGACGCCAGTCCCACAACTGTGCGACGAACCACAACAGGGTGCGTTTCGACGAGAGTCGGCTGCATTCCGAAATGCCGGCGCGACCTGGGCCTCGACGAGGAGAGTCGTCGCCCTCAACGCGCTGACCTTTTCCGCTGGTGAGGCGGCCCTTCGTTGGGTCGGGTGTGGTGACGCGCCGTTTCGGAGGGTCTCGGGGCGAGTGTGCCTGCGTCGCGACCTTGCGCGTTCGCTCCCGTGACACTGCGCGGATCTCGTCCTTGACCGGTTGTGCGCCGTCGTGCCAACCCCTGGGCGCCGGAGGTCAACGCGGTCGGTCGGGTGGCTCGTAGCTTGAAGAAGTGCCGAGCCGCGGACGCGGGGGGCACGTTACCGATTGCTTCGAGAGGACCCCTCATGTTCGACATCACCAAGGTGCAGGCCGCCCCGAGCGGGGACCTGCTCACGCCCGACAACGCGGTCATGGTCTTCGTGGACCACCAGCCGCAGATGTTCTTCGGCACCGGCAGCGGCGACCGTGCCGCGATCATCAACAGCACCGTGGGTCTCGCCAAGGCGGCTCAGGCTTTCGACGTTCCGACCGTTCTGACCACGGTGGCCGCCGAGTCGTTCTCCGGGCCCCTGCTGCCGCAGCTTGCCGAGGTGTTCCCCAAGAACGAGATCATCGACCGCACCACCATGAACGCGTGGGAAGACGAAGCGCTCGTGGCGGCGGTCAAGGCGACCGGGCGCAAGAAGATCATCCTGTCGGGTCTGTGGACCGAGGTCTGCCTGGTGCTGCCCGCGCTCTCGGCGCTTGAGCAGGGTTACGAGGTGTACGTCGTGACCGACGCCTCCGGTGGCGTCAGCCCGGCCGCCCACGAGCACGCGCTGCAGCGGATGATCGCCGCCGGCGCCGTCCCGGTGACCTGGGTCCAGGTCCTCCTGGAGCTGCAGCGCGACTGGGCGCGTCAGGAGACGTACGGCGCGGTCATGGAGATCGTCAAGGCTCACGGGGGTGCGTACGGCCTGGGCGTCGTGTACGCGCAGAGCGTCATCGGCGCGCACGCGGCCGGCTGACCCCTGTGGACACCGGCATTCTGATCCTGCGTCTGCTGGTGGGACTGCTCGTCGCCGGCCACGGTGTGCAGAAGATCAGCTCGCACCTGGGCGGCAAGGGACTGGAGGGCGGTACGGAGGAGTTCCGCGCCGACGGCTTCCGCGGCGGTGCCCTCACCGCCCTGGCGGCGGGCGGTGGTCAGATCGGATCGGGCCTGCTGCTCGCGGTCGGCCTCCTGACCCCGCTCGCCGCGACCGGCGCCATCGGGGTCATGACGGTCGCGCTCACCGTGAAGCGCCGCCACGGGCTCTGGGTGCAGAACGACGGGTACGAGTACCCGCTCGTCCTCATCGGGACCGCCGCCGCCCTCGCCGCCACCGGCCCCGGCGCCTGGTCCCTCGACGCGGCCCTCGGCCTCACGCCGTACCCGCTGTGGTGGGCCGCCCTCGCGCTCGTGGCCGGTCTCGGCAGCGGACTCCTCACCCGGCTCGTCCTGCACCGGACCGCCGCCCCGGCGATCGCCGAGCGCTGAGCGCGAGCCGCGCAGGCCGGGTCCGGCCGCCCGCGTACCCCCCCCGACCGGGCGGCCGGGCCCTTCCCACCTTCTCTCCCGAACAGGAGCACTCGATGGACACCCTCACGACCCCGCACGGCGGCGGCCAGCCGCTGCTGCACCAGAAGGGCGCCGAGACCCAGGCGTTCGGCACGCTCAAGCAGTTGCCGATCGGCCTCGGCCACGACACCCGCATGTACGCCTGCCAGCGGCTGAACCGCGTTCTCGCTGACACGCAGATCCTCTACTCCCTCTACAAGAAGCACCACTGGCTCATGCGCGGGGCGACCTTCTACTCGCTCCACCTGATGCTGGACAAGCACGCGGAGGTTCAACTGGCCATCGTGGACGCGCTGGCCGAGCGGATCCAGAGCCTCGGCGGCGTTGCCGTCGGAGACCCGCGTCACGTCGCGGAGCTGACGTCGATCCCCCGGCCGCCGGACGGCGTCGAGCCGGTGCCCGTCATGCTGTCGCGGCTCCTCGACGCGCACGAGCGGATCCTGATCGACGCCCGGGACGCCGCCGCGCGGCTCTCCGGGGAGGGCGACGAGGGCAGCGCCGACCTGCTCGTCTCCGATGTCATTCGAACCGGTGAGGCGCAGGTGTGGTTCCTGGCCGAGCACCTCGTGGACACCCCTCTGGTGCGCGGCTGATGCACACGTACGACGTCGTCGTGGTCGGCGGCGGTCCGGCCGGCGAGGTCGTCGCAGACCGGACCGTCAGGTCGGGGCTGACCGTCGTCGTCGTCGAGGCCGGGGCGGTCGGCGGCGAGTGCTCCTACCGTGCCTGCGTGCCGAGCAAGGCCCTGCTGCGACCAGGCGCCGCCCGGGCGGAGGCCCGCTCGGTCGAGGGGGCCCGGCAGACGGTCACGGCGGCACTCGACCCGGCGCGCGTCCTGGCCCGCCGTGACCGTTTCACCGGGCGCGGTGACGACACCGGCCAGGCCGACTGGCTCGACGGTGCGGGCATCGCGCTCGTACGGGGGCACGGACGGCTCGCCGGTGAGCGCCGGGTGGAGGTGACGGGGGCCGACGGCACGGTCCGTACCCTGCGGGCCCGGCGCGCGGTCGTGGTGTGCACCGGCACGGAACCCGCCCTTCCGCCAGTCGAGGGGCTCGACCGGATCGGTGCGTGGACCAGCCGGCAGGCCACCACGGCCGACGCGGTGCCCGAGCGGCTCGTCGTCATCGGCGGGGGAGTGGTGGCTTGCGAGATGGCCACCGCCTGGCGCACGCTCGGCTCCTCCGTCACCCTGCTGGTCCGCGACCAGGCCCTGCTGACCGGCTGGGAGCCGTGCGTCGGCGCAGAGGTCGCCCGGGGTCTGGGCGATCTGGGCGTCACGATCCGCTTCGGGGTGTCGGCCGTCCGGCTCGCCCGTGACGAGGACACCCGCACGGTGACCGTGGACACGGACGACGGCACCGCCCTCGTCTGCGACGAGGTCCTGGTCGCCGTCGGCCGGCGCCCGCGCACGGCTGACCTCGGCCTGGAGGCCGTCGGACTGCCGGCCGGCGGCTGGCTCCCGGCCGACGACACCTGCCGCGTCACCGAGCACGCAGGCGACTGGCTCTACGCCGTCGGCGACGTGAACCACCGTGCGCCGCTGACCCACATGGCCAAGTACCAGGCCCGCGCCTGCGCGGCGGCGATCGCCGAGCGAGCCGCGGGCCGCCCCACCGACACCGGAGGCGGGCAGCCCTGGAGTGCGGAAGCCGACCGCTTGGCCGTCCCCCAGGCCGTCTTCACCCACCCCGAGATCGCGAGCGTCGGTCTCACCGAACGCGCGGCACGCGAAGCGGGGATCGCCGTACGCGCGGTGGAGTACCGGATCGACGACGTCGCCGGTGCCGCGCTCCACGCGGACGACTACCGCGGCCTCGCCAAGCTCGTCGTCGACGAGACCCGAGGAGTCATCGTCGGCTGCACGCTCACCGGCCCCCTGGCGACCGAACTCATCCACACGGCAACGGTCGCCATCGTGGGAGAAGTCCCGCTCGAACGCCTGTGGCACGCCGTGCCCGCCTTCCCGACGGTCAGCGAGATCTGGCTACGGCTCCTGGAGGCGTACGGCCTCTGAGGCGAGGCCCCGCCCGACCGCGCTCGGCCCAATCGGTGCACCCCCCCGCCCGCCCGGCGCACCCCCACCCGCCCGCCCGAGCGCACCCGAATGCTTCACCACCCGACAAGGAACCCCCCATGCATCCCAAGAGGCGCACCCTCGCCCTCGCTCTGCCGGCCATGCTGGCCGCCGTGATGGGCGCCGCACCCGCCGCACCTGCCGCACCCGCGAGCGTCCCGGCCGCCGCCGGCGCCGACCGGCACGGTCCCAAGCCCACGATCGTCCTGGTCCACGGGGCGTTCGCCGACGCCTCCAGCTGGAGCGGCACGATCAGGCGGCTGCAGCGCGCCGGCTACCCCGTCCTGGCCCCCGCCAACCCGCTGCGCGGTCTCGCCGCGGACACCGCCTACCTGCGCAGCGTGCTGGCCGCCGTCGAGGGACCCGTCGTCCTCGTCGGCCACTCCTACGGCGGCGCCGTCATCAGTGGCGCCGCGCTGGGGGACCTCCGTGTGAAGGCCCTCGTCTACATCGCCGCGTTCACCCCGGACAAGGGCGAGAGCGCGGCCGAGCTCGCCGCCATGTTCCCCGGCTCCACCCTCGGCGACACCGTGAACCCGCGGTCGTACCCGCTGCCCGGAGGTGGCACCGGCACCGAACTCGTCATCGAACGGGCCAAGTTCCACCGGCAGTTCGCCGCCGACGTCCCCGCCGCCGACGCGGCTGTCATGGCCGTGACCCAGCGCCCGGTCGCCACCGCCGCGCTGGAGGAGAAGGCCGGGGAAGCGGCCTGGAAGACGATCCCTTCCTGGGCGCTGATCGTCACCGCCGACAAGAACATCCCGCCGGCCGCCGAACGGTGGATGGCCCGGCGCGCCGGCTCGCACATCACCGAAGTGGACGCGTCGCACGCCGTGGCCGTCTCCCGTCCGGCCGTGGTCGTCGACGTGATCCTCGACGCCGTACGGGCGACCCGCTGAGCCCCCGACCTGCGCCCTCTCGTACATCCCCAGAAGGAGAACCCCTCATGAAGAACCGTCCGATCCTCGAACCCGCCGCCCAGGCCTTCGCCGACGCCACCGCCCAGCCGCCGTACCTTTACCAGATCCCCGTCGCCGAAGGCCGTAAGGCCGTGGCCGGTGTCCAGAGCGGTGAGGGCGTCCCCCTGCCCGAGGTCGACGAAGAGTGGATCACCGTCCACGGCGGCCCGACCGGCGACGTCCGCGCCCGGATCGTCCGCCCCCGCGGCGCCACCGGCCCGCTTCCCGTCATCCTCTACATCCACGGCGCGGGCTGGGTCTTCGGCGACGCCCACACCCACGACCGGCTCGTCCGCGAACTCGCCGTCGGCACCGGGGCGGCCGTGGTGTTCCCCGAGTACGACCTCTCGCCCGAGGCGCGCTACCCCGTCGCGATCGAGCAGAACTACAGCGTCGCCCAGTGGGTCGCCCGCGAGGGCCACCACAAGGACCTCGACGGCACGCGGATCGCCGTCGCGGGCGACTCTGTGGGCGGCAACATGAGCGCCGCCCTCACCCTCATGGCCAAGCAGCGCGGCGACGTCACGCTCGTCCAGCAGGTCCTCTTCTACCCGGTCACGGACGCGAGCTTCGACACCGACTCGTACCACCGGTTCGGCGAGGGCTATTTCCTGCGCCGCGACGCCATGAAGTGGTTCTGGGACCAGTACACGACCGCCGAGGCCGAGCGGGCCCAGATCACCGCCTCCCCGCTGCGCGCCTCCACCGAGCAGCTCAGCGGCCTGCCGCCGGCCCTGGTCATCACCGCCGAGGTTGATGTCCTGCGCGACGAGGGCGAGGCGTACGCGGCGAAGCTCCGTGCCGCCGGCGTCCCCGTCACCGCCCTGCGCGTCCAGGGTGTCATCCACGACTTCGTGATGCTGAACGCACTGCGCGAGACGCAGGCCGCGGAACTCGCCATCGGCCTCGCCACCGACACCCTGCGCAAGGCCCTCGCATGACCGGGCCGTCGACGAGCATGCCGGTGGCGGGCCTCGTCCCCGCCCCGCGTCGGGAACACGGGCACGCCGACCTCCTCGTCCGCAACGCCAAGGTGTTCACCGGTGACCCCGACCGCCCCGAGGTCCGTGCCGTCGCCCTCCGGGACGGCCGGGTCGCGGCCCTCGGCGACGACCACGACCTCGCCCACCTCGTCGGGCCGGGAACGAGGGTCGTCGACGCCCTCGGCCGCCGGGTGATCCCCGGCCTCAACGACTCGCACCTGCATGTCATCCGGGGCGGCCTGAACTACGTCCTGGAGCTGCGCTGGGACGGCGTACGAAGCCTGCGACACGCCCTCGCGATGCTGCGCGAGCAGGCCGGCCGCACCCCGAAGGGGCAGTGGATCCGGGTGGTGGGCGGCTGGACCGCCGAACAGTTCGCCGAGCGCAGGATGCCGACCGTCGCGGAGCTGAACGCCGCCGCCCCCGACACCCCGGTCTTCGTCCTGCACCTGTACCAGTCGGCGCTGATGAACCGCGCCGCGGTGCAGGCAGCCGGATTCACCCGCGACACCCCGGATCCCCGCGGCGGCCAGATCGTCCGCGGCCGGGACGGCGAACCCAACGGCGTGCTCCTCGCGGCGCCGAGCGCCCTCATCCTGTACTCGACCCTGGCCAAGGCGCCGGCCCTCGACGAGGCAGACAAGCGGACGTCGACGCGCCACTTCCTGCGCGAGCTGAACCGCTTCGGACTGACGTCCGCGGTCGACGCCGCCGGCGGGTTCCAGAACTTCCCCGACAACTACGCGACGGTCGTCGACCTCGCCCGGTCGGGAGAGCTGACCCTCCGGATCGCCTACCACCTCTTCCCGCAGACGGCCGGGCAGGAGCTCGCCGACCTGAAGCGCTGGACCGAGACGGTCAAGCCCGGGGAGGGGGACGAGTGGCTCCGCCTCAACGGCGCGGGAGAGAACCTGACCTGGGCCGCCGCCGACTTCGAGAACTTCTCCGAGCCCCGGCCCGAGCTTGCCGCAGGGTACGAGACCGAATTCGAGAGCGCCGTCCGGCTTCTCCTTGAGAACGGCTGGGGCTTCCGGCTCCACGCGACCTACGACGAGACGATCCGCCGCGACCTGGCCGTCTTCGAGAAGCTCGCGGCCGAAGGGCTCTTCCCCGGCGGCAACCGCTGGCTCTTCGACCACGCGGAGACGGTCTCGGCCGACAGCCTCGACCGGATCGCCGCCCTCGGCGGCGCCGTCTCGGTCCAGAACCGGATGTCCTTCCAGGGCGCCGCGTTCCTCGATCGCTACGGCGCCGAGGCCGCCGCCCGCACCCCGCCGGTCCGGGCCATGCTCGACCGAGGCCTGACCGTCGCCGCAGGAACCGACGCCACCCGCGTCTCCTCGTACAACCCGTGGGTCGCCCTCCACTGGCTGGTCACCGGGCGCACCGTCGGAGGCACGGCCCTCTACCCGGCCGGGAACCTGATCGACCGGGAGACCGCCCTCGGCCTCTACACCCGGGGCGGAGCGGAGCTCACCGGCGAGCAGGACGTCAAGGGGACCCTGCGAGAGGGGACTTACGGCGACCTCGCGATCCTCTCCGACGACTTCCTCACCGTGCCCGAGGACGTCATTCCCGACATCGAGTCCGTCCTCACTGTCGTCGGCGGCCGGATCGTCTACGCGACCGCCGAGTACGAGGGGCTCGACGAGACCATCCCGCCGGTGACCCCCGAGTGGAGCCCGGTGGCTCACTTCGGCGGGTACCAGAGCGGTGCCCGCCAGGCATCGGCCGTGGCCGAGGCCGTCGCCGAGTCCGAGCAGCACCGCCGCTGGCGCGTCGCACGCGGCTCCGTTCCCGACACGACGCCGTCCTTCGTCGATCCCTGCTTCGATCACTGAAAGAGAGATCCACCCGATGTCCGCAGCCTCCCCCGCCGCCGACGGCGGCGACACGCCGGCAACCCTGCCGGACGTTCCCCCGGGACGCCGTTTCGAGCCGGACCTCCGGTCGATGACACGGATCAACCTGCGCCCCATCGCCTCACCCATGCCACTCGGCTTCTTCACGATAGCCATCGCCTCCGTGATGACGGGCTGCCTGCAGCTCGGGATCTTCGACGAGACGGCCCGCAGCGCCGTCGCCTTCACCGTACTGCCGGCCTTCGCCCTGCAACTCCTGGTGAGCTTCCTGGCCTTCGGCGCCCGTGACGTGATCGCGGCGACGCTGATGGCGGTGTTCGCCGGCAGCTGGCTGCCCTACTCGCTCATCATGCTCAGCGGCGCGGCCGACGGCCTTCAGGTCCTCGGCGTGTTCAACCTGGCGCTCCTCTGCTTCGGGGCCCTGATGACCGCCGTGACCCGGCCCAAGCGCGCGCTGTGGCTCGTCCTCGCGGTCTCCCTGCCCCGCTGGGCGGCCACCGGCTTCGCGGGCATCACCGGCGCCGAATGGCTGACGCGCACGTCCGGCGCGCTCGGCCTCGTGGTGGCGCTCGTCGCGATGTACACGGCGTTCGCCCTGATGCTCGAGGACATGCGCAGCGAGCAGGTCCTGCCCATCGGCCGCAGCGGCCCCGCCCACCTCGCCGTGGAAGGCGACCTGTCCGTCCAACTCCGCAACCTGGAACGCCAGGCAGGCGTACGCCGCACGCTCTGACCGCACCCACCCACCCCGTCACACGACGAGCGCACAGGAGCACCCATGGAACCGCAGGTGACGGACCGGCCCGAGAAGTCCCGGTATGAGATCCTCGCCGGCGACGACGGCACCGAGACCGCCGGCTTCGCCGAGTACCACCTCTCGGAGGGCGAGATCGCCTTCATCCACACCGAGATCGACAGCCGGTTCGCCGGCCGGGGCCTGGGCGGGCTGCTCGCCCGCGGGGTCCTCGACGACGCCCGGGCCCGAGGGCTGCGCGTCCTGCCGTACTGCCCCTTCATCCGGGGCTGGATCGGCAAGCACCCCGAGTACACCGACCTGGTGCCCGAGGCGAGGCGCGCCCGCTTCGGCCTGTGAAGCACCACACGAACACCACACATCCGCCTCTCGTCTCCCGCATCCCCAGTCCCATCCCCAGTCACGCACCGAGGAGTTCCCCCATGCCCCGACACGCCCGCCCCACCGTCGTCCTGGTCCACGGCGCCTTCGCCGACGCCTCCAGCTTCGCCCGCGTCATCCCCGAACTGGCCGCCGCCGGAATGGAAGTGGTGGCCCCGGCCGTGCCCAACCGCAGCCTCGTCGACGACGCCGCGTACATCGCCTCGGTGATCCGCGCCGTCGAAGGCCCCGTGATCCTGGTCGGGCATTCCTACGGCGGTGCCGTCATCACCCTCGCCGGCACGGAGGACAACGTCCGCGCACTGGTGTACCTCGCGGGATACGCGCTGGAGGAGGGCGAGAGCCTGGGCGAGTTGCAGGGCCGCTTCCCCGACTCCGGTCTCGCCGACGCGCTCGTCTACACCCCGTTCCCGGTGGCCGGCTCCACCGAGACCGGCACCGACGTCTCGGTGGAGATCGAGAAGTTCCCCGCCCTCTTCGCGGCGGACGTCGACCCTGACCTCGCCGCGGTGCTCGCCGTCTCCCAGCGCCCCCTGGCCGCACGTGCCTTCTCGGAGGCGGCGCCTGTCGCGGCGTGGAAGACCAAGCCCTCGTGGGGCCTGGTCGCCTCCTGCGACCGCACGATCAACCCCGATGTGGAGCGCTACGGGTATGAGCGCGCCGGCATGACCACCGTCGAGGTCGACTCCTCCCATCTGGTCATGCTTGCCCAGCCCAAGGCCGTGGCGGAGCTGATCCAGGACGCGGCCCGGTCCACCGCCCCTGACCCAATCGTTCAGGATCGAACGATTAGTCGATAATGTTCGAGCGCTGGTAGCTTCTGATCGCCCCCGAGGACCTTCGGCGGGCGATCGGAGGAGATACACCCATGAGGTTCGGCGCGAGGCTCGCGCTCGCCGTCATCGCCCTCGCCGCCCTTGCCACCGCCTGCGGTGTTTCGCAGGACAGTGGTTCGCAGTCGCACACCGCCGTGGACTGTGGGCCGTACGCCAGGTACGGCAAGCACCCCGGCACCGAGGTCACCGTCTACGCGGAGAACCGGGACCGGGAGGCCGACCTGTTCGAAGAGACCTGGGCGGACTTCGCGGACTGCACGGGAATCCACGTTCAGTACGAGGGGGACGGGGAGTTCGAGGCCCAGATCCAGCTCCGGGTCGACGGCGGGAGTGCACCGGATGTGGCGTTCTTCCCTCAGCCCGGGCTCCTGGAACGCTTTGCGCGGGCGGGGAAGCTCAAGCCCGCGAGCGCCGGGGTCGTGGCCCTCGCGAAGCAGGGCTGGTCGGCTGACTGGAACGGCTACGCGACCGTGAACGGCACCCTCTACGGCACGCCGCTGGTCGCGAACGTGAAGTCGTTCGTCTGGTACTCGCCGAAGTTCTTCCGCGACACGGGACTGAGCGTTCCCCGCACGTGGTCCGAGCTGATGGCCGTGACGGAGAAGGCCGCGGCGTCGGGCGTCAAGCCGTGGTGCGCGGGCATCGAGTCCGCCGAGGCGACCGGCTGGCCCGTGACGGACTGGATCGAGGACGTCCTGCTGCGTCAGCAGGGCACGGACGTCTACGACCAGTGGGTCGCCCACGAGATCCCGTTCAACGATCCGCGGGTGATCAAGGCCATGGACACCGTGGGGTCCATCCTCAAGAACGACCGGTACGCCAACGGCGGTTTCGGTCCGGCCCGTTCGATGGCGTCGATCTCCTTCCAGGAGGCCGGCACACCGATTCTCTCCGGCGACTGTGCGATGCACCGCCAGGCCTCGTTCTATGCCGGCATGTGGCCGAAGGGCACCGAGATCGGACCGGACAAGGACGTCTACGCCTTCCTCCTGCCGGGAGCCGACCCGGCCGGGCGCCCCGTACTGGGCGGTGGGGTGTTCACCGCGGCGTTCGCCGACCGCCCCGAAGTGCGGGCGTTCCAGGAGTACCTGACCTCCGCGGACTTCGCGAACGCGCGTATGAGGAGGGGCCCGTTCGTCTCGGCGAACAGGGGCGTGGATCCGGCGAACGCCGCGACCCCGGTCGACAGGCTCTCGATCCAGCTGCTCCAGGACCCCAGGACCCAGTTCAGGTTCGACGGTTCTGACCTGATGCCCGCGTCGGTCGGCGCCGGGACGTTCTGGAAGGGAGCCGTCGACTGGATCGGCGGCGCGAGCACCCGGCAGGTCGCCGACTCCATCGAACGGTCCTGGCCGAGCCACTGATGTCGTTCGACGCCGTCGCCCAGCAGCCCAAGCTGCTGTACCTGCTCCAGGGCGTCGCCGCCTTCGCGGCGGTGGTCGCCCTGATCCTGCTGGCGCTGCACCGGGGGCCGGTACGGAGGAGGGCCGCGGCCCTGATCCTGCTGGCCCCCGCGCTGCTGCTGCTCACTGTCGGTCTTCTCCTGCCCGGTCTGCGCACCCTGGTCCTGTCGTTCACCGACAGCGGGGGAGACGCGTGGGCCGGCTTCGACAACTACGTGTGGATGGTCACCGACCCCCGGGCGCTGGTGGCGCTGCGCAACACCCTGGCGTGGGTGGTGCTCGTGCCGTTGCTGGCAGCCCCGGTCGGTCTGCTCTACGCGGCGGCCGTCGTGCGGTCGCGGTTCAGAGCGTTCGCGCTGTCCCTCGTCCTGATGCCGATGGCGATCTCCTTCGTCGGCGCGGGTGTCGTCTGGAAGTTCGTCTACGCCTACCGTCCCGCGGAGGCCGGGCAGATCGGGCTGCTGAACCAGCTCGTCGTCGCGTTCGGCGGCGAACCGAGGCAATGGCTCGTGGACTCTCCCTGGAACGTCCTGTTCCTCATCGTGGTGATGGTGTGGACACAGGCGGGCTTCGCGGCCGTCCTGCTGGCCGGCGCGATCAGGGCCGTTCCCGGAGAGCTGACCGAGGCGGCCCGACTCGACGGCGCGTCCCCCCGGCAGATCTTCTGGCGGATCACCATGCCGTCGATCAGGCCCACGCTGCTCGTCGTGGTCCTCGCCCAGGCGGTCGGCACCTTCAAGGCCTTCGACATCGTCAAGACCATGACCGGCGGACAGTTCGACACGGGCGTCATCGCCCACGAGATGTACGGCCAGGCCTTCCGCTACGGCGAGACGGGCCGCGGTGCGGCGCTCGCCGTGCTCCTCTTCGTCCTCGTCACCCCCTTCGTCGCCCACCAGGTCCGGGCGCAGCGGAGGACAGCGTGAACGGCGTACGGGAGCGTCTGGCCTCCCGCGCCTTCACGTCGATCGCCGTGGTGATCGCGGTCCTCTGGACGACACCCACCCTCGGTCTGCTGCTCTCCTCGTTCCGTCCCGAGGAGGAGATCAAGACGACGGGCTGGTGGACCGTGTTCGGTGCTCCGAACCTCACACTCGACAACTACGGCGAGGTGCTGTCAGACGGCGGGAACGGGTCGGGGCGGCTCGCGGAGCACTTCGTCAACTCCGTCGTCATCACCCTTCCCTCGGTGCTGTTCCCGCTCGTGCTGGCGTTCTTCGCGGCGTACGCCCTGGCGTGGATCGACTTCAGGGGGCGGGACGCGCTGGTCGTCGGCATCTTCGCGCTCCAGGTCGTGCCGCTCCAGATGGCGCTCGTCCCCCTCCTGAAGCTGTTTTCCCAGGGCTGGCTGTTCCTGCCCGCGTGGAACCTCACCGGTCCCGCGCGGTTCGGCCAGGTCTGGTTCGCCCACACGGTCTTCGCGCTGCCGTTCGCGGTGTTCCTCCTGCACAACTTCCTGGCAGGGCTGCCCCGGGACCTGATCGAGGCCGCCCGTGTCGACGGCGCGTCGCACGGGACGCTGCTGCTCCGGATCGTGCTGCCCCTGGCCCGCCCGGCCCTGGTCTCCTTCGCCATCATCCAGTTCATCTGGGTGTGGAACGACCTCCTCGTGGCACTGACCCTGCTGGGCGGAACGGCCGACACCGCGCCGATGACGGTCAGACTGGCGAGCCTGGCCGGGACGTACGGCAACGAGTGGCAGCGGCTCACCGCAGGAGCCTTCGTGGCGGCGTTCGTCCCGCTGCTCGTCTTCTTCTCCCTCCGGCGGCACTTCGCGCGGGGACTGCTCGCCGGATCGGTCAAGGGATGAGCCCCGGGCGGCCCGAGGGAGAAGGCACGGCGGTGCCCGGGAGCGCGGGGCTGAGCCGGCCCGGGCTGCGGGGCCGCGAAGCCGAGCTGGCGCGGCTGCGCGCCCTGGTCGAGGCGGTGCGCGACGGCGAGGGAGGAGCGATCGCGCTGCTCCTGGGCGAGCCCGGGATCGGGAAGACCGTACTGTTGCAGGAGACCGTCTCGATCGCGCGGGCTCACGGGTTCTTCGTCGGCCATGGACGCGCCGAGGAACTGCACGAGCTGGCACCGCTCGCCTCACTGGCCTCCGGCCTCCTGCACGGTGACCCGCCGCTGCTGTCCGGCACGGACTTCGCAGACCTCGCGGGCCATCACGACCAGCGCATCTGGCTCGTCGAACGACTGGCCCAGCTGATCGAGGAACGCTCGGCGGGCACGCCGGTACTGATCGCGGTCGACGACGTCCAATGGGCCGACCCGCTGAGCCGGTTCGCCCTGAGTGTCATGCCGGCACGGCTGCTCAGCTCCCCGGTCCTCTGGCTGCTCACGGGCAGGAACGACCCGGAACTGTACGGGCAGGGGCCGCGGACGACGACCCTCCCCCTCCGGCCGCTGTCCGACACGGCCCTGGCCGAGCTGGGACGGGACGTCCTCGGCGGGGACGTGCCGACGAAGGTCGCGGAACTCCTCGACGGGGCGGGAGGCAACCCCTTCCTCGCCGCCGAGATGCTCACGGGGATCGCGGCGTCGGGCGCGGATGCGCCGGAGCCGCCGGAGCGGCTGGTCCTCGGTGTACGCGACCGGCTGGCCGACCTCCGTCCGGACACCCTCCACTTCCTGCGGATCGGCTCGGTCCTCGGCCGCGCGTTCTCGCTCGCGGACGCCGCCGCCCTGTGCGGCCGGCCCGCCTCCGGGCTCAGCGCCGAAGTGGACGAGGCGATCGCCGCCGCCCTCCTCCACGACGACGGCGAACGCCTCCTGTTCCGCCACGACCTGCTCCGCCAGGCGGTGTACGCCGATCTCGCCCCCTCCGTACGCCGGGCGCTGCACCGGGAGGCCGCGAGCCGCCTCGTCGCGGCGGGCCGGAGCTCCACCGACGCGGTCCCGCATCTGCTGAAGAGCGCCGAACCCGGCGACCAGGAGGCGATCGGGCTGCTCGGCACGGCCGCCACGGACGTGATCGCCGTGATGCCCGGCCTCGCCGCCGACCTGGCCGTACGCGCCCTGGAACTCGTACCGCCCCATACGTCCATGGTGTTCGACGTGGGAGAACGGGCCATCGTCGCGCTGACCCGCGCGGGCCGGTACACCCAGGCACGGGATACCGGCGACACGCTGCTCGCCCGGCAGCCGCCCCTGGACGTCTTCGCCCGTCTGCAGTCCGTACTCGGCGACACGCTGTGGCACCTCGACGACGTCCACGAGCTGACCCGCCGCTCGACGGCAGCACTGGCAGCCGTCACCGACCCGACGATCCGCGCCCGGCTCACCGCCCGGCAGGCCCTCGCCCGGTCCCGCGGGCGCGACCTCGGGGCCGCTCGCGAGACCGGCGAAAGGGCGCTCGCCGAGGCGGAGCGGTCCGGTGACCGGGAGGCCCGTGTCCTCGCGCTGTGGGGCCTCGGCGAGATCGCCCTCAACGCGGGCGACTGCGCCGCCGCCGTCGAACACCACACGGCGCTGAGCGTGTTCGACACGGCCTTCCTGCCCGAGGAGGCCGTCGCCCGGATCCACATGGACGACTTCGACACCGTCCGGCGACTGCTCCGGACGGCGGGCGACGCTCCCCTGCGCCCCGCCATGCTGATCTGGGCCCAGGGAACCCTGAACATGGGGCTCGGCCGGCTCGACGACGCGGACGCCGACCTCGTCACCGCCGAGCGGCTCGAAGCGGACCTCCACGTGCCCGCCAACCTGGTCAACATCCGCGTCAACCGCGGCCTCCTCGCGATGCTGCGCGGCGACCGCGAAGCCGCGCGGGAACACCTGGACGTCGTACGGGCGACCGTGGCCGAGCGGCCGAACACGGGCAACCACGCCACGCACCAGTACTTCGAGGCCGTCGTCGCCGACGCCGACGGCGACCACGCGGCAGCGGCCGAACTGGTCCGATCCGTGCAGCGTGACCATCCCTTCCTCCGATGGCGGCTCCTGCGCCCCCATGTCGTCCCGGCCGTGCGGATCGCCCTGCGCGGCGGGGACCGGAACCTGGCCGAGGACCTCGCCGCCCAGGCTGTCGAACACGCCACCCGCAACCCCGGCGTGCCGACCGCCCAGGGGGCGGCCGCCCACGCGTCCGCCCTGGCGAACGCCGACCAGGGACTCCTGGAGCGGTCGGTCCGCATCCTCCTCACCGGCCCCCGGCCGCTGCCCCTCGCCGCCGCATCCGCCGACCTCGGGCGCGCGCTCCTCACAGCAGGCGACCCCGCCGCGACACCCGCCCTGAACAGGGCCCACGACATCTACGCCCAGGCGGGGGCCGACGCCGAGGCCGACCGGGTCCGGGCCGATCTGGAACGGGCCACCAGCAGCTCCGGCCGGCGCCGCACCGGAGGCCTCCGGCCGCGCCCCGGCCAGGGCTGGGACGCGCTCACGACCTCGGAACGCAAGGTGGCCCGGCTGATCGCCGCGGGCCACACCAACCGGTCGGCCGCACAGGCCCTCGTCGTCTCCCCGCACACGGTCAACACCCATCTGGCGTCGATCTTCCGCAAGCTCTCGGTGCGCTCGAGGGTCCACCTGGCCCGGATCGTGCTTGCGGAGGGCGACGCCGGGACAGCCACCGGCGGCTGAGTGACCTCTGCGCCTCCGTGCAAGGTGTGGTGCGCGGTACGGCAACAGGAGGTGCAGGACCGGTCCTAGCGTGACGGGCATACCGCGCCGCTTCGACGCGCGGACCAGCCGACCCGAATCGAGGACGCATCCCCATGCCGTACATCACCGTGGGCCAGGAGAACACCAACCCCATCGAGCTGTACTTCGAGGACCAGGGTGCCGGGCAGCCCGTCGTCCTCATCCACGGCTTCCCGCTCGACGGCCACTCCTGGGAGCGCCAGAGCGCCGCGCTGCTCGACGCCGGCTACCGCGTGATCACGTACGACCGCCGCGGTTTCGGGCGGTCCTCGCAGCCGACCGTCGGCTACGACTACGACACCTTCGCGGCCGACCTGAACACCGTGATGGAGACCCTCGACCTGAAGGACGCCGTCCTGGTCGGTTTCTCCATGGGCACCGGCGAGGTCGCCCGCTACGTGTCCGCGTACGGCTCCGGCCGGGTCGCCAAGGTCGCCTTCCTGGCCTCGCTCGAGCCCTGCCTGCTCAAGAGCGACGACAACCCGGACGGCGTCGCCCCGAAGGAGTTCTTCGACGGTGTCGTCGCCGCCGTCGAGGCCGACCGCTACGCCTACTACACGGCCTTCTTCAACGACTTCTACAACCTCGACGAGAACCTGGGCACCCGCATCAGCGAGGAGGCCGTCCGCAACAGCTGGAACACCGCGGCCCGCGGCGGCTCCTTCGCCGCGTCCGCCGCGCCGGCGACCTGGTACACCGACTTCCGTGCCGACATCCCCGCCGTCGACGTGCCGGCCCTGATCCTGCACGGCACCGCCGACCGCATCCTGCCGGCCGAGGGCACGGCGCGCCCGTTCCACAAGGCGCTCCCGTCGGCCGACTACGTCGAGATCGAGGGCGCCCCGCACGGTCTGCTGTGGACCCACGCCGAGGAGGTCAACACCGCCCTCCTCGCCTTCCTGGCGAAGTGACGCCGCACCGTTGACCCGCCGGGTGACGCCGGTCCCCGACGTCACCCCGGCCCCCGGTTCCCCGGCGCGGGAACCGGACGAGCTCAGGAGAGCAGACACCCCATGCAGTTCGGCATCTTCACCGTCGGGGACGTGACCCCCGACCCCACCGACGGTCGCACTCCGACCGAACGCGAGCGCATCAAGGCGATGGTCGCCATCGCGCTCAAGGCCGAGGAGGTCGGCCTGGACGTCTTCGCGACCGGCGAGCACCACAACCCGCCGTTCGTACCGTCGTCGCCGACCACCCTGCTCGGCTACATCGCCGCCCGCACCGAGAAGCTGATCCTGTCCACGTCCACGACGCTGATCACCACGAACGACCCGGTGAAGATCGCCGAGGACTACGCGATGCTCCAGCACCTGGCCGACGGCCGGGTCGACCTCATGCTGGGGCGCGGCAACACCGGTCCGGTCTACCCGTGGTTCGGCCAGGACATCCGCCAGGGCATCGAACTCGCCAAGGAGAACTACGCGCTGCTGCGCCGGCTGTGGCGCGAGGACGTTGTGGACTGGGAGGGGACGTTCCGGACACCGCTCCAGGCCTTCACCTCGACACCGCGGCCCCTGGACGACGTCCCGCCCTTCGTCTGGCACGGCTCCATCAGGTCCCCCGAGATCGCGGAGCAGGCCGCCTTCTACGGCGACGGCTTCTTCCACAACAACATCTTCTGGCCGGCCGACCACACCAGGCGCATGGTGCAGCTCTACCGGCGCCGGTTCGCGCACCACGGCCACGGCCGGCCGGAGGACGCCGTCGTCGGCCTGGGCGGACAGGTCTTCATGCGGAAGAACTCCCAGGACGCCGTACGGGAGTTCCGGCCCTACTTCGACAACGCGCCGGTGTACGGCCACGGCCCGTCGCTCGAGGACTTCACCGAGCAGACCCCGCTGACGGTGGGCTCTCCCCAGCAGGTCATCGAGCGGACCCTGTCGTTCCGGGAGGCCGTCGGCGACTACCAGCGCCAGCTGTTCCTGATGGACCACGCGGGCCTGCCCCTGAAGACCGTCCTTGAACAGCTCGACATCCTCGGCGAAGAGGTCGTGCCCGTGCTGCGGAGGGAATTCACCAAGGGACGTCCGGCCGACGTGCCGGAGGCCCCCACGCACGCGTCCCTTCGAGCCGTCCGGGAGGTGTCCGCCGCATGAAGCTGATCGTCGTCTCCGCGGGCCTGAGCACCCCCTCCTCCACCCGCCTGCTCGCGGATCGGCTGGCCGAGGCGGCCCGCGACGAACTCGCCGCCCGGGGGCAGGCGCCGTCGACCGAGGTCGTGGAGCTGCGGGAACTGGCCGGCGACATCGCCAACCACCTCGTGACCGGCTTTCCGCCGCCGCGACTGAGCGCCGCGATCGACGCGGTGACGGCGGCTGACGGCCTGGTGGTGGTGACTCCCGTGTTCGCGGCTTCCTACAGCGGCCTCTTCAAGTCCTTCTTCGACGTGATCGATCCGGACGCCCTCTCCGGGAAGCCGGTCCTGATCGCGGCGACGGGCGGTACGGCCCGCCACTCCCTGGTCCTTGAGCACGCCGTGCGCCCGCTCTTCGCCCATCTCCGCGCCGTCGTCGTCCCCACCGCCGTGTTCGCGGCCTCCGAGGACTGGGGCTCGGGGGGAGACGAGTACACCGACGGCCTGCCCGGCCGCGTCCGCCGGGCGGGCGTCGAGCTCGCCGTGCTCATGGCGGCGCGCCCGATCGGTGAAGAGCCCGAGGACGACGTCACCGTCCTCGAACGGCAACTCGCCGACCTGCGCTTCGACTGAGCGGGCACCTGGGCCGGGCGACGGCGGGGTGGTTCATATGGTTCATACTGTTCCGCCGTATGAGCGTGAACCGAGTGACGACAAGGACCGTGCCCGAGAAACTCGAGGGTGTACGGACGCCCCTCCGCGGCAGGGACGCCGAACTGGCGTTCATCGAGGCGCGGCTCGACGCGCTCGACCGGGGCGAAGGCGGGATCATCCGCGTCGAAGGCTTCGTCGGCATCGGCAGGTCCAGGATCCTCGCGGAGGCCGCGGCAGCCGCGAGGCGGCGCGGGACGAGGGTGTTCGAGGGAGCGGCGGACCCCGACGAACAGTTCGTGCCGCTCGGCCCGCTCCTCGACGGTCTGCTCTCCGGCGAGGAACCGCTGTCGGGCGCCGTACGTCTCAGGGACCTCGCCACGACGCCCGGCCAGCGCTTCTGGCTGCTCCAGGAACTGGGGGACCGCCTGCGGGAGACGGCTCGAAACGGCCCCCTGCTCGTCGTCCTCGACGACCTCCAGTGGTGCGACGACCTGACCCTCCTCACCTTCAACACCCTCGCGGCCGGACTCTCGTCGCACGCCATCCTGTGGCTGGTCGCCGTGCGCGGTGGCAGCGTGCCGTCGGGAGTGCGCACGACCCTGGACCGGATCCGGCGGGCAGGCGCACACGAGCTGGCGCTGGGAGCGCTGGACGACCAGGCGACCACACGGGTCACCGAGGACGTCCTCGGCGCCGCTCCCGACCCGGACGTCCTCTGCGTCGCCCGCCGCGCCGAAGGAGTCCCGCAGCTGCTGGTCGAGCTGCTCGGCTCGCTGCGGGAGGCAGTGACGATCGAGAACGGCACGGCCAGGCTGTCGGCCGGACCCCCCGCCCCACGGGAACTCCCCTCCGTCGTGCGCCGCCTCGACCAGCTGTCCGACGAGGCACGGGAGCTGGTGCAGACGGCGGCCGTCGTGGGCGGCCCGGTCACCGTCGCGCTGCTGGCCGAACTGCTCGGCAGGTCCTCGGCGGCGCTCATCACAGCGGTACGGGAATCCCTCGACGCCGATCTGCTCACCGAGAGCGGCGATCGCCTCGCCTTCCGCCACGACCTGATCCGCGAGGCGGTGGAAGCCGGCCTCCCCCTGCCCCTGCGTCAAGCCCTGCGTGGTCAAGCCGCCGAGCTGCCGCCGGGGAGCGCGGCCTCCCCCGTCGAGCGTCCCGGGCCGTCGGCCGGGAGAGCACCGGCAGATGCGGCGGAGGCCGGGAGAGCGGGGGCGGGAGACGTGGCCGAGGCCGACCGGCTGCGCACCGCCGCGGCGGAACTCGCGGCCACCGCTCCCGGACCCGCCGCGGAACGCAGCCTCAAGGCCCTGGAACTCACCACGGCGGACGCTCCGGAGCGGCCGCGGGTCATCGCCGAGACGATCCCGCTGCTCTGGCAGACGGGCCGGGCCGCGCAGGCACGTGAGCTGGGAGCCTCCGCCCTGGCGACCGGCGGCCTCGGACCTGAGGACGAGGCGCGCATACGCCTTGCCCTGGCACGCCTCGCCGTACCGTTCGACTTCTCCGAGGCGGTCCGGCAGGCCCGCGCCGGGGCGGCACTGCCCGGGATCCCCGTGGACGTGAGGGGGCGACTGCTCGCCATGCTCGCTGTCGGCCTGTCGATGGCGGGCGAGCACTCGGCGGCCGAGCAGGTCGCCGCGGAGGCGTGGGAGACCGCAGCGGCAGCGGGGGACCGCTCCGCCGAGGCCACGTTGACGACGGTCCGCTCGGCCGTGAGTTTCCACCGCATGGACTTGACCGAGGCGTTCCGGCAGGCCGAGCGGGCCGCCGCGCTGGCCGACGCCCTGGGCGTCAGCACCTCGCTGTGGGTTCCGGAGGCCTTGTGGCACGCTCTCCTGTCGAACACCACCGGACGTTCCGCGCAGGCGCTCGCCGCCGCGGAGGACGGCATCCGGATCACCAGGGAGCAGGGCCGGACGGCGGCCACCCGTATGTGGCTCATGACCCGCTCCCGCATCCTTCTGGAGGCCGGACGGCTGACGGACGCCCGGGCCGACGCCGAAGCCGCCTCCGCGACGACCGACGATCTCGGCCCGGGCAACCTCGCCGACGTCACGCTCCGGTACGTGATGATGCGCGTCGCCCTCCACACCAACGACCAGCGGACCGCACGAGCGTACGCGGCGGAGGCGAGGCGCATGCGGAGCGACGGCGCACCCGTCGTCCGGCACTTCGGCTCCTGGATGCTGGCACTGATGGCCGACTTCGAAGGCCGGCCCGACCGTGCCATGGCCGAACTCGACGAGGTGATGACGTCGCCCGCCGCGGACCGGCCGGCCTACGCCGGCTTGGTCGACCCCGCAGACGCCCCGGTCCTCGTCCGCCTGGCGCTGCGTGCCGGGGCGCACGAACGGGCCGCGCAGGCAGTGGCTCTGGCCGAGCGACTGGCCGTGCTCAACCCCGACCTCACGTTCCTCGCCGCCACCGCCGCGCACGCCCGGGGGCTCCTCGACAACGACCTCGCCCCTCTCGTACGTGCCGTCCGGCTGTACGAGGACTGCCCTCGGCCGTTGGCCCGGGCGTCGGCACTGGAGGACGCCGGACGCAAGCTGGCGGCCACCCGCAAGTCCGAAGCGGTGCCGTACTTCGACACGGCCCTCGCGCTCTACGCGCGAGCGGGCGCCGAGCGGGACCTTGCACGCGTCCACCGGCGCCTGCGGGCCGCTGGTGTCCGCCGCCGGCCCTCGACGGCCGGACTCTCCGGTGCATGGCCCGAGCTGACGGCCGCGGAGATACGGGTGGTACGGCTCGTGGCTCGTGGGCTGACCAACCGACAGGTGGCCGAGCACCTCTCCCTCTCGCCGCACACGGTGGGTTCGCACCTGCGCCGGGCCTTCACCAAGCTCGACATCACCTCGCGCGTGGAGCTGACCCGGCTGGTGAAGCACCGCGACAGCGGAGAGTAGTCGCTTCGCATCCCCCGTGGGCGTCACGGCAATGGACGATTCGTGTGATGTGCCGACGGCGTCGCTTCCTCAGACTGATCAAGAGCCGCGGAATGAAGAAGTCCGCGGGGAACCGTTGGTCGAGAGAGGAACAGCGCATGACCGTAAGGCTCCAGCGAGCCCGCCCCGGCAGCCCCGAGCTCCAGGCGCTTGTCGACGATCTCGCGGAGCGGCTCGGCCGGTCCGTCGCCGTCGACGACCCGCTGGTCCGCATGGTCTGCACGAGCCGCCACTTCGGCGACGAGGACCCGGTCCGCATCGGCACCCTGTTGCAGGGCCGCGCCGACAACGCGACCATCCGCTACGTCCTCGCCCAGGGCGTGACCCAGTGGTCCCGAGCCGGATTCATCGACGGCCGTGACGATCTCGGACTGCTGCCCCGTTACGTCGTGCCCCTGCGCGAGCGCGGGCATCTTTTCGGACTGCTCCTGGTGGTCGTGCCCGAGAAGACGCTCGCAGAGCACGAGACACGTGCCATCGCCGGGGCCGCGGACGCCATGGCCGCCCAGATGCACGGAGAGCACATCGCCACCGACACCCGGAAGGCCGACGAGCGGGACCTCGTCCTCGAACTCGTCGGCACCGACGTCGCCGCCCGTACCACCGCACGGCGGCGGGGCAAGGAACTCGGACTGCTCGGAGCAGCCGAGCACGTCCTGGTCACCGTCGTCCAGCTGAGCTGCGCGACCGAGCTCGTGCGGCAGTCCGAGGCGGCCCTGTGGGGGGCGCTGGAGGGGTTCCGGCAGACGCGTTCGGCCCAGGGCCTCATCGCGATCGGCAAGGAGCGGGCGACACTGCTCCAGCTGCGCGACCACCCACCCGGCCAGGACGAGGTCACCGCACAGTCCGCTCGCATCCTGGACGAACTCCGCACCTTCCTGGGCCCGTCGGCGGACCCCGTGATCGGCGTCGGCGGCCGGCACCCCAGCCTGGACGACGCACGGACGTCGTACGAGCAGGCGCTCGTGGCGGCACGCGCGGCACGCCGACTGCCCACCCTGAAGAGCGCCAGTGACTGGGAACTGCTAGGGGAGCTCGCGGTGCTGCTCCAGCTCCCCGAGCACGCCCTGAACGCGTCTTTGGTCCCGAAGCCGCTCCATGCCCTGAGCGACACTCATGGCGGCGACCGCCTGCGGGACACCCTGCGCTGCTTCCTCGAACACGCGGGATCGATTCCCCGGACCGCGGACACGCTGGGAATCCACCGCACCTCGCTCTACTACCGCTTGCGCCAGATTCAGGAGATCACCGGACTCGACCTCGACAACGGCGCCCACCGGCTCGCTCTGCACCTCGGCCTCAGGATCGAGGAACTCCTCGCCCCGGGCGGCGACGGGGCCGTCTGACCACGGACTCGCTTCGACAAAGCGAGGAGGATCCACGGCCCGATTCCTACAGCTCGCGGTGGTGCGGGCGGCGGGCCCCATTCGATGATGTTCGGGACGGGCGGGAACGATGAACCGCCTCTGACCAGGGGAGAGGTCATGAAGGAACTGATCACGACGGACGGCGCGCGGCTCGCGTACCAGGACACCGGCGGCGAGGGCGTCCCGCTGGTGATGCTGCACGGCTGGGGGCAGACGCAGGCGATGTTCCGCCACCAGATCGAGGGGTTGGCGCCCGGCCGTCGCGTCGTCACCGTCGACCTCCGCGGCCACGGGAAGTCCGGCAAGCCGCGTCACGGCTACCGCATCGCCCGGCTCTCCCGCGATGTGCTCGAACTCGTCGACCACCTCGGTCTTGGCCGTTTCGACGCACTGGGCTGGTCCATGGGCGTCTCGGTGTGGTGGAGCTTCATCGACCAGTACGGGACCGGACGGATCCGGCGCTTCGTCGCCGTCGACCAGCCCGCGGCGGTCGCCGCCGTGCCCTGGATGACCGAGCGGGAACAGCGGGACTCCGGTGCCATCTTCGACGTGTCGGGGCTGTTGTACCTGGGTGCGGCCCTCGCGGGGCCGGAGGGCGACACGGTCCGCGCCGACTTCGTGCGCGGCATGTTCTCCGGCGAGCCCGACCCCGAGGTGCTGGCCTTCGTCGGCGAGGAGATCCGGTCGACACCGGCCTACGCGGGCGTACCGCTGCTGTTCGACCACTGCGCGCAGGACTGGCGCGACGTGCTTCCCCGGATCGATGTGCCGACCCTGGTGATCGGCTGTGAGGGAAGCCATGTGCACCCCGATTCGCAGCGCTTCGTCGCCGAGCGGATTCCCGGCGCACGCCTACACGTCTTCGCCTCCGACGTGGCGAGCTCGCACTTCCCCTTCCTGGAGAACCCGCCGGCCTTCAATGCCGTGGTGGAGAAGTTCCTGGCCGAGGAGCCGGCGAACGGGGCGTGAATCCGCCCTCCGCTCGCACGCACCTACGGCTAGGAATCCCCATGACCCTCACACTGATGTCACGTGCGCCCCAACGGGTGTCCCGGCAAGCGCCCGATCCGGCCTCGCCCTCCTCCCGCTCGGGGTGGCTGGTCCGGATGCTTTCCGAGATGCCGAAGACGGACGACCGGACCCACGTCTACCTCGGCGTCCATGTCCGTGGGCCCGTCACCGTCGTCCACGAGCGCGCCAAGACCCTGTTGGAGCCGAACGACCTGGTCTTCTGCGACCCGGCCCGACGGCATCTGCTGCAGTTCGGAGAAGACTGCCAGATGATCTTCTTCCGGGTGCCCCGGTGCTATCTGGGCGTCACGGAGTCGGAACTGAACCAGGTGATCGGCGTACCCGTACGCGGCGGGGAGGGGATCGGGGCGCTGGCGTCCGACTTCCTGACCGCGCTCGCCGCCAAGGCGGAGTTCCGGCGGTCCACGATCGGGGACCGCCGTGCCCGGACGGCCGTACACCTCCTCTCCGTCCTGGTCATGGAGCTCCTCGAAGCGGACACGACGGACGAGGCCGACGACGCGTCCGGGGCCGTCAACGAGATGCTGTCCCGTATCCACGGCTACATCGAAGAGCATCTGATGGACCCGGACCTCTCGCCGGAGTCGATCGCACGCGCCCACCACATCTCCGTCCGGTACCTGCAGAAGCTCTTCCAGAACGACGGCAGCACGGTGAGCCAAAGGGTGCGGCGGCGCAGGCTCGAGTTCTGCCGGCTCGAACTGGGCCGCTCCAACCGGAGGATCACGATGGCCGCGGTGGCACACCGCTGGGGCTTCAGCAGCCCCTCGCACTTCAGCCGCACGTTCCGCGGGGCCTTCGGCATGAGCCCCAGCGAATGGCAGGCGCTGGCGACCTCGGCCTTCGCGACGACGACTGCCGGCGCCCAGGACGAGGGAAGGCGCTGAGACGCGTGTGCGCCGTCGTGTCAGCGCGGATGCGCGCACGTACACGAGGTACCGCTCCACGGCCGTACCGTGAGTAACCGTCGCACGGACCTCTTGCCGAATTCCGAGCCGCGCCCTGACCGTCGTGACGACGCCCCACACGTGGCCCGACACCGAGAAGAGAACTCGCATGACCAACCCCACCGTCGTCCTCGTGCACGGTGCCTTCGCCGACGCGACAGGCTGGATAGGCGTCATCTCGGAGCTGCGGAGCAGCGGTATCCCCGTGATCGCTCCGTCGAACCCGCTGCGGGGCCTGACGTCGGACGCCGCCTACCTCGCCTCCGTCCTGGCCCAGCTCGACGGCCCGGCCGTACTCGTCGGCCACTCGTACGGCGGTGCGCTGATCACCGTGGCCGGCGCCGCGGAGAACGTCGTGGGGCTCGTCTACGTGGCCGCCTACGTGCCCCACGAGGGCGAGAGCCTCGGCCAGCTCCAAGGGAGTTTCCCCGAATCCCCGCTGACGGGCAGCCTGAAGGAGTGGACCTACCCGCTCCTCGACGGCGACTCCGGGGTCGAGGTCACCATCGAGGAGAAGGCCTTTCCCTCCGTGTTCGCGGCGGACGTGCCCGCGGACGTCGCCGGCGTCCTGGCAGCGGCCCAACGCCCGCTCGCCACGGCCGCCTTCACCGAGACCGCGTCCGCGGCGGCGTGGCGGACCAAACCGTCCTGGGCCCTGGTGGCCGGGGCGGACCGCACGATCAGCCCCGAGGTCCAGCGCTTCGGCGCCGCCCGGGCCGGCGCCGTCGTCGTCGAACTTCCGGACGCCTCCCACGCCGTCGTCCTCTCCGAGCCCACCCGGGTCGCCGACCTGATCAGGGACGCGGTACGGGCGACGAGCTGACCGACCGGCCTGCGCGACGACAGGAGCGGGACCGCGTCAGTCGGGACGCCATCCCACTCGGTCGGGCCGGACTTGGACCGGAAGAGCACGGGGCAGCCGCATTCCTCAGACACGCCGCCGCCTCGTCGCGGCACTTGCAGGCGGCCACCCCCCTCGAATACTCGGGCGTGCGAAGTGATCAGCCGGCCTGGGGACATTCAGAGCCAGTCGCGCTTCTTGAAGACGACGTACAGGCTGACGCAGACGACCGCCATCAGCAGGATCGCGAAGGGGTAGCCGCCTGCCCAGTGGAGTTCGGGCATGGTGTCGAAGTTCATGCCGTAGATGGTGCCGACCAGGGTGGGTGCGAAGAGGATGGCCGCCCAGGAGGAGATCTTCTTGAAGTCGTCACCCTCACACCGCTGACCTGCGGAAATTGCCTACTCAGGCGATCTGACCTGCAGCGATCGACCTTTCCGAGTCCTTCACCCTGCTGCCCGTATATGCAGCCGATTCCCCCAGCCACCCCCCAACGAGGCCTCATTCCCCCCAGATTCCCCCAGCGGAGGCAGCTTGTGGCGGCGGATTGCCGCTGGCTGGGACCGTAATCCCGGCGGTAGGGATGGCTACGCGACGTAGGAAAAGTGAACGGTACGACCTGGCGATCGTGGACGTCCCTGCGCATCTCAAAGCCCAGGTTGCATGAGGAGGCGCCTGCAAAAGCAGGGCGAAATGTTGCCAGTGGGGCCCGGTTCGCCCCGGTATGCACGGCGCACTACACGTGACACTTGCGCCCCATGGGAACTCTGCGCGCCCTACCGGTGCCCACGGGTGCCGGGAATGATGAGTGCACCGCACATGAACCAGGCGATCCGCACCCCCTGTCCCTCGGCCAGGTGGACATGCGGCGGAAGGAGCTCATCGTGTTGCTTCTCATCTCCCCGGACAGCGTCGAGGAAGCCCTCGATTGTGTGAAGGCGGCGGAGCACCTCGACATCGTCGACGTGAAGAAGCCCGACGAGGGCTCGCTCGGAGCTAACTTCCCCTGGGTCATCAGGGAGATCCGCGACGCGGTGCCGGCGGACAAGCCAGTGTCCGCCACCGTGGGTGACGTCCCGTACAAGCCCGGCACGGTGGCGCAGGCCGCGCTCGGTGCAGTCGTCTCCGGCGCCACGTACATCAAGGTCGGCCTCTACGGATGCACGACGCCCGATCAGGGCATCGAGGTCATGCGCGCGGTCGTCCGGGCGGTGAAGGACCACCGCCCCGACGCGCTCGTCGTCGCCTCCGGCTACGCCGACGCCCACCGCATCGGCTGCGTCAACCCGCTCGGCCTGCCCGACATCGCCGCCCGCTCCGGTGCCGACGCGGCCATGCTCGACACCGCCATCAAGGACGGGACGCGGCTGTTCGACCACGTTCCACCGGAGGTCTGTGCCGAGTTCGTACGGCTGGCCCACGCCTCCGGTCTGCTCGCGGCCCTCGCGGGCAGTATCACTCAGGCCGACCTCGGTCCGCTGACCCGCATGGGCACGGACATCGTGGGCGTGCGGGGAGCGGTCTGCGAAGGCGGCGACCGCAACTCCGGGCGGATCCAGCCGCATCTGGTGGCGGCCTTCCGGGCGGAGATGGACCGGCACGCCCGGGAGCACGCCGTCGGCGTCCCCGCCGTGAACTGACCGCCGGCATGCAGACGCCTGAGGCCCGCAGCGTCCCCGGACGCCGGGCCGTACCTTTCTCCGTCGTCGACCCGGCCACCGGGGAGACCTTCGACGAGGCCTCCGACCAGCAGCCGGGCGAGTTGGACGACGTGATCGCCCGAGCCCAGCGAGCCTGGCACGGCTGGCGCGCGGACCCCGCCGCCCGCACCGCCGCGTTGCGCGCCGCGGCCGACGCCGTGGAGACGGCCGGCGACGACCTTGCCCGGCTGCTCACCCGGGAACAGGGCAAGCCCCTGGCCGAGTCGTACGCGGAGGTCGCCCGTACTGCGGCCCGCCTGCGCTACTTCGCGGACTTGGCCCCCCGGACCCGCCGGATCGACGACGGCCGGCCCGTGCACAGTGAGATCCGCTGGCGTCCCCTGGGGCCCGTCGCCGCGATCGTGCCGTGGAACTTTCCCCTCCAGCTCGCGGCGGCGAAGTTCGCGCCCGCGCTCGCGGCGGGCAACACCATGGTTCTCAAACCGTCGCCGTTCACTCCGCTCGCCACCCGGCTGCTCGGGTCCGTCCTCGCCGCCGTCCTGCCCGAGGACGTACTGACCGTCGTCACGGGCCGCGAGCCCCTCGGTGCCCGCCTCGCGTCCCACCCGGGCATCCGCCACGTCACCTTCACCGGTTCGGTGCCCACCGGGCGGGCCGTCGCCGCAGCGGCGGCGGGCTCGCTCGCCCGGGTCACCCTGGAGCTGGGCGGCAACGACGCCGCCGTCCTGCTGGACGACGTCGACGTGGACCGGATCGCGGACCGGCTGTTCTGGGCGGCGTTTCGCAACTGCGGCCAGGTCTGTATGGCGGTCAAACGCGTCTACGTCCCGGCCCGGCTCCACGCCGAGGTCGTCGAAGCCCTCGCCCAGCGCGCGAAGGCGGTCGCTGTCGGGCCCGGACTCGACCCCGAAACCCGGCTGGGACCGGTCAACAACGCCCCACAGCTGGCCCGGGTCGAACAGATCACGGAGCAGGCTCTGGCTGACGGCGCCCGGGTGGCGTCCGGCGGCCACCGGCTGGACGGGCCGGGATACTTCTTCGCCCCCACGATCCTCACCGACGTCCCACCCGGCAGTCCGGTAGTGACCGAGGAACAGTTCGGACCGGTGCTGCCGGTGCTGCCGTACAGGAGCCTCGACGAAGCCGTCGACGCGGCCAACGGCACCGGCTTCGGGCTGGGCGGATCCGTATGGGGCACCGATCTCGACCGGGCCGAGGCCGTGGCCGACCGGCTCGAATGCGGCACGGCCTGGATCAACCACCATGCCGAACTGTCCCTCGCCCAGCCCTTCGCAGGCGTCAAGGACAGCGGGGTCGGCGTCGCGGGCGGACCGTGGGGGCTCTACGGAAACCTCCGGCCGTTCGTCGTCCACCGCCCGCAGGAGGGGTGACGATGAGGTTCCAGGCGGCCGTACTGCGCTCGTACGAGGACCCGTTCACGGTCGAGGAGGTGACCCTGCGGACGGAACCCGACGAGGGCGAGATCCTGGTCGAGATCGCGGGCGCGGGGATGTGCCGGACCGATCTCGCGGTCCGGCGATCCGCCGGCCGCAGCCCGCTCCCGGCCGTCCTGGGCCACGAGGGCGCCGGGGTCGTGGTGCGGACGGGCTGCGGCCCTGACGCCGCGATCAACGTGGGTGACCACGTCGTGCTGAGCTTCGACTCCTGCGGGCACTGCCACAACTGCCTCGGCGCGGCCCCCGCCTACTGCGACTCCTTCGCCTCCCTCAACCTTTTCGGAGGACGCGAGGAGGAAGTGCCGCGGCTCACCGACGCGACCGGGAAAGCGTTGGCCCCCCGTTGGTTCGGCCAGTCCTCGTTCGCCGAATACGCGCTCGTCCCGGCCCGCAACGCCGTCCGGATCGACCCGGCGCTGCCGCTCGAACTGCTCGGGCCCCTCGGCTGCGGCTTCCTCACCGGCGCCGGAGCCGTGCTGAACACCTTCGGCGCAGGCCCCGGCGACACCCTGACGGTCCTCGGCGCCGGAGCCGTGGGCCTGGCCGCAGTGATGGCCGCCACCGCCGCCGGCGTCCTGACCGTGGCCGTCGACCGGCATCCCCAACGACTGGCCCTGGCCGAACGGTTCGGCGCGATCCCACTGCCCGCCGCAACGGCTGGACTGGCCGAACGGGTCCGACGGCTGACCGACGGCGGCGCGCAGTACGCCCTGGACACCACGGCCTCGGCCCCTCTCATCAACAACGCGCTCCAGGCACTGCGCCCCACCGGCAGCCTCGGCCTGGTGGCTCGCCTCCACACCGCGCTGCCGCTCGAACCGGGCACCCTCGACCGAGGCCGCAGCATCCGCCACATCTGCGAAGGGGACGCCGTACCCGGACTGCTGATACCCCGACTGACTGGGTTGTGGCAGGCCGGCCGCTTCCCCTTCGACCAGCTGATCCGCACCTACCCGCTGGCCGACATCAACGAGGCCGAACGCGACTGCGACGCGGGCCGCGTGGTCAAGCCCGTCCTGCTCCCGGAGCGAACAAGCCGATGAGCGGGGCGCGCGGAACCGCGGACCCACCCATCCGACAAGCAGACACCCCACACCCTGCACCCCCCACTCCCGCCAACGGAGGAAACATGCCCGGCACGGCCCCGCAGCAGACAGATACGGAAGGCGTGGACGGAGGTGTGGGCCTGACCGCCCTCCTGGTCGCCGCGGCACGGGCGATCGAGACCCACCGCCACGACAGCCTGGCCCAGGACGTCTACGCGGAACACTTCGTGCGCGCCGCCCGGGCATGCACCGACTGGCCGGTACGCATCGAGCAGGTCCCGGACGGGGACGACAACCCGCTGTGGGGGCGCTTCGCCCGCTACTTCGGCCTGCGGACCAGGGTCCTCGACGACTTCCTCCTCCAGACGGTCGGTACGTCCGTCCGCCAAGTGGTCCTGCTGGGTGCGGGGTTGGACACGCGCGCCTTCCGGCTGGACTTGCCGTCCGACTTGGTGGTCTTCGAGATCGACAGGGCGGGCGTGCTGGCCTTCAAGCAGCAGGTGCTCACCGGCCTGTCGGCTGCCCCGAGGGTTAAGCGCGTCCCCGTACCGGTCGACCTGCGCGCGGACTGGGTCACCGCGCTGACCACTGCCGGCTTCGACCCGGCCGCGCCGAGCGTCTGGCTGGCCGAGGGACTGCTCTTCTACCTGCCGGGCCCCGCCGAGACGTACCTCATCGACACGGTGGACAGGCTGACGACCGCGGGCAGCGCTCTGGCCTTCGAGGCCAAGCTGGAGAAGGACCTGCTGGCGTACCGCGACAGCCCGGTCTACACGGCGACGCGAGAACAGATCGGCATCGACCTGCTCCACCTCTTCGACACGGGACCACGACCCGACTCCGCGGGCGCCCTGACGGCCAAGGGCTGGTCCACTTCGATGCACACGCCCTTCGAATTCACCCGCCGGCACGGAAGCGGCCCCCTCCCTGAGCCGAACGATGCGCTGGAGGGAAACCGGTGGGTGTTCGCGCACAAGCCCCGGCCATGACGTCGGCAGCACTCACGACGACGTCCCCCGGCATCCCGTACCTGGCCCGGGGCTTCGCCGCTATCGGGAACGACTGCCCGACAGCACAGGAGTTGAGGGCGGGGCCCTGCCGCAGGCCCCGCCCTCAGGTTGTGTCGTAGCGGTTGCCGGCCCGCGCCCGGGATGGCGAGCGTCGTTCCATGATGAACGTGCGCCCCCGTCCCGGGACAGCCGCTGACCGGCCGTGTCAGACGGCCCCGACAGCCACCAGCTGGTCGCCCGGGATCCCGGCCATGTCCGGTGCGTAGTAGTCCTTGATGCCTGCGGCCCACGTCGCCACGGAGATGCGGTCCTTGGCGTCCGGGCCGAAGGCGTCGAAGAGCGCGTGGATGTTCGCCTTCTCGAAGCCGATCGCCGTCATCAGCGATTCGAAAAGCGGGCGCTCGATCAGGCCGTCCTTGTCGGGGTCGCCGAGTGCGGCGAGCGCCTCGGCAAACTCGGTGATCGTGGGACCGAAGCGCTTGGGGTCGAGCACGAACGGACGGAACTCCTCGACGGTGATCACACCGTCGCCGTTGGCGTCCAGTTCCGTGGCCAGCGTCGTCCAGTAGCGGCGGAACGCGGCCCGGATAGCGGCCTTGGCGCCGTCGTCCGATGCGACCGCCGCCTCCAGAACACGGCCCGTCATGAGGTCGAAGTCGTTGGAGTCGATGACTCCGTTGCCATTGGCGTCGAAGAGGGAGAAGACCAGTTCGACTCGCTTGGCGGCCTCGGTTCGCATGTGTGTCACCTGTCTGCTGCGGCCCATCGATCCCGGGCCTGGCTCAATGAATGCTCCTACGTAACCGTCCCGGGGGAGAGGCGTGACGGTGAGACGGTTTCCGTTACCGGAAGGAGTGAGTCCGCCGTCAATCAGTTCGGGCGGCTCGGGCAGGACACGCGTGATCCGGGCGAGGCTCCAGCCGGCGATTCTCCGGCTCGACGGGCAGGCCGCAGGGTCGGAAGGGCGGCCTCCTGTTCAGGGGCACGAAGGCGTCCCGGCTGAAGAGGCCGGTCTGGCCGTCCACCGTGATCATCTTGGACTGTGGAACAACGGTGCGGCGCTCCCGTCTCTTAAGGCGGTGAACGGCGCCGGTCAGGGCGGCCGGCGGCACCGCGCCCTGCGGAAAGGGACGTACGAGTAGCTCCCCCTGGTAGCCGGACTCTGAAGTCAGTCCCAACGAAGAGCGGTCGTAGTTTCACGATGTCAGCTCGGTCAGCGCTGCACACAACAAGGTCCTGTCCTCGATCGCGCGGCGGCATGTCGGGTCGTCGAGGGTGAGGCGCTGTCCGGCACGGAGGGGTGTACGTGGGACGCGGGCCAGGTACTTCGCGTCGACCACGCCATCGTTGTGCGTGAAGACGTGACGTGCTGCCCAGGTAGCGAGGAGGCGGTTCCAGGTGTCCGATGCGAGCGTGGTCCGCACATCCGGAAAGCCGGCGTCGGTGAAGAGCACGGCCATGTCGTCCAACCGCTGGAAGATGCTGCGGTTCCCGAGCGCCGGCCGCCCTGTGGGTCGAAGCCGCCCGTGCCTACGCGCAGCAGGGCCGCCTCGCCGACGGCTACCAGGCCCTGCGGATCGCGGAGACCTGCGCAGCTCAGGACGTACGACGCCCAGCCGTCCGGGACCTGGTCGCCGACATGGCAGCCCGAGACCGTCGGCGTACGCTGCCAGAGCTCCACCACTTCAGCCGCCGACTGGGAGTACCCGCGTGACCGAGCCGCAGTGCAAGCCCTTCCTGTACGTCCTCGTCTGCGCGGCCGGGATCGCGGGCGACGTCGGCAAGCTGATCGACGCCGCTCACGAGCGGAGCTGGGACGTCGGCGTCGTCGCCACCCCGCAGGGGCTGCCCTTCCTCGATGTCGCCGCGATCGAGGAGGGGACCGGTTACCCCGTCCGCTCCGCCTGGCGCGCGCCCGGGGACGCACGATCCTTCCCACCCGCCGATGCGATCGCCGTAGCCCCGGCCACCTTCAACACGGTCAACAAGTGGGCGGCCGGCTTCGCGGACAACCTCGCCCTCGGCATCCTCTGCGAGGCCCCGGGCATGGGCATCCCCACCGTCGTCCTGCCCTACGTGAACACCGCGCTCGCCGCCCACCGCGCGTACCAGCGGAGCCTCGCAGAGCTGCGCGAGATGGGAGTTCTGGTCGGCAGCTACGAGCCTCACCGCCCGAAGTCCGGCGGCGGCGCCGATCGCTTCCGCTGGGAGGAAGCCGTCGACCTCCTGGCCCCACTACTCACGGCAGGGGCCGCCCGCCGCTGAGCCTGCGACTGCGAGTAGGGAGACTCTGCCGTTTACCCGGTCGCGAGGCGCTGTTAAGGAGAGTCTGCCAGTCTTGCGATGGTCTCCCAACCCATCTGTGGGGGACGCTGTCGGGAGTTCGCAAGAGGCATGGTGAGCAACGGTGTTGGTGTACCGGCTACAGCCAGTCGCGCTTCTTGAAGACGACGTACAGGCTGACGCAGACGACCGCCATCAGCAGGATCGCGAAGGGGTAGCCGCCTGCCCAGTGGAGTTCGGGCATGGTGTCGAAGTTCATGCCGTAGATCGTGCCGACCAGGGTGGGGGCGAAGAGGATGGCCGCCCAGGAGGAGATCTTCTTGATTTCCTCGTTCTGTTCGAAGCCGGCCTCGGCCAAGGCGCGCATCTCCGCGTTCTGTTGTTGGGAGACCAGGGTGGCGTTGACCGTCAGGATTTCCGTGAGGGCCTGGCGGAAGCCGTCCACGCGTTCGCTGGTGTGCGTGACGTGGTCGGCCACGTCGCGGAGGTAGCGCTGGAGTTCTTCGTCCGTGCCGTACTTGGCGAAGCCGGCCATCAGGCTGTGGAGCATGCCGACCAGGGGGCGGGTGGCGCGTTGGAACTCGACCATTTCGCGGGAGAGTTCGTAGATGCGGCGGGAGACCTCCGGGGCGCCGCTGAAGACCTCGGTTTCGATCTCGTCCATGTCGGTCTGGACGCCCTCGACGACCGGGGCGTAGCCGTCGACCACCGCGTCGAGGATGGCGTACAGGGCGGCCTCCGGTCCGAGGGAGAGGAGTTCGGGTGAACCCTCCATCCGGCGGCGGACGGCCGAGAGGTCGGGGGCGGCGCCGTGGCGGACCGTGATCAGGAAGTCCGGTCCCACGAAGACGTGGAGCTCGCCGAAGTCGACCTCCTCCGGCGCGTCCAGGTAGCGGGCGGCCCGCAGGACGACGAAGAGGGTGTCTCCGTAGCGCTCCAGCTTCGGCCGCTGATGGGCCTCCAGTGCGTCCTCGATGGACAGCGGGTGGAGGTTGAACTCCTCGGCGAGCGAGTGGAGTTCGGCTTCGGTGGGGCGGTGCAGTCCGATCCAGGCCATGCCGTCGGGCTCTTCGCGCAGTCGGCGGAAGGTGTCGGCGAGGGTGGACGGGGAGGCGACGCGCAGGCCGTCGCGGTAGACGGCCGAGTCGATCACGCTGCGGTGATCGGCGGGTGTGGGGGCCGGCGGCGCCGGCTTCGGGGCCCGCGGAGGTGTGGCCGGGGGAGTGGAGGCGGAGGAGGCCGGGCGGCGCCACCCCGTCCGCTTCCCGTTCGAGGCATCCGGGGAGGGCGAGGGCGAAGGCGAAGGCGAAGGCGATGGGGAGGAGGGGGAGGGGGAGGGGGAGGGGGAGGGGCGGTGGTCTGGTCGCTCCGGCATCGCAGGTCAGCTCCCCGGTCGAACGGCTGTTTACGGGCAGAGTGCAGGATATCCGGGCGAAGGGGCCCCGGGAGGTTCCAGTTGCTCGTAAACGCGAGGCGGCCCGAAGAAGTCCGCTACGGCGGCACGCTCCGCCCCGCACTCCGTCGGCCCGGCTCCGCTTCTCCCTGCCACAGGCGGGCCCGTAATCCCCTTGAGGACAGAAGGTGTCCGCATGGAGGGCTAGTTTGTCGTCATGGCCTCCAGGACGACTCACCCCGTGCTCGATACCCGTTCGCTGAACCGTGCCACGCTCGCCCGTCAGCTGCTCCTGGCGCGTGCCGAGATGTCCGCGGCCGACGCCGTGGAGCACCTGCTCGGGCTGCAGGCGCAGAACGTGAAGCCCCCCTACTTCCAGCTCCATGCCCGCCTCGCCGGATTCCGGCCGGCCCAGCTCGCCTCGCTCATGGAGTCCCGGGACGCGGTCCGGATCGTCACCATGAGGTCCACCATCCACACCCACACGGCCCACGACGCGCTCACCCTGCGGCCCCTCGTCCAGCCCGCCCGGGACCGGGAGGTCAACTACTTCCGCAAAGGTCTGGCCGGAGTGGACCTGGACCGGCTGGCCGAGCGGGCGCGGGCGTTCGTGGAGGCCGAGCCGCGCACCATGGCGGAGATCCGCGAGGAGCTGCTCAAGGAGTGGCCCGGCGCCGATCCGCAGTCGCTGTCCGTCGCCGCGCGCTGCCGGCTGCCGCTCGTCCAGGTGACCCCGCGCGGGGTATGGGGCAAGAGCGGGCAGGTCCGGCTCACCACGCTGGGGCAGTGGGTGGGCGACGGCCGGGACGAAGGCCCGGTGGCCGTGGACGACATCGTGCTGCGCTACCTCGGCGCCTTCGGGCCCGCCTCCGTCAAGGACATGCAGACCTGGGCCGGCCTCACCCGGTTGCGCGAGGCGTTCGAGCGACTGCGGCCCCGGCTGGTCGTCTTCCAGGACGAGAACGGCGTCGAGCTCTTCGACCTGCCCGACGCACCGCGCCCCGACGCCGCCACGCCCGCCCCGCCGCGCTTCCTCCCCGAGTTCGACAACCTGCTCCTCTCGCACGCCGACCGCGCGCGCGTGGTCCCGCCCGAGCTCAAGGGACGGGCCTGGTCGGGGAACCAGGCCCACTGCACCCTGCTCGTCGACGGATTCCTCTCCGGGCTCTGGAAGCTGGACGGCGACACGCTCACCGTCGAGCTGTTCTCCGCCGCCTCCGAGCAGTCCAAGGAGTCAAGGCAGTCCAAGGAGTCCAAGGAGTCCAAGGAGTCCAAGGAGGAGATCGTCGCCGAGGGAGAGGCCCTCATCGCCGCCATGGCCCCAGACGGGGAGCTCGGCACCGGCTCCGTCCGCTTCGGGTCAATCAGCGGCTGACGCCGCTCTGGTGACGCCCGCACCCGGCACGGCACGATGCCTGACATGACCGAGAACACGGCGCACGCGCCGTACGCGAACCCCGACGCCACCGCCCGGTTCCTCGCGGCACGAGACTTCCTCCTCGAACGCCGCGCGGACTACGAGGCCGCCCGCGCCGGATTCGTCTGGCCCCGTCCCGAGCGCTTCAACTGGGCCCTCGACTGGTTCGACCACATCGCCACCGGGAACGCGGCGGACGCCCTGCGGATCGTCGAGGAGGACGGCACCAGCCGCGGCGTCTCCTTCGGGGAGATGAGCGTCCGCTCGGACTCGGCAGCCAACTGGCTGCGCGCCCAGGGCGTCGGGGCCGGCGACCGGATCCTGGTCATGCTCGGCAACCAGCGCGAGTTGTGGGAGGTGATGCTCGCCGCCATGAAGCTGCGGGCCGTCGTCATCCCCGCCACCCCGCTGCTCGGCGCCGCCGACCTCCGCGACCGGGTGGAGCGCGGCCGCGTGCGCCACGTCATCGCGCGGTCCGAGGACACGGCCAAGTTCGACGAGGTGCCCGGCGGGTACACCCGGATCGCGGCCGGGGCCGAAGTGCCCACCGGGTGGCGGCGTCTGGAGGACCTGTACGACACCGACTGCCGCTTCACCCCGGACGGGGAGACCCTCGCGACCGACCCGCTGATGCTGTACTTCACCTCCGGCACCACCGCCCGGCCCAAACTCGTCGAGCACACGCACGCCTCGTACCCGATCGGGCACCTCTCCACCATGTACTGGCTCGGGCTGCGCCCCGGTGACGTGCACCTCAACATCGCCTCGCCGGGCTGGGCCAAGCACGCCTGGTCGAACCTCTTCGCCCCGTGGAACGCCGGCGCCACGGTCTTCGTGCACAACTACGCGCGCTTCGACCCCGAGCGGCTGATGGCCGAGATGGACCGGCACGGCGTGAGCACCTTCTGCGCCCCGCCCACCGTGTGGCGGATGCTCATCCAGTCCGACCTCACCCTGCTGCGCACGCCGCCGCGCGAGGCCGTCGCCGCCGGAGAGCCGCTCAACCCGGAGGTCATCGAGAAGGTCCGCGAGGCGTGGGGCGTGACCATCCGCGACGGCTTCGGCCAGACCGAGACCACCCTGCAGGCCGGCAATTTCCCGGGCGCTCGCGTCAAACCGGGCTCGATGGGCCGCCCCGCCCCCGGCTACGAGATCGTCCTGCTGGACCCGGTCACCGGCAAGGAATCAGCCGACGAGGGCGAGCTGTGCGTGGCCCTCGGTCCCCGGCCCGCCGGGGTGATGACCGGCTACCACGACGACCCGGAGCGCACTGCCGAGGCCATGGCCGGCGGGCTCTACCGCACCGGCGACATCGCCTCGCGCGACGCCGAGGGGTACTTGACCTACGTGGGCCGGGCCGACGACGTCTTCAAGGCCTCCGACTACAAGATCAGCCCGTTCGAGCTGGAGAGCGCCCTGCTGGAACACGAGGCGGTCGCCGAAGCCGCCGTCGTCCCGGCTCCGGACGAGCTGCGCCTCGCCGTCCCGAAGGCGTACGTCACGCTCGCCGCCGGCTGGCAGCCCGGGCCGGAAACGGCCCGCCTGCTCTTCGAGCACTCCCGGGCAGTGCTGTCCCCGTACAAGCGGATCCGCCGCATCGAATTCGCGGAGCTCCCCAAGACCGTCTCCGGGAAGATCCGCCGGGTGGAGCTGCGGGAGCTCACCGCGGCCGGCTCGGCGGGGGAGTACGACGAAGCGGAGCTGACCTGAGCGGATGAGGGGCAGGTGGAGGCAGGTGAGGGGCAGGGCCTAGGGGGGGGCACACCCCGGCCGCGTCCCCTCGGCCGGTACGGGGCCGCGCGCGGCCCCGTACCGACCGCCGGACCGCCGGACCGCGCGATCGTGCCGCGCGCGCGGAACCCCCGGCCGACGCGGGCTACGCGGAGGCGGGGAGCAGCGCCTCGATCGCCGCGATGACCTCGGGGGCCTCCGGCTCGGTGCGCGGGCGGAAGCGGCCCACGACCTCGCCGGCGGGCGAGATGAGGAACTTCTCGAAGTTCCACGTGATGTCCCCGGCCTCGCCCTCGGCGTCCGGGGTCTTCACCAGCTCCTGGTACAGCGGGTGCCGGTTCTCGCCGTTGACCTCGGACTTCTCCAGCATCGGGAACGTGACGCCGAAGCCGGCCGCGCAGAACGTCTGGATGTCGTCGGCGTTGCCCGGCTCCTGCCCGCCGAACTGGTTGCAGGGGACGCCGATGACCGTGAAGCCCTTCTCCTCGTACTTGAACTGCAGTCGGGCCAGACCCGAGTACTGCGGGGTGAGACCGCACTGGGAGGCGGTGTTCACGAGCAGGATCGCCTTGCCCTTGTACGCGGCGAGGCTGGTGGACTCGTCGGACAGGGTGGTCAGCGGGATGTCGTACAGGCTCATCTGGCTCTCCTCGGCAAAAGGCAGGTAATGGTCCCCGAGCCTAGGCCCCCGAGGCGATGAGTCCGTCCGCCGGGTCGTTGACCGGCTGCGGCATGCCCGTGAGGTCCATGACGAAGAGGGGTATCCCCAGCTCGTCCGCGCGCGTGCGCGCGTCCTGCGTGTATCCGGCGAGCGAGAAGTAGACGCTGGTCGCCGAGGCCGTGAGCCCGTTCAGCCAGACGCACTCCACGGCCCGCACCCCGGCCGGCGCCGTGGTCGGGTCCACCTGGGCGACCAGGCCCGGGGCCCGCAGGTCGACCGCCGCCGAGGGGATGGGTCGGCCGTCGGGCTGGCGCACGTCCTGGAAGCCGAGCCAGCGCAGGTACAGGGCGGCCGTGGCCACCGCGTCCCGGGCGGTGCGGATGGTCACGGGGCGGAAGGCGGGCCGCGGCACCGGCTGACCGCCCCGGCCCTGACCCTTGCCCTGGGACGGGCGGCCGCTCACCTGGGACGGGCGGTCGCTCCCGGGGTGCTCGGGGCTCCCCGCAACCGGCCCGTGGGGCGCGGTTCCGCGCGACTCCGTCCGTACGTCCCCTCCCGCGGGCCCGGCGGGATCCTGCGTCTGGCGGCCCTGGGGAGCCGGAGACGTCAGGGGCGCCTGAGGCGGGGTCCGGACGACCGCCGGAGCCGGCGGATGCACCGGAACGAGCACCACCGTCCCGCAGGAGGCGCACCCGACCTCCGGATGCGGCCAGTCGCTCTCCCGCCCGCAGGCCCCGCACCGCACGGTCACCCACACCTCGGACCAGTTGCGGTGGGTCAGTTCCCGGGACGGCGCCGCCAGGTCCAGCGGCGGGATGACCGGGGTCCCGCAGGCGCACGGGAAGACAGGGGTGACGTAGTCGTTCTCGCGCAGGCACGCCGGGCAGCGCACCGGTACCGCATCCGCCATGGGAACTGGACCCCCTCCGTCGCTGTGCGTGAAGCCATGCTCCACCACACGCCACGACGGGGGCGGGCGGACCGCAGATTTTCAGCCGAGCCCTGGGTTTTCGTACAACTCACCGACCGAGACGCGGCTTTTGGTGGGTTCCTGGCTGCCCCACCGCCTTGACGTGTGCGGAGTCGCCACTTAGCTTGTTCCGTATAGCAGAACAAAACTTCCGGATTACGGAAAAGCCTGACCCGCCAGACCCGCAGGAGAAGTCGATGCCTCGTATGACAGCCGCCGCCGCTGCAGTGGAGATCCTCAAGCTCGAGGGTGTCGAACAAGCGTTCGGCGTCCCCGGTGCTGCGATCAACCCGTTCTACCGCGAGCTCAAGAACGTGGGCGGGATCAAGCACACGCTGGCCCGCCACGTCGAGGGTGCTTCGCACATGGCCGAGGGCTACACGCGTGCCAAGGCGGGCAACATCGGTGTCTGCATCGGTACCTCGGGCCCGGCCGGTACCGACATGATCACCGGCCTGTACTCCGCGATCGCGGACTCGATCCCGATCCTGTGCATCACCGGTCAGGCTCCGGTCTCGAAGCTCCACAAGGAGGACTTCCAGGCCGTCGACATCGCCTCGATCGCCAAGCCGGTCACCAAGAAGGCCACGACCGTCCTGGAGGCCGCCCAGGTTCCGGGCGTGTTCCAGGAGGCGTTCCACCTGATGCGCTCCGGCCGTCCGGGCCCGGTCCTGATCGACCTCCCGATCGACGTCCAGCTGACCGAGATCGAGTTCGACCCCGAGACCTACGCCCCGCTGCCGGTCTACAAGCCGCGCGCCACCCGCGCCCAGGCCGCCAAGGCCCTGCAGTTCCTGCTGGCGTCCGAGCGTCCGCTCATCGTCTCCGGCGGCGGCATCATCAACGCCGACGCCTCAGACCTACTGGTCGAGTTCGCCGAGCTGACCGGCGTCCCGGTCATCTCCACCCTCATGGGCTGGGGCACGATCCCGGACGACCACGAGCTGGCCGCCGGCATGGTCGGTGTCCAGACCTCGCACCGCTACGGCAACGCGACCTTCCTCGAGTCGGACTTCGTCCTCGGCATCGGCAACCGCTGGGCCAACCGCCACACCGGCTACAACCTCGAGGCCTACACCAAGGGCCGCAAGTTCGTCCACGTCGACATCGAGCCGACCCAGATCGGCAAGATCTTCGCCCCGGACTTCGGCATCGCCTCGGACGCGAAGGCGGCCCTGGAGCTCTTCATCGAGATCGCGAAGGAGCTCAAGGCCGAGGGCAAACTGCCCGACTTCAGTGCCTGGGCCGCCTCCGCCCAGGAGCGCAAGGCCACGCTGCTGCGCCGTACGCACTTCGACAACATCCCCATGAAGCCGCAGCGCGTCTACGAGGAGATGAACAAGGCCTTCGGCCCGGAGACCCGCTACGTCACCACCATCGGTCTGTCCCAGATCGCCGGTGCGCAGATGCTGCACGTCTACAAGCCGCGCAACTGGATCAACTGCGGCCAGGCCGGGCCGCTCGGCTGGACCATCCCGGCCGCCATCGGTGCCGCCACCGCGGACCCGCAGACCCCGATCGTCGCGCTGTCCGGCGACTACGACTTCCAGTTCATGATCGAGGAGCTCGCGGTCGCCGCGCAGCACAAGGTCCCCTACGTCCACGTCCTCGTGAACAACGCCTACCTGGGGCTGATCCGTCAGGCGCAGGGCGGTCTGGGCATCAACTTCGAGGTCAACCTCGAATTCGAGAACATCAACACCCCGGAGATCGGCGTCTACGGCGTCGACCACGTCAAGGTCGCCGAGGGCCTGGGCGTCAAGGCGATCCGCGTCACCGACCCCAACGAGCTGGGCGCCGCCTTCGAGCAGGCCAAGAAGCTGGCCCAGGAGTTCCAGGTCCCGGTCGTCGTCGAGGCCATCCTGGAGCGCGTCACGAACATCTCGATGAGCAAGACGGTCGACATGAGCGACGTCACCGAGTTCGAGGAGCTCGCGACCGAGCCGGGCCACGCCCCGACCGCGATCCGCCGGCTGGCCGTCTGAGGCCAGGCTGATCCAGCACCACCGCGACGGCCCCCGCCCCTCCGCCAGGAGGAGCGGGGGCCGTCGTGCGTCTGCTACGGGTCCGGGTTCCGTCGGCAGTGGTCCCAGTGGTCCCGCCCCGGCGGGACCTGCCCGATGCCCTGTCGTGGCGCCCCGCGGCCTGCGCGCCGCACCCCCGCCCCGGCCGTCCGTCCGAGCCGGCGCCGGAGAGGCGCCCTGTGCGTGGCCCCGTCCCGGCTGCGCGACGCCCCGCGGCTGGGTCTTGGTGGCCCGCCGCCCCGGTGCCCGGGTGCTTCCTGGGCCCGGGGAGGCCGCAGGGCCGCGTACGCGCTCGGCGCGGGCATCGGGTCGCCTGGGACGGCAGCGCTGAGGAAGCCGGGCCCAAGGACCCGTGCACCGGAGCGCGCGAGGCGGCGTACAGCGGTACGTGGTCCGCGCGGCGTCCGACCGGACCGCGCACGGCCCTCGGGCCCCCTGGGGCGCGGCTCCGGACGGTCTCCCGACTCCACGGGCCGGGCATGACGAAGAGCCGGGTCACGGGACCGTCCGTGACTCGGCTCTTCGAGTGTGTGCTGCTGATACCGCCCGACGGTACGAGGCTGGCGCGACAGGACGTTCGCACCGCCGGGCGGAGAAGGTGGAGGGAGGTTGTCCTCTCTGTAGGGGCCCCGTGCGCGGCCCCCGTGGAGAGGATTCGCCGGGACCGTGGCGAGCGGCGACGAGAACTCCGGCTTCGTCTCCCTCAGGTCGAAAGACGGGCCTCGGAACCCATTACCACCGCACTGGCTCGCACGCTCGCCACGGTCCTCACGCGGCGCCGGCCCTATCGGCCGGCGCAGTGCGCCCTCACCGCGTACCACCCCTCATCCGGGTCCGCGGTGTGGGCTCAGCACCCGGAACCCGACCTCCCGTCAGGCTCCCGGTACAGCTGTGGGCTCAGGCGTCGCGCAGGGCGCGAACGGCCTCCTCGACGCGCTTGCCGTAGTCGGCGTCCGCGGCGTGGAAGTGAGCGAGGTTCTTCTCGATGACGTCCTCGAGGGTGACCTGGGACAGGCCGCCGGCGATGTTCGCCACCAGACGCTGCTTCTCGGCCTCCGACATCAGGCGGTAGAGCTCACCGGCCTGGAAGAAGTCGTCGTCCTTGGTGTGGGCCGGGGCCTCGTGGGTGCCCGTGTAGCCGGAGACGGCCTTCGGGGCGCCCAGCGCCAGGCCGGTCTCGGCCGGGCCCTGGTAGGAGTTGGGCTCGTAGTTCTTGTCGTGGCGCGAGCCGTTGCGCAGCGCCATGACGCCGTCGCGGCCGTAGTTCTCGGCCTTCGTCGCCTTCGGGGCGTTGACCGGCAGCAGGGTGTGGTTCACACCGAGGCGGTAGCGCTGGGCGTCGGCGTAGGCGAAGAGGCGGCCCTGGAGCATCTTGTCCGGCGAGGCGGTGATGCCCGGGACGAAGTTGTTCGGGGAGAAGGCGGACTGCTCGACCTCGGCGAAGACGTTGTCCGGGTTGCGGTCGAGGACCAGACGGCCCACGCGCTGCAGCGGGTAGTCGCTGTGCGGCCACACCTTGGTGAGGTCGAAGGGGTTGAAGCGGTAGTCCGCGGCCTCCGCGGCCGGCATGACCTGGACGTAGAGGGTCCAGCTCGGGTTCACGCCGCGCTCGATCGCCTGCAGCAGGTCGGTCTGGTGCGTGTTGCCGTCCTTGCCCGCGATCTCGGCGGCCTGCTCCGAGGACAGGCAGCGGATGCCCTGGTTCGTCTTGAAGTGGTACTTGACGAAGAAGGCCTCGCCCTGGGCGTTGGTCCACTGGTACGTGTGGGAGCCGTAGCCGTTCATGTGACGGTACGACGCCGGGATGCCGCGGTCACCCATCAGCCAGGTGATCTGGTGCGTCGCCTCGGGGGCGTGCGCCCAGAAGTCCCAGACGTTGTCCGCTTCCTGCTTGCCCGTGAAGGGGTCGCGCTTCTGCGAGTGGATGAAGTCGGGGAACTTGATCGGGTCCTTGATGAAGAACACCGGGGTGTTGTTGCCGACGAGGTCGTAGTTGCCCTCCTCGGTGTAGAACTTCAGCGCGAAGCCGCGCGGGTCGCGGACCGCGTCCGCGCCGCCCAGCGAGTCGGCCACGGTGGAGAACCGCAGGAAGGTCTCGGTCTTCTTGCCGACCGTGTTCAGGAACGCGGCGCTGGTGTACCCGGTGACGTCGTCGGTCACCTCGAAGTAGCCGTACGCGGCCGAGCCGCGGGCGTGCACCACGCGCTCCGGGATGCGCTCGCGGTTGAAGCGGGCGAGCTTCTCAAGGAGCTGCTGGTCCTGGACCAGGATCGGGCCACCGACGCCGGCGGTAGCGGAGTTCTGGTTGTCGGCGACCGGGGCGCCAGACTCGGTCGTCAGCGTGCGCTTCGACATGGTGACCTTCCGTACGGGGAACTGCTGACGGAATTCGGCTTCCGTCATGCGGAACAGCCTAAATTCGGCAGGAACTCGACGTCAACAGTTTGTTGAAAAGAAAGAGGGAGGGAGAGGTGATCCGGACGGTGCCGGCGCTTGGGCGCGACAGGACAGGTGTCAGCGCCGGCACCATCCGGAGACTCGGGTCCCCGCGAACGGGGAGGGGTGGGGCCCGGCGGGCGGGCCGCCGATCGGAGCGAGGCTCAGATCTGGGCGCCGGAGAGGCGCTCGACCGCGCGCAGCAGCGCGGAGTGGTCCAGGCCGCCGTCACCCTGGGCGCGCAGCGAGGCCACCAGCTGGGCGACCACCGCGCCGACCGGGAGGGCCGCACCGACGTTGCGGGCGGCGTCCGTGACGATGCCCATGTCCTTGTGGTGCAGGTCGATCCGGAAACCGGGCTTGAAGTCGCGGTTCAGGAAGTTGTCCTTCTTGCGGGTCAGGACCGTGGAGCCGGCCAGACCGCCGTTGAGGACGTCCAGGGCCGCGGCGAGGTTCACGCCGGACTTCTCGAGGAAGACCACGGCCTCGGCGCACGCCTGGATGTTCACGGCGACGATGAGCTGGTTGGCGGCCTTGACCGTCTGGCCGGAGCCGTGCGGGCCGCACAGGACGATGGTCTTGCCGAGGGCCTCGAGGACCGGCAGGGCCTCGTCGAAGTCGGCCTGCTCGCCACCCACCATGATCGACAGGACGGCCTCGATGGCGCCGGCCTCGCCGCCGGAGACGGGGGCGTCGATGACGCGGATGCCCTTGGCGGCGGCGTTCTTCGCCAGGTCGACGGAGGTCTGCGGGGTGATCGACGACATGTCGATGATCAGCGCGCCGGACTTCGCGTTCTCGAGGATGCCGTTCTCGCCGTAGGAGATGGCCTCGACCTGCGGGGAGGCGGGCACCATCGTGATGATGACGTCGGCGTCCGCGACGGCGGCGGCGATCGAACCGGCGGCGGAGCCGCCGGCCGCGGCCAGGCGGTCCAGCTTGTCCTGCTCCAGCGTGAAGCCGGTGACCGAGTAGCCGGCCTTCAGGAGGTTCTCGGCCATGGGGGAGCCCATGATGCCGAGACCGATCCAGGCGATCTTCGGGAGCGCAGCGGGGTTGCTCATGATGAGGGTCCTTCTCTTAATGCTTTGTACGAAAAGTTCGTGTGGTGCCTGGCTGTTCGCCCGGACTTTTGCGCCTACCGCGCGGCGCGGGCCTCGGCCGGCAGCCATGCGAAGGAGGCGGCGGCGTCGGCGGCCTTGTACTCGAGACCGACGAAGCCCTGGTAACCGGCCTTCCGGAGCTGGTCGAGCAGCTCGTCGAGGGGCAGGTCGCCGGTGCCGGGGGCACCTCGTCCCGGCTTGTCCGCGATCTGGACGTGTCCGGTCTTGGCGGCGTACTTTTCGATGACCTCGGAGAGGTCCTCATCGTTCATCGCCAGGTGGTACAGGTCGAGCAGGAACTTGGCGTTCCCGAGGCCGGTGGCCTCGTTCACCTTGTCCACTACCTCGATGCCGGCCGGGGCGCTCACCAGCGGGTAGAGCGGCGACTCGGGCTTGTTGAGGGTCTCGATCAGGAGGATCGCGCCGACGCGGTCCGCGGCCCGGGCCGCGGCGACCAGGTTCTCCAGGGCGAGCTCGTCCTGGACCGCGGGGTCCACGCCTTCGACGCGGTTGCCGTAGAGGGCGTTCAGCGCCTTGCAGCCCACCGAGGCCGCGAAGTCCGCGGCCACGTTGATGTTGGCGTTGAAGCGGTCCGACTCCTCCCCGGGGACCGAGACCGCACCGCGGTCCGGGCCCGGCAGCCGGCCGGCGTAGAAGTTCAAGCCCACCAGTTGTGTGCCGGCGTCCTCAAGAGCCTTCTTGAGTGCGTCGAGCTCCGCCCGGGCGGGAGTGGGGGTCTCGATCCAGGGCCACCACAGCTCGACCGCCGTGAAGCCCGCTGCGGCCGCGGCCGCGGGACGCTCCAGGAGCGGGAGTTCCGTGAAGAGGATCGAAAGATTCACATCGAAGCGCTGGTCCGTGTATCCCATGAGGGGTGTGCGCTCCTTCCGTATTGCGGAAGTTAGTTTCTGCCTGATGGAAGACTGCAAGCCCGGTGTCTCACTTGTCAAGTGCCGACTGCCGAAAAGTCCGGACTGCGGGGTAGCTTGAGCCGCGTGCGATTGAGAGTGGAGTTCACGACCGAGCCCTTCGATCTCGAAGAGGCCCCCGCCCACGCAGTGGCCGCTCGCGAGGTCATCCAGAAGGCCCAACTGGACGCGGTGGACGTCGGCCCCTTCGGCAACACCGCGGAGGGGGAGGCCGGCGAGGTGCTGAGCGCGGTCACCGCGCTGCTGCGCGACTCGCTGGAAGCCGGAGCCACGCGCGTCTCGCTCCAGGTGAACGTGATCCGGGAGGAGACCCCATGACCGAGCCCCGCGACCACCCCTTCGTCGCCGCGGTCAAGCCCCTGGTGGACGCGATGGGCGGCGAGCTCATGGATCCGGCCCTGGCGCAGCCCGACGACGTCGTGCTGGCCTGGGAGGGCCAGGACGTGCTGGCCGTGCGGCTGCCGCAGCTCTCCGACTCGCTGGACCGCATCCTGGCCGCCCTGGAGCGGCGCCACGGCGTACCGTTGTCCCAGCTCGACCGGAAGTCCAAGCAGGACACCGTGCGGATACTCGAGGCGCGCGGCGCCTTTTCCGTGAGGCACGGCGTGGAGACGGTCGCGGGAGCCCTGGGTGTCAGCCGCTTCACGGTCTACAACTACTTGAACAGGGACTCGAACCCTCCCAAAGAGACGCGCAAGTCCAACCAAGAGTGAAGCGTTCTTGACCCACGGTGAGGAGCCGCCGCCCAATTCACCCGGGCGGCGGCTTTTGTGTACGGGAAGTTTCAACAAAGTGTTGACGCCGTGTTGTCGAGGGCGTTAGCTATGCCCAGCCCGTCTAAGCAACAAGGCCACGGAGGCCTACCGTGACTTCGAGTCCGACCCCGGGTCTCACCCGGTTCAACACCTTGGACGAAAGCGCGGCCACGGCCGAGCTGCACGAGGTGTGCGCCAGCTCGGCATGGGGGAGCAAGCTGCTCGCCCAGCGCCCCTTCGCGAGCGCCGAATCCCTGTTCTCCGCGAACGAGGCCGCCATGGCCGAGCTCACCGCCGAGGACCTCGCCGAGGCGATGGGGGGCCACGCGCCGATCGGCCGGCCGAAGCCGGGAGACCCGACCTCCGCCCGCGAGCAGCGTGGCATGGCCGGCGCCTCGCAGGAGCTCAAGACCGAGCTCCTCGAACTGAACCTGGCCTACCAGGACAAGTTCGGCCACGTCTTCCTCATCTGCGCCACCGGTGCGACCGGTGAGTTCATGCGGGACGCGGTCAAGGTCCGGATCGGCAACTCGCCGGAGCAGGAGCGGGAGATCGCCCGCGGCGAGCTCGTCAAGATCAACCGGATCCGCCTGACCCGTCTCGTGGAATCCGCAGAAGGGGAGTAAGACCGAGCATGAGCACTGAGACCACAGCGTCGGTGTCCACGCACATCCTGGACACCAGCATCGGGAAGCCCGCCGAAGGCGTCGCCATCTCCCTGTCGGCCCGCACGGGCCTGGCCGGCGAGTGGGCGGCCCTGGGCGGCTCCGCGACCGATGCGGACGGGCGCTGCAAGGACCTGCCGGCTCTGCCGGAGGGCACCACCCACGTACGCCTCGACTTCGAGACCGAGACGTACTTCGCCAAGAAGCAAGCCGCCGAGGCACAGCAGGACGCCCCCCGCGTAAGGGACAGCGTTGCGTTTTTCCCCGAGGTCACCATCACCTTCGCGGTGGACCCGGGCGAGCATTACCACGTACCGCTGCTGCTCAACCCGTTCGGCTACTCCGTTTACCGAGGGAGCTAGCAGACCATGCCCACGATTCTCGGCCAGAACCAGTACGGCAAAGCAGAGAACCGCGTAGTCAAGATCACGCGGGACGGCGACACCCACCACATCAAGGATTTGAACGTCTCGGTCGCCCTCTCGGGTGACATGGACGACGTCCACTACTCCGGCTCGAACGCCAACGTCCTGCCGACGGACACCACCAAGAACACGGTGTACGCGTTCGCCAAGGAGTACGGCATCGAGTCCGCCGAGCAGTTCGGCATCCACCTGGCGCGCTGGTTCGTCAACAGCCAGGAGCCGATCCAGAAGGCGCGCATCCGGATCGAGGAGTACTCCTGGGACCGGATCGCCACCTCGGACGCCAACTCCAAGTTCATCGGCTCCGACGAGGTGAACCACTCCTTCGTCCGCCAGGGCATGGAGACCCGCGTCACCCAGATCACGTACGACGGCAAGAACTGGGAGGTCATCTCCGGCCTCAAGGACCTGGTCGTCATGAACTCCACGAACTCCGAGTTCTGGGGTTACGTGAAGGACAAGTACACGACCCTGAAGGAGGCCTACGACCGCATCCTGGCGACCCAGGTTTCGGCTCGCTGGCGCTTCGCCTGGTCGGACGACGAGCAGCGGATGCCCAACTGGGAGAAGTCCTACGCCGAGACCCGCAAGCACATGCTGCAGGCCTTCGCCGAGACCTACTCCCTCTCGCTGCAGCAGACCCTGTACCAGATGGGCTCGCGCATCATCAACCACCGTTCGGAGATCGACGAGGTCCGCTTCTCGCTCCCGAACAAGCACCACTTCCTCGTCGACCTGGAGCCCTTCGGCCTCAAGAACGACAACGAGGTGTACTTCGCGGCGGACCGGCCCTACGGTCTGATCGAGGCGACCGTCCTTCGCGACGGTGTCGACGCCCGTATCCCCGTGGACATGACCAACCTCTGACGCGGCACGCCCGTCCCGGGGCTCCGCAGTGGCCCCGGGACGGTGCGACACCCTTCAACTTCCTGAATCGGCACCCGGACGCATCGCACGGGCGGCAGTACTGTCAGCTGTCAAGGCCCCCGGCTCCGGCACTCAAATCCCCTGGGTCCTGCCGTGCCCGCACCGCCACTGAAAGCACGAGGAAGTCCCATGGCAGCATCGGCAGCCCTTGGCAGCGCCGTAGAGCGCATCGTCATCGAGAACTGTGCGATTGCAACCGTTGACGCGAACGACACCGAGTACGCCTCGGGCTACGTGGTCGTCGCAGGCAACAAAATCGAGTCGATCGGTGCGGGCAAGGCCCCCGAGAACCTCGACAATGTGGTCCGCCGCATCGACGGCACGGGTCACCTCGTCACCCCGGGTCTGGTCAACACCCACCACCACTTCTACCAGTGGATCACCCGTGGTCTGGCCACCGACCACAACCTGTTCAACTGGCTCGTCGCGCTGTACCCGACGTGGGCTCGCATCGACGAGCAGATGACGTACACGGCCGCGCAGGGATCCCTCGCCGCGATGGCCAAGGGCGGTGTCACCACCGCCATGGACCACCACTACGTGTTCCCCAAGGGCTCCGGCGACCTCTCCGGCTCGATCATCCGCGCCGCGTCCGAGATGGGCGTCCGCTTCACCCTCGCCCGCGGTTCGATGGACCGCAGCGAGAAGGACGGCGGCCTGCCGCCGGACCACGCGGTCGAAACCCTCGAGGGCGCGCTGGCCGACACCGAGGCGACCGTCAAGAAGCACCACGACGCCTCCTTCGACTCGATGACCCAGGTCGCGGTCGCCCCGTGCTCCCCCTTCTCGGTCTCCACCGAGCTGCTGCGGCAGGGCGCCGAGCTGGCCCGCCGCCTGGGTGTGCGCATGCACACGCACGGCTCGGAGACCGTCGAGGAAGAGCAGTTCTGCAAGGAACTCTTCGGCATGGGCCCCACCGACTACTTCGAGTCGACCGGCTGGCTCGGCGAAGACGTGTGGATGGCGCACAGCGTCCACATGAACGACTCCGACATCGCCGCGTTCGCACGTACCAAGACCGGTGTCGCGCACTGCCCGTCCTCCAACGCCCGTCTGGCCGCCGGTATCGCCCGCGTCCCGGACATGCTCGCCGCCGGTGTCCCGGTCGGCCTCGGCGTGGACGGCACCGCCTCCAACGAGTCCGGTGAGCTGCACACCGAGCTGCGCAACGCTCTCCTCATCAACCGCCTCAACCCGGTCCACCGCGAGCGCGCCCTCAACGCGCGCCAGGCCCTGCGCCTGGGTACGTACGGTGGCGCCCAGGTCCTCGGCCGCGCCGACAGCATCGGCTCGCTCGAGGTCGGCAAGTGCGCCGACCTGGTGATGTGGAACGTGAGCACCCTCCTGCACTCCTCGATCGCGGACCCGGTCACCGCACTGGTCTTCGGCGCGGCCGCCCCGGTGACCCTGTCGCTGGTCAACGGCAAGCAGATCGTCGAGAACAACCGCCTCCTCTTCGCCGACGAGGACGCCATCGCGGTGTCCACGCGGGAAGAGGCCCAGCGCCTCGCGCGGATCTCCGCGCAGGCCTGATCCCCCGGAGTCCGGCCGGGGGGGACGGCCCCCGGCCGGCGGACGCGGACCCGAGCGGGGTCCGCGGCAGCCGTTCCCGGGAGCGCCCGAGGATTTTCCGAGGGCGCCTCCGGGAGCGGTGACCGTGCCCTGCGTGCGACTCGTGCCCCGTGCGCCGCAGCCCGTGAACCACGCCACTGCCACGGCACCTCCAGCTCTTCTCCCGCGGCGCACGCGGCGCACGCGCCGTACCTCAGCCGACGGCTCGCGCCGCCACACCGCGGAGACGACTCGGGCGAATCGTTCCCGCACCCCTTGGGGCGCGACATCCAGCACCACCCCACAACTCGACAAAGGCTCGACCAGCACCGTTTTCGCACCACCTCCATGACACCCACGTCCCTGCCGACGTGTATAACCGACCGGAGGAAGCCGTGGCCCTGACGCCCAGGTTTCGCAAAAACGCAGTCGCAGTACCGGTGGAGAAGCACCCGGTCGACGAGACCCTGCCCCCGCTGAAGATGTTCACGAGCGGCCTCCAGCACGTGGCGGCGATGTACGCCGGTGTGGTCGCCCCGCCCATGATCGTCGGCCCGGCCGTCGGCCTCTCCGCGACCGAGACCGCCTTCCTGATGGGCGCCTCGCTCTTCACCGCGGGACTCGCCACCCTCCTCCAGACCCTCGGATTCTGGAAGATCGGCGCCAAACTCCCCTTCGTGAACGGCGTTTCCTTCGCCGGAGTCACCCCGATGATCGCCATAGGCAAGGGAGAAGGCGACCACGCCATCCCGGTCATCTTCGGCGCGATCATCGTCGCCGGCGTCCTCGGCTTCTTCGCCGCCCCCTACTTCGGCCGACTGGTCAGGTTCTTCCCGCCGGTCGTCACCGGTACGGTCATCACCCTGATCGGCGTCTCGCTGCTCCCGGTGGCCTTCAACTGGTCGCAGGGCGGCAACCGCACGGCCACCGACTACGGCTCGGTGAAGAACATCGCCCTGGCCGCCGCCACCCTCGCGATCGTCCTCGTGATGCGCAAGTTCCTGCGCGGCTTCCTCCAGCAGATCTCCATCCTCCTCGGCCTGGTCGCCGGCACGCTCGTCGCCCTGCCGCTGGGGATGACGAACTTCGACGCCGTCACGAACGCCGGCCTCATCGGCTTCCCGACGCCGTTCCACTTCGGGGCCCCGCAGTTCCAGGTCGCCGCGATCGTCTCCATGTGCATCGTGATGCTGGTGTGCATGACCGAATCCACCGCCGACATCCTGGCCCTCGGCAAGATCGTCGACCGCCCCGCGGACGCGAGGACCATCGAGGGCGGCCTGCGCGCCGACGCGCTCGGCAGCGCGGTCAGCCCGCTGTTCAACGGCTTCATGTGCAGTGCCTTCGCGCAGAACATCGGCTTGGTCGCCATGACCAAGGTGCGCAGCCGGTTCGTCGTCGCGGCCGGCGGCGGCATCCTGATCCTGCTCGGCCTGTGCCCGGTCGCCGCCTCCGTCATCGGGGTCGTCCCCCTGCCGGTCCTCGGCGGCGCGGGCGTGGTCCTGTTCGGCTCGGTGGCCGCCAGCGGCATCCAGACGTTGGCCGGCGCGGCCATGGAGAAGGGCGAGAACGCCCTGATCGTCGCCGCCGCCCTCGGCATCGGCCTGATCCCGATCGCGGCCCCCGGCTTCTACCACGCCTTCCCCGACGACCTGCTGGTCGTCCTGGACTCCGGCATCAGCACCGGCTGCGTCGTGGCCATCGCACTGAACCTGGCCTTCAACCACCTCGGCGCGAAGAAGGACGCGGCCTCCGCGGCCGCCCCGGACCCGGTGCCGGTGCACTAGGCCGTCTCTTTCGGATCTTGCCGGGCCCGCGACGCCTGGCACCGCACCTGGCCGCGTTGTCGGGGGGAGACGAAGCCGGCCCCCGAGGCAGGCGGGCGCGGTTGCCGCGGACGAGTACGCCTCGTCCGCGGCGACCGCGCCTCGCTGTCTGCCCGACCGGACTCCGTGACCGTACGGAACCCGCACCGCGGCGGCGCCGTGCCGGGCGTGGACCGCGGGGCTCGACGAACCTCCGCTGTCCGGTGGCGAGTTGCCCGCGCGTCACGACAGGAGCCTTGCCGCGCCCACCCCCGAAGACGCGGACCCCGCCGCCTGATCACGCATCACACCGGATGCCCGCCAGGGGCGGGTTCCGCCGTTTAACGGGGCGGATCGGACTGATACGCCATTGTCCGACTTTGTAAACACATTGCCTGTCGTTTACCGTGTCTGAGGCGCGGAAAAGCCGCGCCTGGATTTGCGGGAGGTGATCAGCGTGCCTAGTGGCAGTAGTCACATGCCGTACACGCCACCGATCCCGCTTGACGTACCGCAGTAGCGGCACGCCCGCCGCACACGGCGGGGCGTCTCCACGGCGCGTCTGTCGATTCAGCGGGCCTTTTCCATCGGGCTGCTGGGCCTGAACCGAGCGCCTTCGCGTGACGCGGCTCTCTTATGCACATCCGACGCCGGTCCGGCGTGCCCCGGCACGTCACGGTTCTCGACCGGGCCGCGCGGCTGCCGACGTGTGCCGCTCCATCAACTGTTCTCAGCGATCTCAGCGAACACATTCACCGCATCTTTACCGCCCCAAGCACGTCCTGAATCCGCCGAGCGGCGACGGGTGCGCACCAAGTGCCGCCCGGGGGACGTGCCTTGACAGGAGGAATCCCCATGACCAATACGACGCCCACGGACCGCGACGACAAGCTCATGCCGGTCGAGACGGTGGGAGAACACGCCCAGAAGGTGGAGCTGCTCCGCGAGATCAACGCGGAGATCCGCGGGCTGAACAAGGAAATGGAAGACATCCGGGAGATCACCGAGGACCAGTTGGAGGTCACCGTGGAAACCCGGAAAGTGAGCGCCTGGACGGCGATCGCGGTGGTGCCCGGAGCTCTCGCGTCGCTCTACGGCTCCAACTTCGAGCACATGCCGGAACTCCAGTTCAAGTACGGCTGGCCGATCTTCCTCGCCGTACTGGCATCCAGCGCGCTGGCCACCTTCTTCGCGGTCAAGCGCAAGGGCTGGCTGTAGGCCTGCGGCGCAGGACGTTGGCAGCGAGCAGAGAAAGGGAAATTGGCATGTCGGACAAAGCCGTGCACCCCAGCCTGACCGGGCTGTCCCCGAAGGACCTCGACGCGTGCTCGAACGAGGAACTGCACACCTTCATCCTGGGACTCCGCAGGTACCGGAAGGAAATGGTCCTGCTCCACAAGAAGTCGGTGGACCTCTACCGGGGGACGCGGGTGGCGCGCAGGGTGAGCTCCTGGCTCGTGGTGTTCATGATTCCCACGCTGCTGGGCGGCATCTACTCCGCGAACTTCTATCAGCCGGAGACCCAGTTGGTGTGGGCATGGCCGGCCTTCCTCGTCCTGGTGGCGGGTTCGGGCATCGCGATGTTCTCCCACTTGCGGCGCAAGGGCTGTCTGTAGCGCCGCTGACGCCGCCCCGCCGGTCAGGTCTGCCAGAGCATCAGATTGCTCATGAGGTCGGCCTGTTCGACGGCGTCGTCGAGGGCGTGGTGCGTGTGCCGCCGCTCCGACAGCAGTTCGCGGGGCATGCGGCCCTTGACCGCGGCGCGCAGCGGCACCCGCGCCTTCGTCGCGTACAGGGTCTTCATGTCCAAACAGCCGGAGTGGCCGAAGGGGCTGTCCCCGCCGAAGCTCATCAGGTACCAGTACAGGAAGGTCCAGTCGAAAGGAGCCGGGTATGCGCACATCACCGGCTGCGCCCCCGCCTCCGCGGACACCTCCCGCACCCAGGTGCGGAACTCGGCCATGGCCGCGGCAGGATCGGCGCCCTCCCGGACCAGCCGGTCCCGGTCCAGGCCGCTGACGGCGAGGGCCTCGGGCACGTACGCGTCGCTGATCGGGCGCAACTCCCGGTAGAAGGTGTCGCGCTGCGGATCGGCGGCCGTATACGAAGCGCCATCCTGCCGCCCCGCCACGGCGGCGCCGAAGCTGATCATCGAATAGGGCCCCGGGACGGGCCCGTCGGCCTCGACGTCGACGGAGATGTAGAGGTTCGGGCGGTCGGGACGGATGGGACGCGCGGTACGGGCTGGCATGCCTGCGAGCATGCCGGCCCGTACCCGCGCCGATCATCCGAATTACGGTGCAGCGGCCGCGGGGTGGGGCCGTCAGGAGGCGGGGGTCAGGTACATCCCGGTCTGGTCGGCCCCGGCGGTGTTCTTGCAGCCGAAGCCGCTGCCCGCCGGCTGCGCCACGACCAGCGCCAGGCAGCGCCCGGCCGCCAGCTGGCCGAAGTAGTTCGGGTGCATGGACTCCTGGATCAGGCCCTGCGTCTCGCTGCTGTCGATCCAGCGCGCCCACTCGCTCGTCTTCGCGGAAGCCGGCGCCGCGGAGGTCACCTGCTTGCTCGCCTTCGCGCAGACCTCACGGCCCTGCATCATGTCCTTCAGGTCCAGGAACTGCGCGCCCTTGGCGGCGGCAACTGCCTTGAGGCGACCGGCGATCTGCGGCACGAGCGAGTCCCGCGCCCAGTCGGAGTCCCTGTTCCAGAACGGGCAGCCGCCGCTGTTGAGCCGGCTCCAGTCGCTCTGCGTGTAGCGGTTCTCGGCCCCGCGCGGGATCGGCGAGGGGTAGGACTGCAGCACGATCCGGTACGAGGAGTCGGCGTACCCGGCGCCGCGCATGACGGCCCGCACCTCGTCCACGGACTTGCCGACGTCCGCCATGACGGCGTCCATCTTCCGGTTCACGCCCTCCTGCTGGTCGTCGTAGCAGTAGGAGTTCCAGATGATGAAGTCGTACGCGCACTCCTTGATGATGTCGGCGAACCCGAGGTCGTTCCCGCCGATGGACAGCGCGATGACCTTGACGTCGTTGCTCGCGGCCACGGCGGCGAGCTGATCGGCCTGCGGCGCCTCGCCCTTGAAGGCGACGCCGCCGTTGGAGGCGCGGAAGACGTTCTGCGACACCGCTCCGGAGCAGGCCAGGTTGACGGCGACGTCGGCGATGGCCCCGGCGCTCTTCACCTCGGCGGAGTCCGACCGGTGACAGCCGCCGGCGGTGGCCCCGTAGACCTTGCCGGGGTCGTAGCTGCTGCCGCTGACCCACGCCCGGTCGGTGCCGATCCGACTCCCGGTGTTGGTCAGGCTGTTGCCCTTCCAGCGCCCTGCCTCGCCGGAGATGTAGCTGTCGCCCATGGACACCACGGCGGTGGGCCCGTTCCCCGGCGCGGCCACGGCCGTTCCGGCCCCGCCGGCCGCCAGCGCCCCGGCGGCGAGCGGCAGTGCCATCCCGATCCCGGCCAGTCGTCGCACTCGACTGCGGGTGGTCCGGTTCGTGCTGTCGTTGCGGAATCCGATCACTGCGGAACTCCTGCGGTCGGCCATGGCGAAGTCAGGAACAACTCCGATGCATGGCTGGTAAGTGGGGGTTACCTCCGGCCGGTGGCATCCGGAAAGTTCCCACGCCGCGCGTTGTTACCGCTAGGTACAGGCAAGTTACGAACAAGTAACAACCGATCGGTCGTTCGGCCCGGAGGTCCGGCCGGCCGTCGCCGACCCCGCCGGCGGCCCCTCGCCGGGCAGTTGACGGCGCACGTGCCCGCACATGACCGCGCACATGACCGCGCCCCCGGAGCCGGAGGGCTTCGGGGGCGCGGTCGGGTCCCGGCTGCTGTGCGTTTCAGCCGGAGGCGGGGTGGGTCAGCCGATGAGCTGGTCGTACGCCGGCAGGGTGAGGAAATCGGCGTAGTCGGCGTCCAGGGAGACCTGGAGCAGGAGGTCGTGAGCCTGCTGCCACTTTCCGGAAGCGAAGGCCTCCTCGCCGACCTCGGCGCGGATCGCGGCGAGTTCGGCGGCGGCGACCTCGCGGGTGAGGTCGGCGGTGGCGAGCTTGCCGTTCTCGAAGACGACGCCGGCGTTGATCCACTGCCAGATCTGCGAGCGCGAGATCTCGGCGGTGGCCGCGTCCTCCATCAGGCCGAAGATGCCGACGGCGCCGAGGCCGCGCAGCCAGGCCTCGATGTAGCGGATGCCGACCTGGACCGCGTTGCGCAGGCCCTCGTAGGTGGGCTTCGCGTCCAGGGAGTCGATCGCGATCAGCTCGCCCGGGGCCACCGAGACGTCCTCGCGCAGGCGGTCCTTCTGGTTCGGCTTGTCGCCGAGGACCGCGTCGAAGGAGGCCATCGCGATCGGGACCAGATCGGGGTGTGCGACCCAGGAGCCGTCGAAGCCGTCGCCGGCCTCGCGGTCCTTGTCGGCCTTGACCTTCTCGAAGGCGACCTTGTTGATCTCGGCGTCCTTGCGGGACGGGATGAAGGCCGCCATGCCGCCGATGGCGTGCGCGCCGCGCTTGTGGCAGGTCTTGACCAGCAGCTCGGTGTAGGCGCGCATGAACGGGGCGGTCATCGTCACCGCGTTGCGGTCCGGAAGGACGAACTTCTCGCCGCCGTCACGGAAGTTCTTGACGATGGAGAAGAGGTAGTCCCAGCGGCCGGCGTTCAGGCCCGCCGCGTGGTCGCGCAGCTCGAAGAGGATCTCTTCCATCTCGTACGCGGCGGTGATGGTCTCGATCAGGACGGTCGCGCGGACCGTTCCCTGCGGGATGCCGACGTAGTCCTGGGCGAAGACGAAGATCTCGTTCCAGAGGCGTGCCTCGAGGTGCGACTCGGTCTTCGGGAGGTAGAAGTACGGGCCCTTGCCGAGGTCGATCAGACGCTTCGCGTTGTGGAAGAAGTACAGGCCGAAGTCGACGAGCGAACCGGACGTGGGGCCGCCCTCGAAGCGCAGGTGGCGCTCCTCGAGGTGCCAGCCGCGCGGGCGCATCACGACGGTGGCGAGTTCCGCGGCGGGCTTCAGGGCGTAGGCCTTGCCGGTGCGGGCGTCGGTGAAGTCGATGCGGCGCTCGTAGGCGTCGATCAGGTTGAGCTGGCCGAGGACGACGTTCTCCCAGGTGGGAGCGGAGGCGTCCTCGAAGTCCGCGAGCCAGACTTTGGCGCCCGAGTTCAGGGCGTTGATGGTCATCTTGCGGTCCGTCGGGCCGGTGATCTCCACACGGCGGTCGTTCAGCGCGGCCGGGGCCGGCGCCACCTTCCAGTCGCCCTCGCGGACCTGTGCGGTGTCCGGGAGGAAGTCGAGGGTGGAGGTGCGGGCGATCTCGGCGCGGCGCGCGGAGCGCAGGGCGAGGAGCTCCGCGCGGCGCGGGGCGAACCGGCGGTGGAGCTCGGCCACGAAGGCGAGTGCCGCTTCGGTGAGGACCTCGTCCTGCCGGGGCAGGGGCTCGGCATCGACGATGGCCAGCGATGACGGCGCTGGTGCGGACATATCTGTCACTCCTTCAGCGGCGGTGCCTGGCGGCCGCGGGGAATGCTCGCGCTGGACGGCACGCAGTGCCGTCGGGTGTGGAGAGTTCCGGGATACGGTCGCGGGCGCCGTCTGGGGGTTCAGGGCGCTTCTGACCAGTGGATAGTAATTTCCTCATGGTGGAAGTTCAATGGTTTGTTGATGTCGAGATTCTCTGAGTCGACAGAATCCGCTGGGTGGTGGCCCTCAGTGCCATGGCCGTCACGCCCCGCTCAGGCCGGACGCGCATCCGGCTCAAGCCAGTCGTGCCAGGTCGGGCGGGGTGTCGATGTCGAAGGGCTCGGCGACGTCCCCGCACTCGACCAGCGTGAGCTCATGCGCGTGCGCCGACAAGTGCACCCGCGCGCCCTTGTCACCCGTGGCCGTCGCCACGATGTCCGGCCAGCGGTCCGCCCCGAAGAGCACCGGGTGCCCGCGCTCGCCGCCGTACGCCGCCGCGACCAGGCTCGCGGGAGAGCGGTAGGCCGCCCGGACCCGGGCCACCGCCTCCGGCCCGATGCCCGGCTGGTCCACCAGTGACACCAGGGCGGCCAGGGCGCCCGTACCGGCCAGCGAGGCGAGACCGACCCGCAGCGACGAGCCCATGCCCTCGGCCCAGTCCGGGTTCTCGCTCACCACGCATCCGCTCAGGTCGGCCCGCTCGCGCACCTCGGCGGCCGACGCGCCGAGCACCACGTGGAGCGGGCCGCAGCCCGCCTCCCGCAGCACCCGTACGGCGTTCTCCACCAAGGGGCGGCCCCGGTAGGGCAGCAGGGCCTTCGGGCGGCCGCCCAGGCGCCGGCCACCTCCCGCCGCCAGGAGCAGGCCCGCGATCACCGGGGGAGCGGGGTGGCCCGCTGCCGCGTGCTGTTCGCGCTGCCGCTGCTGGGGCCGTGGCCCGCGGGTGTCGCTGTGGAGTGCCATGTCACCGATTCTCGCTCGCCGCGCCGCAAGCCCCGCAGGAAGCCGCGTACGGCGCCCGGTACGGCGGCCAGCGCCGCCCGGGCCCGCAGCGGCTCGGTGATCCGGTTCTCGGCGGCGGCGACCAGGGCTCTCTCGTCACGGTCGGTCAACATCGCGGCGTCTCCTTGCCAATCGGGGGCCAATGAGGCGAGTCTTGTCGCTGATTGGCCTGGTAGGCAGAGCCAATCGAGGGAGGTTGGCATGGCGAACGGGCGAGTGGTCCACACGGCGGACAGGACGATAGGCAGCCGGCAGCTCGCTGCCCTGCTCCCCGCCGGGGTACTGGCCCGCCCCGGCTACCGGGCCCTGGCCGACGCCGTCCGCACCCTGATCCTCGACGGCAGGGTCGCCCTGCACGTGCGCCTGCCCGCCGAACGCGAGCTCGCGGAAGCGGTCGGCGCCAGCCGGGCCACCGTCACGGGCGCCTACGACCTCCTGCGCGAGAGCGGCTACGTCCGCAGCCGGCGCGGCGCCGGCACCTGGACCGAGCTCCCCGACGGGCACCTGCCGGTCGGTTCGCCCGCCCTCCTCGGCGGTGGCACCGGAGGCCGCCCCGACGGCGACCCGGGCATCGACCTCGCCATCGCCGCCATGGGCGCCCCGCAGGACAGCCTGCGCGAAGCCTTCGAGTGGGCGGCCCCCCGGCTGCCCCGGCTCGCCCGCACGCCCGGCTACCACCCTTTCGGCCTGCCCGACCTGCGCACGGCCGTCGCCGACCGGTTCACCCGGCGCGGGCTGCCCACCCGCCCCGAACAGATCCTGGTCACGGCCGGCGCCCAGCAGGCCTTCGCGCTGGTCGTCAGCCTGCTCTGCCGCCCCGGCGACCGGGTCGTCACCGAGAACCCGACCTACGCCAACGCGCTCGACGCCCTGCGCCACGCCGGGCTGCGCACCGGGTCCATCGCCGTCTCCGACGCGGGCTGGGACATGGAGATCGCCGAATCCACGCTCCGCCAGACCGTGCCCAGGCTGGCCTACGCGATCCCCGACTTCCACAACCCGACCGGCGCGCTGATGCCTCCGGAGCAGCGGTTGCGGCTGCTCGCTGCCACCCGGGCCACCGGGACCTGGCTGGTGGTCGACGAGACCATCGCCGACATCGCGCTGGACGTTCCCGCGCCCGCGCCGCTGGCCTCGCTCGCGCCGCGCGGCGGCGCGGACCACGTGATCACCATCGGCTCGCTCAGCAAGACGCACTGGGGCGGCCTGCGGGTGGGCTGGATCCGGGCCGGCGCGAAGATGATCACGGAGCTGACGTCGGTACGGGTCTCGGCCGACATGACCGGCTCGGTCCTCGACCAGTTGGTCGCGCTCCCGCTGATGGAGAGCCTGGACCGGTCCCTGCCCGCCCGCCTCGCGCAGCTGCGGATCCAGCGCGAGGCCCTCGTACGGTCCCTCCAGCGGCACACCCCCGAATGGTCCTGGCAGCTCCCGCCGGGCGGGCTCTCGCTCTGGGTCGACCTCGGCGAGCCGGTCAGCTCCGCCCTGTCCGAACGGGCCGCGGCCGCCGGGGTGCACCTCGGCCGCGGCGCCCGCTTCGGCGTGGACCCGGGCACCTTCGAGCACCGGCTGCGGATCCCGTACACGCTGCCCGCCGACCGCCTGGACGAGGGCGTCCGGCTCCTCGCGCAGGCCTTCCACGACGGGGTCCCGCTGTCCCCGGCGGTGGAACGGCCGCACTGGGTGGCCTGAGAGCCGCCGCGGACCGGCCCCCGGGCGAAGGGCCGCCGGCTACGGGGTGCGGATCAGGCGGCGGGTGGCGGCCGCGGCCACCGCCGAGGTGCGGGAGTCGACGCCGAGCTTGGCGTAGATGTGGACCAGGTGGGACTTGACCGTGGCCTGGCTGAGGAAGAGCTGCTTGGAGATCTGCTGGTTCGACAATCCGTCCGCGACCAGCTGGAGCACCTCGAGTTCCCGCTTGGTCAGGGCCTCCGCCGGCGTCCGCATGCGGTCCATCAGGCGCAGCGCCACCGCCGGGGCCAGCGCCGACTGGCCCGCCGCCGCGGTGCGGACGGCCGCCGAGAGCTCCTCCGGCGGGGCGTCCTTGAGCAGGTAGCCCGAGGCGCCGGCCTCCACCGCCGCCAGGATGTCCGCGTCCGTGTCGTACGTGGTCAGGACCAGCACGCGGGGAGCCGACGGCCGCGCCGTGATCAGCGCCGTGGCCGCCGAGCCGTGCATGCCGGGGCCGGGGCCGAACTGGAGGTCCATCAGGACCACGTCCACCCCGTCGCGCCCGGCGAGCTCCACCGCCCGCTCCGCCGTGGCCGCCTCGGCCACCACCGCGAAGTCCGGCTCGGTGTCCAGCACCGCGCGCAGCCCGGCCCGGACCACCGGGTGGTCGTCGGCCAGGAGCAGCCGGATCGTCATGAGAGTGCCTCCGCGGGCAGGGGCAGGGTGACGGCCACGGCGGTGCCCTGGCCGGGGGAGGACTCGACCGTGAACAGGCCGCTGAGCGTCTCGGCCCGCGAGCGCATCGCCGGCAGGCCGAAGCCGCCGCCCGAGGGCGCGGACGAGGACGCCAGGGGGTCCCTCCCGGCGGCAGCCGGCGCGGAGGGGTCGAAGCCCTTCCCGTCGTCGACGATGTCCAGCGTCACGGAGGTGTCCATGAACGTGAGGGTGATCTCGGCGCGGCCCGCCCCCGCGTGCCGCACCACATTGGCCAGCGCCGACTGCGCGATCCGCAGCAGCGCCACCTCGTACGGCGTGGGCAGGGGCCGGGACGTGCCGCTGAGGGAGAAGCGGACCCGGGGGCCCGGCGCCCCCGCGCAAAGCCGTTCCAGCGCGGCCGGGAGGGACCCGTGTTCCAGGTCCGGAGGCGTCAGGGCCCGTACGAAGCGCCGTGCCTCGGCGAGGTTCTCCTGCGCGGCCTGGCGCGCCTGGGCGATGTGCGCCAGCGCCGCCGCCGTCGGGTCGGCGACGGCCGGGGCCGCCGGAGCCGGCCCGGGGGCCCCCGCCGGGGCCGCGGGAACCGCCGGAACCGCCGGGGCCGTGGAAGAGGCCGGAACCGCCGGGGCCGCGGGAACCGCCGGTACCGCCGGGGCCGTGGAAGCCGCCGGAGCCGGCCCGGGGGCCCCCGCCGCCTCGGCGAGGGTCCGCTCCGCCGCCCGCAGCAGCAGCTGGATGGAGGAGAGCCCCTGCGCCAGGGTGTCGTGGATCTCCCGCGCGAGGCGCTCCCGCTCCGCCAGGATCCCGGCGCCCCGCTCGGCCGCCGCCAGCTCGGCACGGGTCGTGATGAGCTCCTCGATCAGCTCGCGCCGCCGCTCGCTCTCCCGGTACAGCGCCTGGTAGCCCAGTACGGTCGCCACCGCCACGGCCCCGCCCAGCAGCGGCCCGAGGAACGCCCCGGGCGACACCGCCCCGCTGTGCGCGAGGAAGCCGCCGATCGCCGCGCAGGCCGTCACGGCGACGGCGGCCACGCCCCAGCGCAGCCGCAGCAGGTGCAGCTCCAGGAAGTACAGCGGGAAGGCGATCCACAGACCGTCGGGGGAGACCGCGAGCAGTCCCGCCCAGGCCGCGCAGAGACCGGCCAGCCACAGCGCCCCGGCACGCGCCGAGCGGTGCACGACGGGGGCGCGTGCCCCGGCGACGTACACGGCGGCCAGTACCGCGCAGGCCGCCACCACCCACACCGCGCCCGGCGCGGACCCGGCGACGGCCCGTGCGGCGGCGAGCGCGAGCAAGCCCAGGAGCAGCGCGTGCAGGCACAGGCGCAGGACGCGGGAGACCGGGGTCAGGGCGCGGGTGCCCAGGGGAAGCGGCCGGCGGGGGTCGCCGTGGGGCCAGGGAGCGGTCGTGTCGGTGGCAGTCATGGCCTGACCAGCGTAAGTCCCGCAACGGTGGCCCCGGTCAACCGAAAGTTCGATGTCCGTATGGGTCCTTCGATTCCAGGATCCCTCCTGCGGCGCGATGCCCTGTGCCCACGCGGAAGACCAAGGTGGGGAACATGTTCGTCGCATGGAGAGATCTACGGTTCGCCAAGGGCCGCTTCGCCCTGATGGGCTCGGTCGTGCTGCTCATCACGCTGCTGGTCGGCCTGCTGTCCGGGCTCACCGCCGGCCTGGCCCGGGAGAACATCTCGGCCGTCACCGGCCTTCCCGCCACCTCCCGCCTCGCCTTCGCCCCGCCCGCCGGGGACCAGAAGGTCTCCTTCACCAGCTCCCAGGTGCCCCAGAAGGCCTGGGAGGCCTGGCGCGAGCGGCCGGGGGTGACCTCGGCGGAGCCGCTGGGGATCCGCACCACCAACGCCGTCTCGGGTGAGCGCGCCGCCTCCGTGTCCGTCTTCGGCGTGGATCCGGCGGGCCGGCTGGCCCCGCGGGACCAGGGCCTCACCCAGGGACGGGCGGTCCTCAGCGAGAAGGCCGCCAAGGAGCTCGGCGGGCTCACCGCGGGCGACAAGCTCAACGTCGGCCCGGTCGAGCTGACCGTCGCCGCCGTTTCCGGCACGGCCTCCCACAGCCACACCCCGGTCGTCTGGACGGACCTCGGCGACTGGCAGCGCGTCGGCAACCCGGGCACCCCGGCCGACACCCTCGCCACCGTCGTCGCCCTGGACGGGACCGCCGACGTCGACTGGGGGGCCGGGGACGATGCCACCGGCACCCAGGCCCAGACCGTGGACGAGGCGCTGAGCGCGATCGGCTCCTACACCTCGGAGAACGGCTCGCTGCAGCTGATGCGCGGGTTCCTCTTCGCCATCTCCGCCCTCGTCATAGGCGCCTTCTTCACCGTGTGGACCATCCAGCGCAGCGGGGACATCGCCGTACTGAAGGCACTGGGTGCCTCCACCCCGTACCTCCTGAAGGACGCCCTCGGACAGGCCGTGGTGATGCTGGTGCTCGGTACGGGCGCGGGCACCGCCCTCGCCGCCGGCGTCGGCGCCCTGATCAGCGGCGGCGACGTCCCCTTCGTGCTCGACACCGCCACCGTGCTCGCCCCGGCCGCCGTCATGATCGCGCTCGGCGCGCTGGGCGCGGCCCTGTCCGTCCGGCGGATCACCGCCGTAGACCCCCTGACCGCTCTCGGGAGTGCCCGATGACCCTGCTCGTCCGCGACGTCACCCTCACCTACCCGGACGGCGACGGCCGGCTCACCGCCCTCGACGCGGTCGGCCTGGAGGTGCCGGCCGGAACCCTGACGGCCGTCATCGGTCCCTCCGGCTCAGGCAAGTCCAGCCTGCTCGCGGTCGCCGCCACCCTCGTCACCCCCGACTCGGGGCAGGTCGTCGTCGCGGGGCAGGAGGTCGCGAAGCTCGGGGCGGCCGAGAAGGCGGCCCTGCGCCGGGAGAAGATCGGCATCGTCTTCCAGCAGCCGAACTTGCTGGCCTCGCTCACCGCCGCCGAGCAGCTGTACGTCATGGCGCACATCCACGGCCGCCCGGCGCGCACGCATCGCCGGCGGGCCCTGGAGCTGCTGGACGCGGTGGGTCTGGCCGACAAGGCCGACAAGCGGCCGCACCAGCTCTCCGGCGGCCAGCGCCAGCGGGTCAACATCGCCCGCGCGCTGATGAACGAGCCCGCGGTGCTGCTGGTGGACGAGCCGACGAGCGCGCTGGACCACGACCGTGGCGCCGCGGTCCTGGACCTGCTGGTCACCCTCACCCGGGAACGCTCCACCGCCACCGTGCTGGTCACTCACGACCACGCCCACCTGGAGCGCATGGACCGCACCGCGACGATGGCGGACGGCCGCCTCACGCAGGGCGCGGAGGCCGTTGCGGCGCTCTGACCGGTTGAACGCCGCCGCTCCCGGCCGCACGACGGCAGGGCAATGAGCCCGGCACCCCTCCCGCGGGAGGGG